>NZ_JALNUR010000055.1 GCF_026540895.1 Sphingomonas sp. GM_Shp_1 | reverse complement strand
GGGTTAGGAATTTGGGCATGTTGCTCTCCGGTGACTGATCTTGAGCCAACCGGTCGTTTCCTCCGCTGTTCCTGATAAATATTTGAAACATGATACATATCAGCGACTTTGTTTGGGTCGTCCGACGGCCAAAAGGCACGATGCCGCGATATTAGGGCATGACACCCCCGCATCCCGTCTGTTAGCCCTGTCGCCATGCCCGTTTCGGCCGCCGCCTCCGCCCGCGAGATCCTCGTTCGTCTGCACGACGTGATGGCGTCGCGCACCCCCGCCCAAGCCAAGCTGAACCAGGTCGTCCAGATCATCGGCGAGGCGATCGGCAGCGAGGTGTGTTCGATCTATCTGCTGCGCGAAGGGGTGCTGGAACTGTTCGCGACTCGCGGGCTGGCCGAGGAGGCGGTCCACGTCACCAAGATGGCGCTGGGCGAGGGGCTGGTCGGCACCATCGCCGAGGATGTCGAGGTGCTGAACCTGGACGAAGCGGCCAGCCACCCCGACTTCGCCTATAAGCCCGAGACGGGCGAGGACCGGTTCCACAGCTTCGCGGGCGTGCCGATCATCCGGCGCGAGCGGGCGGTGGGCGTATTGGCGGTCCAGCATACCGACCCGCGCAAATATGCCGATGTCGAGATCGAGGCGCTTCAGACCGTCGCGATGGTCCTGTCCGAACTGATCGCCAATGCGGGGCTGATCGATGCGGCGGCGGCGGCGGGCGCGCGGCCGCAGATGACCGCCTCGATCCGCTTGAGCGGCCAGAAGCTGGTCGACGGCATGGGCAGCGGTTTCGCCGTCTATCACCAGCCGCGCATCGTCATCGAGCATACGGTGGCCGAGGATATCGATGCCGAGCGTCGCCGCGTCTATGCCGCCTTCGACAAGATGCGCGAACAGATCGACCGCATGGCGCGCGAGGCCGAGTTCGGCGTCGCGGGCGAGCATGTCGAGGTCATCGAGACCTATAAGATGTTCGCCTATGACGAGGGTTGGGCGCGGCGGATCAACGAGGCGATCGACAGCGGCCTGACCGCCGAGGCCGCGATCGAGCGGGTGCAGCAGCGTACCCGCCAGCGGATGCGCCAGATCGACGATCCGCTGCTCGCCGACCGGATGCACGATCTGGAGGACCTGTCCAACCGGCTGCTCCGCATCGTGTCGGGCCAGATGGGCACGGCGGCGCAACTGGGCCTGCGGCAGGACACGATCCTGATCGCGCGCAATCTGGGGCCTGCCGAGCTGCTGGAATATGACCGGCGGCGGTTGAAGGGGGTGATCCTGGAGGAAGGATCGCTGACCGCCCATGTCATCATCGTCGCGCGCGCCATGGGGGTGCCGGTGCTGGGCCGGGTCAGTGACGTGCGCCGCCAGATCGCCGAGGGCGACCAGTTGCTGCTCGACGTGACCGAAGGCAGCGTGCTCGTGCGGCCCACCTCCGCGATGGAGGAGGCGTTCGAGGCCAAGCTGGCGCTGCGTCAGAAGCGGCGCGCGGCCTTCGCGGCGCTGCGCGACGTGCCGCCGGTGACCAAGGACGGCCACCGCATTACCCTGATGGTCAATGCGGGGCTTCGCGACGATGCCGCCGCGCTCGACACGACGGGGGCGGACGGGATCGGGCTGTTCCGCACCGAATTCCAGTTCCTGGTGTCCGCGACCCTGCCCCAGCGCGAGCGGCAGCAGCGGCTGTATCGCGACGTGATGGAGGCGGCGGGCGACCGGCCGGTGATCTTCCGCACCATCGATATCGGCGGGGACAAGGCGCTGCCCTATCTCAACACCGCCGATCACGACGAGGAAAATCCGGCAATGGGCTGGCGCGCGCTTCGCCTGGCGCTGGAACGCGAAGGACTGATGAAGGCGCAGGCCCGCGCGCTGATCGAGGCGGGGGCGGGGCGGACGCTCCACATCATGTTCCCGATGGTGTCGGAGGCGTGGGAGTTCGACGAGGCCAAGGCGCTGTTCGAGGCGCAGCGGGCCTGGCTCGGCTCGCGCGGACGCCGCCTGCCGCTCGAGATGCGCTATGGCGCGATGCTGGAGGTGCCGGCGCTGGCCGAGCAGCTCGACCTGATCCTGCCGAACGTCGATTTCCTGTCGATCGGCACCAACGACCTGACCCAGTTCCTCTTCGCCGCCGACCGCGCCAATCCGAAGCTGGCCGAGCGTTACGACTGGCTCAGCCCGTCGATCCTGCGCTTCCTGCGCCGAGTGGTCGAGCCCGCGCGTGCGGCCGAGGTGCCGGTGGCGGTCTGCGGCGAAATGGGCGGGCGTCCGCTGGAGGCGATGGCGTTGATCGGACTGGGCATCGAACGCCTGTCGATCACGCCTGCCGCGGTGGGTCCGGTCAAGGCGATGATCCGCTCGCTCGACCGTTCGGCGATCGCCGGGGAGATGGCGCGGCTGCTGGCCCATCCCGTGCGCGACATGCGCGGGGCGCTTGGTGCCTGGGCTGCGACGAACGGTGTGGAATTGGCCTAAATCAGGCCGGGGCCCCGCGTTGACTTGAGCACGGGGCTCTGAAAGAACGACCGCGATCATGGGGTGGGCCATGGTCACTTCGGAGTTGAGAATGGACGAGGTCAATCCCGGCCACGATGCCGCACCGGCGGCACCTGCCCGCGCCGGTGACGTCCTGCGCACGGCGCGTGAGGCGCAGGGGCTTTCGCTGGGCGATATCGGGGCTCGCACCCGCATCCCCAGTCGCCATCTCGCGGCGATCGAGGCATCCGATTATCAGAGCCTGCCGTCGGCCACCTATGCGGTCGGTTTCGCCAAGGCCTATGCCCGTGCCGTCGGCGCGGACGAGGTGGCGATCGCGCAGGCGGTGCGCGCCGATGTCGACCGGCTGGGTCGCCGCACCACCGAATATGTGCCGCAGGATATCGCCGACCCCGCCCGCGTTCCCTCGCGCGGGCTGGCAATCGTCGGGGTCGGGCTGGCGCTGGCGCTGCTGATCATCGCGGGGTTGTGGTACGGCACCGACCTGTTCCGCCGCGACCGCACCGCGCAGGAGGTGCCCGCCGCCACCCCGCTGACCAACACGACCGAGGCCGCAGTCGCCCCGGCGCCCAGCCCGACCCCGGTGACGGCGGGCAAGGTGGTGTTGACCGCCAAGGGCGAGGTCTGGTTGCGTGTCTATGATGCGGACAATGTCACGCTGAAGATGGGCACGCTGAAGCCCGGCGAGCAATATGAAGTGCCCGCCAATGCCAAGGGGCCGCTGCTCAATGTGGGGCGTCCCGACAAGCTGGGCGTGACGCTGGACGGCAAGGAGCTGCCGCCGCTGGGCGACGGATCGCGGGCGATCAAGGATGTGCGGCTCGACCCCGCCTCGATCGCGGCGCGACTGGCCGGCGCGCCCGCACCGTCCGCCACGACGGCGGCGACCGGCACGAGCCGCAGCGCGGCGCGCGAGCGGTCGGCGCGACGGCCTTCGTCGGAGCAGGCGGGCGATACGGCTCCGGCGGATCTGTAAGGGGCCGGTTCCTTCAGGCTGGAGACAGCCGTGACAGGCCAGGATAGCGTCCGTTATTTTCTTGATGATGCCCAGCGGGGGTGAGACCGATGCGTAATCTGTTGCTGGCCGGGATCGCGGCCCTGACGATCCTGCCGACCGCCGCCATGGCGCAGTCCAATGTCGAGGGGCGCGTCGGCAAGCTGGAAAGCGAAATGCGCGCGGTCCAGCGCAAGGTGTTTCCGAACGGCGCGGGCGGCTATGTCCAGCCCGAGATCACCGCGCCGCAGACCCAGGTGCAGGCCCCCGGCGTTCCCGCGTCGAGCGCGCTGAGCGACCTGACCGCGCGCGTCACCTCGCTGGAAGAGCAGATGGCGAGCCTGACCGGCCAGATCGAACAGAATGGCTATCGCACCCGCCAGCTTCAGGACCAGTTCGACGCCTATAAGCGCGGCACCGAGGCGCGGCTGAAGGCGCTGGAGTCCGGCCCCGCGCCGATCGCGCCCGCCGGGCAGAGCGCGCCGCTCGATGCGGCGCCGGCGGCGTCCACGGGCGGCAAGAGCCCGGCGGCGGCTTCGGTCGTCACCGGCGACACCGCCAGCACCGCGCCCGCGACGGGCGGCGCGGCGGTGGACAAGCCCTCCACCGGCGATGCGGCGGAAGACGCCTATCTCTATGGTTATCGCCTGTGGACCGCCAAGCGCTATGCCGAGGCGGAGACGCAGTTAAAGAAGGTCGTCGCGGATTATCCCAAGAGCCGCCGCGCCAGCTATGCGCAGAATCTTCTGGGCCGCACCTATCTCGACTCGGGCAAGCCCAGTTTGGCGTCGATGGCCTTTTACGAGAATTACAAGAAATTCCCGGACGGCGAGCGCGCGCCCGACAGCCTGCTCTATCTGGGCCAGGCGCTGACCAAGCTGAACAAGGCCGCCGACGCCTGTAAGGTCTATGACGAATTGTCCGATGTGTACGGCGCCAAGCTGTCCGCTTCGATGAAGTCGCAGATCACCGCCGGACGCACCGCCGCCAAGTGCCAGTGATCTATGATCATTCCTCCCCTGCGGGCGAGGAGCGCGGTGACGACGGCTAGGCCGGATCGACATTCCAATATGCCCTTCTTTTCCCTCGCCCCTCACAGAGGGGAGAGGGTTGCGCAGACTTGGTCTTTGCGAAAGCAAAGGCCTAGTCGGAGCTGAGTGAGGGGTGCTGCGCTCGAAGAGCGCGCGAGCCTGCGGCTCGCTCGACCCCTCACCCAAGCTGCGCTAGCCAGCAGGCTGGCAAGCTCCTTCTTCCCTCTCCCCTGTCCAGGGGAGAGGGAAGAAGGAGTGGCATGAATGTCGATCGGCCCGAGCGCAAAATCCCTTGCGCCCGTCCTCCGGAAGGGCCAGAGCGCGCGCGTCCCTGACCAGATTTGAGAGCATCATGGCCACCGATGCCACGGCCGTCGATCAGATTGCGCGCTTCGCCGCCGATCTGACGCTTCTTCACGATCCGTCCGCCGATCCGGCGCCGCTGTTGCTGGCCGTGTCGGGCGGTCCCGACAGCATGGCGATGCTGACGCTGGCGGCGGCGGCGCTGCCGGGGCGGATTGCGGTGGCGACGGTGGACCACGGCCTTCGCCCCGAGGCAGCGGACGAGGTGCGGATGGTGGCGGAGCATTGTGCGAAGCTGGGCGTGCCGCATCACGGCCTTCGCCCCCCGGAGGCGATCACGGGCGCCAGCATCCAGGCGAAGGCGCGTGACGCCCGCTATGCGCTGCTCGGCGAACAGGCGCGAGCGATCGGCGCGGCGGCGATCCTGACCGCGCATCATGCCGACGACCAGGCGGAAACCTTCCTGATGCGCGCGGCGCGCGGGGCGGGGCTGTCGGGCCTGTCGGGCGTGCGTGCGCGGACGGTGATCGCGGGGGCGGTGGTGTTGCGCCCGCTGCTCGACTGGCGTCGCGCCGAACTGCGCCAGATCGTCCGCCGGGCGGAGGCGCCGTTCGTCGACGATCCCGCCAATCACGATCCGCGCCACGACCGCACCCGGTTCCGCCAGTTGCTCGACGGCCATGAATGGCTGGGCGTGGCGCAACTGGCGCGCGCGGCGCAGCAACTGGCGGAGGCGGACACCGATCTTCGCGCGACCGTCGACTGGCTATGGGATCAGCGGGCGCAGATCGACGGCGACAATGTCCGCATCCAGGCCGCCGACCTGCCCCGCGAACTGGGGCGCAGGCTGGCCCGCCGCGCGATCGGCACGGTCCGCGCCGCCGCCGCGATCGAGTCGCCCGCCTGGACCGAGGGCAGCAATATCGAGAAACTGCTCGAAGCGCTCCACCATGGCAGCCGCGCGACCCAGGCGGGTGTGATCGCCAGCGTCCGCTCCGGCGTCTGGCGCTTCCGTCCCGCCCCGCCGAGGAAAACGGGCTGATCCCATTCCTCCCCAAGCTATGCTGGGGGAGGGGGACCATCCGCAGGATGGTGGAGGGGCAGGGGCGCTGGCGAATGGTCTCTGCCACGGCCCCTCCACCACCGCTTCGCGGCGGTCCCCCTCCCCGCGCTGAGCGCAGGGAGGAATGGTATCACCCACCGATCACATTGATCGGCGTTGTTCCATTGCCATTAACCTCGCCATGCCTATCTTGGTGGCTGAAAGGTATCCGGCACCTATGAACGACAACGACAAGCAGCAGAGCCCCGATCCCAATGGGGGCGGCAACCCCTGGATGAAGAGCCTGTTGATCTGGGTGGGCATCCTGATGGCGCTCGCCCTGTTCGTCAGTCTGTCGGGCGCCGGCTCCTCGGCGCAGAGCGGCAACCAGATCGAATATTCCACCTTCCTCGATAAGGTGGACGAGGGGACGGTGAAGACCGCCACCATCTCGCGCGATACGATCACCGGTACGCTGTCGTCGGGTGAGCGGTTCAAGACCACCCCGGTCCCCGATTCGCAGCTGATCCCGCGCCTGCGCAAGCAGGGCGTGACCTTCACCGCCAAGACCGAGGAAGCGCCCTCGGTCTGGATGCTGATGCTGTACAATTCGCTGCCCTTCATCCTGTTCATCGGCATCGCCTTCTTCGTGCTGCGCCAGATGCAGAAGGGCGGCGGGGCCAGCGGCGCGATGGGCTTCGGCAAGAGCCGCGCGCGGATGCTGACCCAGAAGGAAGGCAAGGTGACCTTCGACGATGTGGCCGGCATCGACGAAGCGCGCGAAGAGTTGCAGGAAATCGTCGAGTTCCTGAAGGACCCGTCGAAGTTCGCCCGTCTGGGCGGCAAGATCCCGAAGGGCGCGCTGCTGGTCGGCTCGCCCGGTACCGGCAAGACGCTGCTCGCCCGCGCGATCGCGGGTGAGGCGGGTGTGCCCTTCTTCACCATTTCGGGTTCGGACTTCGTCGAGATGTTCGTCGGCGTCGGCGCCAGCCGCGTGCGCGACATGTTCGAGCAGGCCAAGAAGTCGGCCCCCTGCATCGTCTTCATCGACGAAATCGACGCGGTGGGTCGTCATCGCGGCGCCGGGCTCGGCAACGGCAATGACGAGCGCGAGCAGACGCTGAACCAGCTGCTGGTCGAGATGGATGGTTTCGAGGCCAATGAAGGCATCATCATCATCGCCGCGACCAACCGTCCCGACGTGCTCGACCCCGCGCTGCTGCGTCCCGGCCGCTTCGATCGCCAGGTCGTGGTGCCGCGCCCGGATATCGATGGCCGCGTGAAGATCCTCGAAGTCCATATGAAGAAGGTGCCGCTGGCCCCCGACGTCGATGCCCGCGTCATCGCGCGCGGTACGCCGGGCTTCTCGGGCGCGGACCTGGCCAACCTCGTCAACGAAGCGGCGCTGATGGCGGCGCGCAAGGGCAAGCGTCTGGTCGCGAACGCCGAGTTCGAGGAGGCCAAGGACAAGGTCATGATGGGTGCGGAACGCCGCTCCATGGTCATGACCGACGACGAGAAGCGGATGACCGCCTATCACGAGGCGGGCCATGCCATCGTCGCGCTGCACGAACCGGCGTCGGACCCGATCCACAAGGCGACGATCATTCCGCGCGGCCGCGCGCTGGGCATGGTGATGCGCCTGCCGGAACGCGACTCGTACAGCTATCATCGCGACAAGATGTACGCGAACCTGGCGGTTGCGATGGGCGGTCGCGTCGCCGAGGAGATCATCTTCGGTTATGAGAAGGTGTCGAGCGGCGCCAGCGGCGACATCCAATATGCCACGGGCCTGGCCCGCGACATGGTCACCAAATGGGGCATGTCGGACAAGGTCGGTCCGGTCGAATATGCCCAGCCGGAAGGCGAGAGCTTCCTGGGCTATTCGTCCAGCCAGCCGGTGCGCATGTCCAACCAGACCGCGCAACTGATCGACGACGAGATCAAGTCGATCGTCGAGGGTGGCCTGCACCGCGCCAAGCACGTCTTGACCGAGCATGTCGACCAGCTTCACCTGCTGGCCGGGGCGCTGCTGGAATATGAGACGCTGTCGGGTGACGAGATCAAGAAGCTGATCGCGGGCGACGATATCGGTCGCGACGATCCCAAGCTGAAGACCGTGCCGATCGCCAAGGCGGGGACGTCGATCCCGAAGACCCGGCGTGGCGCGGGACCGTTCGGTTCGCCGAGTCCGCTTGGGGCCTGATCCGATTTCCGGTTGCGGAAAGGGCCGTCCCTGAAAGGGGGCGGCCTTTTTCGTTGGGGTGGGGGCGTGGCCTTCGACTTCGCTCAGGCTGAACGGAGGTTGGGAGGAGACAAGCTAGAGCGGGATGACATCAGGTTGATCCACCCCTCCCCTTCAGGGGAGGGGCCGGGGGTGGGGGGCTTCCACAAATGCGATGTCTGGGGCGATGCCCCACCCCAACCCAGCATCAGGTCGATCAGGCTCCCAGCCTGATCTAAACCGCGTGGGACGCGGTTTACCTGATGCTCCTGAAGGGGAGGGGCTCGGCTCGGGGCGACCCCATGTCATCCCGCTCTAGACCAGCCGCCTTTCGCCAAACATCCACACTCCAAAACCGCCGTTCAGCCTGAGCGAAGTCGAAGGCCACGGGAATCCCTGTCCCCCAATCCCGCACTAGCCCTCTGATCCCACGCCGTTTACACTCCCCCAACGGCCATCATCCGCGTCACGGCGCACCACCGGACCAGGCCGAAGGGAGGAAGTCCGCATGACCGATGCGCTGCACGACCAGGCCGTCCAGATTTACGACGCCTTCACCCATGAGCATCACGATCGCCGCACCCTGCTTCGCCAGATGACCGCGCTGGCGGGCTCGGCGGCGGCGGCCGAGACCCTGATCCTGGGGATCGCAGCCAGCCCCGCGGCCGCCGCGATCGTCGATCCGCACGACACGCGCCTGCGCATCGACCGGCGCGAGGGCATGGAGGCGGGCGCCCGCTCGGCGGCCTATATCGCGACGCCCAAGGGAGCGAAGAAGCGGCTGGGCACGGTGCTGGTCATTCATGAGAATCGCGGCCTCACCCCGCATATCGAGGATGTCGCGCGGCGCATGGCGCTGGCGGGATTCCATGCCGTCGCCCCCGACTTGCTTGCGCCGCAAGGAGGCACTCCCGCCGATGAGGATCGGGCGCGCACGCTGATCGGTTCGCTCGACTATGACCTGGCGCTGGCCCAGGCGCGGGCGATGATGGCGCATGCCGCCGGTGACAAGGCCGGTACGGGGCGAGTCGGCGCGGTCGGGTTCTGCTGGGGCGGGGCGTTCGTCAACCGGCTGGCGGTGGCGGCGGGGCCGGCCCTGACAGCGGGCGTCGCCTATTATGGACCCGCTCCCGCCCCGTCGGAGGCCGCCAAGGTGCAGGCGCCCCTGATGCTCCATTATGCGGGCAAGGATGCGCGGGTGAACGCGACCGGCGAACCCTGGGTCGCGGCGTTGCGGGCGGCGGGGAAGCCGGTCGAGGCCTTCACCTATCCGGGCGTCGACCATGCGTTCAACAATGACGGCTCCGCCGAACGCTATGATGCCGTTGCCGCGAAGCAGGCCTGGGACCGCACGACCGCCTTCTTGCACCGTCACCTGGACCGGGCATAACCGCGCCCGAGCAATCGAGATCGCAGGAGAGACAGACATGGCCGCCGACCTGACCCTCTACACCAATCCGCAATCACGCGGGCGGATCGCCCGGTGGATGCTGGAGGAGACGGGCGCGGCCTATGATGTCGTGCCGCTCGACTATGGCACGACGATGGAGGCGGACGCGTATCGCGCAATCAACCCCATGATGAAGGTCCCCGCCATCGTCCACCGGGGACAGGTGGTGACCGAGACGGCGGCGATCTGCGCCTATCTGGCGGAGGTCTTTCCCGATGCGGAACTGGCGCCGCTGCCGGAGGAACGCGCGGCCTATTATCGCTGGCTGTTCTTCGCGGCGGGCCCGCTGGAGGCGGCGGTGACCAACCGGGCCTTCGGGGTGACGGTGACGCCGGAGCAGCAGCGCATGGCGGGCTATGGCGATTTCGACCGCGCGGTCGGCGTCATCGGCGATGCGGTGGCGCGCACGCCCTTCATCGCAGGCGACCGGTTCACGGCGGCGGATGTCTATGTCGGGTCGCAGATGATGTGGTTCACCCAGTTCGGGCTGGTGCCGAAGACCGATGCGATCATGGCCTATATCGGTCGCCTGAACGATCGCCCCGCGCATCGCCGCGCCACCGCGCTGGACGACGGGCATGGGGAGGGTGACGAGACGCCCGGCGACTGAACCCGCCGTCGCCGTTCGTCAGGCCGCCGATTCGCGACGGCTTTCCGATTCCTCCTTGGCGGCACGCAGAAGGTCGAGCCCGGCGGCGATGTGATTACCCGCCAGCGGCAGCTTCAGCGCATCGGCACCTTCCATCGCGGCCTGCGCATAGGAGATGACCTGTTCGAACGTCATGGTCTGATCACGCATCACGAATTCCCAGATGATTCGGGGCAAGGGCGATGGCGAGCCCTGCTTTTCGCCTAGAACGAGATGACATCAGGTAGACCCACCCCTCCCCTGAAGAGGAGGGGCTTGGTTTCGGATAACTCTCTGTCATCTCGCTCTAATTTCCAACGCTTAAGCCGCGATAACTTTTCGCGCGATACACAATTTGTCGGGAAATGTTACGATATGCCCTGCGACGGGACAGTCGCAGGGCATATCGCCGGGTTCAGCGCATCAGCACCAGCTCTTCCGCCATGGTCGGGTGCAGCGCCACGGTCGCGTCGAACTGCGCCTTCGTCAGACCCGCCTTGACCGCCACGGCGGCGGCTTGGAGGATTTCCGGCACGTCGGGGCCGATCATGTGCAGCCCGACGACCCGGTCGGTGTCGCCGTCGCACACCATCTTGTAGAGTGCGCGCTCATCACGCCCCGCCAGCACGTTCTTCATTGGGCGGAAGTCGGAGGTATAGACGCGGACCGACCCCAGTTTCTGCTTGGCCTGCGCCTCGGTCAGGCCGACGCCCGCCATCGGCGGATGGCTGAACACCGCCGCGGGGATGCATTCGTAATCGACCTTGGTCGGCTTGTTGCCGAAGATGGTGTCGGCGAAGGCCTGTCCCTCGCGGATCGCGACGGGGGTCAACTGGACCCGGTTGGTGACGTCGCCCACCGCATAGATGCTGGGGCAGGTCGAGCGGTTGTCCTCATCCACCTTCACCGCGCCATGCTCGTCCAACTCGACGCCCGCCGTTTCCAGCCCCAGGCCATGGGTGTTGGGCACGCGACCGGTCGCGAACATCACCAGATCGACCTCGATCGGGGCATGGCCCGACATGGAGACCTTGAGCGAGCCGTCCGCCTGCTTCTCGATCCCCTCGAACGTCGCGTCGAAGCGGAACTCGATCCCCTTCATCATCGAAATCTGGAGCAGCCGGTCGCGAATGGTCAGGTCATAGCCGCGCAGGATCTCCTTGCTGCGGTTGATCAGCGTCACATGCGCGCCGAACTGGTGGAAGACGCCCGCGAACTCGTTGGCGATATAGCCCGCGCCCGCGATCAGCACCCGTTTCGGGATGCTGTCGAGATGGAAGGCCTCGTTGGAGGTGATGCCATGCTCATGGCCGGGGCAGGAGGGGACGGCGGGGTGCGCGCCGACCGCGATTAGGATACGCTCGGCGGTCTTCTCGGTCCCATCGGCCAGGCGGACGCTGTGCGGTCCGGTGACGGTGGCGCGCTGGTCGATGATCTCGACATCGTGGCTCTCCAGCGTCTTCTTATAGGCGCCGTTCAGCCGGTCGACTTCGGCCAGGACGTTGTCGCGCAGCGTCTCCCATGAGAATTCGCAGTCGCTGGGCACCTGCCAGCCGAAGCGGCGCGCATCCTTCAGATCCTCGGCGAAATGCGCGCCATAGACGAGCAGCTTCTTCGGCACGCAGCCCCGGATGACGCAGGTGCCACCGACGCGGTATTCCTCGGCCACCGCCACGCGCGCGCCATGCGCCGCCGCGACCCGCGACGCCCGCGTGCCGCCGGAGCCCGCCCCGATGACGAACAGGTCATAGTCATACTCAGCCATGGGAACGATTTCTCCGGGGAATAGGGGACGACAGGCCCCTCTAAAAGCACAACGGGGGACGCCGAGCCAAGTTCAGCGTCCCCCTGACAGTAAGTGGAAACTTCGATCCTCCCCGGTACGGGGAGGGGGACCGCCGCGAAGCGGCGGTGGAGGGGGGCTTCCATACAGGTCACCCTTTGCGGCACGCCCCCTCCACCAGCCTGCGGCTGGTCCCCCTCCCCGCGAGCGGGGAGGATTTTACGCGCCGAACGCCCGCTGGATCAGGTCCTCGGTCGAGGGGTCGAACGCCTGACCGCCCTGATCCGCCGCCTTGGCCATTTCCTTGCCCAGCTCGACGCCGAACTGGTCGAAGCTATTGATGCCCAGCAGCACGCCGTTCACGAACACCCGGTGCTCGTAGAATGCGATCAGCGCGCCCAGCGTGCGCGGGTCGAGCGTGTCGAGCAGGATGGTCGAGGACGGGCGGTCGCCCGAATAGCTGCGCGCGGGATCGTCGGTCTGCTTGCCCTTCATCAGCGCCGCACCCTGCGCAAAGGCGTTGAGCAGCAACTGGCGGTGATGATCGTCGCTCAGCACGTCGCCGGGCTCGATGACCGCGATGAACTCGACCGGCACCAGATGCGTGCCCTGATGGAGCAGCTGGAACACCGCATGCTGCGCATCCGTGCCCACCCCGCCCCAGGTGATCGCGGCGGTGGGACGGCCGACGGGCTGGCCATCGACGGTCACGCCCTTGCCGTTCGATTCCATCTCCAACTGCTGGAGATAGGAGGGCAGGAGACGCAGACGCTCGTCATAGGCGAAGGGCGCGCGCGTCTCGGCATGGCGGACCTGGGTGTAATAGAGGTCGGCAAAGGCGGCGAGCGCGGGGGCGTTCTGCGACAGGTCGGTCAGGCGGAAATGCCGATCCATCTCGGCCGCGCCCTCCAGCAATTCCTCGAACGCATCCCAGCCCAGGCCCAGTGCGGCGGGGAAGCCGATGGTCGACCAGAGCGAGTAACGACCGCCGACCGACTCGGCGAAGGACAGGATGCGCGTCTCGTCCACGCCCCATTCGACCGCCTTGGCCGGGTTGGCGGTCAGCGCGATCACCTTGCCATAGGGATCCTCGACCCCGTGCTCGGTCATCCATTGCAGCGCCGAGGTGGCGTTGAGCATCGTCTCGGTGGTGGTGAAGGTCTTGGACGCGATGACCAGCAGCGTGGCGGCCGGATCGAAGCGCTTGAACACCTCCTCCAGCGCGACGCCATCGACGTTCGACACGATCGCAACGTCGTACCGGTCGGTGTCGCGGCCCAGCGCGTCGACCAGCAGGTCGGGGCCCAGCGCCGATCCGCCGATACCGATGTGCAGGACATGGCGGATCGGCCCCAGCGCCTCGGCCTCGATCGCGTCGATCAGCGCGCGCATCCGGGCATGCGACTGGCGCGCGGTGGCGACGCTCTCGGCCTTGCCCTCGCCACGCTCGGCGGTGTGCTCGACCGCGCGGCCCTCGGTGACGTTGACGACCTCGCCGCCGAACAGCGCGTCACGCTTGGCGGCCAGCCCCTTGGCCTTGGCGAGTTCGGCGAAGGCGGCAATGGCTTGCGGAGTCAGATGGGTCTTGGACCAGTCGAAATGGATGCCCGCCACGTCGAGGCTGAGCGACGCCAGCCGGTTGGGATCATTCGCGAAAAGATCGAGAAGCGGGGTCTGCGGAAGCGATTCGATCGTCGACCAGTCGGCAGCCATGATGCTTGTTCCTTTCATGCGTCCCCAACGGGGTTCACCCACGGCGTTAGACAAAGCGGGCCCCCAAAGCCAAGCCTTAGATTGGTATGGTGGGGACAGGGCGCCAGCGGAAAAGGCCGAGTGCTTCACAATATCGTTGGGCCGTGGGAAGGGTCATGGCATCCTGCCGGGCGATCGGCCGGTCCGGTCGAACCGAGGGAGAGGGGAATGATGCGCGGTCGAATGGCTTTGGCACTCGCCGGGGGCGCGGCGATGTTGGGGATGATGCCATCGTCCATGCTCTTCGCTGCGGAGCCCAAGCCTCCCATGGCGCCGACGTCCAAATGGAATATGGATTACGCGCCGACCGAATGCCGCCTGTTGCGGACGTTCGGCGAGGGCAAGGAGCAGATTCTGCTCCAGATCGCGCGCTATGACGTCCTGGACCGGTTGGAAATGGCGCTGGCCGGGCCGCATATTCCCGCAACCGACGAGAAACAGGCGGTGTCCGTGTCGACATCGACCGTCGCCGAAGTGCCCGGGATGCGGGCGCAGGGCTTTGCGGCGATGCGTAACGCGCCCGCCACGCTTCGTTTCAGTACTGATGTCGATCTACCCAAGGCGCTGCGCGGGGATGTCGCGGCGGGGAAGCCGACCATGCTGGGCATCAATTTCGTGCGACGCTACGCCATCCGGCTGGATCTGGGGTCGATGGCGAATGCGCTCGCCGCGCTCGACAAATGTTCGGACAATCTGATCGCCTCCTGGGGACTCGATCCGGTTCAGCAACGCCAGTTGAAGAGCTCGCCGGAGCCGGTCGAGAGCCCCGTCAGCTGGTTCCGGCCCGACGACTATCCGGCGGGATTGAGCCAGATGGGCATGGGCGGTGCCGTCATCATTCGCCTGTTGGTCGGGACGGACGGCAACGTCCAGAAATGCGAAGTGACCAAGGCCGGGGGCGACAAGGCGTTCCAAGACGCGACCTGCGAAGCGGCAACGAAGCGAGCCAGGTTCCGGCCCGCCATCGCCGCCGATGGTCAGCCCGCCGCCTCGGTCTGGATCAAGCGGATCGACTGGAAGCCCGGCGGGGCGTTCTTTGTATTCCGCTGAGGGATGAGGATCGCCAAGGACCGATCGACATTCAGGCGGAAGATTCATCATTCCTCCCCTGCAAGGGGGGACCATGTGTAGCATGGTGGAGGGGAGTGGCGGGTCGAACCCGCCCCGCGGGTTCGAGGATTGCCGGGGGCAATCCGACCTGCCACTCCCTATCGAAAGCGCGACACCCCTCCGTCAGGCCTTCGGCCTGCCACCTCCCCTTACAGGGGAGGAATGGGCGAATGTTGGTCGGTCCTAGAGCGGGATGACATCAGGTTGATCCACCCCTCCCTTCAGGGGAGGGGCCGGGGGTGGGGCGCTTCCACAAATGCGGGGTCTG
>NZ_JALNUR010000054.1 GCF_026540895.1 Sphingomonas sp. GM_Shp_1 | reverse complement strand
CCACATGACGGGCACGTCCACCCACTGCCCCGCCATGCGCTGCCACGTCAGGGCGACACGCCCCGGCTGCGTCAGGCCGAGATCATTGGGCTCGCTCGCCTCGGGCGGACTGGCGCCGGGCCAGCGCGCGGGCACCCATAGCCGCCATGTCGAATTCGCATGCCCCAGCCTCTGTTCGGCATAGGCGGCCGGATGATGCACGATGGCGGGGGCCAGCCGGGCATAGATGCGGCCCGGGGGCGTGGCTTCGAACCTCTGGAGCACGGTACCGCACCGGGTCGGCTCGCCCAACGGGTCCCAGAAGAATGGCTTCACGCATCGCTTCGCGGCGATCGCCGCAATCTCCGTGGCGCTCAGGCCCAGTCTCGGGTCGTCGCCCACCTGCACCGCGATCCCCGCCAGGTCGTACAGCGCCTGGGTCCGCGCGACGCCGCTATCCTTCGCCCCCAGCAGGCGATGGTTCACGACCGGTGACAGAATGAGCGTCGCCAACGTCAGCCCGATGACGATCGCGATCCGGCTCCGCCAGCGCGCGGCGACGAGAAGCGCGACGAGCGGCGCGATGGCGAAGACCGCATTGGCCCGGACCAGCGCGGCATAGGTGAGCAGCAGCCCCGCCGCCATCCAGGCCGCAGGCGGGACGCTTCGCTCGCGCAACCGCCACCAGCCGATGATCCCGATGGCGGCGAGCGCCGCGCCGGTCATCTGCGCGTCCTTCAGGACGGTGACCTGCCAGCCGAGCCAGGGCGGCACCAGCCCGATCGCCAGCACCATCAGCGCCGCACGCGGCCGCCGGTCGACGATCGCCGCCGCCACGCCGCCCAGCCCCAGCCACCAGCCCGCCATTTGCAGCGCCAGCATCGGTCCGGCGCCATGGCCGACGAACAGCGACCAGAGCCGCGCCATCACCGGCGGATGCCAGTCATCATACTGACCGCTCAGCGCCTGACCATATTGGCCGACGCTGTCATATTCGACATAGCCGGGCGCGAAGATCAGCATGCTGAGCCCGAACAGGACCAGCGTGGCGACGACGATGCGCAGGCGGTGGCTAAGGGCTCGGGTCATGACGGACGCGACCGATGCGGCCAAAAGCGGATGTTTCGCAAGCGGAATGCGGTGCATCGCGGCATGGCGATGCCGATCGGCCGGCATGACCTTTGCGTTATGGGCTGGCCCGAACGCCCCGCTCCGGCTAGCCCCGATCGAGGTTCAGATATGCCGTTCTTTCCCTCGCCCCTCATGGAGGGGAGAGGGAAGAAGAAGTAGCATGAATGTCGATTAGCCCTAACATCGCTCGGCCAATAGGGGGACAGGCCTTGGACAACGACACCGCGCTTATGATCATCGACATGCAGATGGCGATGCAACAGCGGATCGAGGACGGGCGGCCGCACGTCAATGGGGGTGCGCCCACCGCCATCGAAGCGCTGGCCGCCGCTTTCCGCGACGCGGGACGCCCGGTGATCCATATCCGCCATGCCGAGTCCGATCCCGCCTCGCCCCTGCACCCCGATGCGCCGGGATATCCGCCGATGCCCTGTGCGCGGGAGTGGCCGGGCGAGACGGTGCTGGTGAAGACCACCTCCTCCGCCTTCCCCAGCACGTCGCTGGAAACCCATTTGCGCGAGCGGGGCATCGCGCATCTGTACGTCGTCGGCGCGGTGGCGGGGTTCTGCGTCAACTCGACCGTGCGCTCGGCCAGCGATCTGGGCTTTGCCGTGACCGTCGTGACCGATGCGGTGATCGGCTTCGATCTACCCTCCGCCGGGCTCGATGCGCGGACCATCTTCGATGTGACGATGGGCCTGCTGGAGGCGGATTTCGCGACCTTGCGCGAGAGTGTTGCGGTGATCGCGGAGCTTTGACGCTTTGCTCTTGGCAGGGTGACCGACATAGCCTTCGACTTCGCTCAGGCTGAACGGAGGCTGGGATATTTCTCGATCTCCCTCGAGCCGTTCAGCCTGAGCGAAGTCGAAGGCCAAGGAAATCCCCCTACGAAAAAGGGGCCCGCCACCGCGAGCCCCTTTTCCCAAGTCAGATTAAGCAGCAATCAGATGTGCAGCGCGCGCCCGTAAGCGGCCAGCACCGACTCATGCATGGATTCCGAGATGGTCGGGTGCGCGAACACCGTTTCCATCAGCTCGGCCTCGGTCGTCTCCAGCTGGCGGGCGACGACATAGCCCTGGATCATCTCGGTCACCTCCGCGCCGACCATGTGCGCGCCGAGCAACTCGCCGGTCTTGGCGTCGAATACCGTCTTCACGAAACCTTCCGCCTCGCCCAGCGCGATCGCCTTGCCGTTGCCGATGAAGGGGAACTTGCCGACCTTGACCTCGTAACCGGCTTCCTTGGCCTTCGCTTCGGTCAGGCCGACCGACGCGACCTGAGGACGCGAATAGGTGCAACCCGGGATATTGCCCTTGTCCATCGCGTGGGGGTGGACATCCTTGTTGCCCAGCGCCTGCGCAATGGCCTCGGCGGCGATCACGCCCTCATGGCTCGCCTTGTGCGCCAGCCAGGGTGCGCCGGTCACGTCGCCGATCGCCCAGATGCCGTCGACATTGGTGCGGCCATAGCCGTCGGTCTTGATGTGGCCGCGATCGGTGGCGATGCCCAGCTTCTCCAGACCGATATTCTCGGTGTTGGGAACGATGCCGATGGCGACGATCGCGTGGCTGAACTCGGCGGTCTCGACCTTGCCGTCCGGGCCCTTGATCTGGGCCTTCACGCCCGACGCGGTCGCCTCCAGTTTTTCCAGGCCGGTCTTGGTCTTGATGGTCATGCCGAACTTGGTCAGCTGCTTGGTCATGAACTCGCTGACTTCGGCATCCTCGACCGGCATGATCCGGTCGAGCATCTCGACGATGGTCACTTCCGCACCCATGTCGTTGTAGAAGCTGGCGAACTCGACGCCGATCGCGCCCGAGCCGATGACCAGCAGCTTGGTCGGCATGGCGGGCGGCACCATCGCATGGCGATAGGTCCAGATCCGCTCGCCGTCCGCCTTGGCGAAGGGCAGGTCGCGGGCCCGCGCGCCGGTGGCGACGATGATGTGCTTGGCGGTCAGCTCGGTGGTCTTGTCGCCCTGGACGACCGACAGCTTGCCCTTACCCGTGATGGTGCCGACGCCCTCATGGACGGCGACCTTGTTCTTCTTCATCAGGCCCTTGACGCCGGCATTGAGCTGGCCCGCCACCTTGCGGCTGCGATCGACCACCTTCTCCAGGCTGAACGAGGGCTTTTCGACCGACAGGCCGTACTGCGCGGCATGGGTCATGTAATGATAGACTTCGGCCGAGCGCAGCAGCGCCTTGGTCGGGATACAGCCCCAGTTGAGGCAGATGCCGCCCAGCCGCTCGCGCTCGACGATCGCGACCTTCAGGCCAAGCTGGCTCGCGCGGATCGCCGCGACATAGCCGCCGGGGCCGGAGCCGAGGACGATAAGGTCGTAAGTGTCAGCCACTTTGCTCTTCCTTCTGAACGCGCGCCTTGGCGGTGCGTGGGGTTCGCCCCCAAGTAAATTTCAGTCTTCGGCCGGGGCCATCGGCGGAACGGTGCGCGGCTTGCGGTCCTTGTCGGTCGCGACGAACACGAAGCGCGCCTGCGTGACCTTGGTCGCGTCCTCCATGTGGCGGGCGCGGCGCCAGGCCTCGACCTCGATGGTCATCGACGTGTT
Organism: Sphingomonas sp. GM_Shp_1; assembly: GCF_026540895.1. Taxonomy (GTDB): domain Bacteria; phylum Pseudomonadota; class Alphaproteobacteria; order Sphingomonadales; family Sphingomonadaceae; genus Sphingomonas. The sequence goes on along the minus strand of NZ_JALNUR010000054.1, from coordinate 11,960 downwards.
GCCGACGCGGACCAGCGTCGCATAGACCGACACTTCATCACCAACGAGCACGGGGGCGTGGAACTTCATGCCCTCCGCCGCGATGGTGACCGCGCGGCCGCCCGAGTGGCGCGACGCCACCGAGCCCGCCGCCAAGTCCATCTGCCCCATCAGCCAGCCGCCGAAGATATCGCCATACGGATTGGCGTCGGACGGCATGGCGGTGACGCGGATGGTAGGGTTCTGTTCGGGCAGCGTGCTCATTGTTCCGAATGCCTCCGTGCCATGCGATCGGCGATGCGGGCGCGGTGGAGCGGGCCAATGCCCATCGCCAGCGTCGCGATCATCGCCCCTGCCCCGCACCACCAGATTTCGGTGCGGGCCAGCGGATAGGCCCAGGCGGCGGCCCAGGTCATGACGAGCGCCGCCACCAGCCCCAGGCCGATATAGAACAGCTCGGTCCGAACCCGCACGACGCCGCCCCCGACGCGCTTAGGCGAGCATGGCGAGCGGACGCTCGACCAGCTCCTTGAACACCTTCATCAGCTCGGCACCGTCGGCACCGTCGATGGCGCGGTGGTCGAAGCTGCCGGTCGCCGACATGACGGTCGCCACACCCAGTTGGTCGTCGACGATATAGGGGCGCTTCTCGCCCGCGCCGATCGCCAGGATCATGCCCTGGGGCGGGTTGATGACCGCCTCGAACTGCTTGATGCCGAACATGCCCATGTTCGAGATCGAGGCGGTGCCGCCCTGGAATTCATGCGGCTGCAACTTGTTGTCGCGAGCGCGGGTGGCCAGGTCCTTCATCGTGGTCGAGATGGACGACAGCGAGCGGGTATCGGCCTCCGACACAATCGGGGTAATCAGGCCAGCAGGCGTCGACACCGCGACCGAGATGTCGGCGCGCTTGAAGCTGATGAGCTGGTCCGGGGTGAACATGACGTTGCACTTCGGGACAGCCATCAGCGCGACGCCAAGCGCCTTGATCAGCATGTCGTTGACCGACAGCTTCACGCCGCGCGATTCGAGACCGGCGTTCAATTCGCCACGCAGCTTGAGCAGCGCGTCGAGGCGCACGTCCACCGTCAGATAGATGTGCGGCACCTGTTGCTTCGATTCGGTCAGGCGGCGCGCGATGGTCTTGCGCATGTTGGACAGCTTCGACGCCTCGTGCGGTATATCCGGCACCTGGGCGGGCTTCGGCGCGGCCGGAGCGGCAGCGGTTTCGGCCGGAGCAGAAGCGGAGACCGGAGCGGCCTTGGCCTGGCCCGGCTGCGCATTCTCGACGTCGGCCTTCACGATGCGGCCGTTCGGGCCCGAGCCGGTCAGCGCGGACAGGTCGAGGCCCTTTTGCGAAGCGATGCGGCGCGCCAGCGGGCTGGCGATCGCGCGGCCGTTGCCAGCCTTGCTGCCCGAATCGGCAGGCTTGCCGTGATCCTCAGCCTGCTCGACCGTGCGCTCGGCGGGCTTCGCCTCGCTGCCGGTCTTGTTGGGATCGGTGGGGTCGGTCGGCATCGGCTTGGCGGGAGCCGGGGTTTCCGACTTGGTCGGGGCCTGGACCGACGAAGCATCCTCGCCCTCTTCGGCCAGGATCGCGATGACGGTGCCGACCTTCACATTGTCCGAACCTTCGGACACGAGGATCTTGGCGATCACGCCCTCGTCGACGGCTTCGAATTCCATCGTCGCCTTGTCGGTTTCGATCTCGGCCATGATGTCGCCGGACTTCACGGTATCGCCTTCCTTCACCAGCCATTTGGCCAGCGTGCCTTCCTCCATGGTCGGCGACAGCGCGGGCATCTTGATCTCGATCGACATGGAGGTCCTCTCGGGGCAAACCAATTCCGTAGCGGCCCGTCTCTTGCGCCCGAATGGCGCTTGGTCAAGTCATGGCCTTGCACGAAATACTATGTCACGGCATCGGTCGGAGACAAAAAGGGGGCCGCCATGCGTATCTATCTGGTCGTGATCGACGATAGCCCGGAGTCGAAAATCGCCCTGCGCTTCGCGGCAAGGCGGGCGGTGAAGACCGGCGGCGGGGTGGAAATCCTGACCATGCTGCCCCCGCAGGAGTTCATCGCGTTCGGCGGCGTGCAGGCAACGATCGAGGACGAGGCGCGCCAGCAGGCCGAGGCGCTGCTCGCCAGTGCGGCTGGCACCATATTGGACGAATCGGGCCTGCGCCCCTCGATCACGGTGCGCGAGGGCGACGGGCCGAAGGTGATCCGCGAGATCATCGCCGCCAATCCCGACATCGCCGCGCTGGTGCTGGGCGCGGCGGCCAGCGGCGCACCGGGCAAGCTGGTGAGCCATTTCGCCGGCACCGATGCCGGCGCGCTGCCGGTGCCGGTGATGATCATTCCGGGATCGCTGACGCCCGAAGCGATCGACCGGCTGAGTTGACGATGATTCCTCCCCTGCAAGGGGAGGTGTCAGGCCGTCAGGCCTGACGGAGGGGTGTCGCCCCTATAGATAGCGGGACACCCCTCCGACGCGCTTCGCGCGCCACCTCCCCTTACAGGGGAGGAATTGGGAGGATTCTACTCCGCCGCCTTGGCCATGTCCTCGAACTCCGCCGCCGCCAGGAAACGCTCGGCGTCCAGCGCGGCCATGCAGCCGGTGCCCGCCGCCGTCACCGCCTGGCGATAGACCTTGTCCGCCACGTCGCCGCAGGCGAACACGCCCGGCACGCTGGTACGGGTCGAACCCGTCTCGACCGCGATATAGCCGTCCGAATCCAGCTCCAGATGCCCCCGGAACAGCTCGGTCGCCGGGTGGTGACCGATCGCGACGAAGCCACCCTCGACGTCCAGGCGGCTATGCTCGCCGGTGACGGTGTCGAGCAGGTCCAGCGCGATGAGGCCCGCATTGCCGCCGCCGTCGACGAACTCGCGGACTTCCTTGTTCCAGAGGACCTTCACGTTCGGATGGGCGAACAGCCGCTCCTGAAGGATACGCTCGGCGCGCAGCGAATCACGGCGGTGGATCAGCGTCACGTCGTCCGAATGGTTGGTCAGGTACAGCGCCTCCTCGACCGCAGTATTGCCGCCGCCGATCACCGCCACCTTCTTGCCGCGATAGAAGAAGCCATCGCAGGTCGCGCAGGCCGACACGCCCTTGCCCTTCATCGCGTCCTCGCTGTCGAGGCCCAGCCACTTGGCCTGAGCGCCGGTCGCGATGACCAGCACCTCGCCCTCATAGACGTCGCCGCCGTCACCGATCAGGCGGAACGGACGGCTGGTCAGGTCGACCTCGGTGATCGTGTCCCACATCATCCGCGCGCCGACATGCTCGGCCTGCTTCTGCATTTGCTCCATCAGCCAGGGGCCCTGGATCACATCGGCGAAACCGGGGTAATTCTCGACATCGGTGGTGGTGGTCAGCTGACCGCCCGGCTGGATGCCCTGCACCACGATCGGCCGCATCCCCGCCCGCGCGCCATAAATGGCGGCGGACAGTCCGGCGGGGCCGGAACCGAGGATGAGCATGCGGGTGGCGTGGGTGGTCATGTCGGAATCCTGTGAAGCATGTTTGCGCCCTAGATAGTCACACGAGCGACAAAAATGAACTGCTTCTCATGCGGCCATTCGGCGCTTGCTTCGTTCAGCGTTTCGAGTGGAGATTTGCCCGATGCGCGACGACGACGATGTGAAGATCACCGAATATACCGCCCCCGCCGGCGGTTGGGGTTCGATGAAGGGCATGGCCAAGATCCTGCCCAAGGAGGGGCTGGGGCCGGAAACGCTCGACACGCTACGTCGCCAGAACAAGCCCGGCGGGGTGATGTGCGTGAGCTGCGCCTGGGGCAAGCCCGCCAAGCCGCACATCGCCGAATTCTGCGAGAATGGCGCGAAGGCGACCGCCTGGGAACTCAGCTCCCTTCGCGTCACGCCGGACTTCTTCGCCCGGCACACGGTCACCGAATTGGAGGCCTGGCCCGACCATGACCTGGAACAGGCGGGCCGCCTGACCCATCCGATGCGCTATGACCGCGCGACGGACAAATATGTCGCGGTCAGTTGGGACGATGCCTTCGCCGCGATCGGGCGGAAGCTGAAGACGTGCGATCCGACCAAGGTCGTCCTCTACGCCTCGGGCCGCGCCTCCCTCGAAACCTCGTTCATGTACTCGCTGTTCGCGCGGATGTGGGGGCAGCAGAACCTGCCCGACAGCTCGAACATGTGCCATGAGACGACCTCGGTCGGCCTCAAGTCCGCCATCGGATCGCCCGTCGCGACGATCCAGATGGAGGATTACGACAAGTGCGACGCGATCTTCTCCTTCGGGCAGAATGTCGCGACCAACGCCCCCCGGATGCTCCACAACCTCCAGGCCTGCGCCAAGCGCGGGGTGGAGATCGTGACCTTCAATCCCTTGCGCGAGCGCGGATGGGAGCGCTTCGCCTCGCCGCAGAACCCGGTGCAGATGCTGACCGGCAGCTCGACCGACATCTCCAGCCAGTATCATCAGGTGAAGGCGGGCGGCGACATCGCCGCGCTGACCGGCATCTGCAAGCTGGTGATCGAGGAAGACGACCGCGCGGTCGCCAAGGGGACGAAGCGCATCCTCGACCATCACTTCATCGAACAGCACACGACCCGGTTCGAGGATTTCGCCCATTACTGCCGCAACGCCGCGTGGAGCGAGATCATCCGCGACTCCGGCCTGACCCGCGACGCGATCGAGCAGGCCGCGCGCGTCTATATGAAATCCGAACGCGTGATCGCGGTCTATGGCATGGGCATCACCCAGCACCGCTATGGCATCGACGCGCTGCACATGATCGTCAACCTGCTCCTGCTGCGCGGCAATATCGGCCGCGAGGGCGCGGGGCCGGGCCCGGTGCGCGGGCACAGCAATGTGCAGGGCCAGCGGACCGTCGGCATCACCGAGAAGACCGAACTCGCCCCCGTCGAACGATTGAAGGAACTCTTCGAGTTCGAGCCGCCGACCGAGGATGGCTGGGACACGGTCGAGGCCTGCCGCCAGATCATCGCGGGGACCGCCCAGGGCTTCGTCCAGCTTGGCGGCAACTTCCTGCGTGCAACGCCCGAACATGCCAAGATGAAGGCGGCCTGGAGCAAGCTGCCCATCACCGTCCATATCGCCACCAAGCTCAACAAGAGCCATCTGGTGCCGGGCGAGGAAAGCTACATCCTCCCCTGCCTGGGGCGGCTGGAGACCGATATGCAAAAGGGCGGTCGCCAGGCGGTGTCGATGGAGGATTCGTTCAGCCATATCTACGGCTCGGTCGGCAAGGCGACGCCCGCCGCTGATACGCTCCTGTCCGAACCCGCCATCGTCGCGGGCATCGCCAAGGCGGTGCTGGAGCCCAATCCCAACGTCCCGTGGGACGAATGGGTCGGCGATTATGCTCAGGTCCGCATCGCCATCGAGAATGTCTACCCGGACAAGTTCGCCAATTTCAACGAACGCCTGTTCGAGCCGGGCGGCTTCTGGAAGGGCAATCCCGCCTCGCACCGCCAATGGGAAACCGAGAGCGGCAAGGCCGAGTTCAACGTACCGCGCGCGATGGACGCTTCCGGTATCACCCCCGCCGAGGGCCGGATGCGGCTGATCACGCTGCGCTCCAACGACCAGTTCAACACGACCATCTATGGTTATGACGATCGCTTCCGGGGGATCAGCGGGACGCGCATGGTCGCGATGATGAACAAGGCCGACATCGCCAAACTCGGCCTGACCGATGGCCAGACCATCGCGCTGGAGGGCGATGCCGATGACGGCGAGCACCGCGTGGTCGAGGGGCTGCGGGTGGTCGAGTACAACATCCCGGAAGGCTGCATCGGCGGCTATTACCCGGAGCTCAACTATCTGATCCCGCTGGAACATCATGCACTGGAAAGCCATGTGCCCGCGGGCAAGTCCGTACCGGTGAAAGTGCGCGCCCAGGCATGAGAAGGCGGTCATGAGCATATTGGGAGCCGTACTGGCCGGGGGGCGATCGTCGCGCTTCGGATCGAACAAGGCGGTCGCCATGTTCGGCAACCGGACATTGGTGGCGCATGCCCGCGCCACCATCGCCCCCTATTGCACGCATGTGGTGCAGGTGGGCGGAGATGACGGCGTGCCCGACATGCCCGAGCCCGACCTGGGCCCCTTGGGCGGCATCGCCGGGGCACTGGATTATGCCGCCGCCAACGGCTTTCGCTGCGTGCTGACGATCGGATGCGACATGCCGCGCCTGCCGGACGGGCTGATCCAGGCAATATTGCGGCGCGAGCCCAGCTATTGTCAGGACGCGCCGGTGCTGGGGCTATGGCCCGCCGCGCTGGGCGCGCATCTGATGGCGCATCTGTCGCTGGGGCACGATCGGTCGGTGCGCGGCTGGACCCGCGCGATCGGGGCGCTTCCGGTCCCCTCGCCCGAGCCGATCGCCAATGTGAACACCCCCGCCGACCTCGCTGCCCTGTGAGCGTCCCTGTAAACGTCGATGCCGAGCCGACCCGGCCGCTGACATTGCTGCGCCTGTCCCCGGACGGGCAAGCGTCGCCGATCGAGCGCGCCGTCGCGGTGGAATGCCCCGTCGCGATCGAGGTGGACGGTTTCGGCTATGCCGTGATGATGATGACGCCCCAGCGGCTGGAGGATTTCGCCACCGGCTTCCTCCTGACCGAGCGGCTGATCGATACGCCGCGCGACATCCTCGCCATCGAGCCCTTTGCGGCGGATGCGGGGTGGATCGTCCGCGTCACCCTTGCCGGGCATCTGCGCGGCCGGATGCAGGATCGGGTGCGCCACCGGACCAGCGACACGAGTTGCGGGCTATGCGGGCTGTCGGGGCTGGAGCAGATCGCCCGTCCGGTGACGAAGCGCCCCCCCGCCCCACGGGTCGCCCCCGCGACGCTGTTCGCCGCGCTGGACGATATCCGCGCGCATCAGCCGCTCAACGCCCGGACCGGCGCGATCCATGCCGCCATCGCCTGCGATGCGACCGGCCAGGTGCTGGCGGCGGCGGAGGATGTCGGGCGGCACAATGCCCTCGACAAGCTGGTGGGACGACTGGCGGTCGAGCCGGATCGCCGCGCCGACTTTGTCCTCGTCACCTCGCGCATCAGCTACGAGATGGTGGACAAGGCGCTGGTGGCGGGGGTCGGCCTGCTGATCGGCATTTCGGCCCCGACCAGCCTGGCGATCGACCATGCCCGCGCGCACGACCTGACCCTGATCGCATTGGCCCGCGCCGACGCGATGCTGGTCGCGCACGATCCTCACCGGTTATTCGACTGGAGCGGGATGACATCAGGTTGATCCACCCCTCCCCTTCAGGGGAGGGGCTCGGCTCGGGTCGACTCCATGTCATCCTGCTCTAAAATCTATCCCGCGACGAGGCGCGCGCTTTCGGGCCAGACGAGGTTGCGCTCGGGCACGACATCGCTGCGGTCGTGCAGGATACGGTCGCGCCCCGCCCGCTTCGCGCGATAGGCCAGTTGATCCGCGCGCGCGACCAGTCCTTCCAGCGTCTCCCCCTTGATATAGCGGACGACCCCGCCGCTGACCGTCAAGCGCGGCATGCCCGGGTCCATGAACGACTCCAGCGCGACGCGGATCGACCTACCCAATCGGGTCGCACGGTTGTCGATCGCATCCGGCGCGCTTTCCCCATCGGGAACCAGCAGCGCGAATTCCTCGCCCCCCATGCGCACGGTCAGCACATCGCGCGTCGCCAGCGTCTCCAGCAGGCGGGCAAAGGCGACCAGCACCGCGTCGCCGGTCGCATGACCATAGTCATCGTTGATCCGCTTGAAGTAATCCAGGTCGAGCACCAGCACATACAGGCCCCGCCCGTCCCGCTCCGCCTCGGCCATCAGTCGGGGCGCGATCCGGTTCAATCCGCGCCGGTTGGTCAATTTGGTCAGCGGATCGGTCTCGGCATCGAGAATGCTCTCCTCCAGGGCCTTTTGGATGACCAGCAGCATCAGGCACAGCCCCGCCGCGACCAGCAGCACGCCGGTCGAAACCTGCGACGCCACGGCGTAGACACTGTTGGCATAGGCCTTGGCCGAAGCGCCCGAGCCCAGCGAAATGGCCAGGAAGGGCTTTGCCAGGAAATGGCCGCAGATGATGCCGAAAATGCCCATCAGCAGACCACGGATCGGCCCCTTCTGCCCGATCCACCGCACCGCCAATAGCACCAGGAACGACGCGATGGCGAAGGGCAGCTGGAACAACAGCTCATAGGGCATGGTGCCGCGCGCGCCGCCCCAGATCGCCAGCCGCAGCGCGATCCCGGCGATCCAGACCAGCAGCGCGAATCGCCAGCTTGGGCGTCGCCCGGCAAAGGCCTGCACCCCCACCGACATCATCAGGATACCGCCCAGGAACACCGCATAGCCGAACAGCGAAAAGATCGGGACATGATCGGTGAAGCGGATCATCAACTCGCATACCGGGGTCAGGAACCCCAGAAAGTAGCTGCCCATGAACCACGCCGCCGCCCGCTGGCGCGGATAGGACACGGCCACCACGCCATAGGTCATGACGAACAGCGCTGCCATGCAGCTATTGGCTATCAGTGCGTAGACTGCAGCGTTCACGGCGTAAGAACCAAAGCCCCCCTGAAATCTTTGGGATTTCCTATCCTTCAGATGCGAAGGAGCGGTTAAAATGCATGTCGATTCGTAACCTTACATGCCATCCGTCTCGGTCGAAGCGATACAGCAACCTGGATCAAGATTCCATGCCGCACTCAACGGCATGCCCGTAAATTATCGGAATACCACATTTATCTCACGATACCTTGCGGCAGGTTGGTTTCCGAACCGAATTGGTCGGCCAAATCATCCGATTTGCCGATCATGGAAAGGCCGCAGGTCCGCAAGTCACATGCCGTCGAAACACGTTAAAGGGGGCGACATGTCGCCCAAACTTGATCCGGTTCGGATCAAATCTACGGAGCGGCAAGAACGATCTCGGGAACGAGCGGCGCGCCATGACGGGATGGAAGTCGACAGCGCGCGCCCATTGGGGGCGCCACCCGCCACAATAGAAGTAAGCCCATTCCCGGACGGAAGGCCACGACACGCGCGGAGAGCGTAACACGCTTCGAAATGTTGGGAAAATACACCGGGTGGTAGCGAAGGAGGGACTTGAACCCCCGACACGCGGATTATGATTCCGCTGCTCTAACCAGCTGAGCTACTTCGCCATGCTAGGCGTTCCACCCGGTGGAGGCGCGCCTATAGACAGGGGTTTTCAGGGCGTCAAGCGAACAAATGACGCGAGATCATTTCCCACGGACCGCCCCGATACCACCATGCGCCCAGCCCGATCAGCTCGACCGCGCGGGGACGGAAATCGCGCTCCATCTGTTGCAGCAGCAGCTTGGCGGTGGTCGGCGTCACCTTGTTCTGGACGGTGACATGCGGCCGCCATCCGCCCGCATCCTGCGGGGTCAGCAGACCGGCAAAGGCCTCGACCAGATCGCGACGGATGGCGACCAGTCCCGGCGACTCGATCCGGATCGCGACACCCCGGCCCAGCGACATCACCCCGCCCGCCCGGGCCTCCGGCGCGCGAAGCCCGCGCGTCAGGCCGTTCAGCCGGTGCTTCAATTCCGCCTCGACCGAGGGGGGCAGATGGTGGAACAGCGTGCAATGCGCGTCGAGGACGTTGCGCTCGGGCGGGAAATGCTCGCGCCGCAGCCCGTCGAACCAGCTTTGGTCCGCCCGCCCGAACAGGGCGGAGACGATGATCGGCGCGGGAGCGGACGACACGCGCTAGATTTCCACCTGGCTGCCCAGTTCGACCACGCGGTTGGTCGGCAGGCGGAAGAACTCCATCGCGCTTTCGGCGTTGCGCAGCATCCAGGAGAACAGCTTTTCGCGCCATACCGACATGCCGGGCCGCTCCGCCGCCAGCAGCGTCTGGCGCGACAGGAAGAAGCTGGTGTCCATCATCTTGAAGCTGCCGCCCGCCATCTCGACCCGCTTCAGCGCGGCGGGGACGTCGGCCTCCTCCATGAAGCCGAAGCGCAGGACCAGGCGGTGGAAGCCGTGCCCCAGATCGTCCAGCTTGGCGCGGTCATCCTCGGGCCAATAGGGCTGGCTGACGATCTTGACGGTCAACAGGATGATCCGCTCGTGCAGCACCTTGTTGTGCTTCAGATTGTGGAGCAGCGCGTGCGGCACCCCCTCGGGCGAGGAGGTCATGAAGATCGCGGTGCCCGGCACCCGGCTCGCCGCACCCGCCGCCGAATCGATGAAGATATGGATCGGCATCGTCCCCTCCCGCAGGCGCTGGATCATCAGCTTGCGGCCCGTCGACCAGGTGGTGAGGAAGGTGAAGATGATGAAGCCGACCAGCAGCGGGAACCAGCCCCCGGCGGGAACCTTGGTCAGGTTGGCGAGGAAATAGGCCCCGTCGACCAGGAAGAACAGCGCCAGCAAGGGCACGGCGGCATAGAGCGGCCACTTCCACAACCGGGTCAGCGCGACGCCCAGCAGGCAGGTATCGATCAGCATCGCCCCCGTCACCGCGATGCCATAGGCCGAGGTCAGGTTGGACGACGACCGGAAGAACAACACCAGCAGGATCACCATCACCATCAGCATCCAGTTGATGAGCGGGATGTAGATCTGCCCGGCGGTCGCCGCCGAGGTATGTTCGATCCGCAGACGCGGCATGAAGCCGAGCTGGATCGCCTGTTGCGTGACCGAGAAGGCCCCGGTGATCACCGCCTGGCTGGCGATGACGGCGGCGGCGGTGGCCAGGATGACGAGCGGCAGCTGCAACCCTTCGGGCGCCAGCATGTAGAAGGGGCTCTCCAGCGCCGCCGCGCCCTCGCGGAACAGCAGCGCCCCCTGCCCCATATAGTTGAGCATCAGCGCGGGGAGCACGAAGACCAGCCACGACAGGCCGATCGGCCGCCGCCCGAAATGCCCCATATCGGCATAGAGCGCCTCCGCGCCTGTCACCGCCAGCACCACCGAGCCTAGCGCCAGGAAACCGCGCAACGGGTCGATGAAGAAGAACTGGATCGCATAATGCGGCGACAGCGCCCACAGCACGCCCGGCGTCTGGATGAAGCTCAGCACCCCCAGCACCGCGATCGACGCGAAATAGACGAGCATGACGGGGCCGAAGAACAGGCCCACCCGCTCGGTCCCCGACCGCTGGATCTTGAACAGCACGATCAGGATGGTGATCGCGATCGGCAGGACGAAGCCGCCGAATGCGGGCGCGGCGACCGCCAAGCCCTCGACCGCGCTGAGCACGGTGACGGCGGGCGTGATCATGCTGTCGCCATAGAAGAGCGCGGTGGCGAACACGCCCAGCAGCACGATCCCGCGCGACCAGCGCCGCGTCTTGGTCTGCCCCGACACAAGTGCGAGCAGCGCCAGGCTGCCCCCCTCGCCCTTATTGTCGGCGCGCATGATGATCGCGACATATTTGACCGACACGACGATCATCATCGACCAGAAGATCAGGCTGACGACGCCCAGGATATGCGCCGTGTCGAGCGGCAGCGGATGGTGCGGGTTCGCGAAGGTTTCGCGGAACGCATAAAGCGGGCTGGTGCCGATATCGCCGAACACGACGCCGATCGCCCCCAGCGCGAGGCGCGCCATGCCCTGCGGATGATGCGGCTGCGCATCGTCGTTCGCCATGATCGCGTTTCCGGTCGGTGCGATGCTCATGACCGGGCGATCGTGCCGGTGATGGGAAGGATCATCGGCGACATGAGTGGCAACCCTGTGATCATCGCGACGCCCTAGCATGGCCCCAAAAGGCCAGCAACGCGGACGCATCGTGCTTGTTGCGTTCCGGCACGATTTGGCGGGGCGGGCGATGCGGCGGTGCAACAGTGGTGTGGGGCTCTGCGAGGCTCCGTTGCCCTCCCCCAACCCCTCCCGCCTGCGGGAGGGGAGAGGTGCTGGACGACGAACGGCCCGCCAACCCACAGGTCGGTACTGGGCGGCGGCGCACACCGCTCGCCAAGAGCACGCCCCTCCCGC
>NZ_JALNUR010000053.1 GCF_026540895.1 Sphingomonas sp. GM_Shp_1 | reverse complement strand
GCCTTCGACCGCGCCCACCCGAACATGCCGCGATGGGGCATTGCCAGCCCGCCCAGCCCATGGCCCATGGCGATATGGGACATGGTGATATGACCCAGGGCGCGATGAAGCACAGCATGCGCGACTTCGCCAATGCGCCCGGTCTGCCGCGCACGCCCGTCGTCCAGACGGTCGCACCGATGCCGGTCGACCGGACCGGCGAACCGCCGCAGGGGCTGGGCGATGTCGGGCACCGCGTGCTGACCTATCGCGATCTGATGAGCGTCGCGCCCAATCCCGACCGGCGGGTGCCGTCGCGCGCGCTGACCATCCATCTGACCGGCAATATGGAACGCTATATGTGGGCGTTCGACGGGGTGAAGCTGAACGCCGTGACCGCGCCCATCCCGTTCCGGCTGGGCGAGCGGGTGCGGGTGACGCTGGTCAACGACACGATGATGGCGCACCCCATCCATCTGCACGGCCATTTCTTCGAACTGGTGACGGGGCATGGCGATCACGCCGCGCGCAAGCACACCGTCAATGTCGCGCCGGGCGGCACCGTGACCTTCGACCTGACCGCCGATGCGGAAGGCGACTGGGCCTTTCACTGTCACCTGCTCTATCACATGCATGCGGGGATGATGCAGGTCGTCACGGTGCGGCGCGATGCGAAGCAGGAGGGCGCGGCATGATCCTGCTCGCCCTGCTGCTCGCTCAGCCACAGCATCATGACATGGCGATGCCGGGCACGACCATGCCGATGGCGAAACCCAAGCCCAAGCCCAAGCCCGCTCAGGCGGCGAAGCGCAAGGCGGCCAAGCGACCGGCGTCCGGCCCGTTGCCTTCGGCCCCGTCCGGCGCATGTTCACCCGAACATGCCGCGATGGGGCATTGCCAAATGACGCCGCCGCCCGCGCCTCAAGCCGATGACACCAAGGCACATGACGCGATGCCGGGCATGGCGTCGATGCCCGAGGCGTCGGCCGCGCAAGCCTGTCCACCTGAGCACGCCGCGATGGGCCATTGCCGAGCGGAGACGCCGTCCCAAGCCCAGGACGCCATGGGGAATGACGCGATGCCGGGCATGGCGTCGATGCCCGAGGCGTCGGCCCCGCAAGCCTGCCCACCCGAGCACGCCGCGATGGGACATTGCCAACCGACGGCGGGCGGCGGCATGGCGATGGATCATGCCGCCATGCCGGGCATGTCAAACGGGCAGGAGCCCGTCGGCGCCGCCCCGCCGCCCCCACCGCCGAGCGACCGTGCCGCCGACCGCTTCTACGATCCCGCCGCGATGGCCGTCGCCGATCGCCGGATGCGGATGGAGCATGGCGGCATGCGCTTCTTGCAGATCCTGTTCAATCTGGCCGAAGTGCAGATACGCGATGGCCGCGAGAGCTATCGCTGGGACGGGGAGGGCTGGTTCGGCGGCGACATCGACCGGCTGGTGATCAAGAGCGAGGGCGAAGGCGGGCTGGGCGACCGGATCGGCGCGGCGGAGGTCCAGGCGCTCTATGCGCGGGCGATCGATCCCTATTGGAACCTTCAGGCGGGTCTGCGGCAGGATGTCGGGGCGGGCGCTCGGCGGACCTATGCCGTACTCGGAATCGAGGGGCTCGCCCCCTATTGGTTCGACGTGGAGGGGGCGCTGTTCCTGTCCGACAAGGGCGAGGTGCTGGCACGGGCCGAAGCCTGGATCGATCAACGCATCACCCAGCGCGCGATCCTTCAGCCCCGGGTGGAGATGAACTTCGCCGCCCAGGACGTGCCCGAGCAGGGGATCGCGTCGGGTGTCTCCAATCTCGAACTGGGCCTGCGACTCCGCTACGAGATCGCGCGGGAATTCGCCCCCTATGTCGGCGTCAGTTGGGAGCGACGCTATGGCCCGGCGAGCGGCGGCGGCGCGGCGCTCGCACTGGGTATCCGGACCTGGTTCTAGAAGTACCGCAGCCAGCGAAGGTCGCGACGGCGGCGCTTCAACTCGGCGAACCATTTGGTCGGGAAATAGAGCGGCACGAGGAGCAGCAGATACATCAGCCACATCGCCCCGACCGAGGACAGGCCGAACACCGTCCCCTGATTGGTACCCCAGATCGCCACCGCGCCCAGATACAGCATGCGCAAGACATAGATGTGCAGCAGATAGAAGGCCATCGGCGCGCCGCCCATCACGGTCAGCGCGCGGGCGACGGGGCCGGTGCGTCCCTCGAACAGCGCGAGCAGTAGCGCCGCGACACCCAGCGTCGCCATCAGGAACAGCAGCGAGGGCGGATATTTGGTCAGCGCCAGGTAGCTCATCACGCTGCGCAGCGTGTCGCCCGCCACCGGCGCCCAGGGCGCATCGCCATAGCCGTTGATGGTCCGCAGTAGGACGAAGCCCAGCAGCAATCCAACCCCCAGCGCGGCGAACCAGCGCCGCCGTTCCTCCGCCGCGTGCCGGAACCACGGGCCGACCGCATAGCCCAGCGCGATCACTCCGATCCACGCCAGGACGGGATAGGTCGTCTTGATCGTGATCCCCATCCATTCGAACGCGGTCCGCTTGTGCACCAGCGCCCAGATGGCGAACCAGGGGCTGTCCGGCGCGAAGGCGATGGGGTCGAGCAGATTATGCCCTGCCACGATCGCCAGCCCGATCGCGGCGATCGCGATGCGCGGCAGATGGATCAGCCCGGCGAGCGCGATCATGCACAGCCCGATCGCCCAGATGACCTGCAACCAGATGGTCTCGGGCGGGAACTTGGCCGACCAGCCGAAGCCGACCAGCGTCACCTCCAACAGCATCAGAAAGGCGCCGCGCGTCAGGAGGAAGCGGCTGGTCTCCGCCCGGCTGTGCGTCTGGCCATAGAGCCAGGCCGACAGCCCGGTCAGCGCGATGAAGGTCGGCGCACAGATCGAGGCAAGCGTCCGGCTGAAGAACAAGGCGGGCGCGACGATCCGCGCATCCATCGGATCGCCGACCTGCCAATGGGTGCAGAAGGTGTCGCGGACATGGTCGAGCAGCATGATGACCATCACCAGCCCGCGCACCGCGTCGATGCTGGCCAGCCGCGCGGTCGCGGCGGCAGGAGGCGCGATCGTCCGGCTCGCGCTTTGGGGTAAGGCGAGGCTGGTCATGCGTCATCCTCCGGCCAGGGCGCATCGATGACCAGCAGCAACCGGTCTTCGCCGGACCCCGCGATCGGCGGCGATCGGTGGATGATCGCCCGGTCGCCCGCCCGCTCGCGCCCCTTGAACAGGCCGACATCGCCCGTCGACAGGGCGTGAGGCGCGGTATCGTCGGATGCGCCGTGCGGCAGCCACTGGGTCGCGCGCCCGCAATAGGTGGTGATCAGGCGGAGCGCGACGTAATCGGCATGGAATTTCCAGCAGCCATTGCCGGTCACCCGCTCGATGCGCACCTCCACCCGGTCATCGCCGGTCAGCGCGCCATAAAGCTGTGCGAGATGCTGGACATCGGCGGCGAGCCGATGATGCCAGTCCTGCGGCGGCAGGGCGGCCAGCGCGTCGGCGATCCCGTGGGCCACCGACCGCATGTTGCTGGCAAAGCGGATGGCCGGGAAGTCGCCCAGCTCCGGGCCCGGCAGAGGGGAGGGACGTTGCCAGACCGCCAGCGTCACGGCGTCTTCGTCGATCGCGTGGAGGATTTCGGCGTCGTCGCCCATCCTGACATGATCGGGCAAGGCCGGGTTCGTTCGGGGAGCTTCACATTCTATGGTCTGGATCACGCCTGCCATCATCACCCTTAGTGTTACGGTGTAACATTACCAAAGGATGCCAAGTAGCGAAAGGGTGGGGATATCCATTTCCCCTTGCAGGGGAGGAAACCTGGTCGGTCCCATAAGGAAAGGGCGGCACCTTGCGGCACCGCCCTTGTCCGTCATTCCGCCGGAGCGGGTGGGATTACCCTGCGTCTTCGTCGGGGAAGGCGTTGGTCGGCTTCGACCCCCACACCGCGTAGAACAGGATGTAGAGTTCGCAGACCGCCGGAATGAGGAACGAGATGCTCAACCCATGGTGATCGGCGATCCACGCCTGGACGGTCGCCAGTGCGCCGCCGGCGATCGCCATCACCAAAAGCCCCGAACCTTCTTCGGTCAGCGGGCCGAGCCCCTTGATGCCCAGCGTGAAGATGGTCGGGAACATGATCGAGTGGAACAACCCCACCAGGACCAGTGCCCACATCGCCAGATGGCCGCTGCCCAGCACCGCCGTCATCACCAGAATGGTCGCGACCAGGGCGTTGAAGGCCAGCAGGCGGGCGGGGGCGACATAGCGCATGATGAACGCGCCCAGGAAACGTCCGACCATCATGCCACCCCAGAGCAGGGTGAGATAATGGCTGGCTTCGGATGCGCTGAGATTGGCGATGTTCGGCTGCTGGATGAAGCTGATGAGCAGCGACCCGACGCAGATTTCCGCCAGGACGTACAGGCCGATCGCCGGCACGCCGAAGACCAGGTTCCGGTGCTTCCAGAGCGAATGCCGATGCCGTTCGGTCGCTGCCATCCGGCTGGTCGCGGAACCGAGATTGGGAAGCTTGAACCGGCCGATGATGACCGCGATGATGACCAGCACGGCCGCGATGAGCAGATAGGGTATCTGCACCGATTGCGCATCGGCCAGCTTCTGCGCGGCGGTGAGCTTGACCTCGCCACCCTCTGCCGTGCCGGAGGCCGAACGCGACAGGATGAGCATCGCGCCGAAGGTCGGGGCGACGAAGGTGCCAAGCGAGTTGAAGGCCTGCACCAGATTGAGCCGGAACGACGCCGTGCTGGGCGGCCCGATCACGGCGACATAGGGGTTGGCCGCGACCTGAAGCAGGGTGATCCCGCAAGCGAGAACGAACAGCGCGGTCAGGAAGAAGCCGTAGGAGGCGAATTCCGACGCCGGGACAAAGCCAACCGCGCCGACCGCCATGATGAGCAGTCCGACCACCATCGAGCGCTTATAGCCGATCCGTTCGATCAACTTGGCCGACGGAAAGGAGGCGACGCCATAGGCGATGAACCAGACGAACTGGATCAGCAGCGACTGGGTATAGTTGAGATCGAAAACAGCCTTCAGATGGGGAATCAGAATGTCGTTGAGGACGGTGATGAAGCCCCACATGAAGAAAAGGCTGGCGAGCAGGGCCAGTGCTGGTCCGTAGCTGGTCGCCCCTCCTCCCCCGACCGGTGCGCCAGTGGCGCGTGACGTAACGGGTACGGCCATTGCATTCCTCTCTTTCGGTCCGACCTGGCGCGAAAAACTGTTCGCCGACCGGCTTGCTCCTGATATTTTGTCTGACTATAGTGACGCAAAAGGCGCGTCAATGGCGTCTGGCGACGGAGGGATGAGGCATGTCTAGGGCGTCAATCAAGACCTTTCTTACTTTGGTAGCGGTAACCTCCGCAATGACTTCCACGGCCGCTCTGGCGAGCGAGGCAAAGCGTGCGCCCGCCGGTTATTCGGTCGAGGGCGCGGGCGTCGAATCGGTGACCCTGACCAACAAGGCCGGGCTGTCGGCGCGCGTCCTGACGTACGGCGCGACGCTCCAGTCGGTGATGGCGCCCGATCGCGACGGCAAGCTGGCCGACGTCCTGCTCGGCTATGACAAGGCCGAGGATTATGTGAACCATCCGAATTTCTTCGGCGTGACGGTGGGGCGCTTCGCCAACCGCATCGGCGGCGGTCGCTTCTCGCTCGACGGGCGGCCCTATCAGCTGACGCTGAACGACAAGACCAATTCGCTTCATGGCGGCACCAAGGGCTTCGACAAGCATCTGTGGCGCATCGTCTCGATGAAGGACGGCCCGACCGCCAGCGTCGTGATGGCGCTGACCAGCCCGGACGGCGACCAGGGCTATCCCGGCAAGGTCGATGCGACCGTCACCTATTCGCTGGACGAGGCGGGCTCGCTGACCATCGCGTTCGAGGCGAAGACCGACAAGCCGACCGTCGTCAACATGACGAACCATGCGATCTTCAACCTGAACGGCGAGGGGTCGCCGCTGGGCGCGACCTATCACAGGCTGACCATCCCGGCCGCCGCCTATACCCCGGTCGATGCCAAGCTGATCCCGACCGGCGAGCGCAGGCCGGTCGCGGGCACCGTCTTCGACTTCCGTCAGCCGCGCGTGGTGGCGGATGGCATTCGCGACGGCAACGACCAGCAGATCCGCTATGGCCAGGGCTATGACCATAATTTCGCGCTCGACAAGGGGCTGACCGCCACGCCGCAGCTTGCCGCGCGGCTGGAGGACCCCGCCTCGGGCCGCGTGCTCGAAGTGCTGTCGACCGAGCCGGGCGTGCAATTTTACACGGGCAATTTCCTGGACGGCACCTATGTCGGCAAGCAGGGGCATCTGTACCGCATGGGCGACGGCATCGCGCTGGAGCCGCAGAAATTCCCGGATTCGCCCAACAAGCCCGACTTCGTCTCGCCCCGCGTCGATCCCGGCAAGCCTTACCGGCATACCATGATCTATCGCTTCTCCACCGTTCGCTGACCGAAAGCCTGACATGACCGACACGCCCAAACTGCGCAGCCGCGCCTGGTTCGATAACCCCGATAATATCGACATGACCGCGCTCTATCTGGAGCGCTATCTGAACTTCGGCCTGTCGCTGGAGGAGCTTCAGTCGGGCAAGCCGATCATCGGCATCGCGCAGACGGGTTCCGACCTGTCGCCCTGCAACCGCCACCATCTGGTGCTGGCGGAGCGGGTGCGCGAAGGCGTGCGGGAAATGGGCGGCATCGTCCTGGAATTCCCGGTCCACCCGATCCAGGAAACCGGCAAGCGCCCGACGGCGGGCCTCGACCGCAACCTGGCCTATCTGGGTCTGGTCGAGGTGCTGTACGGCTATCCGCTCGATGCGGTGGTGCTGACCATCGGTTGCGACAAGACGACCCCGGCCGCGCTGATGGCCGCCGCCACCGTCAACATTCCCGCGATCGCGCTGTCGGTGGGGCCGATGCTCAACGGCTGGCACAAGGGCGAGCGGACCGGCTCGGGCACGATCGTGTGGAAGGCGCGCCAGATGCTGGCGGCGGGCGAGATCGACGATGCGGAGTTCATCCGCCTGGTCGCCTCCTCGGCGCCGTCGACCGGCTATTGCAACACCATGGGCACGGCGACCACGATGAACTCCCTGGCCGAAGCGCTGGGCATGTCGCTGCCCGGCTCGGCCGCGATCCCCGCGCCCTACCGTGACCGCCAGGAGGTCGCGTACCTGACCGGCAAGCGCATCGTCGAGATGGTACATGAGGATCTGAAGCCCTCCGACATCCTGACCAGGGAGGCGTTCCACAACGCGATCAAGGTCAACTCGGCCATCGGCGGCTCGACCAACGCGCCGATCCACCTGGCCGCCATCGCGCGTCACATCGGCGTCGACCTGCCCGTGCAGGACTGGGAGACCGAGGGGCACAAGATCCCGCTGCTGGTGAACCTGCAACCGGCGGGCGAGTATCTGGGCGAGGATTATTACCGCGCGGGCGGCGTCCCCGCCGTGGTCAACCAGTTGATCGAGCAGGGGCTGATCCACGAGGACGCGATGACCGTCAATGGCAAGACCATGGGCGAGAATTGCCGTGGCAAGGCGATCGAGGACGAGAAGGTCATCCGCCCGTTCGACCAGCCGCTGGTGGAGGAAGCGGGCTTCATCGTCCTGTCGGGCAATCTGTTCGACGCCGCCGTGATGAAGACCAGCGTGATCTCGCCCGAGTTCCGCGAACGTTATCTGTCCAACCCGGACGATCCCGACGCGTTCGAGGGGCCGGCGGTCGTGTTCGACGGGCCGGAGGATTATCACCACCGCATCGACGATCCCGCGACCGGCATCACGCCGCAGACCCTGCTGTTCATGCGCGGCGCGGGGCCGATCGGCTATCCGGGTGCGGCGGAAGTCGTCAACATGCGCCCGCCGGCGTATCTGATCACCGAGGGCATCCACTCGCTGCCCTGTATCGGTGACGGGCGTCAGTCGGGCACCAGCGGATCGCCCTCGATCCTCAACGCCAGTCCCGAGGCGGCGGCGATGGGTGGCCTGGCGCTGATCCAGACCGGCGACCGGGTGCGGATCGACCTGAACAAGGGCACCGCCAACATCCTCATCTCCGAGGAAGAATTGGCCGAGCGTCGCAAGGTGCTGGCGGCGGCGGGCGGGTATAAATACCCCGCGTCGCAGACCCCGTGGCAGGAAATCCAGCGCTCGGTGGTCGGTCAGATGTCGACCGGCGCGATCCTGGAGGGCGCGGAGAAGTATCAGCGTATCGCCCAGACCCAGGGGCTGCCGCGCGACAACCATTGATCGGGCATGATCGGGCGGGCGGGTCGGGCGAGTGCCCGGCCCGTTTCGCCTGGGCCTCAGGTATTGATGAGCCAGGCCAGCGCCGCGTCGTGGGACAGGAAGGCGTCAAGATTGGGCAGCGGATAATTCTGGCGGATCTGCGCTTTCAGCGGACTGGAATCCACGACCAGCGCCAGCCGGTCTTCTGAGCGATAATGTTCCAAAACGCCCTCGCGCATCTTCTGGACCATGGCGATCGGCATGATCGGGGTACCGCGCCGATCGATCAGTGCCTTGGCATAGCCACCCAAATGAACGCGGGACTGGTGCAGGAAGGGAAGGAAGGCACGCCAATATCGTTCGGCGATATCCGGGGTCCAGACATCGCAAACCCGGACATGGACGATGTGATGATCGCCCATCCGGATCACGAACGCAGAGTCGTCGATTCTTTGCAAACTCATCTGTCCCTGGGCACCCGTTTTCGTCGCATCGGCGGCGGGGTTGATACCAATAGCGGCCATAAGCGAATCATCGCATAAGGCCAGGCGGTTAAGGATCTGCATTGGTACAGGAGTGATAAACGGCTCGCGCCACCGCCATCCAGCGCTTGACGTGCGAACGACACCAATCGATACCGCTAACAAAATTTGCGGAGAGGACCTTATGGCCAGCCAGTTCACCGACCTGATCCAAGCCTTGCCGGACGATTGGCGCGACGGGCGTTTCGTCGGTCGTATCGACCGGGGCGAGGGGCCCTGTCCCATTTTGATCGAGGGGGCCCGAGTTTACGACATGAGCCGGGTCGCACCGACCGTCTCCGCGCTGATCGCGGACGGTGCGATCGAGGCGTCGCGGGGCGAGGCGCTGGGCGAACTCGCCGACCTGAACCTGTCGCCCGAACAGGGCGCGGCCAACCGCCTGCTGTCGCCGATCGACCTGCAATGCGTGAAGGCGGCGGGCGTGACCTTCGCGGTGTCCGCGCTCGAGCGGGTGATCGAGGAGCGTGCGCGGGGCGACCATGCCAAGGCGGCGGGGCTTCGGGCCACGCTGGAACAGGCGCTGGGCGGCAATATCCGCTCGGTCGTGCCGGGTTCGCCCGAGGCGGCGCAGCTCAAGGACGCGCTGATCGCCGAGGGCCTCTGGTCGCAATATCTGGAGGTCGCGATCGGCCCGGATGCGGAAATCTTCACCAAGTCGCCGGTGCTGTCGACGGTGGGCTGGGGGATGCCGGTCGGCGTCCGCTCCGACTCGACCTGGAACAACCCCGAGCCCGAGGTGGTGCTGGTCGCCGATGCGCATGGCAAGGCGGTCGGTGCGACGCTGGGCAACGACGTCAACCTGCGCGATTTCGAGGGGCGTTCGGCGCTGCTGCTCGGCAAGGCCAAGGACAATAACGCCTCCTGCTCGCTGGGGCCGCTGGTTCGGTTGTTCGACGACGGCTTCACCATGGACGATGTGCGGTCGAGCGAGGTCAAGCTAACCATCACCGGCACCGACGGTTATGTGCTGGAGGGCGCGAGTTCGATGGACCAGATCAGCCGCGATCCCGAGGATCTGCTGGGCCAGGCGCTGAGCGAGCATCATTATCCCGATGGCCTGGTCCTGTTCCTCGGCACGCTGTTCGCGCCGACCCAGGACCGCGACGAGCCCGGTCGCGGTTTCACCCACAAGGTCGGCGATACCGTCGTCATCACCAACCCGCGTCTCGGCACGCTGGTCAATCCGGTGACGACCTCCGCCGACGCCCCCGCCTGGACCTTCGGTCTCGGCCAATTGATGCGCAACCTGGCCCAGCGCGGCCTGTTGTGACGGAGTCCCTTTCCATGTTGCAGAAGACCAGCGCGGCGGACCTGACCGCGCGCTATCCCAGCCTGATCGACAAGCGCGTCATCGTGACCGGCGGCGGCTCCGGGATCGGCGAGGGACTGGTCGAGGCGTTCGTGGCGCAGGGCGCGCGCGTCGCCTTCGTCGACATCGCCGAGGAGGCGAGCCGGGTGCTGGTCGACCGGCTGAGCCCCGATGCGCGCCATGCGCCGATCCATCGCCGCTGCGACCTGACCAATCTCGACAGCCTGAAGGCGATCTTCGCCGATCTGGAAGCGGCGCTGGGCGGGGTCGATATTCTCGTCAACAATGCAGGCAATGACGACCGCCACAGCATCGAAGAGGTCACCCCGGCCTATTGGGACGAGCGGCTGAACGTCAATCTGCGGCACCAGTTCTTTGCCGCCCAGGCGGTGATCCCCGCGATGAAGCGGGCCGGGGGCGGCGCGATCCTGAACTTCGGGTCGATCAGCTGGCATCTGGGGCTCAACGACCTGGTCCTTTACCAGACCTGCAAGGCCGCGATCGAGGGGCTGACCCGCAGTCTGGCACGCGATCTGGGCCGCGAGAATATCCGGGTGAACACCATCGTGCCGGGCAATGTGCAGACCCCGCGCCAGGAAAAATGGTACACGCCCGAGGGTGAGGCGGAGATCGTCGCGGCGCAGTGCCTGGACGGGCGGATCCAGCCCTCGGACGTGGCGGCTTTGGTGCTGTTCCTCGCCTCCGACGATGCGCGGATGTGCACGGGGCACGACTATTTCATCGACGCCGGTTGGCGCTGACCGACCGGCGCGGGACGACAGGAGAGAGTGATGCAGCAGGCCGAACATTGCCTGACCGTGGGTGCGACGCTGGGTGAGGGCCCCATCTGGGTCGATGACGCGCTGTGGTTCGTCGATATCAAGCAGCAGCGCATCTACCGGCACGATCCGGCGACCGGCTCGCTCGATCACTGGGCCTCGCCCGAAATGGTCGGCTGGGTCGTTCCCGCCGAGCGCGGCGGCTTCGTCGCCGGGTTGCAGTCGGGCCCGCATCATTTCGATCCCGCCACCGGCGCGTTCGAGCGGCTGGCCGAGATCGACGCGCATCTGCCCGCCAATCGCCTGAACGATGCGGCGGTCGATGGGCAGGGCCGGATCTGGTTCGGCACGATGGACAATGACGAGACCGCGCTGTCGGGGCGCCTGTTCCAATGGGCCGCCGGCCTTGTCACGCCGACCGCCGCCGATCCGGTGTGCATCACCAACGGCCCGGCGATCTCGCCCGATGATTCGACGCTCTATCATGTCGATACGCTGGGCAAGGTGATCCTGGCGCACCCGATCCTCAGCGACGGGACGCTCGGCCCCGCGATCGAATTCGCGCGCTTCGGCGAAGAGGACGGCCATCCCGACGGCGCGATCTGCGATGCCGAGGGCGGGGTGTGGGTCGGCTTCTACGGCGGCTGGGCGGCGCGGCGCTATGGTCCGGACGGCGTTATGACCGACGACGTGCGCTTCCCTGTCTCCAACATCACCAAGATCGCGCTGGGCGGTCCCGATGGCCGCACCGCCTATGCCACCACGGCGCGGCAGGGCCTGTCGGCGGAGCAGTTGGAGGAGCAGACCCAGGCGGGCGACATCTTCACCTTCCGCGTGCAGGTGTCCGCCAAGCCGCTTCACCGCGCCCATATCTGAGCCATCCCCATTCAGAAGGAGGGGCCTGGATTCCTCCCCTGCAAGGGGAGGGGGACCAGCGAAGCTGGTGGAGGGGTGTCCCCCCCTGTAAGGTCGGTCCACCTCTCCGACCGGGATACCCCTCCGTCAGGCCTGCGGCCTGCCACCTCCCCTTCCAGGGGAGGAAGGAGGAATGTCTATCGACCCTGGGCCCCTCATTCCTCCATCGCGCTGCGGGTATCCTCCAGCGCCAGATCGACGAGCAGCCGCATGGCCTCTCCGGCCCCCTCCACATCGCCCGCCGCGATCGCGTCATAGACCTTCACATGGTCGGGCACCGGATTACGGGGCAGCGCGCGCGAGCGCTGCTTGAACTGGGTGGTCCAGGCGACCGCCGCGCCGATGCTGGCGGTCAGCACGACCAGCGCGTCATTGCGGGTCGCCGCCAGCACGGCATTGTGGAAATCGCGATCCGCAGCACGCCCCGCCTCGGTCGCCAGCGTGTGGCGGCGCATCGCGGCCAGCGCGTCGCGCATCTCCTTCAGATCGGCCTTGTCGCGCCGCTCCGCCGCCAGCCGCGCGGCGGCGGGCTCGACGATCGCGCGCAACTCGAACAGGCTGCGCACGAACTGGATATCCGGCTCGCCGGAGAAGGCCCAGGCCAGCACATCGGGGTCGAGCAGGTTCCAGCGGTTGCGCGGCAATACGCGCGTGCCCGTCTTGGGGCGGCTCTCGACCAGCCCCTTGGCGCTCAGCACCTGCACCGCCTCGCGGTACGCACTGCGCGACACGTCCAGCGCCTCCGAAAAGGCGACCTCGCCCGACAGGGTGTCGCCGGGACGATATTCGCCGGAAACGATCGCCGCGCCCAGCTTGTGCGCGATCGCGCCGTGCAGGCGGCGACCGGTGCCGCGCCGGGTCTTGGGCGTGGACGCTTCGGGGGACGCTTCCGGGCCGGTTTCGGTCGCCATTTCGGGCGTCGCATCCCCGTTCGTCATGCTGTCACTCATCGATCGTACCTCTCCGCCCCCATCATTACGCACAACCTTTAACATTGCCATCACTCCGTCAAACGAATATGTCGGAGTAATATAAAGGAGCTTCCCCTATGACCGATTTCCGTTCGATCGACGCCGCCACCGGCCAGCCGGTGGGCGACGCTTTCGCGGTCCATGGCCCCGCCGATGTCGATGCGGCCTGCGCGGCCGCCGAGGAGGCGTTCGACGTCTATCGCGCGACGAGCCGCGAGGATCGCGCCGCGTTCCTCGATAAGATCGGTGCCGAGATCATGGGCGTAGGTGACGCGCTGATCGAGGCGGCGATGCGCGAGAGCGGCCTGCCGCGCGCGCGTCTGGAAGGCGAGCGGGGCCGCACGGTCGGTCAGTTGGGTCTCTTCGCCAAGGTGCTGCGCGCCGGGGCCTATCTCCAGGTCCGCATCGACCCCGCCATGCCCGACCGCCAGCCGCTGCCGCGCCCCGATCTGCGCCTGCGCATGGTGCCGCTGGGCCCGGTCGCGGTGTTCGGCGCGTCCAACTTCCCGCTCGCCTTCTCGACCGCCGGTGGCGACACCGCTTCGGCGCTGGCCGCCGGTTGCCCGGTGATCGTCAAGGGCCACCCGGCGCATCCGCAGACCGGCGCACTGGTCGCGGGCGCGATCGAGCGGGCGGTTGCCGCCTGCGGTCTGCCCAAGGGCGTGTTCGGCCATCTGACCGGCCCCAGCAACGAACTGGGCGGTGCGCTGGTCCGTGACCCGCGCATCACCGCGGTCGGTTTCACCGGCTCGCGCGCTGGCGGTCTGGCGCTGGTCAAGATCGCGCAGGAACGCCCCGTGCCGATCCCCGTCTATGCAGAAATGTCGAGCATCAACCCGGTCGTACTGATGCCCGAGGCGCTGAAGGCACGCGGAAGCGCACTCGGCACCGCGTTCGTCGGGTCGCTGACCATGGGCGCGGGGCAGTTCTGCACCAATCCCGGCCTGGTGCTGGCGATCGAGGGCGAGGGGCTGGACGCTTTCGTCGAGGCGGCACGCACCGCGCTGACCGATGCGGCCGCGCAGACCATGCTGACCCCGGGCATCCACGCCGCCTATACCAAGGCGGCGGAATCGCTGGCCGCCCATGACAAGGTCGAGACGGTCGCGCAGGGCAAGGTGGGCGAGGGCGTCACCGCCGGTCGCGCCGCCTTCTTCCAGACGACGGCGGAAGCCTTCCTCGCCGACGAGGCGCTGGGCCATGAAGTGTTCGGCGCATCGTCAATCCTAGTCCGTTGCCGCGACGAGGCCGAACTGATCGCCGTGCTCAAGGCCGCCGAGGGCCAGCTGACCGCCACGATCCAGATGGACGAAGGCGATACCGACATGGCCGCGCGGCTGGTGCCGGTGCTGGAGCGCAAGGCGGGCCGCATCCTCGCCAATGGCTGGCCGACGGGTGTCGAGGTGGCGCATGCGATGGTCCATGGTGGCCCGTTCCCCTCGACCTCGGACGCGCGCACGACTTCGGTCGGCAGCCTGGCGATCGACCGCTATCTGCGGCCGGTGTCCTATCAGAATCTCAGCGCGGCCTTGCTGCCCGAGGATCTGAAGGACGAAGCGGCCGGCAAGCTGCCCCGCCTGGTCGATGGCCAGCCGGGCTGAGGAATGACGGGGCGCGGGCCGGATCGAGCCCGCGCCCCTTTTTCATGATAAGGACAAGGGGAGGATTTCATGGCTGATCGTCTGCTGCAGCATCGTGCACCTGACGGGACCCGTTCGGTCATTCTGGCGCGCGGCGACCAGGCCGCGTTCGTACCGGGCGTCGAGAGCGTTATCGCGCTGGCC
Organism: Sphingomonas sp. GM_Shp_1; assembly: GCF_026540895.1. GTDB lineage: Bacteria > Pseudomonadota > Alphaproteobacteria > Sphingomonadales > Sphingomonadaceae > Sphingomonas. The sequence continues at coordinate 1,218 of NZ_JALNUR010000053.1, read as the reverse complement.
CAGCGTGCCATCGCCGGGGGCCGGTCGCTCCTCGACACCGCGCTGGCGTGCGGCGAGGGTACCAGTGTCGATCTGGCGGCCGAACTGGCGGCGGGGCATCTAATCGCCCCGATCGACCACGCCGACCCTGCGCATTGCATCATGACCGGCACCGGCCTCACCCATCTCGGTTCGGCCGAGGGGCGCGACAAGATGCACCGCGACGCCGCGGCCGCCGCACACCAGACCGACTCGATGCGGATGTTCCTGGAAGGCGTCGAGGGCGGCAAGCCAAGCGAAGGCCAGGTCGGCCAGCAGCCGGAATGGTTCTACAAGGGCGACGGCTCGCAATTGGTCGGCCCCGGCGAGGCGCTGGAAATGCCCGCCTTTGCGCAGGACGGCGGCGAGGAGCCCGAACTGGCGGGTATCTATCTGATCGGCCCCGACGGGACGCCGCACCGGCTGGGCCTGTGCCTGGCCAACGAGTTTTCCGACCATGTGACCGAGCGGCACAATTATCTCTGGCTCGCGCATAGCAAGCTGCGTCCCGCCGCTTTGGGCGCCGAACTGCTGCTGGGCGATGTTCCCGATCATATCGAGGGGACGAGCAAGATCGTCCGCGACGGCGAGACGCTCTGGGAAAAGCCGTTCCTGTCGGGAGAGGCCAATATGTCCCACAGCCTGGCGAACCTCGAGCATCATCACTTCAAATATGCGCTGTTCCGGCGTCCGGGGGATGTGCACGTGCACTTCTTCGGCACCGCGACGCTCTCTTTTGCGGATGGCATCCGTACTCAGGAAGGCGATGTGTTCGAGATCGCGGCCGCGCCCTTCACATTGCCGCTCGCCAATCCGCTGAAGCGCAGTGACGAACAGCCGGTGACGGTGGGACGCCTCTGAACGGTGTCGGACGGCCTGATAGGATGAAGGGGGCGCTCTTTCCGATGGGAAGGGCGCCCCTTTCGCATCCGGCGGGTGATTCTGATGCTGATTCGACCGTTTAAGCGGCGATGATTCGGATTTGCACGCGCGATCGGTGATAAGGTTCCGGGCGAGAGTAAGGGCTGGCGCGTCCCCAAGTTTCTGTATTTCAACGGTTTTTCAAGTTTTTTGCAGAAAAATGAAAATCCGTTGTTGACCGGATGTTGGGTCCCGCCTAGAGGGGTTTCACCGCAGCGGTGGTCGCCGAGACTGACCGTTGCAGCTACGACAGACTGGCACGCTGGAAGCCCTGGGAAC
>NZ_JALNUR010000052.1 GCF_026540895.1 Sphingomonas sp. GM_Shp_1 | reverse complement strand
TCCCGATCTAGCAGGCAGCCGAAGGGGCCAAGGGAATTCGTCGCGGTAAAGGGCAGGGCGGGCGCTTCGACTCGTTCAGTGCGAACGGAGTTTGGGGAGCGGTTGGCCAGGGCGACCATACGCCGCCCCAGCCGCCCGGAGCATCAATTATGCGGCAGCTTGGACCGGTCGAAATTCGGCCCCAGGTCGAGCAGGAAGGCCGGGCCGACCTCGACCACCTGCTTGGCGCCGGCGAGTTGCACCGAGATATTGGCCTTGCCCGCCGCAAAGGCCTGACCTGCCACGCCCGTGACGAAATAGCGTTTCCAGGCGGAGCCCACCTGAACCTGTTCGCTGGCGATCGGGGTGTAAGGCGGCTCCGATCCGCCCATGCCGACCGGGATCGACACCGTCGAACCCTCGGCGGCGTTCGGGGCGCGGAGATAGACCATGACCATCAATGTATCGCCCGCCGCGATCGGCTTGATCGTCGGATAGGTCGCGCCGCTGTCCCAGGGATTGGCTCCGGCCTTCGCAACCTTGATCTGAACGGCATTGCCGCCGGGCAAGTCGGCGGCGGGAACCTCCTTGGCGCTCTGGTTGGGGCCGTACAGGGTCCAGCCGATGCCCGGCGTGTTGATCGCCTTGTCGAAGATGCTGGATTGCGCCACCGTGCCGGGGGCAGCCGCCGGTGCGGCCTGTTGGCCCGCCGTGGCCGCCACGACAAGCATCGCCATCGATCCAATCATGATCCTTCTCCCTCCTCTCGGCCGGATTACCCGGTCCGTCGAATCGATTGTAACGCTCCCATCATGACTGCCAAGCGGGATTTAACGGACTGCTGGCCTACTGGCCGACGATCTTGACGAGCGGCTCGGCGGCCTGCCCGGTCGGCAGCCGTCCGCTGGCGGTCAGGCGGCGCGCTTGGTCGTCCCAGCGCAGCGTGGCGCTACGTCCGCCGGTCTTGCGATAGGCGTTGGTGGTGCCGTCATCGTCATACAGGGTGAAGGTGGCGTCGCGGCCCGGATAGACGCGGATGCTCTCCAGGCTTTGCGCGGTCGCGGTGCTCGGCACCTGGACGCCCATCGGAACGATCGAACCGGCGCGCACGAACAACGGGATATGGTCGATCGGCGCGGCGGCCTCGATCCACTGCCCGCCGGTATAGCGCTTGTCGGTCCACCAGTCATACCAGTCCGCGCCCGAGGGAAGGTAGACGCGGCGCGCGGTCTGGCCCTGTTCGGTGACGGGCGCGACCAGGAAGGCGGGGCCGAACATATATTCGTCGCCCAGCGTCTTCACGACCGGATCATTGGGGAAGTCCATGAACAGCGCACGCATGAAGGGGGCGCCGGTCTGGCTGGTCTGCCGCCCCAGTGCATAGATATAGGGCATCAGTGCATAGCGGAGCCGCAGCGTGCTCGCCAAAATGGGCTCGGCGGCGGTGCCATAGTCCCACAAGGCGGTGCCCGGCCGTTGGCCATGGATGCGCAGCGTCGGCGTGAAGGCGTTATACTCGAACCAGCGGACGAACAGTTCCGGGTAGTCGCGGTAGGACGGCGCCATCGCCGTCGCGCCTGCCGGATCGACCAGCACCGGGCTTCGCGCCTCCGGCCCGTTCGGCCATTGCCAGCCGCCCGTATCGCTCGACCAATAGGCGATGCCGCTGGCCGTCATGCCGAGGCCTGCGGGCACCTGACGCTTCAGCGCCTCCCAATTGGACTGCACGTCCGACGACCAGAACAGGCAGCCATTGGCCTGGGTCCCCAGATAGGCCGCGCGGCACAGAATCATGTTGCGCATGTCCGGCCGGTCGCGCGCCGAGCCCTCCGCGACGCTTGACGTGTGGAGCAGCGGATAGACGTTGCGATAGCGGTCCCCCGACCCGATCGAGAAGAAATGCCCCTCCGGCACCAGATCTGGCTCGGTTTCGTCGAGCCAGGCATAGTCGAAGCCGTTGGAGAAGATGTCGTCGCGGATCTTGCTCCAGAACCAGGCGCGCGCGTCCGCGTTGGTGCTGTCGATCAGCGCGCCCGCCCGGTCGGAGCGGATCGGCAGGCCATCGACCGGATGGCCGTCCTGGTCCTTCATCAGCCAGCCCTTGGCCGCCAGCGTGTCGAACCAGCGGCTCTCCCGCTCGAAGCGCGGCCAGATGCTGATGATGCTGCGCATGCCAATGGACTTCAGATGCGAGTTCATTCCGCTCGGATCGGGAAAGGCGGTGCGGTCGATGTCGAGTTGCCCCATCCGCGTCCAGTAGAACCAGTCGAGCACCATGATGTCGAGCGGCAGGCCGCGCTTGCGATAGCCATCGGCGATCTCGGTCAACTGGCCTTGCGTCTCGTAGCGTGCCTTGCTCTGGATCAGGCCGAAGGCGGCCTTGGGCGGCAGCGGCGTCGCGCCGGTCAGGCGGGCATAACCGGCGTAAAGTTCGTCCGTCGTCTTGCCCGCGATCACGAAGAAGGACACGCGCTCGCCGACGTTCGACTGGAACTTGGTGGCGTTCATCAGGCCAGGCGAGACGATCGTGGCGGACGGATTGTCCCACAGGATCGCATAGCCCTTGTCCGTCACCATGAAGGGCACGCACACCGACTCGCCGCCGGGCCGGTCGTAATCGTGGCGGCAGTCGATGGTCCGCCCCCGCAGGTCGAGCACGCCGTCCTGAAACTGGCCCAGCCCGTAGTAATGGGTGTCGAGCGTGTCGGCGAAGCTGGCGCCGGCGCGGAAGGTCTTTTCGCCCGACACAGTGTGCGGCGCCATCTCCCACCCGGTCATCCGGGTCAGCGTCTTGCCGTCCGCGCCCGCGAAATCGATCGATACGGGCGGGAGCGACGGCGCGAAATAGCGTTCCATCTGGCTGGGCGGTTTGGGCCAGGGCTGGGCGGCGACCGTCACGGTCAGGCCGGACGCGGCGAAGATGTCGCCGGTCGTATCGGCGCGGTGCGACCAGCCGCCTGCGTCGCTCTTTGCGATCAGGCCATAGCCGGGCTTTCCTTCCGCCTCGGCGCGGTCGGTGGCGATGGTGATGCGGACGATGCCGGGCCCGTAAGGCTCGACCGAAACGAGCGCGCCGTTGCGCTCGACAGTCTTCAGGGGATCGGCGGACAGGGCGAGGGGGGCGGTGCTGGCCAGCAGGGCCGATGCGGCCAAAGTCCACCGACCGCCCAGCGCCATCGCGCGCGCATTGCCCCGCATATCCGTCCCCCAATAAGCCAATTGATTTGTGTGAACGCTACCCTATCGCTGCGCCGGCAAGGGGGGAAGGGGGAATGCGGTCAAGCCCGGAACGGATCGCTGACGGTCGCGCGGCCGGGTCGGTCGTACCGTCCGGCGAGCCGTAGCCGATAGCGCGGATCGCTGGCGCGGGTCAGCGTCACGTCATACCAGCCAAGAGCGTCGTCCAGCGACCAGCGATGGCGACCGGGCTTGAGCGGCATGGGGGCGGCGGCCGCCTTGCCCGGTTCGAGCCGCACGACCGACAGGTCGGTCATGTCGGACGGCAGGATCAGCGACAGTCCCCGGTCATCGACCATCGCCGCGACCAGCGGAGCGGGCTTGCCGGCGGCGAAATGGCGGTGAAAGCCGTTGGGTCCCAGCACCCACAGGTCATGGCCGGTGGCCGGATCGGACGGCCAGACATCCTCGATCACGGTTCCCGCCGCCAGGCTATAGCGGCGCGGCACCCGGTCCAGGGCGTGGCGGTCATAGACATGGAACACCGCCCCCGCGCCCTCCGCCTGGAAGCGCAGGCGGATGCCGTTCGACTCGGCGATCTGCGTGACCTCCAGCCGGTAGGGCAGGGGACGCGCGCGGCGGATGCCGGGCTCCTGCGCGGGGGCACCGGTCGGGGCGGGGGCCTGCGGGCTGACCTGTCCCTTGATCGCGGCGGCGCGGGCGGCGTCCCCACGCGGGTCGGGCAAAGCCGGTGCGGCATCGTCCTGCGCCGCGAAGTCGAACGCGCTGGTCAGGTCGCCGCACACCGCGCGCCGCCAGGGCGAGATATTGGGCTCGTGAAAGCCGAACCGCGTCTCCAGGAAGCGGATGACGCTGGTGTGATCGAAGACCTGCGAATTGACCCAGCCACCCCGGCTCCAGGGCGAGACGACATACATGGGGACGCGTGGGCCCAGGCCGTAGGGGCGGCCGCGAAAGTCGGGCTGGTCCAGGTTCGCGTCGCCGACCAAGGGCACGTCGTGATATTCCCCCGTCAGCGCGACCGTCGATCCGCCGAGCGGCTTGCCGTCGGCACCGCGTGAGGGCGGGGCGGGCGGCGGCATATGGTCGAAAAAGCCGTCATTCTCGTCGAACATCACGAACAGGGCGGTGCGCGCCCAGACCTTCGGATCGGCGGTCAGCGCGTCGAGCACGTCCGCCGTATAGGCCGCGCCCTGCGCCGGGCTGGAGGGGCCGGGATGTTCCGAACCGGCGGCGGTCGCGATGATGTAGGAGACCTGCGGCAATCGCCCGGCCAGCACATCGGCCTTCAGCATGTCCAGACCGCGCGTGGTGATCGCGCGCTCCTTCAGGTCGGGATCGCCTTTGCCGCGATGCGCGTCGCGGAACGCCTTGAAACCAACCAGCGGGTTGTCTGTGAAATTGTCCGCCATGTCCTGATAGATGCGCCAGTCGATCCCGGCTGCCTGCATCCGCTCGACCACGGTCGTCCAGCGATAGGGATCGGCCGCGCCGCCATTTTCGACGAAGCTGTCATGCGAATTGCCGATGGCCGGGCCGCCTGCCCGGCCCGAGGGGTCGTTGGTCCCGCTCCACAGGAACAGCCGGTTGGTGTTGGTCCCCGTCTGCACCGCGCAGTGGTAGGCGTCGCAGATGGTGAAGGCCTCGGCCAGCGCGAACTGGAAGGGCAGGTCGGCGCGGGCATAATGGCCCATGGCGCGCTGATGCTTCGCCTCCGGCCAATGCGCCATCCGGCCTTGGTCCCAGGCGGCTTGCGCATCGGGCCAGGTGTGCGGCGTACCCTCCATCCGCATCAGCGCGAACTGTTTGTCGGTGTCCAGGCGGAAGGGGGAGACGAGGCGCGGGCCGTCGGGCGCGGTGCGGTCGAGCTGCTGCCAGACGGTGCGGGGCTCCCCGTCTGATGATGTGACCGGGATAGGAAAGCGGTCGCCGAACCCTCGCACGCCGCGCAATGTCCCGAAATAATGATCGAAGCCGCGATTCTCCTGCATCAGGATGACGACATGCTCGACATCGCGGATGGTCCCGGTCCGCCGGTCGGGCGCGATGGCGGCGGCACGGGCGATGGCGGGGGGCAGGGTCGCGGACCCGGCAAGGGCGGCGCCGGCGGAGAGAAGGGTGCGGCGGGAGAAGGTGACCATGCGCCCCCATGGCCAAGATCGTTGACGTTTTGGTGACGGGCTTCTGATCCTCCCCTGCAAGGGGAGGTGGCAGGCCGTCAGGCCTGACGGAGGGGTGTCCCCGGTGGTTGGTTCAACATGCCATCGCGACCGGTGACACCCCTCCACCATCCTTCGGATGGTTCCCCTCCCCTTGCAGGGGAGGAATGTGGGGGCCGCTATACGCCGTCTATATGCGAAACCGGGCAATCGCTCTCGAATTGCTACGTCGCTCAGGCCTAATTGCCAGGCCCTGGAGGTCGCCAGGTTGACAAGGCGGCCCGTCCATAGGGGCCTATATGAAGACCATGATGTTGAGCGCCGCCACGGCGCTGTTCGTGTTTCCCGCCGCCGCCTCGGCCCAGACCGCGGAAAGCGCGCCGCCGCCGCCCGTGACCGTCAGTGGATCGGCCACCATCGCCTCCGACTATCGCCTGCGCGGCATTTCGCAGTCGGACACGCATATGGCGGTGCAGGCCGGGATCACGGCGACGCATGAGAGCGGCGTCTATGTCGGCACTTGGGCGTCGAACCTGGCGGGTTGGGGCACGTTCGGCGGCGCGAACATGGAACTGGACCTGATCGGCGGGTACAAGACCAAGGTCGGCGACACCGGTACGCTGGATGTCGGCCTGACCTGGTACATGTATCCCGGCGGCGCGAACAAGACCGACTATGCCGAACCCTTCGCCAAGCTGTCGGGCACGACCGGCCCGGTTTCGCTGACCGCCGGTGTCGCCTATGCGCCCAGGCAGCAGGCGATCGGCAAGTGGTATAATAACGGCGCCAGCGCCGCGGCCGGTGTCTATGACAATCCCGGCGCCAAGAGCGACAACCTCTACCTCTGGGGTGACGGCGCAGCCGCGATCCATGGCACGCCGTTCACCGCCAAGGCGCATATCGGCCATAGCTGGGGCATGGATGGCCTAGGCCCCAACGCCACCGCCCCGACGCCGACGGGCGATTACTGGGACTGGTCGCTGGGCGCGGACACGACGTGGCGCAACCTGACGCTAGGCCTATCTTGGGTCGACACGAACATCTCCGATCGTGACGCCGCCTATCTGCGGCCGAGCTTCAGCAAGGGGCAGGACGGCACCGGCAATATCGCGGGCAGCACCTTCCTTGCCACCCTCACCGCCGGTTTCTGAGGAGCATCGCACATGGACGATCTGATCTGGTTGCTGATCATGGCCGGGCTGGTGGCGGCGACGCTCGCTTATGCCCGGCTCTGCGACCACGCGTGAGGGAGGCCAGGCGATGACCCTCGACCTCTGGCTGGCGGCGCTGACCGCGCTCGGCCTTCTCGTCTATCTGGTGGCGGTGCTGATCCGTCCCGAACGCTTCTGAAGGGGGCGGCATCATGACGCTTCAAGGATGGGCCTTGATCCTGGGCTTCGTCGCGATCCTGCTCGCGCTGACCAAGCCGGTCGGCGCGTGGCTGTTCGCGCTTTACGAGGGGCGGCGCACGCCCCTGCACGTCGTGCTCGGCCCCGTCGAGCGCGGCTTTTACAAGCTGTCGGGCATCGACCCGAACGCGCAGCAGGGCTGGCGGCGTTACGCGCTGCACATGCTGATCTTCAACGTCGCGTTGATGGTCTTGACCTATATCGTGCTGCGCGTGCAATATTATCTGCCGGGCAATCCGCAGGGGCTGGCCGGGCTGACGCCGCATCTGGCGTTCAACACCGCGATCAGCTTTACGACCAACACCAACTGGCAAAGCTATGGCGGTGAATCGACCATGTCGAACCTCAGCCAGATGCTCGGCCTGACCATCCACAACTTCCTGTCGGCCGCGACGGGCATCGCGCTGGCCTTTGCGCTGTTCCGCGGTTTTGCGGGGCGTGAGACGCAGAATCTCGGCAACTTCTGGGCCGATATGACGCGCATCACCCTGTATCTGCTGCTGCCGCTCTGCGTCGTCTACACCGTGTTCCTGATCGCCAGCGGCGTGCCGCAGACGATGGCCGGTGTCGTCAGCGTCGACACGCTGGAGGGCGTGCGCCAGTCGATCCTGCTCGGCCCGGTGGCCAGCCAGGAAGCGATCAAGATGCTCGGCACCAATGGTGGCGGCTTCTTCAACGCCAACAGCGCGCATCCGTTCGAGAACCCGACCGCGCTGACCAACATGGTGCAGATGCTGTCGATCTTCATGATCGGCTTCGGCCTGACCTGGTGCTTCGGCAAGGCGGTCGGCAATACGCGCCAGGGCTGGGCGATCCTGTCGGCGATGATCCTGCTGTTCCTGGGCGGCGCGGCGGTCTGCTACTGGGCGGAAGCGGCGGGCAACCCCGTGCTGCACCAGCTGGGCGTGGCGGGCGGCAATATGGAGGGCAAGGAGGTTCGCTTCGGCGTAGCCGCTTCTGCCCTGTTTGCGGCCGTCACCACGGCGGCGTCGTGCGGCGCGGTCAATGCGATGCATGACAGCTTCACCGCACTTGGCGGCATGATCCCGCTGTTCAACATGCAGCTGGGCGAAGTCGTCATCGGCGGCGTCGGTGCAGGCATCTATGGCTTCCTGCTGTTCGCCATCCTTGCGGTGTTCGTCGCTGGCCTGATGGTCGGTCGCACGCCCGAATATGTCGGCAAGAAGATCGAGAGCCGCGAGGTGAAACTCGCCGTCCTCGCCATCGCCGTCCTGCCGCTGTTCATCCTGGGGCTGACCGCGCTGTCGTGCGTGACGCAGCAAGGGCTGGCTGGACCGCTCAACAAGGGGCCGCATGGTTTCGGCGAGATCCTCTATGCCTTCACCAGTGCCGTCGCGAACAACGGTTCTGCCTTTGGTGGCCTGACCGCCGCGACCCCCTGGTATGACGGTCTGCTGGGCGTCGCCATGTGGGTGGGCCGCTTCTTCATCATCGTGCCGATGCTCGCGATCGCGGGCAGCCTTGCGGCGAAGAAGCATGTTCCCGCCTCGGCCGGCTCCTTCCCGACCACGGGTGTGCTGTGGGTCGGTTTGCTCGTCGGCATCGTGCTGGTGCTGGGCGGCCTGACCTTCCTGCCGAGCCTCGCCCTTGGTCCCATCGCCGATCATCTCGCGATGATCCGCGGTCAACTCTTCTGATCGGGAGCGCCTGTCATGGCCCATTCCCCCACCAAGAGCCTGTTCACTGCCGAGCTCGTGCTCCCGGCGATCAAGGCGTCGTTCGTCAAACTCAATCCCCGCGAGCTGATCCGCAACCCGGTGATGTTCGTGACCGCGGTGGTCGCCGCTCTCCTGACCGTCCTGCTCGTCGTCGGGCAGGACGGGCTGACCACCGGCTTCAAGTTGCAGCTGGTCGTCTGGCTGTGGCTGACCGTGTTGTTCGGCACCTTTGCCGAAGCGCTGGCCGAAGGGCGCGGCAAGGCCCAAGCCGCGTCTTTGCGCGCCGCTAAGGCCGAACTCACCGCCAAGCGGCTGAAGGGCGCTGGCCATGAGTGGGAGAATGTCCCCGCCAGCGCGCTGAAGATCGGCGACGTGGTGCTGGTCGAGACCGGCGACCTGATCCCCTCGGACGGCGAAGTCGTCGCCGGTGTGGCCAGCGTCAACGAAGCCGCGATCACCGGCGAGAGCGCGCCGGTCATCCGTGAGGCGGGCGGCGACCGTTCGGCGGTGACGGCGGGTACCCGCGTCATCTCGGACGAGATCCGGGTGAAGGTGACGGTCAATCCGGGCCAGGGCTTCCTGGACCGCATGATCGCGCTGGTCGAGGGTGCCGAGCGGCAGAAGACCCCGAACGAGGTGGCGCTGACCATCCTGCTTGTCGGTCTGACCATCATCTTCCTGATCGCAGTCGGCACCATTCCGGGCTTTGCCTCCTATGCAGGCGGCAGCATCCCGGTGGCGATCCTGGCGGCGTTGCTGATCACCCTGATCCCGACGACCATCGCGGCGCTCCTTTCGGCCATCGGCATTGCGGGCATGGACCGTCTGGTCCGCTTCAACGTGCTCGCCAAGTCGGGCCGTGCGGTCGAGGCGGCGGGCGACGTCGACGTACTGCTGCTCGACAAGACGGGCACCATCACCATCGGCGACCGTCAGGCGAGCGAGTTCCGTGCCGTCGGCGGCGCGGATGTCGACGCGCTGGCCGAAGCCGCGCTGATGGCGAGCCTGGCGGACGAGACGCCGGAAGGCCGCTCGATCGTCGTGCTGGCGCGCGAGCAGTTCAAGGTGTCGATTGCCAGCCTGCCCGCGAACGCCGAGATCATCCCCTTCACCGCCCAGACCCGTATCTCGGGCGTGCGGATCGGCGACCGGCTGATCCAGAAGGGCGCGGTCGACTCGATCCTGCGCGCCCATCCGGGCGTGGGTGAGACGGCGGCGGCGACCCAGCTGCGCCGCATCACCGACGAGATCGCGCGCGCCGGAGGCACCCCGCTGGCGGTGGCCGAGAATGGCCGCCTGCTGGGTGCGATCTTCCTGAAGGATGTGGTCAAGGCGGGTATCCGCGAACGCTTCGGCGAGCTGCGGCGCATGGGCATCCGCACGGTGATGATCACCGGCGACAACCCCCTGACCGCCGCCGCCATCGCCGCCGAAGCGGGCGTGGACGACTTCCTCGCCCAGGCGACGCCGGAGGACAAGCTCGACCTGATCCGCAAGGAGCAGCAAGGCGGCAAGCTGGTCGCGATGTGCGGCGACGGCACCAACGATGCACCTGCGCTGGCGCAGGCGGACGTGGGTGTCGCGATGAACACCGGCACCCAGGCCGCGCGCGAAGCGGGCAACATGGTCGATCTCGACAGCGATCCGACCAAGCTGATCGAGGTCGTCGGCCTCGGCAAGCAGTTGCTGATGACGCGCGGGGCGTTGACGACCTTCTCGGTCGCCAACGATGTCGCCAAGTATTTCGCGATCATCCCGGCGATGTTCGTGGCGCTCTATCCGGGCCTTGGTGTGCTGAACGTCATGGGTCTGGCGACGCCGCAATCGGCGATCCTGTCGGCGATCATCTTCAACGCGCTGATCATCCCGCTGCTTGTGCCGCTGGCGTTGAAGGGCGTCGCCTATAAGCCGATGGGCGCGGGGCCACTGCTGGCGCGCAACCTGGCGATCTATGGCCTGGGCGGCCTGATCGCGCCGTTCGTCGGCATCAAGATCATCGACCTTGTGGTCGGTGGCCTCGGCCTGGCGTGAGCCGACAATAAAAGCCCCTCCCCTGAAGGGGAGGGGGCTTGAAAGGAAATATCATGAACACTGACATTACCTCCGCATTGCGCCCGGCGATCGTCATGACGATCCTGTTCGCGATCCTGCTCGGCTTGGTCTATCCCTTGGCCATGACTGGTATCGGACAGACGATCTTCCCGCATCAGGCGAATGGCAGCCTGGTCGAGGCGAATGGCCGAGTGATGGGCTCCGAGGTCGTCGGGCAGGCGTTCGTCAGCGACCGCTATTTCCAGACACGCCCCTCGGCGGCGGGCAAGGGTTATGACGGGCTGGCCTCGTCGGGCTCGAACTTGGGGCCGACCTCGCAAGGACTCGCGGATCGGGTGAAGGCGGATGTCGCCAGGCGTCGGGCCGAGGGTGTGATGGGGCCGGTTCCCGCCGACCTCGTCACCGCCAGCGGATCGGGGCTGGACCCCGATCTGTCGCCCGAGGCGGCACTGGCGCAGGCGGCGCGTATCGCTCGCGTCCGTAATCTGCCGGTCGAGCAGGTCCGCGCGCTGGTGGTCGCCAAGACCGAAGGTTCGGTCTTCGGTGACCCCCATGTCAACGTCCTGGCCCTCAACCGCGCGCTGGACGCCCTTACCAAGCAATGACGGCAGGTGAGCCGCGCCCCGACCCGGACGCCCTGCTGCGCGCCGCCGAGCGCGAGGGGCGCGGCCGCCTGAAGATCTTCCTGGGGGCGGCACCCGGCGTCGGTAAGACGTTCGAGATGCTGTCCGAAGGGGCCGCACGTCGGCGCGACGGTGTGGATGTCGTCGTCGCGGTGGTCGAGACCCATGGCCGGGTCGAGACCGAGGCACTGGTGCGCGGCCAAGAGGTCATGCCCCGCCGCGCCGTGCCCTATGAGGGGCGGACGCTGCACGAAATGGATCTGGATGCGGTACTCGCCCGCGCGCCGCGCCTCGCGCTGGTCGATGAACTGGCGCACACCAATGCGCCGGGCAGCCGCCACCCCAAGCGTTATCAGGACGTTGAAGAACTGCTGGCGGCGGGCATCGACGTCTATTCGACAGTCAACATCCAGCATATCGAAAGCCTGAACGACGTCGTCGCTAGCTTCACCCGCGTCCGGGTGCGCGAGACGGTGCCCGACCGCATCCTGGAGGTCGCCGAGATCGAGGTGGTCGACATACCGCCCGACGAGCTGATCGAGCGCTTGAAGGCGGGCAAGGTCTATCTGCCCCAGGAAGCGACACGGGCGCTGTCGCATTTCTTCTCCAAGTCCAACCTGTCGGCCTTGCGCGAACTGGCGCTGCGAAGGGCGGCGCAGGCGGTCGATGCGCAGATGCTCGACCATGTCCGCTCGCTGGGCGTCGGCGGGCAATGGGCGGCGGGCGAGCGGCTGGTCGTCGCGGTCAGCGAACTGCCCGGCGCCGACGAACTGGTCCGCGCCGCCAAGCGCGCGGCGGACGCGCTCCGGGCACCTTGGACGGCCTTGTTCATCGACACCCCGCGCACCGCGACCTTGGGCGAGGCGCAGCATCGGCGGCTGGCGGCGACCATGACGCTGGCGACGCAATTGGGCGCTGCCGTCGCCACCGTGCCCGCGCCGAGCGTGGTCGAGGGCATAAAAGCCTTCCTGACCGATGCGCGCGCCACGCAACTGGTCGTCGGCAAGGCCAAGCGGTCGCGCTGGTTCGAACTGCGCCATGGCTCAGTGGTCGACCGGCTGGTGCGCGAGACTCCGGGCGTCACCGTCCATGTCCTGCCGGTGGGCGAGGCACCCGTGGCCGGGGAACGATCCCGACGGCGCGGGCAATGGGGCTCGCCGATCGGCTATGCCCTGACGCTGGCGGGCGTGGTGGCCGTGACCGCGCTGGCGAGCGCGCTGTTCCATATCCTCAACCTTGGCAATGTCGCTTTGCTCTATCTGCTGCCGGTCATGGCGGCGGCCAGCCTCTATGGCCTGCGCACCGGCCTGTTCGCCGGGATCGCGTCGAGCCTGGCGTACAACTTCTTCTTCCTGCCGCCGGTCGGCACGCTGAGCGTCAGCAATCCCGAGAATGTCATCTCGATCTTCGTCCTGCTGGGCGTCGCCGTCGCGACCAGCCAGTTGACCTCGCGGGTGCGGGCCCAGGCCGATCTGGCGGCGGCGAGCGCGCGCGACAATGCGACGCTGGCGGGCTTTCTCCACCGCTTGAGCGGTCTGGCAGATCCGGCCGAGGCGGCGCGGGTGATCTGCGAAGACATCGCCCGGCTGTTCGAGGTGCAGGCGGTGCTGCTCACCCCGTCGCCCGCCGGCCTTGCGGTGCAGGCGGCGACCAAGTCGGATTACCGACTGGAGACGATGGAGATGGCCGCCGCACACTGGGCCTTCGACACCGGTGCGCCCGCCGGCAAGGGATCCGCGACGCTGGCCGCGTCCGAATGGTTGTTCCAGCCGCTGAAAGCCGGAAACCGGACGCTCGCGGTTCTGGGCCTCGCGAAGGAGGCAGGGGGAGAGCCGGTCCGTGCCGACCGCCTGCCGCTGCTGACCGGGTTGATCGACCAGGCCGCGCTGATCCTCGAGCGGTTGCGGTTGGAGGCTGAGGTGCGCGACGTCGACGCCGTCCGCACCCGTGACCGGCTCCGCGCGGCGCTCCTGTCCTCGGTCAGCCATGACCTGCGCACGCCGCTGACCGCCGTGATGGCCGCCGCCGCGCAGTTGCGCCAGGGCGCGACGCCGGACCTGATCGCGACCATCGAGGGAGAGGCGGCGCGGCTCAACCGCTTCGTCGCCAATCTGCTCGACATGGCGCGGGTCGAGGCGGGGGCGCTGAAGCTGAAGATCGAGGCGATCGACCTGAGCGATGCGGTGACTGGCGCGGCGCATGACGCGCGCCGGGCCCTGGAGGGGCATTCGGTGCGGCTCGACGTGCCGCCCGACCTGCCGCTGGTGCGCGCCGATCCGCAACTGCTGCACCACTGCCTGCTCAACCTGCTCGACAATGCCGGGCGTTACGGCGATCCGGGGACCGAGATCGTGATCGAGGGGCGGCATCGCCACGGCAGCTTGCGCCTTTCGGTCCTCGACCATGGCCCCGGCCTGCCGTCGGGGCGCGAGGCGGAGGTGTTCGAGACCTTTCGGCGGCTGGAGGGCTCGGACCGGGTCGCCGGTGGCACGGGCCTGGGCCTCGCCATCGTCAAGGCCTTTGCCGAGGCGATGGGTCTGAGCGTAGAGGCGGGCAATCGCGAGGATGGCGAGGGGGCAATGTTTACCCTGTGCTTCCCCCGTGACCTGATCATGCGCGAGGGCGCACCGGAGGGAATGGCCTGATGCCTGCGACGATCCTGGTGGTGGACGATGAAGTCGCGATCCGCCGCCTGCTGCGCAACACCTTGGAACAGGCGGGGCACCGCGTGGTCGAGGCGCGCGACGGGCGGGATGCCTTGGCGCAGGCGGCGGCGGAGCACCCGGATGCGGTGCTGCTGGACCTGGGCCTGCCCGACCGGGACGGACTGAGCCTGATCCCGTTGCTGCGCGGGCCCCAGCGGGTGGTGCTGGTCGTCTCGGCGCGAGAGGCGACCGAGGAGAAGGTGGCCGCGCTCGACCTGGGCGCGGACGATTATGTCACCAAGCCGTTCGACAGCGAGGAACTGCTCGCCCGCCTTCGCGTGGCGCTGCGCCATGCCCGTGCGGCGGAGGCGGCCCCCTCGATCGTGCGCACGGGCGACCTCGCCATCGACCTTGACCGGCGGGTCGTCACGCGCGGGGGCGAGGAACAGCATCTGACCCGCAAGGAATATGATGTGCTGGCGGTGCTGGCGCGTCATCCCGGGCGGGTGGTGACGCATGACCGGATCATCGACGCCGCCTGGGGCGGGGACGATGATCCGCGCATCGACTATCTCCGCATCGTCGTCCGCAACCTGCGCCAGAAGCTGGAGGCGCCGCAGCCGGTGGGGAGCGTCATCGCGAACGAACTGGGCGTGGGGTATCGGTTGCGGGTGGAGGGGTAGGGCGTTTCTGTTCCCCGGCGAAGGCCGGGGCCCAGTTGCGGAGAGGCTGGTGGCGCGCGGTGCGATGCGTGGGAGGCATCGACGAGACGTTCGTTATTGCCTCCCACGCATTGCCCGGCCCGCTTCATTCGTTATAGAAACTGGGCCCCGGCCTTCGCCGGGGAACAGATTCAACTGACCGTCTCCCCGCCCGCAGCGTCAGCACTTCCACCCCGGTCCGCGTCACCGCCACCGTATGCTCGAACTGGGCCGACAGCTTCCCGTCATCGGTCACCACGGTCCAGCCGTCCTCCGAGGTCGAGACCCTGCGCGTACCCTGGTTGATCATCGGCTCGATCGTGAAGGTCATCCCCTCGCGAAGGACTTCGCCCGTCCCTGGTCGCCCGAAATGCAGCACATTGGGCGCCTCGTGCATCTCGCGCCCGATGCCGTGGCCGCAATAGTCGCGGACCACCGAATAGCCGTTCGCCTTGGCGTGCTTCTCGATCGCCGCGCCGACATCGCCCAATCGCGCGCCGGGGCGGACCTGTTTGATGCCCTTCCACATCGCCTCGCGCGTGACGCGGACCAGCCGCCTTGCGCCGGTCGATGCGTCGCCGACGATATAGGTCTTGCTGGAATCGGTGATGAAGCCGTTCTTTTCCAGGGTGATGTCCAGATTGACGATATCGCCGTCGCGGATCACGTCCTCGGCGCTGGGTACGCCGTGGCAGACGACCTGGTTGATCGAACTGTTGAGCACATAGGCGAAACCATATTGCCCCTTGCTCGCGGGGCGTGCGCCCAAGTCGTGGGTGATGTAGCGCTCGACCAGGTCGTTGACCGCCAGCGTCGACATGCCCTCCAGCGTCAGCCCATCCAGCATCTCGAACACCTGCGCCAGCAGCCGCCCGGACGCGCGCATCAACGCCAGTTCCTCCGCCGTCTTGACCATGTCAGGCGACCAGGGGCTGGGGAAGGGGGGCGTCGGCGGCGGCCATCTGCGCCTGGACGATCTGGTGGAAGGTCAGCGTCGGGTTCGCCTCCGCCAGCATCCCCATCTTCATCCAGAATTCGGCCTGCGCGTTGATCGAGCGGCACATGACCGTGCTGGCGCGGCGCACCTCCTCGTGCAATTCGTCGTCTATCTTAACAATACCCATATATGGATCATATATGGATCGTATATCGGACGCAACCGGTCAGTAGCGGGCGGTCGGGCGACTGAGGACGAAGGCCGCGCATCCGCCCATCATCACGGCCACGCCCAAAGCGAGCGGCCAGTGCGGTCTGGCGGTCGCCCAGAACAGGCCATAGCCCAGCGCCATCCCGCCGCACGCCATCGCCTTGCCCCTGACCCCGATCGCCCCGTCCCGCCGCCACGCCCGCAGGGTCGGACCGAAACGCGGATGGTCGAGCAGCCACGCCTCCAGCCGGGGTGACGACCGCGCAAAGCATGCCGCCGCCAGGATCAGGAAGATGGTCGTCGGCATCAGCGGCAGGATCGCCCCGATCACGCCGAGCGCGACGAACACGCATCCCAGAACGAGCCAGCCG
>NZ_JALNUR010000051.1 GCF_026540895.1 Sphingomonas sp. GM_Shp_1 | reverse complement strand
GGTGAGACTCCCTGCCCTCCCCATCCCCTCCCGCTTGCGGGAGGGGCGTGCAGTTACGCCATTGTCGGGATCACAAAGGCGTTACCGCCATCGGGCGAGCCATCCGGCCAGCGCTGCGTCACCGTCTTCACCTTGGTCCAGAAGCGGACACCCTCCATGCCGTGCTGGTTCACGTCGCCGAAGGCCGAACGCTTCCAGCCGCCGAAGCTATGGTACGCGACCGGCACCGGGATCGGCACGTTGATGCCGACCATGCCCACCTCGACCCGGCCTGCGAACTCGCGCGCCGCGTGGCCGTTGCGGGTGAAGATGGCGACGCCGTTGCCGTACTGATGCTCGCTCGGCAGGCGCACCGCCGTCTCGAAATCGGGCGCGCGGACGATCTGGAGAACGGGGCCGAAGATTTCCTCCTTGTAGCTCTGCATCTGCGGCGTCACCCGGTCGAACAGCGACGGGCCGATGAAGAAGCCCTCCTCATAACCCTGAAGCTGGAAGCCGCGCCCGTCGACGACCAGCTCGGCCCCCTCGTCGACGCCGGTCTGGATCCAGTCCTCGACCCGCCGCTTGTGCGCGGCGTTGACCACCGGCCCGTAATGCGCCTGTTCATCGGTCGACACGCCGACCCGCAACGCGTCGATGGCCGGGATCAGCTTCTCGCGCAGCGCATCCGCCGTCTTCTCGCCCACCGGCACCACGACCGGCAGCGCCATGCACCGCTCGCCCGCCGAGCCGAAGGCCGCGCCCGACAGGTCGGCGACCACCTGGTCGAGGTCGGCGTCGGGCATGACGATGCCGTGGTTCTTCGCGCCGCCCATCGCCTGGACGCGCTTGCCCGCCGCGACGCCTCGGCTGTAGACATAATGGGCGATGTCGGACGAGCCGACGAAGCTGACCGCACCGATCGCCGGATGGTCGAGGATCGCGTCGACCATCGCCTTGTCGCCATGCACGACTTGCAGGATGCCCTCGGGGGCACCCGCCTCAAGCATCAATTCGGCGAGCCGCACCGGCACCGAGGGATCGCGCTCGGAGGGCTTCAGGATGAAGGCGTTGCCACAGGCGATGGCGACGCCGAACATCCACATCGGGATCATCGCGGGGAAATTGAACGGGGTGATGCCCGCGCCGATGCCGACGGGCATACGCATCGAATAGACGTCGATGCCCGGCCCCGCGCCTTGGGTATATTCGCCCTTCAGCGCATGGGGGATGCCGCAGGCGAATTCGATCACCTCCAGCCCGCGCTGGATGTCGCCCTTCGCGTCGGCGATCACCTTGCCATGTTCCGAGGAGAGCAGATGCGCCAGCGCGTCCATATTCTGCTCGACCAGTTCCTTGAAGCGGAACAGCACGCGCGCCCGGCGCTGCGGATTGGTCGCGGCCCAGCCGGGTTGCGCGGCTTGCGCGGCGGCGACGGCGCGTTCCAGCACGGCGGCATCGCCCAGCATCACCCGGGCCTGCACCTGGCCGCTATTGGGATCGAAGACGTCGCCCGAACGCCCCTCGGGCCGAGTGGCGGTGGCGTCGGTCGCGGTCGGTCCGCCGACAACCAGATGGTCGATCACGCGCATAAACTCTCCTGTCCCGGGTCTGATGCCCGACTCTCTCGCTTGTAATTATATTGCTCGCGATTGAAATCCAAGCCGCGTCCGTACAAAAGCGTCCAAGGCCCCCGGCCTTGCGTCAGATCGCGCGTTGCAGCCGCCAAGCGGCGCCCGCGCCCAAGAGCGCCGCGCCCGACGCCGCCGCCAGCGCCGTCATGCCCCAGAGCGGGAACAGCCATGCGCCCAGCCCCGCGCCCAGCAGGAATCCGGCCCACAGGGCCAGATAGGGGACCCAGCTCCAACGCCCTCGTCCCGCGATCGTCCGCGCCAGATGCTGGCCGATCTTGACCAGCGTGCCGGTCATATAGGTGACCCCGATACTTACCTCGCCATCGCGCTCGAAGGTCGCGTTGAGCGCCCCCATCGCCACGACCATCGCCAGCGCCGCCCATCCGCCAAGGAAGGCCGCCACCGCCAACAGGCCCGCGACCAGCAGCAGGACGACGACCTGCCCATGACGGGAAAGCCAAAGCCGGATCAGCGTGCCGATCATCACGCCCCCGACGAACAGGCCGAGCAGCAAGGCGAGGATTTCCACCGTCCCCCGCATCCGCCCGTCCGGCGACACCAGATGCACCGCCAGCATCGTGCCGTTGCCGCTCATGAACGAGACGAAATAGCCGCCCAGATGCTGAAAGCCGATCGCATCGACATAACCGGCCAGCAACGCCAGACCGGTCGCCAGGGGCCAGAAGCGTCGGTCGGATCGGATCATGGCATCATGTCATAGCAGCCGGAGCCCTTGCCGCCACTGCCGTTATCATCCGGCAAAATCGAAGCGGCACCGGATCGGATTCCCCGCCGCCGCGTTAGGGCGGCTCCAGCTTGAGGAGAGAGCATGGCCGGGGCGCTCGTGGAAATATGGCTGACCATATCGGCGCTTTCGTCGCTGGCGATCCTGTCCCTGGCGATCGGCCATAGCGACATGCGCCTGAAACGCCGTCTGCGGCCAAAGGCGGTGCGCCCGCAGAAGATCATAACCGAGCGGCAGCCGCTGCCACGCTGACGCCATCAAGGTGAGCCCGTCCGCGCCGGGCTCACGATGACATCAGATCAAGTGCAGCAATCGGTGGAGCAGGCCGGGACGGCGCGTTCTCATCGCCATATAGCGTGCCCGATCATCGGCGAACCGGCGATACAGAGCATCCAGCCTTTCTTCCCGGGGAAGATCGGAAATCCGTGGCGGCGGCATATGACTGGCCATGATGACCCCCTCCTGTTGAAACGTTTGTTTTCAACGACGAATGGCGGCTTTGGTTCCCGGCCGATGACAGCGCGGTCATCGCTCCGTGCGGTCGGACGGCACCGTTCCGCACTCTGATATCACTGGCCCGGCACCCGGACGCGGAAGTCCCGCCGAGCGCCACATGAACGTCTCGTAAGATTTCCGTAAGGGGTGCGTCAGGGCACAACCCCTATCGCCCGGCGCCAATATTCCAGCCTCTCGCGCCGAAAGAAGCCGATGCACGCCAACCCTGCCGACGAAACGCTTCCCGAAACCCGTCGACTCTCCTCCGGCCAGCAATGGCGCTGGGTCGGGATCGCCGCCGTCGTGCTGATCGGCGCGCTGATCCTGATCACGGTCATCGGCAAGCTGACCCACAAGGAAGAGGTGCCGCCGCCCCCGCCGCCGCCGGGCACGCTGCGCCTGTCCAGGGATCAGCTGGATGCGATGCCGACGATGCGCGTCGGGCTCGGCGCTTCTGGGGACCAGACGATGGCGACCGGCGCGATCACGGTGGACGGAACCCGCTCCACCCCCGTGCTGATGCCCTATGCGGGGCAGGTCGTGCGGGTGCTCGCCGATGCGGGCCAGGTGGTGCGCCAGGGCCAGCCGCTGCTGCTGATCAAGACCAGCGACTTCGTCGATGCCCGCTCGGGGCTCTTCTCGGCCCGCGCGGCATACCAGAACGCACAGGCGCAGCTGGTCGCGGCGCAGCGCAACGCCGACCGCCAGCAGCAAATCTATGAGACCGCCGGCGGCGCGCTGAAGGATTATCAGCAGGCCAAGGCCGACCTCGCCGCCGCGCAGGCGACCGCGCGCACCGCCGCCGCCTCGCTGGGCGCGGCGCGCGACAAGCTGGCGATCCTCGGCAAGTCGCAAGCCGAGATCAACCGGCTGGAGAATGCGGGCCAGGGCTCGGGCATTCACGACATCACCACGCTGGTCGCGCCGATCAGCGGCGTCGTCGCGTCGCGCGATGTCGCGCCGGGGCAATATGTCTCGCAGGGCGGCGACAAGCCGGTGATGACGATCACCGACCCCTCGCGCGTCTGGCTGGTCGCGCAGGTGGCCGAGAGCGATGCCGAGAATGTCCGCGTCGGCGATCCCGTCGAGGTGACGACGCCCGCTTTGCCCGGCCGCGTCTTCCATGCGACAATCGATCTGGTCGGCGCTGCGCTCGATCCCGAAACCCACCGCCTGCCGGTCCGCGCCTCGATCCCCAACCCCGACAAGGCCCTGAAGCCGCAGATGTTCGCCAGCTTCGCGATCCACCACCGGAATGCGGGCGAGGCGATCCGCGTCCCCGCCGCCGCCGTCATCCATGAAGGCGACAATGCCCGCGTCTGGATCATGCGCCCCGACGGCCTGCTGGTCGCGCGCGACGTGACGACCGGCGACTCGGCGAACGGCCTCGTCACCATCACCTCCGGCCTGAAACCGGGCGAGCGGATCGTCACCTCGGGCGCGCTGTTCGTCAACGAAGCGGGGATCGGCGAATAATGAACCGCATCGTCGACTTTGCGCTGCGTCAGCGACTGCTGATCGTCGGCCTGTTCTTCGCGATGATCGTCGCTGGCGTCATCGGCTTCATCAACCTCAATATCGAGGCCTATCCCGATCCGGTTCCCCCGATGGTCGAGGTCATCACCCAGACCCAAGGCCTGTCGGCCGAGGAGATGGAGCGCAACGTCACCATCCCGATCGAGGTCCAGATGGCGGGCATCCCGCACCTGACCGCGATCCGCGCGATCAGCCTGTTCGGCCTGTCGGACATCAAGATCCAGTTCACCTACGACTATACCAACGAACAGGCGCGCCAGCAGGTCATCAACCGCCTGTCGCAGCTGCCGCCGCTGGCCGGTGGCGCGCAACCGACGCTGTCGCCGACCTCGCCGGTGGGCGAAATCTATCGCTACCGCATCGCCGCGCCCAAGGGCTATTCGGTGATGGACCTGAAGACGCTACAGGACTGGGTGCTCCAGCGCCGGTTCAAGCGGATTCCGGGCGTGATCGACGTGACCGGCTGGGGCGGCAAGCTGCGCGCCTATGACGTGGTGATCGACCAGAACCGGCTGAACGCCCACGGCGTGACCGTGGCGCAGGTGCTGGCGGCGCTGTCCAAGAGCGACGGCAATGTCGGCGGCCAGACGATCAACTTCGGCGAACAGGCCGCGATCGTGCGCGGCATCGGCCTGATCCAGTCGCCCGACGCCATCCAGAACGTGCTGGTCGGCGAAGCGGGCGGCGCGCCGGTGCTCATCAAGGACGTGGCGACCGTCAAGATCGGCAACGCGCCGCGCATGGGCATCGCCGGTTATAACAACGACGACGACATCGTGCAGGGCATCGTCCTGATGCAGCGCGGCGCCCAGTCGATGCCGACGATCAAGGCCGTCCAGGCCGAGGTCGCCAACATCAACGACAGCGGCGTGCTGCCCCCCGGCGTCCATCTGGAGCGGATCTATGACCGTTCCGACCTGATCAACCTGACCATCCACACCGTCATGGAAAACATGGTGGTGGGCATCCTGCTGATCTTCGCGCTGCAATGGCTGTTCCTCGGCAATCTGCGCTCGGCGATCATCGTGGCGGCGACCATCCCCTTCGCGCTGGCCTTCGCGATCCTGATCCTGGTGTTGCAGGGGGAGAGTGCGAACCTGCTGTCGGTCGGTGCGCTGGACTTCGGCCTCGTCGTCGATGCCTGTGTCATCATGGTGGAGAATATCTTCCGCCACATGGTCGACCGCTCGGCGGCGGTGGAGAATGGCCAGGGCCGTTATACCATGGCCAGCCGCTTCGGCGCGGTGCTGGGGGCGTCGTCGGAGGTCAGCCGCGGCATCTTCTTCGCCGCCGCGATCATCATCGCCAGCTTCCTGCCGCTGTTCACCCTGACCGGGGTGGAGGGCCATATCTTCGGCCCGATGGCCAAGACCTATGCCTATGCCATCAGCGGCGGCCTGCTAGCGACCTTCACCGTCGCGCCGGTGCTATCGACGCTGCTGCTGCCGGACAAGCTGGCCGAGACCGAGACCTTCATCGTCGGCAAGCTTCGCCGCGTCTATGAACCGGCCGCCTCCTTCGCCTTGCGCAACAAGATCGTGACGATCGGTGGCGCGGTCCTGATGATGGGCCTGGCCGTGGTCGGCGTGCGCTCGCTCGGCATCGAGTTCCTGCCGCACCTCGAAGAAGGCAACATGTACATCCGCGCCACCCTCCCCTCCTCGATCAGCCTGGAGGCGGGCGAGAAGGTGACGAACGACGTGCGCAAGATCATCGCCAGCTATCCGGAGACCACGGCGGTCCTCTCCGCGCATGGCCGCCCGGACGACGGCACCGACGCGACCGGCTTCTTCAACGTCGAGTTCTTCGTGCCCTTGAAGCCCTTCGACACCTGGCCGAGCGGCATGACCAAGGAAAAGCTGATTGACGAGCTGTCGACCAAGCTGGGCAAGAAGTACCCCGGCGTCGACTTCTCCTTCTCGCAGATCATCGAAGATAACGTCGAGGAAGCCGCCTCGGGCGTGAAGGGCGCCAATTCGATCAAGCTGTTCGGCCCCGATCTGGTCACGCTGGAAAAGCTGGCCAACCAGATCAAGGCGCAGATGGCCAAGGTGAAGGGCATCGAGGATCTCGGCGTGTTCGAGATTCTCGGCCAGCCGACCGTCCGGATCGACGTCGACCGCGCCAAGGCCGCCCGCTACGGCCTGACGCCCGACGACATCAACCAGACGGTGGCGGCCGCCATCGGTGGCCAGTCGTCCGCCGACCTGTACGAACCCGGTACCGACCGCCACTTCCCGATCATCGTGCGGTTGCAGCCGACCCAGCGCGACTCGCTGGAATCGGTGCGCAACATCACCATCGGCGCGCCTTCGCCCGACGGCAACGGGACCATCCAGGTGCCGCTGTCCGAGGTCGCCAACGTCAAGCTGACCAGCGGCGCCTCGTTCATCTATCGCGAGCATCAGGAGCGTTACGTGCCGATCAAATTCTCGGTGCGCGGCCGCGACCTGGGCGGCGCGGTCGAGGAGGCGCGGGCGCGGATCAACCAGAATGTCCACCTGCCGCCGGGCTATCACCTGGAATGGGCGGGCGAGCTGGATAACCTGAAGAACGCGATCGCCCGGCTGGAGATCGTGGTACCGATCAGCCTCGTGCTCATCCTGCTGCTGCTCTACGCCAATTTCGGCTCGATGCGTGACAGCCTGCTCGCCTTCTCCGCGATCCCGATGGCGATCGTGGGCGGCGTGCTGGCGCTGGCCCTGACTGGCACGGCGTTCAGCATCTCGGCGGCGATCGGGTTCGTGGCGCTGTTCGGCATCGCGGTGATGGACGGCATCCTGGTCGTCACCACCTTCAACAACGCGATCGACGAGGGTGCGCCGCGCGAGAATGCGCTGGCCACCACCGTCAAGAACAGCCTGCGCCCGGTGGTCATGACCTGTCTGGTCGCCGCCATCGGCCTGCTGCCCGCCGCCCTGTCGCACGGCATCGGCAGCCAAGTGCAGAAGCCGCTCGCCCTGGTCGTGGTTGGCGGCATGACGCTGGCCCCGGTGCTGATCCTGCTGGTCCTGCCGGTGCTGATCAGCCGCTATTCGACGCGCCTGCCGCTGTCGCAGCGCAAGAAGAAGCATGATCCGATGGTCGACGACCAGGACGATACCACTATCTCCGATTCTGGGGTTCCGGCATGAAGCGTTTCCTGACCCTGCCGCTGCTGGCGTGCGTTTCGGCCTGTGCGGTCGGCCCGCATGACCTGGACGCCCATGCCAGCCTGCCGCCCATGGCGCCCGCGCCGGTGATCGCACCCGCGACCGGCCCGGCGCAGACCGTGTCGGCGACCGCCGCGCCCGAATGGTGGCACGCCTTCGGCAATGCGCAACTCGACGCGTTGGTGGCCGAAGCGCTAGCCCACAATAACGACGTGGGCGTCGCCGAAGCCTCGCTACGTCAGGCGCAGGAACAGGCGCGGGCGACGCGCGGCTCGCTGCTGTTTCCGCAGGGCGGGCTGAACTACAATGTCCAGCGGACACGGGTGTCCAACGCCCTGTCCCCGGCGGTCGCCAACCAGAACCAGCAGCTCTACACGCTGCACACCGCGCAGGTCAGCGTCTCCTATGACGTCGATGCGTTCGGCGGGAACCGGGCGCAGGTCCGCTCCGCCGTCGCCCGCGCCGAGATGGAGCGACATCAGCTCGACGCGGCGCGGATGACGGTGGCGGCGAACCTCGTAACCGCCCTGATCGAGCGGGCGAGCCTAGCCGAACAGATCGCCGCCGCGCAGACCGCCGTGCAGGTCAACCGCGACATATTGGGTGCGCTGCAACAGCGTCAGCGGCTCGGTGCGGTCGGCGCGTCGGACGTGTCGACGCAACAGGCCGCACTCGCCACCGCCGAGGGCGCCCTGCCCCCGCTGGTCCGAGCAGAGGCAGCACAGCGGACCGTGATCGCGACGCTGATCGGGCGCGCCGCAGGATCGCCCCTGCCGCCGCTGCCCGAGCTGGCGCAACTGACCCTGCCGGCCGAATTGCCCGCGATCGTGCCGTCGGAACTGGTCCATCGCCGGCCCGACGTGCTGGCCGCCGAGGCCCAATTGCAGGGAGCCGGGGCCGATGTCGGGGCCGCCATCGCCGCGCGCCTGCCCAGCATCCAGCTATCGGCCAATGCCGGTGGCTCGGCGCAGAATTTCGGCGACATGTTCAAGAGCGGGAATCCCTTCTGGGCGCTGCTCGGCGGGATCACCCAGCCGCTGTTCCACGCGAATGCGCTGCGTCACCAGCAAAAGGCGGCAGAGGCCGCGCTGGAGGGGGCCAAGGCGCAGTATCGCGCGGCGGTGCTCCAGGCGTTCGGCAATGTCGCGGACTCGCTGACCGGCCTGTCCACCGATGCGCAGGCACTCGACGCGGCGCAGCGGGCGAGCAACGCGGCGGGCCAGGCGCTGACCTTCGCGCGGCGGCAGTTGGCGCTGGGCGATGTGGGGACGTTGCAACTGCTCAACGCGACCGCGACGGATGCGCAGGCGCGGGCTCAGCTGATCCAGGCCAAGGCGGCGCGGATGACCGACACGGTGGCACTGTTCCAGGCCGCCGGGGGGCCGGTTACGGGGTCGTGAGACGATGGGGGTGGGCCGCATGGCTCTCCCCCAGCCTCCGTTCAGCCTGAGCCAGGTCGACGGCCAAGCTCGATCCTCCCCGATACGGGGAGGGGGACCATGCGCAGCATGGTGGAGGGGGGGTCTCCGCAAAGGGATAGCCTGTGTGGAAGCCCCCCTCCGTCAGGCCTGCGGCCTGCCACCTCCCCGTACCGGGGAGGAGCAGAAAAGGGGGAGAGCCCTCCGCCCTCCCCTTCATCAGAACAGCTTGGTCAGCAGGTAGAACCCAGCCCCCATCACGGCGGAGGCCGGGATGGTGATGATCCAGGCGATCACCACATTGCCCGCCACACCCCAGCGCACCGCCGACGCGCGGCGCGCCACGCCCGCGCCGATGATCGAGCCGGTGATGGTGTGGGTGGTCGACACCGGAATCCCCAGGGCCGAGGCGCAGAAGATCACGATCGAGCCCGCCGTCGAGGCGCTGAATCCCTGATGCTGCGACAGCTTGGTGATGCGGGTGCCCATCGTCTCGATGATCCGCCAGCCGCCGGTCATCGTCCCCAGCGCGATGGCGAAGTAACAGGCGATGGCGACCCAGTGCGGCACCTCGAACGGGCCCGACAGGCGACCGGTCGAATAGAGGAGGACGGTGATGATCCCCATCGTCTTCTGCGCGTCGTTCAGGCCGTGGCTGAGCGAATAGGCCGCCGAGGAGACGAGGTGCATCGCGCGGAAACTGCGCTCCGCCTGCCCCGCCGTCGACCGGCGCAGAGCCCAGCTGCTCAGCATCATGACCAGCATCGCCAGGACCATGCCCAGCATCGGCGACAGGACGATGGCGAGCAGCGTCTTGTTGAGCCCGGCCCACTTCACCGCATCCATACCCGCATGGGCGACGCCTGCACCGACCAGCCCGCCGACCAGCGCATGGCTGCTCGACGAGGGAATACCGCGCAGCCACGTGATGACGTTCCACGCCATCGCCCCGCCCAGCGCGCCGAAGATGACGGCGGGGGTCACGATGCTCTGGTCGATCAGCCCCTTGCCGACGGTCTCCGCGACCTTGTGCAGGCTCGGAAAGGCGACGGTCAGGAAATAGGCCGCGAAGTTGAAGAAGGCGGCAAAGCCCACGGCGGCGACCGGCGACAACAGCCGGGTCGCGACCACCGTGGCGATCGAATTGGCCGCATCGTGCAGCCCATTGAGATAATCGAAGGCCAGCGCGACCAGGATCAGGCCGGCCAGCAACGGAAAGGCGAGTTCGTGCATTGCCGCCGCCTCAGGCGTGATCGATGACGATGCCGTCGATCTCGTCGGCGACATCCTCGAACGCGTCGAGGATGCGCTCCAGATGCTTGTACACTTCCTTTTCGATGACGAAGCGCAGCGTGTCGCGCTCGCCGCATTCGTCCAGCGTGCGCTTCAGGCCCGCCGCATGGATCTCGTCGGCGCGGCCTTCCAGCCGGACCAGTTCCTCGGTCAGCGCGTGCAGGCGGTCGCCGTTGCGCGCGACGTCGCGCATCAGCGGCATCGCCTCGACGGTCAGCTTGGCCGCCTCGACCGCGACCGCCGCCATCTCGCGCATTTCGGGCGCGAAGTTCGTCACGCGATAGAGGCCGATCGCGGTGGCCGCCGCGTTCATCTCGTCGATCGTGTCGTCCATCGACCCGATCAGCGAGGTGATCGCCGCGCGATCGAAGGGCGTCAGGAAGGTCGAGCGGACCGAGGTCAGCACCTGACGTGTGATCTCGTCGGCGTCATGCTCGCGCGCGGCGACGACCGCGATCTCGTCGGCGGTGTTGCCGTTCGTGTCGAACAGGCGGACGGTGGCTTCGGCCCCCGCCAGGATGGTGGCGGCTTGCGCCTCGAACAGCTCGAAGAAATTCCCCGTCTTCGGCAGGAGGCGTTGGAACCAGGCGAACATCAGTCGGTAAACCCCGATAGTGATCCGTTACGTCGCGCGCTTTCGGCGCATGACCGACCGGGCCACGGCGAAACGCCGGACCGGAAAAGGTCATGAACCCAGGATGGCACGAACGTCGCCCCCCTGACCAGTCGCGGCCCCTCCGTCAAGCAAAACGCTGTTACACCAATGTGACATTCGGGTCACGGCAGGACGGGCGGATGATAGGGCAATGTGAAGGACAGCGCCCAGAGCAGGCCCAGCACGACCGGCAGATGGACGATCAGTTGCAGGAAGCTGAACCCCACGATGTCGCGCGCCTTCAGGCCCAATATGCCGAGCAGCGGCAGCATCCAGAACGGGTTGATCAGGTTGGGCAGCGCCTCCGCCGCGTTGTAGATCTGCACCGCCCAGCCCAGATGGACATGCAGTTCGTTCGCGGCCTGCATGACATAGGGCGCCTCCAGCAGCCATTTGCCGCCGCCCGAGGGGATGAAGAATCCGAGGATCGCCGAATAGGCCCCCATGGTCAGCGGAAAGCTGCCCGCCGTGTTGAGCGCGACGAAGGCGTGGGCGATCTGGTCCGCGACCCCGACGCCCGCGCCGTTCTTCGCCCCCGTCAGCATCGCGGCGATCGCGGCGTAGAAGGGATATTGGATCAATATGCCCGCCGTCGCCGGAACCGCGCGACCCAGCGCGATCAGGAAGCGCTTGGGCCGCCAGTGCAGCACCAGCCCCGCCATCAGGAACAGGAAATTATAGGTGTTGAGATTGGAGATGGCGACCATCCAGTCCTGCCGCACAAACTCCTGCACCAGCCATCCCGCCGCCAGCAGGCCGATCAGGATGGTGAGCAGCGGCGCATGCTCCAGCCACTCGCCCGGTTGTCCGGGCGGGGGCAGCCCGTCCCCCTCGCGCGCCGGGTCGAGCCCCATGTCCTGCGCCGTCACCGCGCCGTCACCACGGGGCGCGGAGGCGATGGCGATGACCGTCGAGATCACGATCAGCACGCCCGCGATCAGCATCGACTGCCACAGGAAGATCGTCTCGCTGAACGGAATGACCCCGGTGATGGGCAGGAGCGAGGGCGGCAGGCTGGCCGGGTTGGCCTGAAGCTGCGCCGCCGAGGAGGACAGCCCCATCGCCCAGGTCGCGCCCAGCCCCAGATAGGCCGCCGCCCCCGCCGCGCGGTAATCCATGCGAAGTTCGGTCCGCCGCGCACAGGCCCGCGCCAGCAGCCCGCCGAAGATCAGGCTCAAACCCCAGCTCAGCAGCGACGATATCATGGTGGCCAGCGCGATCATCCCGATCGCCCCCCGTGCGCTGCGCGGGCGCTCCGCCAGCCAGTCGATCAGCCGCTGGACGGGGGCGGAGGTGGCGACGACATAGCCGCCGATCGTCACGAAGGCCATCTGCATGGTGAAGGGGATCAGTGTCCAGAAGCCATCGCCGAAGCTCTTGGTCACCGCGGGTACCGACGCGCCATTGGCGAGCGCCGCCAGCGCGACGACGACCACCGCGATGGCGACGAAGACGAAGGCGTCGGGAAACCATCGCTCCGCCCAGGCGGTGAAGCGCAGCGCCAGCCGGGCCAGCGCGCCGTCACGGGCGGTCGTGCCGCCGTCCGCCGTTCGATCCTCGATCATCCTGCCCCCATATTTGCCGTCGGACGATCGCGCATCCGGTGCGGAGCATCATGCGCGACCCTTCCCATAGCGGCAACTTTCCCGATCGATTGTGCCTTTGGTGCATCACCTCTGTCACGCGAGCGCCATAATGCGCCCCTAACCGCTCCCCCACCGGGAGAATCGAAGCGGCGGACGGCACGTAACCGCCCGCCGGAGCTGGGGAATAGTATGAAGTCGGTTATCAAGACCGCGGCGCTGCTGGGCGCTGCGTGGGGAACGCTGGCGGCCGTACCGGCCATCGCACAGACCGCCGATCAGGGCGCGGGCACGACCGCCGCGACCGGGGATCAGGCCGCTCCGCAGGAAGGTCTCGGCGAAATCACCGTCACAGCCGAGCGTCGCTCGGAAAATCTGAACCGCGTGCCGGTGTCGGTCGGCGTGGTCAGCGGCCAGGACATCCGCGCCTTCCAGCAGGGCGGCGAGGATATCCTTGCCCTGTCGGGCCGCGTCCCCGGCCTCTATGCGGAAACCACCACGGGCCGCATCTTCCCGCGCTTCTACATTCGCGGCTTGGGCAATATCGACTTCTATCTCGGCGCGTCGCAGCCCGTGTCGATCATCCAGGACGATGTCGTGCTGGAGCATGTCGTGCTGAAGTCGAACCCGGTGTTCGACGTCGACCAGGTCGAAGTGCTGCGCGGGCCGCAGGGCTCGCTGTTCGGTCGCAACACGACTGCGGGCATCATCAAGTTCGACACGATCAAGCCGACCCAGAGCTTCCAGAGCCGCGCGACCGCCTCGATCGGCAGCTACAACACGATCAGCATGGACGCCGGTGTCGGCGGCCCGCTGATCCGCGACGTGCTAGCCTTCCGCCTGTCGGCGCTGGTGCAGCACCGCGACAACTGGGTCGATAACGTCTACTCGGGCCCCAGCGCCGACGGCACGCTGACCCCGAAGAAGGACGCGATGGGTGGCTTCACCGAGCGCGACGTCCGCCTCCAGTTGCTCCTGACCCCGACCGACACGCTGTCGTTCAACCTGTCGGGCCATGCCCGCTGGTATGACGGCACCTCGACCCTGTTCCATCGCGGTGCGCTGAAGAAGGGGTCGAACGACGTCTCCGCCGAGCCGCGCGACCGCGTCGCGCTGGACGAAGGCCGTGACAACCCGCAGTCCTACGATACGCAAGGCGCCTCGCTGCGCGCCGCCTGGGATCTGGGCGCGGCCGAGCTGACCTCGATCACCGCCTATGAGACCACCGCTGGCTTCAGCAAGGGCGACACCGATGGCGGCGCGGCGGCGAACTTCCCGGTGAACGGCGTTCCCAACGGCTATGGCCTCAGTCAGGGCCAGGTGCGCGGTCTCGACCAGTGGACGCAGGAAGTCCGCCTGGCCTCGACCGGCAGCGGCCCGTTCAAGTGGCAGGTCGGCGGCATCTATTTCGACAGCCGCGACATCACCGACTTCTACCAGCGCGCCTTCCTGATCGGGGCGAACCCGAACAACTGGGTCCGCCTGCACGACGTCAACACCTCGTGGGGCGTGTTCGGCCAGGTCAGCTATCAGGCGACCGATCGCCTGACCCTGACCGCCGGTGGCCGCATCAGCGAGGACACCAAGCGGACCCAGTTGCTGCGTACCGCCGACAGCGCCGCCGGTGTCTCGACCTATCGTGGTCGCCGCGACGTGCGCCTGTCGGACACCCAGCCGAGCTGGGACCTGTCGGCGCTCTACGAGGTCAACCCGAACCTGAACGTCTATGTCCGCGCCGCGCAGGGCTTCCGTGGCCCGACCATCCAGGGTCGCTCGGCGGTGTTCAACTCGGACTTCACCACCGCCAATTCGGAAACCAACCTGTCGTTCGAGACCGGCTTCAAGTCGAAGCTGTTCGACAACACGCTGCGCCTGAACGCCGCCGCCTTCGCCTATCGCGTGAAGGGCATCCAGCTGAACGGCAACGACTCGGACGGCAACGGCGTGCTGTTCAACGCCGACAAGGCGGTCGCCTACGGCCTGGAAGCCGATGCGCAGTGGCTGCCGGTGCGCAACTTGGCGCTGTCGGCGGGCGTCAGCCTGCTGCACTCGGAAATCCGCGACAATCGTGTGTTCGCCCAGACCTGCGGCCTGAACGGGGTGCAGGTATGCACCGTGCTCGACCCGTTCGTCACCCGCACGGTGTTCGGCGCCAATGCCTATTTCGCGCAGATCAACGGCAACCCGCTGCCCAATGCGCCGGAATATAACGTCAACGTCGCGGCCAAGTACGACATCCCGCTGGCGAACCAGGGCAAGGCGTTCATTTCGACCGACTGGAATATCCAGGGTTATACGAACTTCGTCCTGTACCGGACCAAGGAGTTCACCTCGAACGGCAATTTCGAGGGCGGCCTGAGCATCGGCTATTCGGCGCCGAACGACGACTGGAGCCTGTCGGTCTTCGCCCGCAACATCACGAACGAGAAGAACCTGAAGGGCGTGATCGAGAACTATATGGCGGCGGTGTTCAACGAACCGCGCATCATCGGCATTTCGTTCAGCGGCAAGTATCGCTGATCGGCATGACCGGTTGATGGGAAAGGCCCGTCCCTCGACGTGAGGGGCGGGCCTTTTCTTATGCCGCTATCCCAAGTTCCGTTCAGCCTGAGCGAAGTCGAAGGCCACGCCCCTCACCCGCCCCCAGCCCTGGCCCGCGCATGACGCTCGGCATGCGCGAGCAGCGTGTCCAGATCCTCGCGCGCGATGTCGAAGCTTTCGTGCATCTCCTCCAGCGCGGCGTCGACATCCTCGGGCTGGATCAGGGCGACAGGCGTGGGCGGGATCACCGCCGGTTCGTGCGGATAGCTGCGCCCGGTCGCGCGGTGGAAGAACATGCCCAGCGCCACCAGAGCGATCGAGTTGATCGCCACCGGCGCAAAGGCGAAGGCGAAGCCCGCCGCATGGATCCCCTGGCTGCCGATCACCGCCGTCAGCGCCGCCGCGCCACCCGGCGGGTGCAGGCAGCGCGCCAACGACATGACCAGGATCGCGCCCCCAACCGCGCACCCCGCCGCCAGCGGCAGCGAGGGGATGGCCTGGAACATCGCCACCCCGACCAATGTCGACAGGACATTGCCGCCGACCACCGACCAGGGTTGGGCCAGCGGACTGGCGGGTACCGCGAAGACCAGCACGGCGGACGCCCCCAGCGGCGCGACGATGATCGGCAGGTCGGGGCCGAGCGGCGGCAGTCCGCTGCATACGATGATGGTCAGCGCGATGCCGATCAACGCGCCGACACAGGCGATGAGGCGGCCAGGCAAGGTGGCTCCGGCGAGCAGAGGTTGGAAGAGGCGCATGGTGGCTTTGGGGGTTGGGAGGGGAGGAATGGTCGCGATTAATCAACGGCTTAGCTTATCGCCAGCGGCAACGGCTTCGGACCCTGACAGAGGAACTTGGCCTTAGGCCGGATCGACATTCAAGCGGAAGGGTCATCATTCCTCCCCTGTAAGGAGTGGCAGGTGGATTGCCTCCCAGGCAATCCAGATCATGCTGGGGGCATGATCGACCTGCCACTGGGGACCATGCGCAGCATGGTGGAGGGGTGTCCCCGTATCGAGAGCGCGACACCCCTCCGTCAGGCCTGACGGCCTGCCACCTCCCCTACAAGGGGAGGAATGAGTGAATGTCGATTGGCCCTATGCCCCCCTCCCGACA
>NZ_JALNUR010000050.1 GCF_026540895.1 Sphingomonas sp. GM_Shp_1 | reverse complement strand
TCTTCAAACCTCGGCCAGGAACACCACGCCGGGGATGGCGATGCTCCGCCCCGTCGCGGTCAGATGACCGTCCGACCCGATCCGGAACGCCACGACCGTCCCCGACCGCTCGTTCGCCACCAGCATCTCGCCCCGCCCCTCGCGCAGCAGGAAGAAGCGCGGCCAGTCGCCTCCGGTCGGGACATGCTGCACCGCCTTGGGCTCCCCCTTCGCATCCAGGGCGAAGACGGTGATGCTGTTGGCCCCGCGATTGGAGACGTACAGCGTCCGCCCCGCCCGATCGATCGCGATATGCGCGGCGAAGGATGCGGGCCCTCCTTCGGGCACCAGCGCCCGCTCGCCCGCGGTGCGGAACCGGCCATCCTCCAGGACGTCGAGCACGAACAACTTGGTCTGCAACTCGCAGGCGACATAGGCGCGCGGCAAGGTCGGGTGGCGGACCATATGGCGCGGCCCCGCCCCCGCCGGGGCCTGCCAGGCGAGGACCGGCTCGGCCAGCGTCCGCACGGCGGGGTCGAAGCGATAGGCGAAGATCGCATCCGCCCCCAGATCGACCGAATGCAGCCAGTGGCGGTCGGGGCTGAACCCCACCCAATGCGCGTGCGGCCCCGCCTGGCGATCGGCATTGGGCCCCTTGCCCTGATGCTGGAAGACCTGCGCTTCGCCCGGTGCGCCGGTCCGCCGATCGAGCCGGTAGAAGGCGACCGAGCCGCTGGAATAATTGGCGACCGCCAGACAGGCCGAGCTGCGGTCGAGCGCGACATGACAGGGGTCCGCGCCGCCGGTCGACGCCCCGCCCCGCGAGCGCCAGCCGGGACCATAAGCGGCAATCCGCCCGCCGGTCTGTTCGCGGAGCAGATAAAAGGCGCCGCCGGGGCCGTTGCCGACGCCGAAAGAGGCGTTGACGATCCCCGCGACCGGCTTTCCCAACCGACCGTTCACGATCGGGTACAGCCCCTTGCCGCCCTCGTTCGTATAGGTGCCCGCGATCAGCCGGTCGCTGCCCGGTCCCTGCGCCAGCGCGGGTCCGATAGCACTCCCCAGACCGATCGCAGCCGCCCCGACCATGATCTCGCGCCGTGTGGTCGTCATGCCTCTCCCCTTTTTCGCAAGCCCTTCAAACGACAAAGGGGGCGGGAAGGCAATCGCCTTCCCGCCCCCGATGGGCTCGATATGCGGTCAGCCGATCAGATCGCGACCACGCCACCGTCATTCTTGGTGATGACGATGGTGGCCGAGCGCGGACGCACGGTCGCCGCCGCATTGCCCGCCTGGCTGTCGGGCCAGTTGCTGGTCGGGGCGGACGGCGTCGATGCGCCCTCACCCGGATGCTGGATGTTGACGAAGATCGAGGTGCCGTCCGGCGTCGAGTGGATGCCGGTGATCTCGCACTGCTTCGGCCCCACCAGGAAGCGCTTCAGCGTCACGCCGGGCGCCTTGCCGATCCGGGTGGTGACGGTCGCCGACGCGCTTCCGGCGGTGCTGGTCACCGAACGAGTGCCGCCGTCGCCGACCCGGCCCGGGATCGCGGCCAGCATCATGCAGTTGGTGACGTCGGTGAAGGCGCCGTCGTCGGTCTGGATCCACATCACCGGGGTCTGCTGCCCGGCGACATTGCTCGGCAGGCTGAACCACAGGCCGTCGGGCGACGAGAAGTCGTTGGTCGCATCCAGCCCCGACAGGTTGATATTGGTCGGATCCAGGTCTGCGCCCGCGCCGAAGGCGTAGACGTCCCAGGTGAAGCTGGTCGCCTCGGTCGTGTCGCCCGTCTCGCGGAGGCGGATGATATGGCCGTTGCGGTTGCCGACCGAGGTGGAGGGCGCATCGACATAGGCGCGTGGATTGGCCGCATCGACGCCGGTATTGCTGCCCGAGGCGACCGGCTTGCGCGAGCTGTTGTTGGTCAGCGTGCAGTACATCTCGCCGGTCGCCGGGTTGACGGCGGTCCATTCCGGCCGGTCCATCTTGGTCGCGCCCAGCACGTCGGCGGCCAGGCGGGTGTTGATGAGGACATCGGCCTGGTCGGCGAAGGGATAGACGCTGTTCGAGGCGTTCAGCCCGTTCTGCCCGAACACCAGCGGCATCCACTGGCCGGTGCCGTCGGCATTGAACTTGGCGACATAGAGGGTGCCATTGTCGAGATATTTGTCGCCCACCGCCAGGCGATCGCTGGCATTGGCGTCCGAGGCACTCCACGGGGTCGCCGAGACGAATTTGTAGATATATTCGTTCTGCGCGTCGTCGCCCATGTAGAAGGCGGGGCGGACGCCCGCGATCATCCGGCCGCTCTCGCAGCCTTCATGGTTCATGCGGCCCAGCGCGGTGCGCTTGCGCGGGGTGGAGGCAGGGTTGAACGGGTCGATCTCGACCACCCAGCCGAACTGGAAGGGCTCGTTGCGGAAATCGGCGGTGCCGTCGGCGGCGAGCGCCGCATCGGCGGTCGCATTCCAGCGGCGGAAGACGGTGCTGGACGGGTCGGACGGGGTCGCGGTCGCCCAGTTATAATTGCCGTTGCGCGGCTCGCTGATGCCATAGCGGGCCAGCGAGGCATTCTGCTTCGCATTGGTGGTGGCCCGCACCGCCGCGTCACCGCTGAGACGACGGAAATAGCCCGCCCAATTCTCTTCGTTGGTGAGGTAGGTGTGCCACGCCATGGTGCCGTTGGCGCAGTTGTTGATCGTGCCCCGCCCGCCGGTGCCGTCGGTCGAATAGGCGGTCTTCAGCCACGCATTGCCCTTGACCGGGCCGCTGAACGCCATCGGCGTATTGGGGGTGATGCGGCGGTTGAGCGACGAACCCTGGACATAGGACCAGGTGCCGTTCGTGCGGGTGACCTCGATCACCGATACGCCGTGGCACTCGATCTCCTTGATCGCCTCGCTCGCGGGACGCGGCGCCGGCGACATGCCGTTCACATGCAGATACTGCTCGCTGATATTCTCGTGGTTCAGGACCAGCAGGCCGCGCGTGCTGTTGTTCGGGTCCGGATTGCTGCCCGATGCCGACAGCCCGAAATAGCTCATGCCGTCATGATGGTCGCCCGCACGCTGCGCGAAATTGGTATCGGTGCCGTTGTTCGCATAGGCCGGGACACCCGAGGCGATCGGATCGCCCAAGCGATACAGCACCGTCACGCTATAGCCCGAGGGCACGGTGACCACGTCCGCCAGGCTGTGCGGCACGGCGGTGAAGTCGAGGGTGATCGGCGTGACCGTCACCGTGACCGTGTTGTTCGTGACCAGCCCGTCGCGGCTGGTGATTTCCAGCTTGAAGGCGAGCTGCGTCGCGGTCGCCACGGCGGGCGCACGGAACGAGGCGACGAGCTGGTTGGCGTTAGTCAGGGTGACCGACGGCCCCGCTGTCTGGCTCCAGTTGACGTTCGCCACCTTGCCGCTGCCGACGGTGCCGGTCAGCGTGACGGGGCGGCCCGCCGCGACGCTGGCGGTGCTGCCCGCTGCGGTCGCCGTCACGGCCTGCGGATTCTCGTCGTCGCAACCCGCCAGCAACGCGCCGCCGAACAGCGCGGTGGTCATCGCCGACACGCCGTGGCGCAGCGTCTGGCGACGCGACAGGCGGGTGGCGATCAGGTCGCTCATATGGATGTTGGTCGAACGGTTGGTGTCGATGTCGCCATCGTCATAGGCGACCAGATTGTTGATATCCGACATGGCAGATCCCCCGGGCACCGCGCGGGGAAGGCGCGGTCTCACGCCCCGTCGTTTGGCGACCAACCAAGTCATCCCGGCTTCATTTCCGCGTCATGTCGGTGACGCAGGGATGACTCTGTGGTGACATCGGCGTCATCCTGTCGCATCGCTTGACTCGCGCCGCCGATCCGCCTAAGCGCACCCCCGCATCCGGATGGGCTCGCTCATTCGGATTCCGTCCAAGACAGCAGGTGCCGGGGAATATGCCCTGGCTTAATCTCCTGCCGAGACGGGGAAAAGGATTTTGCCGGTCGCTCCAGCTTGCTGGTCCCGCCCGGTCTGCCCCGCGTTTCTCACGCGTCGGTTGCCCATTCCCCATCGCTGGACACCCCGAGGGGTGGTCACACCCCCCGGTCAAGCAACCGGGATGACCGTTCGCGGTCGTTCCAACCATGGAGAATGGCATGGATCGCGATCAAAAGACCCAGGCCGTCGCCGAACTGAACCGTAACTTCAACGAGGTCGGTGTGGTGGTCATCACCCGCAACCTCGGCATGACCGTCGCCCAGTCGACGGCCCTGCGCACGAAGATGCGGGAAGCCGGCGCGTCCTACAAGGTCTCGAAGAACCGGCTTGCCAAGATCGCAGCCCAGGGCACCGACTATGCCGGTGTCGCTGACATGCTGACGGGTCCCGTCGGCATCGCCAGCTCGATCGATCCCGTGGCCGCCGCCAAGGTGGCCGTGGAATTCGCCAAGACGACCGACAAGTTCGAGATCGTCGGCGGATCGATGGGTGCGAACGTCCTTGATGTCGCAGGCGTGCAGGCGCTGGCGACTCTGCCCTCGCTGGACGAGCTCCGGGCGAAGATTGTCGGCCTCATCGTCGCTCCCGCGACGAAGCTGGCGACCATCACCCAGGCTCCCGCGGCGCAGATCGCCCGCGTCCTCGCGGCTTATGCCGACAAGGACAAGGAAGCCGCCTGATCTTCGGGCGTACACGATTGAACTGACACACTCGGGCCATTTTAGACGGCCCGTATTGGAGATAAGAACATGGCAGACCTGAACGCGCTGGTTGACCAGCTGAGCGAGCTGACCGTCCTCGAAGCCGCTGAGCTTTCGAAGCTGCTCGAAGAGAAGTGGGGCGTCTCGGCCGCCGCTGCTGTTGCTGCGGCTCCTGCCGCTGGCGGCGCTGCTGCTCCGGCCGCTGAAGAGAAGACCGAATTCGACGTGATCCTCACCGGCGACGGTGGCAAGAAGATCAACGTCATCAAGGAAGTCCGTGCGATCACCGGCCTGGGCCTGACGGAAGCCAAGGCGCTGGTCGAAGGCGCTCCGAAGCCCGTCAAGGAAGGCATTGCCAAGGACGAGGCCGAGAAGATCAAGAAGCAGCTCGAAGAAGCCGGCGCGACCGTCGAGCTCAAGTAATCGGACTGCGGCAGGGCAACCTGCCGCACCCGTTCGCTTGGCGAGCTAAGGATAAGGGCGGCCCCTTCGCGGGGGTCGCCCTTTTCTGTTAAAGCGGGGCGCGCCAGGGTCCCGGTTGCGACACTTCGCGACAACGCGATCAAACTTTTCAGATACCTGACGGCTAGGGATGCCTCTCCCCCTCCCACGACCATGTCAGGATAGAAGCATGACCCGTTCCAAGAGCATCGCCTCAATCGCGGCCGCGCTGGCCGCCACCATGCTGGTTTCGGCCCCCGTCGCGGCGCGCCCTGATCCTCATCACGGCAAGAAGCACGTCTGCAAGATCGAGAAGAAGCACGGCAAGCGCGTCAAGGTCTGCCGCTGGGTCCGTCGCTGATCCCTCCGGCCCGGGCGACGCGCTTGCCCGGGCCGCCGACCTGTCGAACAGCATCGGAAAGCCCTTGATCATGCGTGCAGCGATCCTCGCCCTCTGTTGCGTCCTGGCCGGATGCGCCGCCGATCGGCCGCACAGGGGGCCGCCGGGCGGCGGACGCCATGGCGGCTTTCCCGGCGGAGGACGCCCCGGCGGTCGCGGCCCGCTGTTCGCCAGCCCGATGGGCGAGCCCTTTCACGGCCCCGATGGCGAGCGGCGCTGGTTCGCCGGTGCCGATACGAACAGCGACGGCGCGCTGACCCCCGCCGAGTTCGAGGCGGATGCCCTGCGCTTCTTCGCGGTGCTGGATCGCGGCAAGGACGGCGAGATCGATCCCGACGATCTGCAATGGTATGAGACCGAACTGTTTCCCGAACTGCGCGTGGCCGGGCCGGGCGGGGGTACGCGCATGGCCGGTGGCCGTGGCGGCGGCGGACGCGGCGGAATGGGCGGCGGACGTCGAGGCGGCGGCGGCATGGGCGGCGGAATGGGTCGCGGCGGCATGGGCGGCGGTCGCGGCGGCGGCGGTGATCAGCCCGACGGGCGCGCGGCGGCCAGCCTGGCGGGTCGCCAGGGCGCCGGGCGCTTCAGCTATCTCGACATACCCGAACCAGTCGCTTCGGCGGACAGCAACTTTAATCGCGGTGTATCCGCACAGGAATTCGTCGCGGCGGCGGACAAGCGCTTCGCACTGCTGGACCTGAACCATGATCGGCGATTGACGCTGGCCGAGCTTCCCTCGATCCACCGGGGCCGCCCCGCACCGGACGAAGGCGCGCGACCGGTCGGCTGATCACATCCCCCTATCGCGACCAGGGCCGGGCCTGTCGCATGTCGA
Source organism: Sphingomonas sp. GM_Shp_1 (assembly GCF_026540895.1). GTDB lineage: Bacteria > Pseudomonadota > Alphaproteobacteria > Sphingomonadales > Sphingomonadaceae > Sphingomonas. The sequence continues at coordinate 11,691 of NZ_JALNUR010000050.1, read as the reverse complement.
GGCGGCAGACCTGGCGCAGTCCGTGCCGCGCGACATAGCGCGTCACCCGCGCCTCATAATCCCGCGCCAGCGGATCGGCGAAATTCCAGTCGGGCGGGTTGAAGGTCGAAAAGCCGTTGATCGTCGGCACCCGCCACTGTTCGGCCAGGAACATCGCATCGACATTGTGCGGATAGAGCGCGTTCAACTCGGCATTGACGTAGAGCGTTTCCCCCGCGCGCGATGCGACCACGTAGAAGACACGGCAGTCGGCGGGCGGCGGCGGAATCGCATCGAGCGCGGCGCGCTGTTCGCGGCGGCTGAGTTGCGCAGCGGTCTCGGCGCTCAGATTCTCGGCCAGCAGCAGCGTGACGATCGCGACGCCCCACCAGGGCTTGCTTCGCAACAAGGCCGCCATCCGCGCACGCCAGGCATAGACGACGATCAGCAGGAACGGCAGGGTCAGCCAGAGCTGATAGCGCGACACGACCCGCAAGCCCTTGGCCCCCGGCACCAGATAGAAGACCAGGTTCCACGGCGAGAGGATCCAGAATTGCAGCGTCAGCGCCCAGCCGACGATCATCGCCAGCGTGAAGGCGCGCCATTCGACCGAAACGGTCGCCCCCTCCCCCACCGGACGGCGACGCAGGATACGCCACGCCGTGACGATCAGCAGGATGCAGAAGATCGGCGGGAACCCCACCTCATGCTCGCCGCGCAGCACCCGGCCCGGCAGCGCCGGATCGTCGGGCAGCGCTTGATGCACCAGCGCCAGCAGCGGACGAAACATCCAACCCCAGAGGTAATTGTCTGGCCCGACATTCACCATGTCGATCACTGGCGTGATGAGATAGCCCAGCATCTCGAAATAGCCCTCGCCCCCCGTCTCGCGCAGCTTGGGCAGATAGACGGCGAGGAAGGGCAGGATCAGCACCGCGAAGCTGCCAAGGCCGCAGGCGATGGTCCCGGCATGACGACGGACCAGCGCGATGATCGCGGCGGGCTGCGCCTGGTCGCCAAGCACCGCCCAGCACAATAGGAACAGACAGGCCGAGAAGATCGTGAACCAGGCCATATAATAGGATGTCATCAGCCACGCCGCGATCAGCGCGGCCAGCGCCACCGCCAACAAGCGCGCACGGGCGTGTCGCCCTATCGCCTCGGCCCGAACGCACGCGATGGCCAGCATCATCGCGACCGGCATCAACGCGACGCTCTGCAACTGCGCATGGACCGCCTGAAGCGCAATGTTGCTCGCGATGGTGAAGGACAACGCGACGAACAGCCCCGCCCCACGGCCCCAGCCCAGCGACCGTGTCACCAGCGCATAGGCCCCGAAAAACCCGATCGTCTTGAAGGTCAGGATATTCAGCGTGTCGGCATGAAAGGGATCGGCGAACAACCGCCAGAAGGAATAGGACAGGCCATAGAGGAAATAGCCATCGTTATAGCCCAGCGTACCGTCATAGGGATGAAAGTAGAATCCGCCATTCCACGGCGACACGCCCGACCAGACATTGCGCCAATGTTCGAGGATGGTCATCTCGATCAGCCCGTCCGCCCGGTCACCGAAACCGAGATCGAAACCACTGATGATCGGCACGCGGAGGACGATCGCCATGGCGACGAGATAGACCAGCCACAACGCCGCCATGGCCCGTGCCTGGCCGCCCAGGCTTTGTCCGGCGGGATAGGACGCCGGAAAGGTCGCGGACGGCAGAGCGGATCGTTCACGGTGCATCGGTGCCGCGTAAATCCGCCTCACCTCCCTGTCGAGCGAACATTCCGATCCGGGCCTAATCTGCCCGCCGGTCGAGTTCCCAACCTGCTGGCCAGCGTGGCTTGGGTGAGAGGTTGAGGGAGCCAAAGGCTCACTCTTGCAATGCGCCAGCCCCCGGTCAGCATCGACCAAGCCAGAAGCCTTCCCGGCTCACCACCCACCCGACATAACGAAACCGCCCCGACCAGGATGGCCGAGGCGGCTGCGATATTCTCCCATCAGGTGTGGGCCGTACGCGCTCGGTTACTCCGCCGCCTCGGCCGCCGTGTTCGCGTCGGGCTGGCTGTAAGCGCGGTCCAGATAATGGTTGGCGATGATGTAATGCGCTCGAACCGCTGCCGGGTGGGTCGCCTTCTGGGCCAATTCTAGTTCTGTTTCAGCACGTTGGTAGAAATAGTCTTCGTCAATCTCGGGGGACGTCATTTCAGGTCTCCGGGGTCCCATCGGCACGCCAATAACCCGCGCGCGTCCGGGATCTTCTCCAATATTCGTATATGGTTGGGAGGGCGTTTCGGTTCCCGCGCGACGGCTTCGCGCACCCTCCATTCGGCGCAAATCCGTCGTTTTCGTCGCAACGCATCCTCCGCCATGCGGGGCCGGCGGCGTCAATCTCAAAGCGTTGGTCGGTGCCAGTAAAAAGCCGCCGCCCGGTTGCCCGGACGGCGGCCCTTCAGTTTCGATCCGTCAGACGGATCAGTCGTTCAGATACTCGCCGGCATCGGCGTCCGTGCCGTGGCCCGAGGGGGCAACCTCGGCCAGCGGATCGTTGCCGGTGCCGCCCGCGTCACGCGCCGAACGCGCCTGCTCGGCAGCCCGTTCTTCGGCGGCGCTGACCGGCGCGATGATCGCCTCGGCCAGCTTGCGCTGCTGCGCCCGGAGCGCGGCGTCGCGGCTGGAGGCCGCCACGCGCAGGCGGTTCATGCCCGCACCGGTGCCCGCCGGGATCAGGCGGCCGACGATGACATTCTCCTTCAGACCCATCAGCGTGTCCTGCTTGCCTTGGACCGCCGCCTCGGTGAGGACGCGGGTGGTCTCCTGGAACGACGCCGCCGAGATGAAGCTGCGGGTCTGCAAGCTCGCCTTGGTGATGCCGAGCAGCACGGGCTTGCCCTGCGCCCGCGCCTGGTTCGGCTCGAGCTTCTCGTTGATCGCGTCCATTTCCTCGCGATCGACCTGCTCGCCCTTCAGCAGCGTGGTGTCGCCGCCGTCGGTGATCTCGACCTTCTGCAGCATCTGACGAACGATCGTCTCGATGTGCTTGTCGTTGATCTTCACGCCCTGGAGTCGATAGACTTCCTGGATTTCGCTGACCAGATATTCGGCCAGCGGCTCCACGCCCATCGTTTCCAGAATGTCGTGCGGATCGGGCGAGCCGCCGATCAGGTTGTCGCCACGCTTGACGTAGTCGCCTTCCTGAACGTCGATCACCTTCGACTTGGGCACCAGATACTCGACGACCTCGCCGCCATCCTCGGGCTGGATGCCGATCTTGCGCTTCGCCTTATAGTCCTTGCCGAACACCACACGGCCCGAGACCTTGGCGATGATCGCCGAGTCCTTGGGAACGCGCGCCTCGAACAGCTCGGCGACGCGCGGCAGACCGCCGGTGATGTCGCGGGTCTTGGCCGATTCGCGGGCGACACGCGCCAGAACGTCACCGCCCTGCACCTGCGCCCCGTCCTCGACCGAGAGCGTCGCACCCGGCGCCAGCATGTAGCGACCGGCCTCGCCCGAATTGTCGTCGAGCAGGGTCATGCGCGGACGCAGATCCTCCTTCGACTTGGTCGAGGCGCGGTACTCGGTGACGACGCGCTGGGCGATACCCGTGGCTTCGTCGACCTGCTCGGTCAGGGTCTTACCCTCGATCAGGTCCTGGAACTTCACCGTACCGGGGTTTTCCGTGATCACCGGCATGGTGAACGGATCCCACTCGGCCATGCGGTCGCCCTTCGACACGATGTGACCATCGTCGAACAGCACGTACGCACCGTAAGGGATACGGTCGACCGAGAGCTCGCGGCCGTCCATGTCGACGATCGCGATTTCGCCCGAACGGCTCAGCACCACGCGACGGCCGCGCTGATCGGTGATCAGGCGCAGGTCGCGGAATTCGACCGTACCATCGGCCGCCGCTTCCAGGTTCGACTGCTCGTTCAGCTGCGCCGCGCCACCGATGTGGAAGGTACGCATGGTCAGCTGCGTACCCGGCTCACCGATCGACTGCGCCGCGATGACGCCGACCGCTTCGCCGATATTCACCGGCGTACCGCGAGCGAGGTCACGGCCATAGCATTTGCCGCAGACACCGATCTTCGACTCGCAGACCAGCGGGCTGCGGATCTTGACCGACTGGGTGTTCGCCGCCTCGATCCGTGCGACCATCGGCTCGTCGAGCAGGACGCCCGACGGGATGATGACTTCGCCGGTCTTGGCGTTGACGATGTCCTCGGCCGTGGTGCGGCCCAGGATACGCTCGCCGAGCGAGGCGATGGTCGAGCCGCCCTGCACGATCGCCTTCATCTCCAGGGCGCGGGTGGTGCCGCAATCCTCTTCGATGATGACGCAGTCCTGGCTGACGTCCACCAGACGGCGGGTCAGGTAACCCGAGTTCGCCGTCTTCAGTGCCGTGTCGGCCAGGCCCTTACGCGCGCCGTGGGTCGAGTTGAAGTATTCAAGGACGGTCAGACCTTCCTTGAAGTTCGAGATGATCGGCGTTTCGATGATCTCGCCCGACGGCTTGGCCATCAGGCCGCGCATGCCCGCAAGCTGCTTGATCTGGGCGGGGCTACCACGGGCGCCCGAGTGGGCCATCATGTAGATCGAGTTGATCGGCTTCTCGCGGCCCTCCATCGGGCCGTCCTCGTAATGCCGGACCGCCTTGATCTCGTTCATCATCGAGTTCGCGACCTGGTCGCCGCAACGGCTCCAGGCGTCGATCACCTTGTTGTACTTCTCCTGCTGCGTGATCAGGCCGTCCTGATACTGCTGCTCGAAGTCCTTCACCTGCTCGCGCGTCTCGTCGACCAGCCGATCCTTGTCCGGCGCGATGATCATGTCGTCCTTGCCGAACGAGATGCCGGCGCGGAAGGCGTGGCGGAAGCCCAGCGACATGATCGCGTCGGCGAACAGCACCGTCTCCTTCTGGCCGGTGTGACGATAGACCTCGTCGATCACCTCGCCGACGTCCTTCTTGGTCAGGACGCGGTTGACGATGTCGAAGGGCACCTTGTGGCTCTTCGGCAGGCATTCGCCCAGCAGCATGCGACCCGGCGTGGTCTCATAGCGCTTGAGATACTGGTTGCCCTGCTCATCGGTCTGCGGAACGCGGCTGATGATCTTGGTGTGGAGCGTGACGGCGCCCGCGAAGAGGGCCTGATGGACCTCCTCCATGTCCGCCAGCATCATGCCCTCGCCCGGTTCCTTCTGCTTTTCGAGCGAGAGGTAGTACAGGCCCAGCACCATGTCCTGCGACGGCACGATGATCGGCTTGCCGTTGGCGGGCGACAGGATGTTGTTGGTCGACATCATCAGGACGCGCGCTTCCAGCTGCGCTTCGAGCGACAGGGGAACGTGCACGGCCATCTGGTCGCCGTCGAAGTCGGCATTGAACGCCGAGCAGACCAGCGGGTGAAGCTGGATCGCCTTGCCTTCGATCAGCACCGGCTCGAACGCCTGGATGCCCAGACGGTGGAGCGTCGGCGCGCGGTTCAGCATGACCGGGTGCTCGCGGATCACCTCGTCCAGGATGTCCCAGACTTCCTTGCGCTCCTTCTCGACCCACTTCTTGGCCTGCTTCAGGGTCATCGACAGACCCTTGGCGTCGAGGCGCGCATAGATGAACGGCTTGAACAGCTCGAGCGCCATCTTCTTCGGGAGCCCGCACTGGTGCAGCTTCAGCTCCGGACCGGTCACGATGACCGAACGGCCCGAATAGTCGACGCGCTTGCCGAGCAGGTTCTGACGGAAGCGGCCCTGCTTGCCCTTGAGCATGTCGGACAGCGACTTCAGCGGACGCTTGTTGGCGCCGGTGATCGTGCGGCCGCGACGGCCGTTGTCGAACAGCGCGTCGACCGCTTCCTGCAACATGCGCTTTTCGTTGCGGACGATGATGTCCGGCGCGCGCAGCTCCATCAGCCGCTTCAGGCGGTTGTTGCGGTTGATGACGCGGCGATACAGGTCGTTCAGGTCCGAGGTCGCGAAGCGACCACCGTCCAGCGGCACCAGCGGGCGCAGTTCGGGCGGGATGACCGGGATCACTTCCAGGATCATCCATTCGGGACGGTTGCCCGATTCGATGAAGCTCTCGACGACCTTCAGGCGCTTGATGATCTTCTTGGGCTTCAGCTCCGACTTGGTCGTCGCCAGCTCTTCCAGAAGCTGCACGCGCTCGCCCTCGAGGTCGAGGCTTTCGAGCATGATGCGGACCGCCTCGGCGCCGATGCCGGCGGAGAAGGCGTCCTCGCCATATTCATCCTGCGCGTCGAGCAGTTCGTCCTCGGTGAGAAGCTGATACTTCTCCAGCGGGGTCAGGCCCGGCTCGATGACGATATAGGCTTCGAAGTACAGCACGCGCTCGAGCTGCTTGAGCTGCATGTCGAGCAGCAGGCCGATGCGGCTGGGCAGCGACTTCAGGAACCAGATATGCGCGACGGGAGCGGCCAGTTCGATATGGCCCATCCGCTCGCGGCGGACCTTCGACACCGTAACCTCGACACCGCACTTTTCGCAGACGATGCCCTTGTACTTCATACGCTTGTACTTGCCGCACAAGCATTCGTAATCCTTGATCGGACCGAAGATACGCGCGCAGAACAGGCCGTCACGTTCCGGCTTGAACGTGCGATAGTTGATCGTCTCGGGCTTCTTGATCTCGCCGAACGACCAGGAACGGATCTTGTCGGGCGACGCGATGCCGATCTGAATCTGGTCAAAGGTTTCCGGCTTGGCCACCGGATTGGCGAAGTTGGTCAGTTCGTTCATCTTGATGAACCTCTTTCAATTCGTAGCCCTCTCCCCATTGGGGAGAGGGTTGGGTGAGGGGTCGCCACGGGCGATGGTCTCGATGAGACTCCGCCCCTCACCCCGACCCTCTCCCCGGCGGGGAGAGGGAGAATGGCTTACTCCGCGGCTTCGGCGAGCCCGTCGTCCTGCGCCTCTTCCATCGACTTCAAGTCGACGTTGAGACCCAGCGAGCGCATTTCCTTGACCAGCACGTTGAAGCTTTCCGGGATGCCCGCCTCGAAGGTGTCGTCGCCCTTGACGATCGCTTCGTAGACCTTGGTGCGGCCGACCACGTCGTCCGACTTCACCGTAAGCATTTCCTGGAGCGTGTACGCCGCGCCATAAGCCTGCAGCGCCCACACTTCCATTTCCCCGAAGCGCTGGCCACCGAACTGCGCCTTACCGCCCAGCGGCTGCTGGGTGACCAGGCTGTACGGCCCGATCGAACGCGCGTGGATCTTGTCGTCGACCAGGTGGTGGAGCTTCAGCATATAGATGATGCCCACGGTCACCTTGCGGTCGAACTGATCGCCGGTGCGCCCGTCGAACAGGTCCGACTGGCCCGAGGTGTGCAGACCCGCCAGCTCCAGCATCTCCGACACGTCGCTTTCGCGCGCGCCGTCGAACACCGGGGTCCCCATCGGCACGCCGGTGCGGATATTCTGGACCAGTTCGGCTACTTCCTCGTCGTCACGGTTCTTGATGTCTTCGGCGTAGTGATCGCCGTAGATCTCCACGAGCCGTTCCTTGACCGCTTCCGGCACCGCGCCCGGCTTGGCATCCGGATTGGCTTCGCGCCAATCCTCGAGCTGCGCCGCGACCTGCATACCCAGGTTGCGCGCCGCCCAGCCGAGGTGGGTCTCGAAGATCTGACCGACGTTCATGCGCGACGGCACGCCCAGCGGGTTCAGCACGAGATCGACCGGCGTACCGTCCGCGAGGAAGGGCATATCCTCCTGCGGCAGGATGCGGCTGATGACGCCCTTGTTGCCGTGACGGCCGGCCATCTTGTCGCCCGGCTGCAGCTTGCGCTTCACCGCCACGAAGACCTTGACCATCTTCAGCACGCCCGGCGGCAGCTCGTCGCCCCGTTCCAGCTTGTCGCGGCGATCATGGAACTTGTCCGTGATCCGCTTGGCGGCTTCGTCATACTGCGCCTTGACCGCTTCCAGATCGCTCTGGCGCGCATCGTCGGCGACGGCGAACTTCCACCATTCGTGGCGATCGACCGATTCCAGCACCTCGGCGTCGATGACGATGCCCTTCTTGACGCCCTTGGGCGCGGCGGTGGCGGTCTGGTCGAGCAGCATCTCGCGCAGGCGGCTCCAGGTCGCCCGGTTGAGGATCGTGCGCTCGTCGTCGGCGTCCTTCTTCAGACGCTCGATCTCCTCGCGCTCGATCGCCATCGCGCGCTCGTCCTTGTCGATGCCGTGACGATTGAAGACGCGCACGTCGACGATCGTACCGGCCACGCCCGGCGGCAGACGCAGCGAGGTGTCGCGCACGTCGCTGGCCTTTTCACCGAAGATGGCGCGGAGGAGCTTTTCCTCCGGCGTCATCGGCGATTCGCCCTTCGGCGTGATCTTGCCGACCAGGATGTCGCCCGGCTCCACCTCGGCCCCGACATAGACGATGCCGGCCTCGTCGAGGTTGCGCAGCGCCTCTTCGCCCACGTTCGGAATGTCGCGAGTGATGTCTTCCGGCCCGAGCTTGGTGTCGCGCGCCATGACTTCGAACTCGTCGATATGGATCGACGTGAACACGTCGTCCTTCACGATCCGCTCGGAGATGAGGATCGAGTCCTCATAGTTGTAGCCGTTCCAGGGCATGAACGCGACGAGCGCGTTGCGGCCCAGCGCCAGTTCGCCGAACTCGGTCGAGGGACCGTCGGCGATCACGTCACCGGCGTTGACCACGTCACCCACCTTCACCAGCGGACGCTGGTTGATGCAGGTCGACTGGTTCGAACGCTGGAACTTCATCAGCGTGTAGATGTCGACGCCCGACTTGCCCGCATCGACCTCACCGGTCGCACGCACCACGATACGTGCCGCATCGACCTGGTCGACGATACCCGCACGCTTCGCCGCGATCGCTGCACCCGAGTCGCGGGCCACGGTCTCTTCCATGCCGGTGCCGACGAAGGGCGCTTCCGCCTTCACCAGCGGCACGGCCTGACGCTGCATGTTCGAGCCCATGAGCGCGCGGTTGGCGTCGTCGTTTTCCAGGAACGGAATGAGCGAGGCGGCGACCGAGACGAGCTGCTTGGGCGACACGTCCATCAGGGTGATCTGATCGGGCAGCGCCATCAGGAATTCGCCCGCCTGACGCGCCGAGACCAGATCCTCGACGAAGCGGCCTTCCTCGTCCGTCGCGGCCGAGGCCTGGGCGACGGTGTGCTTCTGCTCTTCCATCGCCGACAGGTACACGACCTCGTCGGTGACCTTGCCGTCGATCACCTTGCGGTACGGCGTCTCGATGAAGCCGTACTTGTTGACGCGGGCGAAGGTCGACAGCGAGTTGATCAGACCGATGTTCGGGCCTTCCGGCGTTTCGATCGGGCAGATGCGGCCATAGTGGGTCGGGTGAACGTCGCGGACTTCGAAGCCCGCACGCTCGCGCGTCAGACCGCCCGGCCCGAGCGCCGAGACGCGACGCTTGTGCGTCACTTCGGACAGCGGGTTGGTCTGGTCCATGAACTGCGAGAGCTGCGACGAACCGAAGAACTCGCGCACCGCGGCGACCGCGGGCTTGGCGTTGATCAGGTCGTTCGGCATGACGGTCGACACGTCGACCGACGACATGCGCTCCTTGACCGCACGCTCCATGCGCAGCAGGCCGACGCGATACTGGTTCTCCAGCAGCTCGCCCACCGAGCGCACGCGACGGTTACCGAGATTGTCGATATCGTCGATCTCGCCCTTGCCGTCCTTCAGGTCGACCAGGGTCTTGACGACCGCCAGAATGTCCTCGGTGCGCAGCGTCGTCACCGTGTCCGGGCAGTCGAGGTCGAGGCGCATGTTCAGCTTGACGCGACCCACGGCCGACAGATCGTAGCGGTCGGGATCGAAGAACAGGCCGGCGAACAGCGCTTCCGCCGTCTCCAGCGTCGGCGGCTCGCCGGGGCGCATGACGCGGTAGATGTCCGACAGCGCCTGCTCGCGCTCTTCGGCCTTGTCGGCCTTCAGCGTGTTGCGGATCCACGGGCCGGTCGCGACATGGTCGATGTCGAGCAGTTCGATCGTGTCGACGCCCGCCTTGTCCAGCGCTTCCAGATTCTCGGCGCTGATCTCGTCACCGGCTTCGACATAGATTTCGCCGGTCTGCTCGTTGATCAGGTCATAGGCCGAATAGCGACCGAAGATTTCCTCGGTCGGGATCAGCAGCTGCGACAGGCCGTCCTTGGCGGCCTTATTCGCAGCACGCGGGCTGATCTTCTGACCGGCCGGGAACACGACCTCACCCGAATTCGCATCGACGATGTCGAACATCGGCTTGGCGCCGCGCCAATTCTCGGCCTGGAACGGGATCTTCCAGCCGCCGTCGCCACGGACGAAGGTCAGGCGGTTGTAGAAATAGTTGAGGATCTCTTCCGAGTTCATGCCCAGCGCATAGAGCAGCGCCGTCACCGGCAGCTTGCGCTTGCGGTCGATACGGACGTTGACGATGTCCTTGGCGTCGAACTCGAAGTCCAGCCACGAGCCGCGATACGGGATCACGCGCGCGGCGAACAGATACTTGCCCGAGGCATGGGTCTTGCCGCGATCATGGTCGAACAGCACGCCCGGCGAACGGTGCATCTGGCTGACGATGACGCGCTCGGTGCCGTTGATGAAGAAGGTGCCGTTCTCCGTCATCAGGGGCATGTCGCCCATGTAGACGTCCTGCTCCTTGATATCGATGACCGACTTGGCTTCGGTATCGGGATCGACCTCGAACGCGGTCAGGCGCAGCGTGACGCGCATCGGCGCGGCATAGGTGATGCCCCGCTGGCGGCATTCCTCGACGTCGAACTTGGGGTCTTCGAGGACGTAATCGTCGAAGTCGAGATAGGCGGTGCCGGCGAAATCCTGGATCGGGAAGACGCTGCGCAGCGTCTTTTCCAGCCCCGAGACATGGCCCGTGGACTTGTCCGAACGCAGGAACTGTTCGTAACTTTCGCGCTGAACCTCGATCAGGTTCGGCATCTGCACCACTTCGTGGATGTCGCCGAACACCTTGCGGATACGCCGCTTGGCGGTGCCGCCATCGCCCTTGCGGGGGGCGGAGCCGCTGTCGATCGCCTTGGTTGCCATGGGTCTGTCTGCCTCGTCAGCCGTAAATCACTGCCCGGATGCCTCCGGGCGAGACGCAACGACAGACGCCGAAAGGCCGCTCGCATCGATGTGCGGCGGCATCCGGCGTCCGTTGAACCAACAATCTCCCATTCGACCGACACGCTGCGCGAAGGCGCATCATTTCCCGAAGATTGTGGTGGATGGTCGCGATATAAGGGCGATACCCCCCGGTGTCAAACCGGGACACGCGCCCACGCGGGGAAAGTTCCCGCGCCAACCCGCTCTGCCATATATTGGCCGCATATGGCGGTACACAAGGGGTTGCATCCGCCGGTCCTACCGGGCACGGCTTAGCGGTCGGGCCGGTAGCCCGAGCGGCCGGTGAAGATTATAGTTACCACGAGGAATGCCTTTCATGACATCGTCCGGGCCGCGTCGCATCGCGCGCCTCCTTGCCCTGACGCTGGCGCCGGTGCTCGCTCCGATGCTGGCCGGGCCCGCCCTCGCCCAGACCGCGCCCCAGGATGGTGATGCCGCCCCCCGCCCCTCGACGAGCGGCCTGGACGGGTTCAGCCTGAGCCCGCGCACGACCACCCCGCAGGCCGTGCAGACGCCGGTCCCGACCCCGGCGACGCCGCGCCTCGTCCTGCCGAG
>NZ_JALNUR010000005.1 GCF_026540895.1 Sphingomonas sp. GM_Shp_1 | reverse complement strand
GGCCATCAGGATTACCGTCAATCCGGCGAACTTTAGGATTTAGCCTGTTACTGGCATTTCAGCTGCGTTTCAGGGCTGGTCACCATTTTGCCGTCTTCGCCAGTATTGACCGTTTCCGATCCGACGATCCTGGCTGCCATCCACTCAGGCACATGCCAGCTAGCGGGAAGCGACCGGGCAATCGCGCCGGGCAGGATCGACCAAAGCAGTATTGTCGCCATGGCCGTTGCTGCGCAGCTCCGGCGGAGCAGACGAGACTGGCCCTCCACCGACTGCCCGCGCTCGACGATGCCATCAATCCGCCCGATCGATCGTGCGATGGTGTCACGTGCTTCATCGAGCTTGCGGGCATCTTCGGCCCTGGCGTTCGTGGCCGCCTGCACGATCTCTTTGGTGAGTGCGACAGGCGTCAGCGCGACGGCGGGACTGCGCTCGATCCGCTGCAGGGCTTCCTGCGTCGTTTTCAGCTGCGCCATCATCGATCCAAGCGTCGGCGTATAGTCCGGCATGTGTTCGCGTGCAGCAGTGAGGCCTTCCACGGCTCGTCGCAGCAGGCTGATCTCGGCGCGAAGATCTTCGAAGGCGAGCGTGGTCTCGCCGGTAGGTTCATTGGTGGGCTGGGTCATGGTTACAGCCTACCGCCCCAGGCCGCGGCCCCGCGAGAGGCCGAGCCAGTTCTGGAGATCGTGGGACAACGAAGCTCCGCCGGAGGAGCGGATTCCGAGTTCCTTGACGCGGTTTCGTAGCAGCGACTCGAGCTGGGGGTCGCGCGCGAGGGTCTTGGCCATGCCGGTCATCGCCTCGCGAACCTCATCGCCGCGCCAGCGCTCGCCATTCCGGTCGAACGCCGCCGCGCGCCTGGCGTGTCTCGTCCAGTCCTCGACGAACCGGTCGGCACGAAGAGCGCGATCGCTGCTCATCTTTTCTTCCAGCGCCAATGCGCGAGCGGCGCGCTGATCGCGCATCTCCGCTTCCATCATCATCGCGCGGACAACCTGCGTCGTTCTTCCCTTGGCGGCCTCCTCGATGAGCCCCTGGTCGGCGTTGAAGACAGCGCGAATGTCGCGAACACCGTCTGGGCGAACCGCCTTCAACCCCGAGACCGCCGCATCGAGAGCGGCCTGCTGGTGGGGGAGCGGCTCGAAGCCTTGTCGACGGCTTCTCGTGATATCGGCAACCGCTCGGCCCACCTTCTCGACCGCCTGGTCGAGCGGAGATCGCACAACCTCGTCGCGGGCGACCCGGGTGAGCTTGAGGCCGGCAAATCGGTCGCGTGGCTTTGACACCGCAACCTCGGCCGATTTGTCCGCGGCCGGGTAATCGGACGCCATGTCCTTGCCCCGCTCGCGCGACAGCGTGGCGGCAAGCCGGTCATAGTCGGCAAAATCGTCGCGGCCATAGTGGAGATCGACACCGTCGCGGTGCCGCGAGAGCGCGACATAGGCAGCGTGCCGGTCGAGCCCCGGTGTCGCCAGCACATGCACCCGGTCGACGGTCATGCCCTGCGCCTTGTGGATGGTGGCGGCATAGCCATGATCGACAGCCGCATAATCCTTAAGATCGAAGGACACGTGCGCACCGTTGTCGAGCATCACCGCCATTCGGGTCGCGGTGACGCTCTCGATGCGACCCAGCGATCCATTCTTGACGCCAAGGCTGCGCTCGTTGCGCCCGAACATCACCCGATCACCGGCGGCAAAGGGACGCTCGCCCTTCTCGACCTGCAGGGTGACATCGTCGCCAAGTTCGTCCCGCGCCCGCAGTTGCCCGCGCGCCGCCTGGTTGAGCAGCGCCACCTCGTCATTGGTGTGGGTAAGGATGATCCGGCTGGCATCGGGTTCAGCCTGGCGTTGCCGGTCCCAACGATCGATCAGATCGACCCGTGCCGCCTCGCGGGTCTCGGCGACATGGATCGCATCATGCTGCTGGTATGCGCCAAGCGCTTCCCCAGTGCGCTCGGTGGCAAGCTGGCGCGTCGCTGTGCGTTGCCAGTCCTCGCGCTGGCGGCGAATGTCGGTGATCTCGATACTGCCATGGCGCTCGGCGACGCTGCGGAAAGCAGCACCCGCTTCGATCGCCTGGAGCTGTGCGGGGTCGCCGACCAGCACGACCTTGGCGCCGCGCTTCTCGGCTTCTGCAATCACCCGCTCGAGCTGGTGCGTGCCGATCATGCCCGCCTCGTCGATGACGAGGATCGACTTGTCGGTCAGGAGCTCCCGCCCCTGCCCCCATCGATGCTCGAGGCTGGCGATGGTGCGCGATACAATGCCCGAGCCGCTTTCAAGATTCTCGGCCGCAATGCCCGACAGCGCCAGTCCCTGAACCTGATACCCCGCGCTCTCCCAGGCCTCACGCGCGACGCCGAGCATTGCCGACTTGCCAGTCCCAGCATAGCCGACGACAACACCCAGACCCCGGCCGCTAGTGACATGGTCAAGGGCGCTGCGCTGCTCAGGCGACAGGGTCAGCCCGCGCATCTCCGCACGCACGAGCGCCAGCTTGCGATGCTGGTCATCTAGCCCGTGGCGACGGCTGACTTCGAGCTTCACCGTGGCGCGCTGCAGCCGCGCTTCGGTGTCGATCATGTCGCGGCTGGTGAAGCGCTCTTGCCCCCGTCCATCCTTGCCGAGCTTGACCAGTTCGGGGGAGGCGCGGACCGCAGCCATTACCTGGTCGAACTGCTCCTTTCCCTCGCTGTGGCGATGGACGAACATCGCCAGGTCGCGGGTGGTGAAGGTCGCCTGGGTGCGGGTGATCGCATCCAGCGCGACCGTTGGATTGGCGAGGATCTTCTCGCCATTGGCGCGGGCAATGGCGTGATGCTCATCGAGCCGCTCGCTTCTGAGCCCCTGCTCGACCATGCGTGATGCGGCGGGGCCGATCTTGTGCTGGGGCTCGAGGTCGATACCTTGCGCTTCCAGGCTGCGGTGATCGACCCGCGCATCGATGTCGAGTTCGGCCAGCCTGGCATTCACATGACCTGCCCAGCGCTCGCGCCAGGTCTCGAGCAGATCGGTGCGGTTCCAGTCGCGGTTCTTCTTGCCAAAACCCTCCTCGTTCACTTCGCGAAGGCCCAGCATGACATGGGCATGGGGCTTGGGCTCGCCGTCTGCGCCGACATCCCAATGCACGTTGAGATCGGCGACCATGCCGCACGCGACAAACTCCCGTTCGACAAAGTCGCGAGCTAGCCGAATGCCCTCTGCTTGGTCGAGTTCGCGCGGGATGGCGAACTCGACTTCGCGGGCGAGCTGCGCGTCCTTCCGGACCTCGACGGCCTCAACCGCATTCCACAGCGCTTCCCGGTCTCGCCACGCCTCGCGCGCGCCATCGGGCAGCAGCACCTCGGAATGAACGACGCCGGCCTTGTTGGAGAAGTCATGGTGGCGATCGAGCCGCTGATCGTGCAGCCGCGAGGCGGAGCGATAGGCCGCTGCCGCCAGCGCCGACGAGCCGTTGGCGCGCGAGATGATCTTGGCGGAGAAATGGTAGATCGCCATGGCGGCGATCCATTTACACCAAACAAGCGACGTCGGCACGACGTATAAGCGCGCCCTTCGAAGATTTCATCTGTCTCGGGAAGCGGTCGTCCCAAGTCATCCCGGCGCATTGCAGCTGATCGAACGCCCCGATAACTGGGTCATCCTTATCGTACAACGAAAGGATGACCGCATGCGCAAACCCCGCGACTATGATGCCGAGCTCAAGGCGCTCGATGACAAGGCGAGACAGCTGAAAGCCCGCAAGCGCGAGCAGCTGGGCGAGTTGGTCATCGCGACCGGTGCTGATGCGCTGTCGATGGAACAACTGGTGGGGGCGTTGTTGCTGGCGGCGGAGGCAACAGACGAGCCCACAAAGGAGGCGCAGCACGCGCGCGGGGCGGCGTTCTTTCGCGCGAAATCCGGCGCACGCCAAAGCGCTCACCATCACGACAGCCGCCAACCGACGGACAGCAGCTCTGTGCGCCTGGCTTCAGCTTCGTCGAGCGCGGCGTGACACGCGCGATTGGCAGGTGAAGCGCCGCGAACGCACCCGCCAGCTGATCGAGCTGGGCGGTCTGATTGCCAAGGCTGGCCTCATCGATCTGACCGACGACGACCGTGCGCTGATCTATGGCGCGCTTGTCGATGTGGCGAGCAGACTGCGCGGCGAAGATGGCGATCGCTACCGGTTGATCTGGACGCGGCGTGGGCGGCGGGCCTTTGCCGACGATGCGAGCGCGGGCTGATGGACGTCAGGCTTGCGCGAGCCGCTTTTCGCAAGTCTCTTTGACGATCTGCTGGAGCAACTCGACCCGCTCGGCCAGCCATTCGAGTTCGGCCGGCGTCACCTTGTAGTGCGGCGAGTAGCGCGCGTTGACATAGGCTTGGCGGAGCAGCTCGAAACAGCGCTGGGCAAACTTGGTATCGCGCGGCCAGACAGCGATGAGCTCATGCACGAGCGGCTCGGCCTGGCTGCGCAGGAAATTCAGCTTGTGCGACTTCGGGCTGTACAGCGTCAGGGTCAGCAGCAGGCAGTGGTACAGCTGTTCCGTGGTCTGGTGCAGGTCGAAGGCGGCCTGATTTCCGTAGCCTTTGCTGATTAGAAACCGCGCGCTTTCGAAGCGCTTACCGGCGTTTGGAAACCACTGATCGAAGTGCTTCCGCGCTTCCGCCAACTCCGCTTTGGGATCGAGCGGCTGTGGCGTGACGAAGGGGTAGTCTTCGACCTCATATAAGGCGATGCCCTGCTCGATCGCATCGATGAAGAACGGCCGCCCCTGTGTCAGTTGGTTGTTCACGTCGGCGAGGCTGTGGACGATGAAGCTGACCGGCGCCGAGATGCGCTTGGAGATCGTCACCTCGCGGACGAACTGGTCGTCGGCCTTGGCCCAGAACTCGCCCGGCTCGGTCAGCCGTTCGTCGCTGACCACGACGAGGATGTCATAGTCCGACTGATAGCCGCCGATCGGATCATCGACCCAATCACCGCGTGCGTAGGAGCCGTAGAGGATGACCTTGAGGATGCGGCCCTGCCGGCGCCACTTCTGTGTCGACAGCGATGTTGCCTGCTCGAACTCCGCGAACAGCACTTCCACGATCCGGTCGAGATCGCGGCGCTTCTTGTCCGGCAGATGAGCAACGTCGTCGCGCATGATGCTATTCCTAGCGAACCGTTACGGATGCGTACATCCTTTGTACTCATGCGATGCCGGCGCTCACCTCATGGCGGGGCATCATCCGCATCCATAAGGGCGATGAGGACGCGCACGATAACGTGCTCGACGTCCTGCGCCGTGCAGCCATGGCGGCGCGCCGCTTCGTCGTAATCCAGCCCGTCGATCCGCACGCTGGCGAAGATTTGACGATCGCGAAGGGGCAGCGCGTTCCAGACGCGAAACCGCGCCTGGAAGTGGTGATCGCGCGTCATGAAGGCTGCCCCTCATCCGCTGCAAAGCCGAGCAAATAATCCGCCGCCTTGCTGGCCGCGCTCGCAGCGCGGAAGATCGCCTTGTCGTCGTTGCGCAGCACCTCGAGCCACGACCCAATATAGTCGGCATGGCGCACCGTCGGTTTGATCGACAGCGACGCACAGGCAAAAGCGCTTGCCATCTCGGCGACAAGCTCTTCGCGCGCATAATTGGCGCTGCCGAAGGCGCCTGTCTGGTCGCGGTCCAGGCGTGTTGGATGCCCGGTCCAATGGCCGAGCTCGTGGAGCGCGGTGCGGTACCAGTTGATCGGTTGATGAAAGGCCGCAACCGGCGGCACCGCGACATAGTCGCCAGCCGGATGGTAATAGGCACGGTCGCCGCCGATCCGCACATCCGCGCCGCTGGCGTCGATGAGGGCTGCGACCTCGGGCAGGATTTCGATCTCAGGCCGAACCTCCGGCGCTCGGGTCAGCGCGTCGGGCAGGCCTTCGCACTGGTCGATGTTGAAGACGGTGAAGCGCTTGAGGAACGCGATCGTGCGTGCCTCCTGCTCGTCATCGCGGGAGCTGTCATCCTTGCCCTTCGGTGTGAAGCGATCGGCATAACAGACGGTCGTACCGCGCTCGCCCTTACGCACATTGCCGCCCGCCGCTTGGGCTTGCCGGTAGGTCAGCCAGCGCTGTGAGCGGTAGCCGCCCTCGATGACCCTGGCCCACAGGATCAGGACGTTGATCCCGGAATAGCGCCGCCCGGTCACGCCATTTGCTGGCATGGTGCAGGCACAAGCCGCGCTGTCCCAAGGCTGCACCCAAGGCAGCCGCCCTTCCTCCAGTTCGGCAATCACACGGGCCGTCACCTCGGCATAGAGGGTCTGACGTTGGTTGATGGTCCTGGACATGATCCTCACTCCTTCCAAACCACCGCAGCCCGGCCGGAATGGCGGGGGTGGGCGGCAGGAGCGGACCGACAGTCCCGTCAGATGAGGCGGGCTGCACCCGAAGGGCCGAAACATCGTGGAGGACCGGCGCAGCCGGTTGCAGGACGCCGCGGCGGAACTACAGGGCCGTGACGCCCACCCTCGCCAGACGCGCCCGGCGCGTACACCAGCGTGGGGGCACCCCATGCTGTCCGCTGACGGTGCGCCATGCGCACCGTCACCCGTCAGGGATCTCAACCCATATGGGCCGAGACGGAACGGCTCGGCGCCGCGCCAGCGGCGTAGAGCCCGGTCCTGCGGTATCGCAGGAGACGGCAGCACTCTGCTGTCTGGATGTCCCTCGACAGTGTCGTCAGGACCCCAGCGAAGCTCTCCTGCCCATCATGGAAAAGCAGGACCTTACCGGCTCCCTTCCGAAGAACCGCGAGGTGATGCCATGACCACCAACCCCGACCGCATCTTGCGTTTAAAGGCCGTCCTCGATCAGACAGGGCTTTGCCGCTCCACCCTCTACCGCAAGATGGCCAACGGCACCTTTCCGAAGAACATCCAGCTCAGCACCCGCTGCGTGGGCTGGCGTGCCTCAGCCGTCGAGGAATGGCTGCGCAACCCTATGTTCTACCACGTCGATGATCATCCTGCCGGATAAGCGCGTCGCGACCCATCGCAGCGTTCCAACTCGGTTGCGGAACCTACCTGGAAATTCGCCGCCCTAAACGCTTGGATTTCGAAGATGCGTCGTCATCCCAAATGACGTGAAGTGGGACTTTTCGGACGTTCTCATGCTACACGTAGAACGGCGACTGTTGTCAGAAGCTGACGTTCAACTGTCAGTCCGATCAAGCGGACTGACGGCTTTCGGACGGCAGCCAGCGATAGCGGACTCGACTAAGGCAGGCGGCGATATGGTCGGGTTTGGCCGCTCTTCAAGCCCGGCGACCACAGCGTCGATGTCTACGTTTCCCCGTGGCAGATCAGTCATTTGCACATTGAACGGCAGCGTTTGGAATTGATCATTAAAGCGATGAGGTGGTAGCCCTACCGCTTAGCTCAGTGCTTGGCGCTGCAACGGAGTGGTGCGATTGTCGAATCTAGCATCGAGTGGCGAGCCCTTTGACTTCAAAGCACTCAATTATCAGGATTTCGAGCTTCTAGTGGGCGCGCTGCTCTCACGATCCGGGTTGTCTATAACCGCACAAGCGCGGCCGGGCCAAAACGCCCCGGACTTCGAACTAGTATCATCCACCGGCGAACGCATAATCGTCGAAGTAAAAAACTATAGGCAACCGATCCCGAGTGCGATCGTGAACCAGTTTGCCAGCGACGTAGCTCGCGCGAGGGTCCAGATGCCCGATACCAAGGGTCTGTTGGTCGTGTCCGGCGACCTGTCCCCGCGGGCGCGGCAAGCTATAGAGAAGCAGGATGGACTGGACGTATGGACAGGAGACGACCTTAGGCACCTCCTGCAGCGCTTTCCAGATGTCGCGCAAGCTGCGTTCTCGAGCGTAGCGGCATCGCAGTCGCTCCAGATGATGATGGCAGCGGCCTCGCCCCCGCCCCCGCGCCCGGTTTTCGCGCAATTCGAAGACCGTCTTGACGCCATCAAGGCAGGCAAGGACGATTGGAGCAAATTCGAGGATTGGGGGACCGAGATCCTGACCGAAATCTTCAAGCCTGATCTAGGGCCGCCGGATCAGCAGACGCGTAGCGACGATGGCCTCGACATTATGGACGCAATCTTCCCGATCCGTAGCGGAAGCCCGCCATGGGCGCTGGTGCGCGCTGAGTACGGAACGCGCTTTGCTGTCGCTGAGTATAAGAACTACACGAAGCCGATTGGCCCAAAGCAGGTCGAGTCCATCCAGCAGTATCTCTGGATCCCGGCGAAGCGGCAATTTGGTTTGCTGGTGTCGCGCGAGGGGCCAGCGCCTCAGGCGATTATTCAACGGCGCCGGGCCTGGCTAGAGCAGCAGAAGATGATCGTTTTCCTGACAGCGGCCGACCTCATCGGGATGCTCGAGATGCGCGAGAATGGCGAAGAGCCGTTTAACGTGATCGAAGCGCAGCTTGAAGAGTTTTTCCGCACGCTCAGTCCATAGCAGACAGAAACGAACAAAAGGGTACCTTGCTAAACCTCGATCTGACCGCACCGCTCCTCGCCATTCTTCAAGGGCACGCGTTGAGATAAAGATAGAGCCGCCAGAGCGCTTCGGCGTGGATCACACCATTGCTGCGGATCAGCCGATCGACGAGTTGGCGCAACGTCGTCACCGCTGCCGGCCATTCCTCGACCGCGGCGACCATCCCGTCCTCGAACCGTTCGAAGGCCCCCGCTTCCTCGATCCCGGCGTAGCACGCGGCGAGTTCGAGTATCTCATGCACGGGATCGAGCGGACTGCCCTCCTCGGTGTCATTGGTGAGGGCCGTAGAAACACCCGACAAGGCCGCCTGCCGCGCCAGCGCCCGGATCACGTCGAGCGCTCGACCGTGCTCGGCTTGCGGCAACAACAGCCCGATCGTGCGGATCATCGCCCGCGGCACCGGCAATCCATCGCGTGGCCCAAAGGTCAGCCCGTCGAGATCGATCGTCCGTACCAAGTCCTGCGCGACTGCCTCTTGCGCTGGCGACAGACCGGTCCTGGAATGCTGCATCAGCACCGACCAGGCGAGGCCGTCCTCGAAATTGGCCCGGATGTTGCGGATCGCGTCATCGCCCAGGCTTTCCCGCTTCGCCATCGGATCGCCGATCAGCGCGTCAAGTGCCGGGGCATGCGCGGTCAGGAAGCTGCCGAGCAAATTCTGGCCGGTGAAATTACGCAGGATCAGCGCAGGTATTGCCAGAGGCTCTCCCACTTCTACCACGCGGAACCCCGCAACGAGCTTCTCTAGTTCGGCGTCATCGATAAAATCAGCCACCGGCGCATCGCCGATCAGCGCGCCGATCATGTGGAACAGCAAAGCGTCCGCGGTCATCGCGCTTGATGATGCCGCGTCGCGATCACCGAAGCGTTCGATGTTGATGCGATCGGCGATATTCTCGTCGAAATGCCCTTCGGAGAAAAAGCAGGTCAAGAGGTACGGATCGGCCCGCCGCCGCAGGAACGTGTCGAGGAGGCGATTGGCATGGACCCAGGTCAACACCAGACGATCCGCCATACCCAGCGCCCGGAACTCCTGATCCTGCCAAAACGCCCGCACCGTCCAGCGCAGGATGGCGGAGAAGGACGGCCCTGCCACGCGAACCTTCGCGATCAGCGAGCTGAGCAGCGCCTGCCGCGCCGCGGCGTCCGCAACAGTCGGCAAAGCGATCTCGGTCTGCCGATAAAGTGCGACCGGCGTTACCGCGTGATCGAGCTCGGCTTGGATGTCGGGGGTGAGCGCAAAGTCGCACAGATCGAGCAGACCCGCGATCGGCAGACCGCTCAGCCGGCGCAACGCCATGACCGAACCGACGTCGCCGACCAGCCGCGCTGCCGCTGCGCTCAGCCGGTCGGTGAACGGCGCGTCGCCAGGCTCGATCCGCAGGTAGTTCAGCAGGGCGCTTGCAGGCGGCGGGAAAAACGCGCCGAGCGAGATCCGCAGTTTGGGCTGAAAAGCCGCGTCGAGGTCGACATAGACCGCTTTGGCGCTGCGCTTGCGTGCTGAGATCAGCGCGCTGATCAAGCGATTGGGGGTGCGTGCCGCGCGACCGTCGGCCGCAAATTTCTCAAGATCAGCAGGCGTGAGTTCGAGCTCAGCGAGCAACTGATCGTAGCGATCGAGCGGACGCACCTGCGGATCGAACAGGCTGCAGAGGGTATCGGCGAGCCGGGCGCGGACCCCACCGCTGATCGCAACGCCATTGTCAGTGCGCACGATCCGGCACTTCCTGCCGTCGCGGGTGCGGACATTGGTCGGGCCATAACACCTCGCGGTCCGCACCGCGCGCCAAAAGCGATCGGCTTCAAACCGTTTGTCACGAATGGTGACGACTTCGTCCGAGCGCAGGCCGAGATAGGCGCCGATCGGGCGTGTTGCGAGCGCGCTCAACAGCGGCTGCGGCAAGGCCGCTGCGCGCAGCTTGAACAACCGAAGTTCGAGACCCGGTCGCGTGGCGGTCGGATCACGGCCCGTCAGCCGCGGCAGATAGAGCGCCTCGATGTGATCGGCGATGCGTTCGAGGATGTCGGGATCGCCCTTCTGATGGGGCGCAAGGGCTGACAGCCAGAACCAATTGGAGAAGGTGCGCCGCCGCACTCGGCGCAGACCCGGCGGCAAGTCGCTCGGGAACGCCAGCGTCTCGACAGCAGACTGGAAGCAAAGCGAGGCGAGCATGCTCGCCGAGTCACCGGGCTTCTCCTCGGGGATAGCGCGGAGCGACCGTTCGATCCGCAGGGTCGCCCACACCCATTCGGACCGCGCGACGCAGGTCTCCGCCGTCTGCGTGGGGTCCGACCAGATCGCCGCGAGGCATTCCTCTGCGAGCTTCATGTCGGCGAGAACGAGGCGGGTTTCGTCGGGCCGGCGATCGTCTGGATCGTCGCCTCCGCCGACCTTCAGCCGCGCGTCCATCAGCCGCTGCGCCGCTCGGTTGCGGCGCAGCGCGCGGAGCGCTGGCGTTTCGCGCAGCGTGCCATCGACCACCGGAGCGGCAAGGATCGCCGGGATCACGTCGGCGGTTTCGAGCTGGTTCAGCCCCGCCCCCTGTCCGAGCAACCGGCTCAGCCGTGCGCGCGCGTCGGCTTCGCTCAGCACGCCATCGGCAACGAGCGCGTCGAGGACGTCGAGCAGCTCGACAATGACATGCGTGCGATTGGCAGGATAGCCGGTGAGATTGCGGTCCTGATACCATGATACGGCCCCGTCGATCTCCTCGGCGTTGAGCAGGTCGATGAGGCACAGGGTTGTTGGATTGCGGGTATTAAGCGTGTCGATCTCGCGATCGGCATGGCGCCGGATCAGTTCGTAACGGCCGGCCTCGATGCCGAGGCGGATGCGCTCGCGCAAGTTATCCAGGAACGCGGCCCGCGTCGCCTTGGCTTCTTCGGCGGCAGCATATTGGCGAATCCCGCGCGCGACCGTGGGATCGATTGCGATATCGAAACCGAGACACAGGGCTGGAAGGATATCGATTTCGAGCAGTTGCTCCGCGGCCGCGCCCGCGAGCCACAGGCCTTCGCCCGCGACCAACGGTGTGAGCACTTCGCCGGACTCTGTGTCTGGTGCCGCCATCGCAGCGCGCGCCTGCATGACCATGGTCTCGTCGATCACGCCTGCGGCAAAGGCGGCATCGACCAGCTGCCGCACGTCAAAATCTATATCCCGATTGCCGTCGGTGTCGCGCAACGCGACGACGCGATCGGTATCCCTGCGCGCTCGCTCGGCTAGACTATTGCCGACCATGTCGGTCAGCCGGCGCAAGAGGGCGAGCCGGGTTGGCTGACTCGGCGCAACACGCCGATGCATGTCGACTAGCGCCGCGGGCACCGCAGGCGATATACGTATTGGGTTGGGATGACGCTCAACGATATCGAGGAGGTCGGCGTGCGCAGCGACGAGCAACGCCGAGATGTCCATGTGCAAGCGCCACCGAGACCAGGGCAACCCAACATCGAGATGGCGAGGGCGTGCGCCATTGCGCCATAGGCGCAACTTGAGTGGTCCGCGCTCGCTGTTGGGTGACTCGAGCAGCAACGCGTCGAGTGTCACATTCTGGTTCTCGGCAAGCAAATGCGCGGGGATGCGGCCGTCGAGATAGAGAGCCCAATGCTCCTCAGCGGTGGCATTCTGCGACGCAATGAAGTCGGGCAGGTCGGCAACATCGAATGTGCGGATCGAGCCGGTACCATCTTCCGCTGCGCGCGCAACGTCGAGGTGGAACGGCGCGGCTTCTCTTTCCAGGCCGAGCGAGAAGGCCTGAATATAGGCCGAGACGGCAAGCTTGCGCTGCCCGTCGCGGGCGACCGCGAAGCGCCATAATTCCCGGGCAAGCGCCATGTCGCTGGCCCGCAAGGTCTCGACCCAGACCATAGCGGCATCAGGCGCAAGGTCGGCGCTCCGCATAAGGTCGCGCACGATCCGCGCGGCACCCCCGGTGTCACCAATGCTGGCGCGGAGTCGGGCTTCGAGGTGGCGGTCGACCGCAGCGCCGGATTCGGCGCTGAGCGCCCGCGCGGTTTCGAGCGCGCCGACCAAGTCGCCGGCGCGCTGCTGCTGATCGGCGATGAGGCGCCGCACGTCCGGCGGTGGTGCGCCATTGCGGAAGACGTGACGATGTTCTTCGACAAAGGTGACGAGTTCACCCTCAACGCCCGTTGAGGCAACTAGATAGGCGACGATCCGCACCGCCTCGGCGGTCGCGAACGCCAGGATCGTATCGCGGTGCGGCTGCAGGATCGCCCATTGACCTTCGGCGGCAATCAGCTGTGCGGCGGCAAGCGTCTGTGGGTGCCCACCTTCCGCCAAGACGTTGAACCCAGCCTCGACGCCCGACCAGTCATTGCTGGCGCGTGCGGCCTGAATATCGTCGACGAACGTATCGGTCGCCGGCACCGGCGTGCCCGTATCGTCCTCGCTTGCGTCTGCGGCGAGCCGCGCGATCCAAGTCTCGGCCTCGGTGTGCGCCTCGCCGGACTGCGCGTCGAGATGAGCCTCGAGGGCGGCCCGCGCCGACCGGGCATCGCCCCCGGAAACCAGCAGGAGTGCGTGAATGCGAACATCGATCTGTTCGGTCGTGCCCTCGGCATAGATATTGGCATAGCGGCGCCGGCTCTCCGCAAGATCCACATTGAAGCGACGCGACAACGACCAGGCGATCGGCACCGGATCGCCGGAATCCTCGGCGATCAGCGTCCGAGCCAGCGTCTCGGCATCCTCGCGCCGGTCGAGCTGGTTTGACAGAGCGGCAAGCAGCCAATGGCGATCGCCGCGGTCGCCGACTCGATCGACGAGCGACTGGAAACCCTGCGTGGCCCCCACCAGCCAGTCATGAGCCTCGTCGTCGTCGCGGACGAGATCGAAATCAACCGGGCTCGCGTTGAGGAACCATTCAGGCGCAAGGACCGGCGACAAGGCCGCAGCGTAACGGGCGATCGCGACGGTGCGGATCGTCGCGGTCCAGTGCCCGGCCTCGCGTTCGAGTTGCTCGACCAAAGCGAGTGCTTCGACGCGCTTGTTACGCATGAGCAGCGCCCAGGCTTGCAGTCGGACGGTTTCCGGATCGAGCTCGTCGCTCGCGAGGATGGCGAGCACCTCTTCCGCCCCATCGACATTGCCGCTCGATAGCAGGAGAGCCGTCTGCAGCTGGCGTCCGTCGCGTGTCGATGGCGTGCCGAGCACGGCAAGCCCGGCAGTGGTGCCCCCACGCTGCATCGCGATCCGAGCGGCGATACGGGGTTCGGCCGCCGGTTGGATCGCGGTCGCTTCGGCATCGAGTGTGGCAGCGCCGTCAAGGTCGTCGCGATGCAGCGCCGCCGAGGCGGCGAAGCGCAGGACGCGGGCCTGGGCGCCGGGATCGAGCTGCGACCAGAGCGGTTCCGCGCGCAGCTCGGCGAGCGAGCGTTCGACCGCACCGAGATCGCCGGCGCGTAAGTCGTCGAGCGCACGAGCAACCTTCTGCTCGGCCTCGCCCGACAGCAGCGCCCGCAATTCGGCGATCTGACTGGCGCCAACCGGCTGCGTGCCGACCGACGATCCGACCGATTGCAGTGCCTCGCGCTGCTGAGGTCCGCAGATGATGTCGACCCAAAAGGTGCCGAGGTAGGTCGCGACGATGCCGCGGTGCGGCCGCATCCGCTCGATCAGCTGGGTTTGCCCCCACAGTTCATAATCGACGCCGATCGCGCTAAACCTTTCGCGTTCGGTGTCGGCCTCATCGCTGACGTGCGTTGGCGCGATAGGCGCGGTGGTCGTAAGGATGAAGCGCTTGACGCCCTTGGCCTGCCACTTGCCCGTCCAGTGATCGAGAAAAGCCGTCGACCATTTGGCGAGGTCGCCCTTCTTGATCTCGATATACGCCTTGCAGGAGGCGACATCGCAGCCCCCGCCCCTCAAATCGGCCTTAGTATCGATCCCGAACTGCGTTTGGCCGGGAGTGCCATATTGAGTTGCCGTCACCACGTTCGGTTCGTGGTTTAGCAAAGCTTCGGTCAGACGTTCGAGCTGCTGCCAGTCCCAGCCTTCAAGCCGGGGTGGACGCGTCTCCTGTTGAGGCAGATCGATATCGGGTGGCTGGTCCATCAGTCGCGTCCAGACGTGCCGCCGCGATTGCCGATCCTCCGGCCATTGCACGACCGTGAATTGCCGGGAAGTTTAGCTCCAAGAAACATCGTCCCATCTGCTTGATGCGACGCGAGAAAAGCAAGCCCATGCGTCGGGAGCGTTGAAATAGTTTGTGATGAGGTGCCCGCTTCTTATCACCCCAAATTCGTCGACAAGAGCCGAGAAATGGAAGCCGGTAAGCGATCAGTTGATATCTTTGCGGGAATGTCTGCTCGTAGAATTGATGCCGCTGCTGTTGAATTATCCAAATTGCGGGCGCTTTCCTAACGGAGCGGTATATAGGCAGCTTCTATCAGTAGCAGACATTCGCGGCAGCTGAGCCGAACGACCACCTTTGGTTGACAGTGACCGGAAGGTCATTGGACTTGACTGTCGTTCGCCAGCCAAACAAAAAGGGTCAGCTTCCGATAAGAGCGGACTGCCGAAGCCTCTCCCCTTACCAAAGGGGCATGAACAGCCGTCTGGGTCAATAGAAGAGTGCGATAATTTTCCTGTGTTGGAGCAGCCTATGACAGAGGCTTGAGACTGGTTTCTAGTTCCCCGACCAAACAGAGAAGGCTTGGTAAGTTACGATTAAATGTGGCGTTCGCCGTCCGTTCGCTTGCCGCTTCTAGAACCAATTATTGCATCGCTTTCGAGCTTCTTCGTCGGAATCGGCTGAGAAGGGAAGCACGACGCCGGCATCCCACGCCTTCGCTCTTTCTCGAGCATCTTTTGCTTGCTCATAAATTGCGTATGGGCCTTGGGATATCCAAGCGCCTGGCGGCTTGGGGTGGCTTTGTCGGAAACAAAAATAGAATTTTGTATTGTCCATGGGCAACCACTCGGGGCTAGCGGGACCGGATTACTTGCGAGGCAGCAGAATATCGGGAGACACCCCCGCGGCTGCGCTGATGGCTGCCCAATCCCCCGGTGTCAGCCGCTTTGCCACCTCCGCCCAAGCTTTAGCCACATCAGCAGGGTCGGCCGAGGGGTCCGGTTCAAACCCTCGATCGGGCGCTTCACCTATGCCATCGTTCTTTTTTGCGAAGCCGTCGCCAAACGAACTCTGGCTGACGATATCCATGTTTTTACGAAGATCATCGCTCATCTAGAGAGCCTAGCCGTAACCGGCTTCGCAGCATACCCCCGCAATCGCGGAGCAGGCGGGAAAAGGCAAATCTGACCGGGCGAGCCGGCCGGATTGACCGCGGATTCCACCTTGATATAAAGTTCAGTGAATTTAATATTATGCCTCTGATACGGCGGAGATCCCCGATGGACTGGTTTGGCGCGAAGACACAGCAATTGTTAATTGATGCCCAAGTCCTTCTGCAGCAAGCTCAAGGTGCTATGCAGGATGACATTCGAAAGTTGGCTGAACGACAATCGGATGCCGAAGCGCGCATCGATAAGCTTGAAAAGAAGCACGACGAGGCAGTTGAGCAGATTCACATGCTTCAGAAGTCGATGGACGACATACGCGATAGCGCCATTCGTGGTGAGATCGCCAGCGGGCAAAAAAGCAAAGACACGGCCTTGAAATTTGGCCTTTCCCCTGCCCGAATATCGCAAATCGCTCCTCGACGTCGCTTCAACAATGGTTGAACCTTAGAGCTGATCGGCGACTTGCGCCAGAAGCTGACGTCTAGCGCGATAAGTATGAACGACCGGGTCTGGTCGACTCCTGCCGGTCGTCGCTGAGTCCAATAGAGTATCATTCACGCGCCCGAGGTTGAAAGTTAGCTTGCGATGATAGCGATCGTTCGAGGGCACGCGAGCCTCGCAGGCCAGCTTGATCAAGACAGACTGCGCTGACGGCATCAAGGCTCGTTGTTGTCGTCCTCGTACCCCGCCCACTCGTCCTCGGGGGGCGCATAGTATTCAGCCGCGTCATATTCCTGCTTGTTGGTGTAGCGATCCGCAAGTCCGACGACCGCCAGCTTTGCGAGAGAGTTTATTTTGAGCCCACACGCAATGCATTCGAAGTGGGTTGGGAGGTGTTCCTGCTTCTCGATAATGACGTCGTCCTCAAGCTTTCTCGTCGCTGCGGCAACGGGCCTTCCAGACACGAGCGCAGGCGAACCGCAGGCTGGACAATCCACGCGGTGCCCGGTCTGCCGTTTCGCCCATATTTTGGCTTGCTTAGTGAGCATCGCGCGTTCGTCGTTGCCCTTGCCCTTCCACACCTTCTGGTGTGCATCAACGTCGCCTTTGACTGCCTTCGCGCTCTCGTCGGCGGCCGCTGCGATCAGATCCTCCGCGGCTTTGGCTTCCTCAGCGCCCACGAAGCCTTCGAGCGTCAGGTCCATAGAACCCAGCAGCGCTTTGCACGTCGCGTAGAAGCGGGGCTGCCAGGATGCCCCTTTCACCCCGTCGAACGCCAACTCGCCGGAATGCAGTTCGGCATTCCGCTGACCGGTGTGCTGAATGCCAAAACTTTCGTGATCCGCTTGAAAGTCCGGCAGCAAGATCGTCAGGCGTCGGAACACATCGGAAATCGAGATCGACTTAGGCGCGAACCTCTTCTCGACGGGCTCGAAGCCTAACGCGCTGATAATGTTCGAGCCCGGCTTGTCAGGCTCTGCCAAAAGCACCGGATGTACGTTGGCAAGGGCTGCCCGCGCGAGCAGCTCGAGCGACAGGCTGGTCCAGAGCGCGTAATCCCACTGATCTTTGTCGAGCGCCTGCGCCTGTTGGATGTAGCGTTCCGCCTTGTCGTAAAGCGCCTGCGGATCCCATGCTGTCGTAACCGGACCAGGCGTCACCATCTGCTTCATGCAAGGTTCCTAAGATATACGCGCTGTAGCCTCCGATCCCTTCGATTCGGCGCGATTGCTGGCCTGGCGTGGAGCATCCGCCAGTTGTCAATGATTACCACATCGCCATCGTCAACCATGACGGCAGGGATCGCGGTTGCCTCCGCGACGATGCTTTGAAAGCTGGAGAAGACCAATTCGCCAACGTGGCTCGCCGGCTTAAGGTATTCTGCGTCCCAACGAATGATCTCATCGGCGCCATTTGACTGCTGCAATCGGAGCATCCGAACTTCACCGCAGCGAGGACGGCGGGGCCTCACGAGCGCCCGGCCCATCAATTCGCCCCCGATTTCGGAAGCAATGGCCCTACCGTCCAAAATCATCGTCGGAACGTCCGCATACCCGCGGACGCATCGCAGAAGAAGGTATCGCGGTGGAATCGGCCAGTGAGCTAGATCTGTGTGAAAAGGAAAGCGGTCAAGCCCAAATAAGCCGCTGTAGGTGTTCGGAGTAGAATTCGCCTTCGGAGTAAGCTCTTGAACGAGCTTGCCGCCCCAGGATAACATAATCTCGCCGAGTCCCGCCGCAACCTGAGCGGTCGGTTGGCCTGCGGCTATGCCTGGGAGCACCGCATATCCGTCCACGTCGACAAGCATCCGCAATTCGGACATTCTCGATTGTTTGTCGATGGCGACCGCTGAAATCATTGTGCGTGCGTTATAGGCGCAGCTCATATTTTGCAGAAGGGCTAAATGAGATGTCGCATCGGCCCGTTTTGGCCAAGACCGGTAACATGCGTGCGGCAGGTTCTGTCAAAAGCTGCCGTTGAAGTAAGCTCGGCGAGCGTCGCTTCATGGTCGAGGTCTGCCGAACGTCAGTCTGCCTATCTCGTGGCAGGCGATGCCGGCAGTTGCGGCGAAGGTGCTGGCAACGTCGGTTTGCCGGTCTTCAGCTTGTGAACCGGCTGGGTGGGGGTGCCGCGCATCTGGAACGCCGTCGCGATCATCCATCCAGCGGCAATGAGGATGAATATCGAGATCACTGTCGCATACGCGATCTTGAACGACTTGAACCAAGTTTCACCGTCCTTCACGACGGTCCAGTTCTTTTTCAAGGGCGGGCGCCCATGCTGGAAGACGGCATCCCGATGCTTAGCAAGCTTGGCGTCGTCGAGCGTGCCGTCCAGCAAATCGCTCCTCAGCTGGGCTAGGGCCGCCCGAACGTCGGTCCATTCCTCCTTGTTCGGATTCTCACGCAGCTCGACACGCGCCTGTGCCGCGTCGAAGGCCAAGAGCTGCTCCACTCGCTTGTCATCCTTGGCCCCGCGATATGCCTGGGCCGCGGCCAACGCCGCGGCGAGGTCTTTCCGCTGCTCGTTAATCCAGTCCTGCCTGAATTCGCTGACCTTGTTCTCCTTACTGACTACTAGGTTGATACCGGTGAGCAGGGCGGTGACCGTCCCAATCGTCAATGCGACGAGAGGAGCTAGCCAAGTCGCGGCGTTTCCAAGATCCATTCAGCTTTATCCAATCCTAAACCCAATCGACGGTTTGTCGACGACCTGTCGCCAGCGCCTACGTCGCGGGGCCTTAACCGAACTTGCCTTTGCCGATCTTCTTGCTCGGGGTCGCGACATATGCCTGACGAACCAATGGGACCCGCGTTCATGCCGCCGTCGCCACGCCAATGACGCTTTTTATCATTAGCGTCTATTCGTAACGAGTTTGGCGAATGGCCAAAGTTCGTAGGCCGTTGCCGGACGATCGTGGGAAAATTCTGCTGTTCCCAAGTCACGTGGCGAACGGAAGAACTAGTTAGTCCAGGGCAATTCTTCGAAGGGCGGATGATAGCAACCCATCCGATACTGCTTCTCGGTCATCTCATCCTCCGGGTCATCTCCGAAATTGTAGATGACCGTGTTTTCTTCGCCGGGTATGCTAGGCTTTTTTCTGAACTTCCCTACGACGCTTGGCATAGATAACACACCCTTCAGTGAGCATTAGCAAAGTTGCACATCACCCGCTTTCTCCGCTTATAGGCTAGGAAGTTCAATAGTTAAAGAACAAACTGATCTGTAACGGCTTTCAGGATTTAGCGGGGAGCAGAAACCTCCTGCTTTGTTCAAGTGAGCGGATGGCAGACCCCACCGTTTGGCTCCGAGGAATATTCAGGTGCCTTCGCCCGTACGCTCAGAGGCATGCTAACGACAGGTTTCTGCATAAGCGGGCATTCAAGTGCTGGCTTCAAAATGGCAAGACTTGGTCGAAGGCTGCCGTGCCCAGCGACTAGGACGGCTCCGGCCAACCCCTCCAACTTCAAGGAGTGGTGGCTTTACGAGGTCGTCCTATCACCTTCTTCGCGGTCGCCCGCTGCCCCGAGCATACGTGCTGCGCCCACTTCGCCATTAGGTCCCGGCGCTTTTCGAAGAAGTCTGTTCGCCGATAAGCAGCTTCGACTGCATTGGGGATACGGTGCGCCAACGCCTTCTCAGTCACTTCCTTCGGCACATTGGTGCATTCGGCGGCCCAATCGGCAAAGCTGCTCCTGAAACCGTGAACCGTGATGGTGTCGATCTTGGCGTCGCGGATTGCCTTCAGCATCGTAACATCGCTGATGGGTGCCTTGCCTCTGGCACTGAAAAGATACTGATCATCAATCGAGCCGGTCGCGAGCGCTTCATGCTCTTTCTGCAGGCGGCGAAGAAGAGCTACCGCCGGTTCAGACAGGGGCACGAGATGCGGTAGCTTCATCTTCATGCGAGACGCCGGAATCGACCATACCGCCCCGTCGAGATCAAATTCACGCCATGTCGCAAGCCGCGCCTCGTTCGAACGCACGGCCGTGAGGATCGTGAGCTTCAGCGCGTCCCGGCCAACGCTATTCGCTTCAGCCACTAACTGCGACCAGAAGGCGGGGACATCTGCGTATGGCATTGCTGCCCGGTGGGTTACCTGCTGCTGTTGCCTCGGCAGACCTCGCGTTACCGAACGCAGCGAAACTTCGGCCGGGATGTACCCCTTGATGTGCGCGAAATCGAGAATGGCCCCAATCCGCTGCAGGATACGACGGGCTGTGTCTGGGATCGTCAGCCAGATCGGCTCGAGCACCAGCAACACTTCCTTGGTGCCGATCGCATCGATCCGCTTTGTGCCGATTTCGGGAAACACATGGTTCTCGAGGCTGGACAGCCAAGAGGCATGCCGCCGATCTTTCCAGCCGCCGCTCAGGGCTTCATAGCACCGCCGCGCTACGATCTCGAAGGTGGGGACCTTGGCGCGCCGCAGCCCCCTTTCCTTCACGGGGTCGAGGCCAGCCCTTACCATCTTGCGTAGCTCGGCCGCGCGGCAGCGCGCCTCGGCTAGCGAAACATCGTGAACAGGCCCCAAGCCGAAATCCCGCCGGTGACCTTTGAACTGCATCCGCAGCACCCAGGATCGCGATCCCGTAGGCCGCACGACAAGACATAACCCGTGTGCATCAAAGTGCCGCCCAGGCCCAAGGGTTTTCACCTTCAATACCGTCAAGCGCATGTCAGGATTCCCTACAAATCCTGTACCCCCTGCCTTCCCCCATATTGTTTGCAATTCGAGGGATAACAGTGGAACAGCTATGAACAATCACAGCACAGCACCCAATTATATCTCAATACGTTGAGACTAAGTGGCACGCTCTGCTAAAGCTGTTCTCTATCCGTAGGGGTCACCAGCCTTTTCAGCGGCTTAGCGAGACACGGACTGTAGCCGTGTGATATGATTGGAATAAGCGGCAGCGCAGATAGCCCGTTACTCCGCTCGTAAAATTGCCCCCCATGCCCATGCAAGTGACCGAGCGTGAGGCCGCCTTCATCCACGCCGTCTGCCGATAATCCTGGGGTGGAAACCATCGCGCCAGCATCGATCAGTTCCGGGTCCGCCTCGCCCTCATAAGGGCGCGATGCGGAGCGCGCGACTCTCCCACTGGAGCGTCACGTTCATTGCCCTCGGGCACATGGTCCGGATCGACCGTCGCCGCCGGGCTGCCATAAATCCTGCTCATCATGCCATCTCCAGGGGCAGGCCCACATAATTTTCTGCGAGCGTGCGCTGTGCGGCGGTCGAGCTGCGCAGATAATCCAGTTCGGCCATCTGGATACGCCGGTCGAAGCCGTCCATCGTCGGGAAACGGTGCGTCACGGAGGTGAACCACCAGGAAAAGCGCTCCGCCTTCCACACCCGCGCCAGCGCGCGCGTCGAATAATGATCGATCCCGGCGTTCGACCGCTCGCGATAATGTTCGGTCAATGCCGCGCCCAGCATGGTTACGTCGGACACCGCCAGGTTCATGCCCTTCGCGCCCGTCGGCGGCACGATATGCGCCGCGTCCCCCGCCAGGAACAGCCGCCCCCAGCGCATCGGCTCGGCGACGAAGGAGCGGAGCGGCGCGATCGCCTTCTCGAACGACGCGCCGCGCGTCACCTTCGCTGCCGTCTCCGGCCCCAGGCGCAGGCAGAGTTCGTCCCAGAAACGATCGTCCGACCATTCGGCCAGATCCTCGTCCAGCGAACACTGGATGTAATAACGGCTGCGCGTCGGCGAGCGCATCGAGGCGAGCGCGAAGCCGCGTTCGTGATTGGCATAGATCAGCTCGTGATCGGCGGGGGGCACATCGGCCAGCACGCCCAGCCAGCCGAACGGATAGACCCGCTCGAAGACTTTCAGGATATGCGCCGGGATCGCCGCGCGGCTGACGCCGTGATATCCGTCGCAGCCGACGACGAAATCGCAATCGATCCGCTGCTCCACATTGCCGCACCGCCAGCTCACGCTCGGCCGGTCGCCGTCCAGTCCGGAGAGCGTCACGTCCTCCGCATTCCAGACGATCGAAAGCCCGCGATCCACGGCGGCGTCGAACAGGTCGCGCATCACCTCCTGCTGGCCATAGACGGTGACGGTCGATCCGCCGGTCAGCGCCGCCATGTCGATCCGAAAGACATCGCCGTCGAGGGCGACATTGGTGCCGCCATGGACCAGCCCCTCGCGCTCCAGTCGCCCCGATATGCCCAGCCGATGCATCAGCGCGACGGTGCCCTGTTCCAAAACGCCCGCCCGTACCCGCCCCTCGACATAGGTCCGATCGCGACGCTCGATGACGACGGCGTCGATCCCCTCGGCGCGGAGCAGGTGCGACAGGAACATACCCGCCGGTCCCGCGCCGATTATTGCCACCTGTGTCCGGTGTCTCATGTCATCCTCTCACAACCGGCGTTGCTCGCCTTTATGATCGGATCATGCCGCCAGCCGCCCCGGCACACGATGGACGCCCCGCACAAAAATTTGGACGATCCGGTTGCTCTGGGGTAACAATGGATGATGGCCGTAGCAGCGATCCCCAGCTTCTACCTTTATGGCGAGCCGCATCGTGCCGTGGAGGACGGCTTCGTCCATGCCGAGCGGATCGACGATCGCTCGCGCCCGAACGAATGGACGATCCTGCCGCATGCCCATACCGATCTGGTCCAGCTCTTCCTGCTGGAACAGGGCGGCGGCACGATGCGGGCGGAGGGCGAAAGTCTGGCGGTGACCGCGCCTGCGCTGCTGATCGTGCCGGCGGGGGTCGTCCATGGCTTCGACTGGGTCCAAGAGACGGCGGGCGCGGTCGTCACGCTGTCGGTCCGGCATCTTTCGCTGCTCGAAAGCCGCTATCCGGGGCTGGCCGCGGTCTTCGACCGGGCGGGCGTGGTCTATCCGGACGAGGCGGCGGTCGGGACGATCGGCGCAGGCATCGCCGGGTTGATGCGCGAACTGGGCTGGTCGGCGCCGGGGCATAGCGCGGCGGTCGATGCGGCATTGCTCGCCGTGCTGGTCGAGGCGCTGCGCGCGTCGGGCGGGATGCGGGGGAGCACCCGCGCCGCGCCCGGCCACCACCAGAGCTTGGTCGCCCGCTTCCGCGCCCGCATCGACGAACGCTTCCGCCTGCGCGAGCCGATCGCCGTCCATGCCGAAGCGCTGGGCACCAGCGAAAGCCGGTTGCGCGTCGCCTGCGCGCGCGTCGCCGCCCAGTCCCCCGCCGCGATGCTCGATCAGCGCGCGATGCTCGATGCCAAGCGGGCGCTGCTCTACACCAACCTGTCGGTGGCGGAGGTCGGCTTTGCGGTCGGCTTTGCCGATCCGGCCTATTTCACCCGGTTCTTCACCCGCCATGCCGGGATGTCGCCGCGTCAGTATCGCCGGTCGGGCAGCGCCTGAGCCCGGTGCGGGATCAGATCGCCCGCTCCCCCACGACCCGCAGGCCATACCCCTCCAGTCCGACCAGCCTGTGATGGCTGTTGGTCAGCAGGATCATCTCCCCCACGCCCAGCTCGTTCAGGATCATCGCGCCGACGCCGTAATCGCGCAGCTCCTCCATGTCCGGCACCGGCACCCCCGCCCGCGCATGGATCGCCAGCGTCAGACCATCGGGTCGCGGGCGGTTGATGACCACGACCACGCCGCTCCCTTCCCTACCGATCGCATCCATCGACCGGCGCAGCAGGCCGCTGCGCGCGCTGGCCTCGCCGAACAGGTCGGTGAAGGGCGACAGGACATGCATTCGCACCAGGGTCGGGCGGGCCGGATCGACGGTTCCCTTGACCAGCGCGACCTGCTCGCTGCCCGTCGCCTTGTTCCAGAAGGTCATGGCGCGCCACCGGCCGCCCCATTCGCTGTCAAACTCGGCCTCGGCATGCTTTTCGACCAGATGGTCGTGGCGACGACGATAGGCGATCAGGTCGCGGATCGTGCCGATCTTCAATCCATGGAACTGGGCAAAGGCGATCAACCGGTCACGCCGCGCCATCGTCCCATCCTCGTCCATGATCTCGCAGATCACGCCCGAGGGGTTCAGGCCTGCCAGCCGCGCGACGTCGACCGCCGCCTCGGTATGACCGGCGCGCACCAGCACGCCGCCGTCGCGCGCGACCAGCGGGAAGACATGGCCGGGGCTGACGATCGCCTCCGACCCCTGCGCCGCATCGATCGCCACCGCGATGGTGCGGGCGCGGTCGGCGGCAGAAATGCCGGTGGTCACCCCGTCCTTCGCCTCGATCGAAACGGTAAAGGCGGTTCCGTGCCGCGTGCCGTTGGTCCGCGTCATCGGGGCCAGCCCCAGTTGCGCGACGCGCGAGTTCGCCAAGGCGAGGCAGATCAGGCCGCACCCGTGCCGCGCCATGAAATTGATCGCGTCCGGCGTCGCCATCTGCGCGGGGATGACGAGGTCGCCTTCATTCTCCCGATCCTCGTCATCGACCAGGATGAACATCCGCCCGTTTCGCGCCTCGTCGATGATCTCTTCGGGGCTGGAAAGGAAGGCATGGGCGGCGGTCACGCCGCGACGACGCGCTGGTCGATCGTGCCGAACAACGGCCCCGCCTGCATCGTCACCCGATCGCCGAAGGACAGGAAGGGCGTCACCGGCGCCCCGCCCGCGATCATCTCGATCGCCCGGCGCTCCGACAGGCAGGTCGAGCCGACGCGCATATGATCGGCGTTCGACACCGTGCCCGACCCGATGATCGTACCTGCGGGCAGGTCCCTAGTCCGCGCGGCATGGGCGATCAGCTCGTGAAAGCCATAAGCCATCTGATCCCCGACCGGGCTCCCGAACCAGCGCCCGTTCACCTCGACGGTCAGCGGCAGGCCGACACGCCCGTCGGACCAGGCCGGTCCCAGTCCGTCAGGCGTCACCGCGAAGGGCGCGACCGAGCAAGCGGGCTTGGCCTGGACCCAGCCGAAGCCGGTCTTCATCTCAATGGGTGCGATGGTACGCAGCGACCAGTCGTTGAGCAGCAGGACGAGGCGGACATGGCCCAGCGCCGCGTCGGGCGTGCAGCCCATCGGCACGTCGCCCGTCACCACCGCGAACTCGCCCTCGAAGTCGATACCGTCCGCCTCGCTGGGCAAGGGCACGTCCTCGGTCGCCGAGAGGAAACGATGCGACAGGCCCTGATACATCAGCGGTCGGTCGGTCTCGATCGGCGGGAGGTGGAATGCCGTCTGCATGAGTTCGCCATGCGACGGGAAGGCCGAACCATCGAGCCATTGCCATGCGCGCGGCAAGGGCGCCCGCAACGCGGTGACGTCCAGGACCTCTCCCTCCTGCTCGACCCGTTCGGCCATCTCGCGCAGGGCCGGTTCCAGGCGGGTCCAATCGTCCAGCGCCGCCTGCAACGACACGCCCGCTGGCAGATGACGCAGGCCGTCGCGCGATATGACGACCAAGGTTCCGTCCCGGCTGCCATCGTCACGGGTCGCGAGCCGCATGGTCCTATTCCTCGAAAATCGCGACGGCGCGGCACCAGCCCGCCGAACCACCCTTCACCTTGACGGGCAGGCAGGACACGGTGAAACCGGTTGCGGGCAGTCCTTCCAGCCGGGTCAGCTTCTCCATGTGGCAATAGCCGATCTCGCGGCCCGCCTTATGGCCTTCCCAGACCAGCGAATAATCGCCCGTCTCGGCGACGCGTGCGGCGGTGTGGCTGAACGGCGCGTCCCAACTCCAGGCGTCGGTGCCGGTCACCCGGACGCCGCGCTCGGTCAGATACATCGTCGCGTCATATCCCATACCGCAGCCGCGCCCGAGAAAGTCGGGCCGCCCCAGCGCCGCGCCGGCGGCGGTGTTGACCAGCACGATGTCGAGCGGGCGCAGCTCATGTCCGATGTGCGCCAGTTCGGCCTCGACCTCGGCCGCCGTCACGACATGACCATCGGGCAGATGCCGGAAATCGAGTTTCACGCCAGGTTGCAGGCACCATTCGAGCGGCACTTCGTCGATGGTGATCGCCCGCTCCCCGTTGTTCATGGTCGGATGGTAATGCCAGGGCGCATCCAGATGCGTGCCGTTATGCGTGCTGAGCGTCAGCATTTCGGAGGCGGCGAACCCCTCGCCGCCCGCCATCGCCTCGGCGGTGATGCCGGGGAAGAACATCGCCGCCTCGGCCACGGTCTCGCGATGGGTCTGGCGGGTGATGCTGGGGCGCATGAACGGCGGGTCGGTGATGACATCCGGGTCGATCGCGATCGACAGGTCGACGATACGGCGCGTCATGAATTGCGTCCTCCCAGCGTCTCGGCGAACCAGTCGGAAATCAGGTCGCGGCCATAGGCCATATTGTCCGCCCCGACATGCTCGACCCCGCCCTCGCGCGCGGTGAAGATCACCTTCTCGCGGCGCGGCGAATTGACGAGTTGATCGTACAGGTCGTCGGCATATTTCACGCTGATCTGGCGATCACCGGCACCGTGGGTCACGAGGAACGGCACGCGGATGCGGTCCATATGGCCGTTGAGGTTCATCGCCTCGGACTTGGCGAGAAACTCCTCCTGATCCTTGGCACCGAATGCCCAATGGACATGCGCCCAGTAATGCGGGACGGGGTTTTCGCCCTCTCGCGCTATGCGCTTGTCCTGCACTTCGCGCCAATTATGGTTCGCTCCCCAGACGGCGCCGCTGGCAAAACGCGGCTCATAGGCAACCGCGCGCGGCGCAAAGTGCCCGCCCAGGGAAATGCCGGTCATGCCGATCCGCTTGGGGTCCACGTCCGACCGCTCCTCCAGCCAATCGACCGCCGCGCTCGCCCAGTTTTCGCTATGCGGATCGACGGGCAGACCCTGAAGGCGCAACGCCTCGCCCGATCCCGGCTGGTCGACGCACAGCGTCGAAATGCCCCGCCGCGCCAGTTCCTGCGGCAGCCGCGTCCAGTAGAGCAGTTCCTTGCAGCTATCGAGGCCGTTGCAGAACACCACGACCGGCTTGGCCCCCTCCCCCGGTGCCCGGGTATAGAGGGCAGGCATGGTGCCCGACGCCAACGGGATTTCCACCCGCTCGCGGTTCAGCCGCCCCAGAGAGGTCGAACGGTCAAAGGCCTCGCGCGCTCGTGCATAGGTTTCGCGGCGCCCCGGATGGCCATGCCCCTGCATCCGCTCGGCGGTGATGAGATAGAGGCTGGCGCGCTCCAGCTTGTTTGAGGCCGAAAAGGCGCACCCCTTGGCCTCGTCCAGGTCGGCCAGTTCGATCAGCTTGTCGCCCATCGCCGCCCAGGCCTTCATGAACGTCGGCGTTCCGGCATCCGCACCGCTGGCCGCCGCGTCTTTGATCGGCTGGCACATGTCGACGATCTCGCCGATCTGCCCGCCCGATTCCATCGCGATCGCGACCGACAGGTTCCAGATGTAATTCGGGAAGGGTTCGTAGAGCGCCATCCGGTTTACACCGACACCGGCCGGAACAGCCCGGCATCGGGCTTGGGATGCGGCATGGTCTGCGGACCGCCGACGCCGATGCCCCATTGGTCCATCGTACCCGGACCCGGGACATGAACCCGATGCTCGTGCGTCTCGAAGTCGACATGCTCCAGTTCCGAGGTGTATTCGACCGCGAAACCATTCGGCGTGGTGAAATAGCTGAAGGTGTTGTTGCCGGCCGTGTGACGGCCCGGTCCCCAGCGGATATCGGTGCCCGCCTGCTTCAGGCGCCGGATCCCCGCCATCATGTCGTCCACCGTCAGCATGTCATAGGCGACATGGTTGAGACAGGGCGGCCCCGGCAGGATGGCAAGGCGATGATGCGCCGAGTTGCAGCGCAGGAAGCACATGAAGTCGCCCAGCCAGTCCGACACGCGAAAGCCGAGCACGTCGGTGAAGAACGCCACCATCGCCCGGTGATCGGGCGAATGCAGCACGATATGGCTGATCTTCTGCGGAATGCCCTCCCAGCGACTGAGCGCGCGCGGCGTGCGCCGCTCGACATCCGCCGAAATCTCGAACGGCAGCCCGTCGGGCGAGAAGAAGCGGAAACCATAGCCCCCGCCCAGCGTCGCCAGGTCGCGTGGGGCGAAGATGATCCGGCAACCGGCATCCGCCACCTTGGCGTGCAGTGCATCGACATCATCGCGCGTGTCGGCGGCCAGCGCGATCACATCGATGCGGTTGGCATCGTCCTGCCGCAGGCGGACGACATAGGCTTCGTCATGCCCTTCGGCGGCGAAATGATACAGGCCGTCCCGCTCCCCCGCCTCGACCAGTTTCCAGTCGTCGCGATAGAAGGCGCGTTCGCCGTCGACGTCGGCGACGCCATAGCCGACGTATCGGATCTCGGTCACTCTTGCCATGTCATGCTCCAGGGGCTGAATGATTCCCCGGCGGCGGCGAAGCGTCGCGCCGGGGATGGTGTCGTCAGAAGCGGAACGAGCCCTGCACGCCGTAGGTACGCGGCTGGCCGAAATTCCAGTTGTAGATGTTGATGCCGCCGCCGGTGAACCCGGCATAGGTCTTCACCCGATTGTTCTCGACATTGCGGACATAGCCCTGGATGCTGAACCGGTTGTTCGGCATGTTCAGTTCCAGGCTGAGATCGGTGGTGGTGAACGCATCCACCTCGTCGCCCTTGTAGTTGAAGGCGGTGAGGAAGTAGCGGGACTTAAACCGGCTGAAGCCGTTGGCGACCAGCTTGTATCCGTCGCCCAGTTCGATCGTCTTGGTATAGTTGATCCCGATCGTCCACTTGGGCGCCTGTGGTGCGACATTGCCCGCCAGGTCGAGCGTCAGGCGCGGGACATTGGCCGGGGGATTGGCCAGCGTCGGGGCGGGGATGCCCGCGAACTGCTGGAGCCGCGCGTCGATATAGTTGACGATCAGGCTGACCCGGTCGTTGGGCGACAGGCGGACGGCGGTG
This sequence comes from Sphingomonas sp. GM_Shp_1, assembly GCF_026540895.1. Lineage (GTDB taxonomy): Bacteria > Pseudomonadota > Alphaproteobacteria > Sphingomonadales > Sphingomonadaceae > Sphingomonas. The sequence goes on along the minus strand of NZ_JALNUR010000005.1, from coordinate 119,485 downwards.
TCGGTCTCGATGCCCCAGACACGGCTCTTGCCCGCGTTGAAGGTGCGCGCGCCGACCGTCGTGTCGATATAGACCTGAACCTGCTGGTCCTTGTAATCATAATAGAAGGCGCTGGCATTGAATTCGAGCCGATTGCCCATGAAGCGGTTCTTCGACCCGATCTCATAGGCCGTCAGATTTTCCGCATTGAACGATCCGACCAGATCGAAGCCGCCGCTTTTGTACCCGGTGCTGACCTTGGCATAGAGAAGATTGTCGCGTGCGGGTTTGTATTCGACGCCGGCCGTCCAGGTGATCTTGTCTTCCTTGTAGGTCGGATAGCGGATCACCGCCCCCGGCCCGCTGCCGTCGGCAGGCGGCCGCGCCATGGTCGGCGAGCGGTAGAAGCCGTAGTTGATATATTCCGCATCCTTCTTGTCGTCGGTGTAGCGGATGCCGCCGGTGAAGCTCAGCGTGTCGGGCACGATCCAGTAGGTCGCCTGGGCAAAGGCCGACTTGGAATCCGACGTCACGTAAGGACGATAGAAGAAGTTCGCGAAGGCCCCTGCCATGGGCAGATAGAGTCCGCGGGTGATGATCTGGTTCTCGTGGAAATAAAAGCCACCGACCTGCCAGACGAACCGGCCCTGGGTTCCGCCGTTCAGGCGGACCTCATGGCTTTGCGTGCGGGTATCGTAGCGGTCATTATAGAAGGTGAACAGCTCGGGCAGGAAGCCGTTCTGCGGGATGACCGCCTGGTTATCGACATGCCGATAACCGCCGATATAGCTGAGCGTCGCGCCGCCGAAATCATAGGAGACGCGGCCCCGCACCGCATATTGCTGGCTCTGGAAGCTGCCCGTCCGGGCGAGCGGAAAGCTGGCGGGATCGAACCCCTGGGGCACGTCGACAAAGGATGGGACCTGGCGTTGGGCGAGCGTGGTATAGGTCGTCGGCGACGCCACCGAAGCGGGCAGTTCGGTCACGCCGGGGGTCGATCCGCTGACGGCCAGGCCATATTGCATCGGCCCGGTCTGGTCGATGTCGACATATTCGCCCGCGAGATAGACCTCCAACGCGCCGGGTGCGAATAGAATGCTGCCGCGAACGGCATCGACATTGGCATCGTCGCCACGCCCCGCCGGACCATTGTCGACATAGCCGTCATGCTGGTTGTGCAGCCCGGCGATGCGGATCGCGACCTTGTCGCCCAGCGGCACGTTGACCGCGCCCGTCGCATAGATCGCATTGTAATTGCCGTAGCCCGCCGTCGCCGAGCCCTCGAAGCTTTCCAGAACAGGCTTGGCCGCCACGATGTTGAGCGCACCCGCCGTCGAGTTGCGGCCGAACAACGTACCCTGCGGCCCGCGTAGTACCTCGATCCGCTCCAGGTCGAAGAAATTGGCGTTCAGGCCGACCGGGCGGTTGATATATTCGCCGTCGATCGAAACGGTCAGAGCGGGATCGGCGCTTTCCGAAATATCCTGGCTGGATACGCCACGGATCGCGATCTTGGTGAAGACGGAGTCCGGGGTGATGCCCAGGTCCGGGGCCAGCCGCTGAAGCCCGCTGACGTCGGTGACCTGCGCCTTGGTCAGATCCGCCCCGCCGATGGCGCGGATGGCGATCGGGGTGTCCTGCAACCGCGTTTCGACCTTGGTCGCGGTGACGATGATATCTTCGGATTGAAGCCCGTCGTCGGACGCACTCGTCGTCGTTCTGTTGGCCGATGTCTGCGGCGTCGCGCCTGCTGGATCGGCAATCTGCGCGAACGCGGGATGGGCCACGCACAAAGCGGTGGTGGTGGTAAGCGCCGTTAGTACGACGCGGCGGAACCTCATCATCTGATCCCCTCTCCTTGGTCGGAGGCGTATCCGCCCCTCGTTTAGAACTAGAATGATTGTTCTATTTAATATGGGAGTCAAGCACCGATCGGCGATCGGGCGAGATAATTTTGCAGCAGCTAGAACATGGGATGCGGATTGCGCGCGGTGGTCGGCATCGGCTGGATCACGTCCCAATGTTCGACGATCCTGCCGTCCTTCAGGCGATAGATGTCGGCGACCGCACCGCCGGGGGTATCCGGGTTGGTGCGACCGTGCAGGTGAATGACCGCCATGTCGCCGTCGACGATGATCCGCTTCACGTCGAAGCGCGCGCCGGGCGTCGCGAATTTGGGGGCAAGCGCGGCGACCGCGGCGTCGCGGCCATCGGCAAGGCCGGGATTATGCTGGATATAGTCCGCCACGACATAGCGCTGAAACGCCCCTGCCACGTCGCGTCGGGTATAGAAGCGATCGGCGAAATCGGTCATGATCACGCGGTTGCGCTCGGTCAGCGTGCTCCCCGATCCGGCAAGCGCGGCCGGTGCCAGAAATGGCGTGGTGAGGACGAGCGCATGAAACAGGGCCTTCATATCGCCACCTCCGTCGTGAAGGGCAGATCGTCGCTGGCACGGCCGACCGACAGGCGGCCGCGCTCGCCCGGCTTCTCCCAGTCGCGGCCGTTCCAGATTCGGAAAAGGCGGGGCTCGGGCGTGATCCTGACCGTCCTCGTCTCACCCGGCTGCAATAGGATCTTGGCGAAGCCGACAAGTGCGAATTCGGGGACATGCCGATAGAGCTGCACCACCTCGCTCCCGACACGCTCGCCGCTATTGCGCAGGGTGACCAGGACATCGCCGCCATCGGTTTCGACATTCCGCCAATCGAAACGGGTGTAACCCCGCCCCGCGCCGAAAGCGTAGAGCGGCGCCGTGCCGCGTGCCCGTAAACCCCGATATCCGATCAGCACGCCGTCCTGATAGGGAAGATCACTCTCCCCGTCCGGCTGAAGCGACAGTGCCGGATAGTCCGCCTCGCATCGGGCCAGCGTGACCGGCAACCGGCCACCCGGCTCGGCATCACCCGCCAGGACGGCGGCGAGCGCCGGGCCGAAACCCTCGCCGGGATACCAGGCGGAGATCAGCGCCGATGCCTGGTCATGCCATGTCGCGTCAAAGGCATGGCCGATATTGGCGATGATCGCGGTGTTGGAATTGGCCGAGCAGACCGTATCGATCAGCGTCCTCTGCTCGGGCGCGACCGCGGTGTCGGGCCGATCCTTGCTCTCGACGCTGGAGTCCGATGTTTCGCCGATCATGAGGATCACCGCGTCGGCACCCGCCGCTGCCTCGACCGCGCGCGCCAGCATCGCCTCGGCGCTGTCCGGTCCGCGCACGCCGTACCACAGGCCGTGGACCCGCGCGCCGTCATAGCGGAACACGACCTCGACCAGCACGCGCTGCCCGGCCGTCAGCATCGTCTCGGCGCTGTCGGCATCGCCGCGCTTGAGGGAGCCCATCACGTCCGACGCCGCCATACGCCGGGACTGCTCGATCAGCGGCTGCCCATCGACCTTCAGGGTGACCGCGCCGGTCGCCCCCGCATAGAAGCGATGCACGCCGTCCATGGTGGCCGTGAACCAGCCACTGGCACGGATCGCGGCAGGACGGTCGAAGACACCCTGCTCATGCACGCCGACGAACCAGACCAGCGAATTGGTGTTGCGCACCTCCTGCCCGATCGGCTGGGCGGACAGGTCGCCATCGGCGAAATACTCGACCGTCATGCCCTGCCCCTCGCCATCAATGGACCGTACCGGCATGGTGGGCAGGCGCGGCTGGGGATCGACGCCGGGTTCGTAGATGATCTCTGCCGCACCGCCATAACGCGCGATGATCGCGTCCAGGGGACGAACCGCGTCAGGAGACAGGGCGATCTTGGCGAAGGTGCCGCCCTGATAGCAGGGGGCCGCCGCATTCGGGCCGATCACCGCGATCCGGCGATGCCTGCCCGGCGTCATCGGCAGCAGATCGCCTTCGTTGCGGAGCAACACCATACCCGCTGCCGCCGCCTCGACCAGCAGCGCATCGGCATCTTCTTCGGACGCCGATTTGGGGCCGGACCAGCGACGAGCGGCCCGCGCGACACGCTCGGCGGCGTCGGCCAATCGCTCCGCCGCCACCTCACCCGCCTCAACCGCCGCCACGGCCTTGGAACCGAGGAACCGCGCCGGTCCCGGCATCTCCAGGTCGAGCCCACCGTTCAGGCTGCCTGCGGTCGAATGCGTCCCGAACCAATCGCTGATGAAAGGCCCGGCAAAGCCCCATTCCCGCTTCACGATGGTCGAGATATGGCCATGCTCGGCGCACCAGTCGCCATTGACCCGGTTATAGGCGGTCAGCATCGCCCCCGCCCCGGCCGCCGCGCACAATTCGAACGGCAGCAGATAGACCTCGCGCAGCGCCCGCTCGTCGATCACGGCGTTCATGCGGTCGCGATCCGTCTCGCTATCGTTGCAGACCAGATGCTTGACGCAGGCACCGACGCCGGTCGACTGAAGCCCCCTTGTCCACGCCGCGCCCGCCAGCCCGGTCAGCAGGGGATCTTCGGAAAAATATTCGAACGCCCGCCCGGCCAGCGGACTGCGCGCCATGTTGACATTGGGGGCCAGGACGAGGTCGACACCCATGCGGATCGCTTCGCCCCCGACCAGCGCCGCGACCCGCGCAATCAGTGCGACATCGAAGCTGGCACCGAGGGCCGTCGCGCACGGCGACAGGCGCGCGACGTCGCGCTCGTCGACCCGCCCGCTGGCGATCCCCATCGGGCCATCGCTCATGTGCAGCGATGGAATGCCCGCCTCCGGGATCGCGACCGATCGCCACATCGCCGCCCCGGCGGTCAGGCTCGCCTGCTGCGCGGTGGTCAGCGCGGTCATGCGACCGGTTCCAGGCGAAAGGCCATGACCTGCCGCGCCTGAGTGGCGATCTGCGCCGCCACGCCTTCATCGACGATCGCGCCGTCGCCGCCGAAGGGCTTCTGCGCGATCGAGTTGATCGCGATCCCCGCCGGGGTCGGCCAGCCGCGCATCGCGTGGACGATCCCGCGCAGCGCCGCCAGCGTGACGCCGCCCGCCTGCCATCCCGCCGCCGACACGATCAGGCCGACCGGCATCCCGTCGAAATAGACCCGCTCGTCCCCGCGCAGATCCTCGAGCAGGTCGATGGCGTTCTTCACCACGCCCGAGACGCCGCCATGATAGCCCGGCGTCCCGATGACGAGGCCGTCCGCCTGGCGCAGCGCCGCGACGAAGGCCGCCTGTTCCGACGTGCGTTCGGGACGCTCCGGGTTGAAGTGCGGCAGCGCCGCCAGCGCCGGACCATCGAACATGGTCGTATGCGCGCCCATCCGCTCGCACTCGGCGAGCACGGACCGCACCAGCATCTCGCTCGACGAACGCGGGCGGAAGGTGCCACCGATCCCCACGATATGACGTGCCATCGGATCAGGCCTTCTTGAACGCGGGCATGACCTTTTCCGACAGCAAGCGCAGCGTCTGGTCGCCCAGGTGCAGCCGCTCGTCCGTCAGCGGCCCCGTGGTCGTGCCGCACAGGATGTTGCCGATGCCCAGCTCCTCATAGGGCTTGAGATGCGCGATCACCGTGTCGGGCGAACCGTAAAGGCACCAGGTTCCGATCCAGTCCTCGGTCAGCGCATTGGGCGTGCGGTCGGTCTTCTTGTTCGCATCGTTGGACTCGGCACGGGCGTTGAATTCGGCCTCTCGTTCGATGGCGTCCTGATAGGCGCGCAGGATGGTCATCATCTCCTCGCGCGCCTGCTCGTCACTGTCGGCGACATGGACCAGCTGATAGGTGTGGGTCGTCCAGTCGAGCGCGCTGGCAATCTTCTCGGCGCTGTGCCCGGCCTGCTCCAGCATCGTCCTGTAGATGCCGAAGAACTTGGCGACATGCTTCATCGGCTCAGTGCCGCCGATCTGCGGTGGGGTGAAGGCGGGAATGAAGGCGGGCCATGCATTCTCGGCGGCGCGACGAGCACTCGCTTCCTTCATCGCCACCGGCATCAGCCGGGCATGACCCTCGCTATAGGCGGCGGGCGCGATCCGCTGGAGCACGCGCCCCTGGTGCGGGCCATTGTCGATCTCGACCGCCGGATCGTCCATCCTCTTGGCCCAGAGCTGCTCCGCCAGCGCCAGATTCTTTTCGGAGATCGCGCCCGCGTCGCGATAGTCGACGCCGAAGCCGATCATCTCCTCGGGCGTGGTGCCCGATCCGACACCGACCAGCAGCTTGCCGTCGGTCAGTTGGTCGAGGATGTTGATCCGCTCGACGAAGCGCACCGGATGATGCAGCGGCACCGAGGTGACCGAAAAGCCGAAGTGCATGTGCGGGAATTTCGCCGCCAGATAGGAGGCGAACATGTAACTGTCGCTGGCGATCGGCATATAGCCGTTGAAATGATGGTCCGGCATGAACAGCGCATCGAAGCCCAGCGCGGCGGCCCGTTCCGCATGGGCCGTCAGGCCATGGATCAGCACGCGATCCTGCTCCGGCGCCATGGACCGTGCGTTGAGGAATACCGAGAAACGCATCAAACCTCTCCCTTTTTTCACCCACGTCATGGCGTGGCGCGTTGCCGCTTTGCTGCGGTTCGTTTAAAATGAAATTAGAACTGTAATTCTGATATGACGGCCGCCCGGGGGCTGTCAATGGGGTGTCGATGGATATCGAAACGATCATGGCCAAGGCGCGCGCGCCGCAGCAGGGCCGTAGCAAGGCGAGTTTCGAGCGGATGCTGGCCACCGCCGAGGAGTTGATGACCCAGCGCGGTTCGGACGAATTCACGCTGAACGAGGTCGCCAAGCACGGCAAAGTGTCGATCGGTTCGATCTATTGCCGCTTCGACAGCAAGGACGACTTGGTCCATGTCGTGCAGTTGCGTGTCTTGGAGCGGGTCGATGCGGACATGCTGGCGGCCATTGCAGAGTTGAACGCACGGGGCGGCGACCTGATCGACATGGTGCATGACCTGGTGGAGTCGGTGGCCGAGGTGCTGCGCCGCTACGCCGACCTGATGCGCCCGCTGATGTTGCGCGCCAGTGCGGACCCGGTGATCGCGGCCATCGGCAAGCGGAGCTATGCCCGGACGAGCGAAGCGGTGATCGCCGCGCTGCTCACCAACCGCGACTCGATCCCCCATGCCGATCCCGAACATGCCGCCGATGCGGGATTCCGCATCCTCTATGCCGCGATCGCGCGCTATCTGGGTTTCGGTTCGTCAATCGATGCGGCGGGCGAAGGCGACTGGTCCGAGTTGAAGACCGATCTGGCCGACATGCTGGCCGCCTATCTGTCCACCAATCCCAAGGCGCGCGCGCCCCGCGCTTAGCGCTTGTCTCCTCGTCCAAATCTCCTTAATAGAACGATAGTTCTAATTATAGCCGTCGATAAAGGCGGCATAGGCGAGGATGGGGCACGTGATGGCCGAAACGGGCTTGGCTCGACGCGAGATACTGGGAGGGGCGGCGCTGTTCGCCATGGTGGTGGGCATCCCGACCGCCGCCGTCCGCTGGACCGACACGGCGGACATCGTCACCGATCGACAGCGTGCGGTGCTGCGTGACGCGGCGCAGCGGGTTATCCCCCGCACCACCACGCCTGGCGCAGGCGAGATCGGCGCGCATGATTTCGTCATCCTGGCCCTGGCCCATGGCCTTGACGGCACCCGCGCCCCCGCCGCCGGAGCCGCCCTGCCCGTCACCCTGTCGCGTCATCAGCGTCGGGACGGCAGCCTGGACTATCTGGCCTGGCTGGAATGGCAACTGGATGCCGGGACGCATGGCGACTATCTGAACGCTGCCCCCGCCCGGCGGGAAGCGGCGGTGGCAGCCATCGACAAGGCCGCCTTCGCCGACGCCGGCCCGGACTCGGTCGAGTCCCCCTGGCGCAAGCTCAAGGGCCTGATCCTCACCGCCTATTATACCTCCGAAGTCGGCGGCTCGCGCGAGTTGCAGTATGAACTGGTCCCCGGCCGATGGGACGCCGACATCCCCTACACCCCCGGAAGCCGCGCCTGGTCGAGCGACTGGACCGCCGTGGAGTTCAGCTGATGGCACAAAATCCCGTTTTCGATGCTATCGTGGTGGGCTCGGGCATCACTGGCGGTTTGGCCGCCAAGGAGCTGACCGAGGCCGGGCTGAAGGTCCTGATGATCGAGCGTGGCCCGATGATCGAGCATGGCAGCGGCTATACCCGCGAGACGCTAGCGCCCTGGGACCTGGAATTTCGCGGGGTCGGCGATGCCGAACTCTACGACAAGGATTATGCCGTCCAGCGCAAGAACCGGCACTTCACCGAGTTCACCCAGGACCATTTCGTCAACGACCGCGAAAACCCCTATACCACGGAAGGCAGCACCGAGTTCAACTGGTGGCGCAGCTATCAGCTTGGCGGACGGTCGTTGACCTGGGGGCGGCAATGCTATCGCTGGTCGGACTATGATTTCGATGCCAATCGCCGCGATGGCCATGGGACCGACTGGCCGATCCGTTACGCCGATCTGGCCCCGTGGTACGACAAGGTCGAGGAGTTCATCGGTGTCGCGGGCATGGCGGAGGGGCTGCCCCAGCTTCCCGATGGGCGCTTTCAGCCGCCCATGGCGCTGAACGCCGTCGAGCAGCACACGCGCGAGGTCATCGGTCGGCAATGGCCGGACCGTCGCCTGACCATCGGGCGCAATGCCAATCTGACCGAGGCCAAGCCCGACCAGGGGCGGGCGGCGTGCCAGTATCGCTCGATCTGCGCGCGCGGCTGTTCCTACGGCGCCTATTTCTCGACGCAGAGTTCGACGCTGCCCGCCGCACAGAAGACCGGCAACCTCACGTTGGTCACCGATGCCGTGGTCGAGGCGGTCGAGCATGATCCGGCGACCGGCCGCGCGACCGGCGTGCGCTTCATCAACACCAAGGACGGAACGCGCCAGCGCGCCCATGCCCGGATCGTGTTCCTGAATGCCGGGTCGTTCAACAGCGTCGGCGTGCTGCTCCGCTCGGCGAACGAGGCCAATCCCCATGGTCTCGCCAATTCCAGCGGCGTGCTCGGCACGCATATCATGGACCATGCCCAGACGGTCGCCGGGATCGCGATCATGCCGGGGTTCGAGCAGCACAGCTATTTCGGCAACCGCCCGACCGGGGTGGTCATCCCCCGCTTCCGCAACCTGGATACGATCGACGGCAAGGGGTACACCCGCGGTTTCTCGTATCAGGGCGGGGCATTCCGTGCCGCCTGGACGGCGGGCAAGCGCAACCCCGGCGTGGGCAAGGACTATAAGGACAGCCTGCGCGAACCCGGCATGTGGCGGATGGTGCTGGTGGCTTTCGCCGATTCCATGCCGCGCGCCAGCAACCGGATCACGCTGGACCAGACGATCAGGGACTCGGCGGGCCTCCCTGCCCTGCGCATCAACTTCGCGCATGGGGCGGAGGAACATGCCGCCCTGGCCGATGCCAAGGCAGAGGCGGCCGCGATGCTGACCGCCGCCGGTGGGCACGTCATCATGGGCATGGATACCCCCAATCCCGGCGGCTCCGCCATTCACGAAATGGGCGGCGCGCGGATGGGGCACGATCCGAGGACCAGCGTGCTGAACAAATGGAGCCAGGCGCATGACGTGCCCAATCTGTTCGTCACCGACGGCGCGCAGATGTCGTCCTCGGCCTGCCAGAATCCCTCGCTGACCTATATGGCGCTGACGGCGCGAGCCTGTTCCAATGCCGTATCGATGCTGAAGGAAGGCGCGATCTGACAGCGATGCAGTCGCGGGGGTAGCCTTTCGAACAAAGGCTGCCCCTTTTTTTTACGGATGCGATGTCATGGTCCGGACATGAAGAAGGGGCGGCTTCCCGTTCGGAAACCGCCCCTTTCATTACCTTGCGTGTCGATCAGCGTAGCGTCAGCACCTTGGCATCCTTGGTCGTCGGAACGAACGGCAGATAGGAAATCCGCATCGTCTCGGCCAGTTCGATCCGGTGCTCGCCCGGGGCAAGGCCCCCTGCCCGCCTGACGCCCACTAGCGCCTTCTCGCCGAAATTCCAGCGGTCGCCATATTCGGTTTCTATCTCGTCCAGCGTCCAGGTGCGCCCCCGCAAGGACAGGGTGATATCCTCGCGCGGCACCGCTTCGCCATCGAAGCTGATCGCCACATTCTCGATCATCGACAGGCCGAGCCCCCGATAATAGGGCAGCCGTGCCTCGATGCTGAACCCGCTGTCGGTTGCCTTCAGGCTGTCTTCCACGATCATCTTGTTGTCGAACATCGGTCGTTTCCTTCAGGCGGCGAGGGTGTCGGTGGCGGGCGCGGCGATCAGTTGCTTCAGCATCGCCTGATGGCGGCGGACCTGCTCCACGGAATCGACCTCGTGCGCATCCTCGATCCAGCGATTCCCCTCATATTCCGAGCAGATATAGCCGTCGTAATTCCCGCGCTTCAGCACCGCGACGATGTCGTCATAGGGGATGCAGGGTTCGACGAGATCCTCGTCCATCTGATAGAATTTGCCATGCACGTTGTGGATGCGATGCATATAGTCGAGCATGCGCTTCGGCTCGTACGCCGCATTGTGACGCAGCGTTTCGGCCATGCCGATCGCGGGTCCGACGCCGCCCATCTCCCGGACGTTCAGGATGACATATTCGCTGAGGACGCGGTCCTCATAGGCCTTGGTGATATAGTCGGCGATATGCGGCGGCACGCCGTTGCGGATGAAGCGCTCCTTCCACACGGGCGGAAATTTGGACAGGAACATGCCCATGTCGGGCAGGAAGCCGAGCGCATCGCTGCCCGACTTTTCAAAGGCCTCGGCATGGCGGATGATCCAGGGATGATCGAAGTGCAGCGGCGCATGCACCTCGATCAGGATCTTGATACCCCTTTCCTCGGCATGGGGGGCGGCCGCCACCAGTACCTCGGGCGCGATCGACACGAGCGCGCGGACATATCTGACGCCCAGCCGCGCCCCGAAGTCGATATCGTTCTTCACGCTCGCGACCTGTTCGTCGAAAGGCATTTCGCGGCCCTTGTAACGCTTATAGTCCAGCATGAAGTCGTGGCAGACCGGCACCGCGTCATATTTGCCGATCAGGTGATGCCACTCGGCGATCTTGTCCTCGGCGACCCCGGCCTCCGGCCAGCCCCAGAAGGTCTGCTCGCCGATCACCTCGATGCCGTTGGCGCCGAATTCGACGGAGGTGCGGATGCAATCCTCCAGCGTCATTTTACCGAGGAAAGTCTCGTTCTGATAGCTGTAGAGGCTGACGCCTCGCTTGATCGTCATGACTATGGTCCTGAACAGAGAGGTTGAGATCAGGCCGCGGCGACGGCGGCCGTGCCGCTGTCACGCCGCGACATCGCGATAAGGAAGGCCGCGACCGCGCCGACGACCCCGGCCACGCCCATGATGAGGAACGCCGCCTGCATCGCACCCAGTTGGGCGCGGAACATCGACACCAGGAACGGGCTGGAGAATTGCCCGAAGAAGAAGCACGCGGTCCACACGCCCATACCGCGCCCGCGATGCTCAAAGGGCAATTTGGTCTGGGCCCAGGCGATCAGCGTCGGCACCGCCATGCCCGCGCCGGTCTGCTGGACGACAAGCCCGGCGATCATCCATCGCCAATCCGGCGCCAGCCCGATCGTCGCCAGCCCCCCGCCGATCAGCGCCAGGAAGATGCCCAGTTGCACCACCGGACGCGCCCGTCCCGTGGCCCAAAAGATCACCGAGCCCAGCATCACGAACAGGCTGGGAATGAAGGTCAGCTTGCCCAGTTCCTGCGACGACTGGATGCCGACCTCGCGGAACGCCATGCCGCCGTTGATGATGAAGACATAATAGAGCGCCGAGGCGAACAGCGTCACGCCGCCGATCATGGCGACCGACGCCATGGGAAACGGCGTGCGCGCCGGTTCCTGGCCGATCCCCAGCATCTTGCGCGCGGTCGCATCGCTCTGCGGTTCGTAGAGGAACTTCACCGCCGCGACGAAGATCGGAAAGGCGACCAGATAGATCAGGAAGATGCCGTTCCAACGCAGACCGGTGAGGAAGCCCGACGCCAGGATCACCCCGCTGGCCAGGAACGGCCCGGCCAGCCCCTGCATCGTCAGCCAGTTGCGCCGTCCCTTCTCATCCCAGTAATCGCCGATCAGCGTATTGAGCGTGGTCAGGATGACCGCCTCCGACACGCCCAGCAACAACCGCGAGGCATAGATCGCATCGAGGCTGTCGAGGAAAAAGGGCGCCGCGCCGAACAGCGCATAGAACAGGGTGGCGGCCAGCATCAGTTTGCGCCGACCGAAGCGGTCGACCAGGATTCCCGCGAACAGCGCGACCATGGCGATGGTCAGCCCCGGTGCGGACACCATCGCCGGCACCTTCCACGATGCGGAAGGATCGGCCGAGAAATGGTCGATGATCGACGGCACCGCCGGGAATAGCGAGGCGATGGCCAGGATCGGCAGAAAGCCGGCGGTGATGACGGTAATGCCCTGACCGATGCCGGGTCGGCGCATCTCGGGGCTTTCTGGCGTGACGGCCATCGGCTTTTCTCCCAATCGATTCGCCGCTGCTACGGCTTAATTAGAACTTGCATTCTGATACGTGGTATCGCCATGACGTGCCACCCTGTCAAGCAAGGATCATCAAGGTGGCGACACGTGCGGTTTCGGATGGCTTGAACGAGCGGCAGAGGGCGCTGGCCTTTGCGACCATCCTTCTCGCCTTCGTCATGGACGTGGCCGATTCGACGATCGTCAACACCGCCCTCCCCGCGATCCAGCAGGGCCTCGGCGCCTCGGATCGGGCGATGCAATGGGTGGTCTCCGGCTATTTCCTCACCTTCGCCGTGCTGCTGGTCGTCGGGGGGCGGCTGGGCGACCTGTTCGGTTATGCCCGGATGTTTGCGATCGGCGTGGCCGCCTTCTCGATCGCGTCACTGGCCTGCGGGCTGGCATCGGGGCCCACGACGCTCGCCGTCGCGCGTCTGGCGCAAGGAGCGGCGGCGGCGATCATGGCACCGCAAGGCGTGGCGCTGATCCAGCTTCTCTATTCACCCAGCGAGCGGATCGGCCGGTTGGCGGCCTTTGGCGTGATCGGCGGATTGGCGGCGATCGGCGGCCCGGTGCTCGGCGGCCTGCTCATTCAGCTCAACCCGCTCGACCTCGGCTGGCGCAGCGTCTTCCTCATCAACCTGCCCTTCGGCGTGCTCGCGCTGGTCGCGGGGCGAATGCTGTTGCCGCCGGGCCGTTCGGGCCATGCCCTACGCATCGACGCGCCGGGATCCCTGCTGTTGTTCGCCGCGCTCGGCACGCTGCTGCTTCCCCTGATCGAAGGGCGGAGCGCGGGCTGGCCATGGTGGATGGGCGGATTGGCGCTGATGAGTGCCGGCCTGTGGTGGGGGTTCTGGCGCTATGAGCGATCACGCCGTGCCAGGCTGGGGTCGGCACTGATCGAACCGTCCCTGTTCGAAGACCGCAGCTTTCGCATCGGACTGGCGGCGACCGGCGCGTTCGCGGTCGCGTCGGGCGGTTTCCTGCTGACCTTCAGCGTCACGCTGCAACGGGGGCTGGGATATAGCCCGGTCGATGTCGCGCTGCTGCACATGCCGTTCGGACTGGGCGTGATGGCCGGGATCAGCCAGATCGGGCGAAAGGCCCTTCCCGTACACGGGCGTCGCGTACCGATCATGGGGGCCATGCTGATGGCGCTGGGCTGTGCGGCGACCGGGCTGGCGGTGCACGTCGCGGTGCCGGGCGTCGTGATCGGCGCGCTGCTGCTGATGGCGGGGATCGGCATGGGTACGCTCAGCGGGCCGCTGGGGCCGATCACCTTGTCGCGGGTCGACCGCAACCATGCGGGGGTCGCGGGCGCCATGCACAAGACGATGCAGCAGATCGGCGGCGCGATGGGCACCGCCCTCATCGCCACCATCTATTTCTCGATGACGGGTGACCACTGGCCACCCGTGACCGCGTTCCTGATCGCGACATTGGCGGTGGCGGCAGATCTGCTGGCCATCGCGCTTCTGCTGACCCGCCTGCCGAAACGGCTATTCGATTGAGGCGTGTTCCCTCGCTCAGTCGTAGATGGGCCGCAATTCCTTATCGAGATGATATCGCGTCAGCGCCATCGAGGCCAACAGGTCGGGCGACCCATCATATTCGACCGACATCCAGCCCTTGAACTGGTGCTGCTTCAACAGGCGATAGAGCCCCTTCAGGTCCAACTCGCCCAGGCCGGGTTCCCAGAACCAGCGTGTGCCATCGTCGGTGATCTCCGGGTCCTGCGCATAACGCACGGCATCGGGCTGACGAACCGATGCGGTATCCTTGAGGTGGAACGTGCTGATGCGGTCGTGATAGTCATTGTAGAAGGTCAGCAGGTCCTCCCCCATGATCGCGACCTGCGCTGTGTCGATGCAATAGTGGACCAGCTTCGGGTCGGTGCTTTCGATGAACTCCCGGTGGTTCGGCAGATTGATCGCGCAGAAGAACTCGTTGTGCAGGCCGATCTTGACGCCGCGATCGGTGGCGTAGCGACCGATCTCGTTGATCGTCCGGGCGCATTGCCGGACCGCTTCCCGCGACAAAGGGCCGTTCCCATAATAATTGTCGGTGGGACAGGTGTTCATATAGGTCCCGCCGAACCGGACGATCGTGTCGACGGCTTCCCGCCCGGCGCGCACGGCTTCGTCGAAATGATCGGCCGCGTGGGAAGCATGGGCGCCGTGGAACATGCCGATGACCTCGACCGCGCGATCCTTCGCGAATGCCGAGAATTCCTCGGGCGAACCGAACAGCGGCAGGATGTCCGCCAGGTCCCATGGCGCGATCTCGATACCGTCGAAGCCGAGCGCGGACTGGTATTTCAGGATCGTATCCCAGTCCGAATAATAAGCGGTGTTCGTCCTGTCCTCATAATAAAAGTCGCGGAAGTTTTCGATCTGCCGATAGGGGATCGCCTTCCAGTGGCTCATATTGGCGTAGCGGATATTGGGCATGGCAGGAATCTCCGTCCGGCTTAGTTTGGAAGCTGATTGAGGAAGGCGCGAATGCGCAGCAGGGCGCGGAACGGATCGCGTGTCTGGCGTGCGCTGCAAACGACCGGTCCGTCATAGCCAAGTCGTTCGAGAAGCTGGACGATTCCGCTCAGATCCACCGATCCGGTTCCGGGATCACGAAAGACCTGGGTGGCGCGCGCGGCCGGAAATTCCGGGTTGGGGCTTTTCCAGTTGTCCGTCGTGTCGACGAAGTCGGTATCGGTCAGGTGCACGCAGCCGATCCGGTCGATATGCGCGGCGATGAAATCGGCAGGCGCGATACCGGCGATCGTCAGCGTGGCCGTATCGACGTCGAGCTTCACGCTATCCGGCAGCGCCTCCAGCAAGGTCGATATGCGCTCGCCGCGAAACAGGCTCCAGAATTCGTTGCGAAGCACCAGATCGACGCCCGCCTCCGCCGCCTTGGCGGCCAGCCCCTCAAGCAACTCGGTTTCCCGCTCGACCACCTCCTCCATCTTGGATTCCAGATCGGGGTGATGATGCGCCATGCGTCCATAATAGGCGGACGGGCTGATCGCGAAGTAATCGGCGCCCAGATCGGCCGCATGGGCCAGCGCCTCCGCCGCGAAATGGCCGCTGGCACCGAAGAAGAAGCCCAGATTGTCGTTCCGCATGAACAGATTGGGATCAAAGGTCACGCCGGTCACGCGGTCGATGCCGCTCTGTCGAAGCCGCTCGCGATAGGCGGCGGCACTGCCATATTTGGTGTTGATACAATATCGGTTCATCGGAACGCCGCTGCGGCCACCGAATTGCCAGACCGGCTCATAGGGAATCTCGATCCCATGAAAACCGCTGGCGCTGATCAGGGGATATAGTTCTTCCCAGAAATATTTGCCTTCATACCGATTCCGGTTCGGCTCCTGATAATGACGATTGATCAAATCCAGACTTATGGCGATCGCATCTTTGTTCATGGGGGTATCCATCATCTTGGGTGATCGCGTTGCGGCGCGACATGGAATTGGGGCGGTCAGGGCTTGGGCCGGGTCATGCCGGGCCAGCAGAGGACGACCAGCGTCTGGACGATGAGCACCGCCACCGCGCCGCCGCTATAGGTCCACCGGATCGCCTCGCGCGCCTCGGCGGTAACATGGCCCGGCGCATAGTGGAACGCGCCCAGCACATAGGCGAAGCCCGCCGTACCCAGCGCCATGCCCAGCTTCGTGGACAGGCTGATGCCCGCCGACAAAAGCCCTTCGCGACGGGCGCCGAACTTGGCCTCGTGGTAATTTACCGTCTCGGCGATCATCGCATAGGTCGAGGTGATGGTGATCGACGTCGCCAGACAGCCGGCGACGTAAAGCCCCATGAATAGCGGCACATCGTCCTGTACGAAGGGCAGCGCGCCGAAGAACAAGGCCGCGATCGCCAGCGCCCCGGCCGTGCCGCAACGCAGCCCCGTTCGGGCCAGGATCGCAGGCGCGACGAAGGCGGACAGGAGCAGCATCCCGGCGACCGCGGGCAGCATGACCGAGATCATCCAGGGTCGCCCCATCACGTCGATGGCGAAATAGGCCGTGGCGGCCATCATCATGCCGAAGCGCGCGAAATAGAGCAGGCAATGGAAGAAGACGACCAACCACGCCCGGTTGCGCACCATCTCGCCGATGACGGGCAGGATGGCGAAGCCCGGCTGCGCGTCATCCTCGTAACGCTCCTTGCAATTGCGGAAGAGCGCCAGCGTGCAGACCAGTCCCACGACCGCGAACAAGGCGGTCACCAGCGTGAAGCCGCGCCGTTGATCGCCCCCGCCCAGCAGATCGACCAACGGCATGACCGCGGCCGTCCCAAGGACCACGCCGGTCGCGGTTCCGATCGAACGCCAGCCTGAGAGCCGCAACCGCTCCTTGCCGTCCAACGTCATCATCGGCATCAGCGCGGTATAGGGAATGGCCTGAAGCGACATGACGATGCCCAGCGCCTTGAAGGTGACGAAGGCATAGACGAGCTGGGCCCACTGGCTCCAGGCGGGCATCGAGAACGCAGCGACCGTCAACAGCGCATAGGGTATCGCCATGATGAGGAAATAGATGCGCGTCCGCCCCCAGCGCGAGCGCGTCTTGTCGACCGCGATCCCAACCAGAATGTCGATCACGGCATCCATCAGCCGCGCGACCAGAAACACCGTGCCGACGGCGGCGGCGGGCAAGCCGACGACGTTCGTGTAGTAGAAAAGCAGGAAGCCGCTGGCCATATTATAGGCCAAGCTGGTTCCCATGTCGCCGAAGCCGTAGCTGACCCGCTCGGCGAAGCCCAACTCACTCTTTTTCATGGCGATGACCCGTTCAGGACAGCAGAGGATATGCGTCAGTCGGCCAGCGCTTTTCGTGAAAGGGCGAGAGATTGCTCCATGGGCAGCGTCGGGAAATATTCGAGTCCGATGGCACCGGTATAGCCCAGGTCGCGCAGGGTCCGCGTCACCTCGTGCCAATCGAGGCTTCCGGTGCCAGGCTCGTTGCGGTCGGGAATGTCGGCGACCTGCACATGGGCGACCAGGTGGATCCGCCCGGCCAAGACCGCGCGCATGTCCTCGCCCATCACCGCGCTATGCCAGACATCGTACAACAACCGCAGGTTCGGACTGCCCACCGCCGCGACCAGATCCAGGCCGAGCGTGGTGCTGACCAGATACATGGTCGCGAAAAGCCGGGTATTGAGCGGTTCGAGCAGAAGCATGACGCCTGCCTCCTCGGCGGCATCGGCGGCGGCGCGCAGCGCGGCCACCGCATTGTCGAAATGCTCCGCCTCGCTCATGCCCTCGACGCGGAAGCCCGATGCGACGATCAGCGCGGGCTTGCCGAGCCTGGCGGTGGCCGCGATGGTTTCGCGAACGGCGGCGACCATCTCGTCGCGCTCGGCCGGATCGACGATCGAGCGGCGCGGATCGACGCAAAGGCTGGTCAGCCGCATCCCCGTTTCGGCGAGCGCGGTGGCCAGCGCGTCGATCGGCTTGTCGCGCCAGAGGTGGAACTCGGCCAGTTCCAACCCGGCCGCCTTGGCCGCGCGCAACCGCGCGTCGAGCGTACCCGCTTCGGCGAACTGCCATTCGATGCACGAGGATAATGAATAGACCGCAGACATAGGACCCTCTCCCATTCTACGGCCCCGTGGTGCGTTCGCACTCGTATGCCTGGCGGGTGAAATCCCGCTATTTTGTTTCCCGAGTCTTCGCGCATTCTTTCGGACATTTCAAGCCACGCGCATTCGTGGTGTCGCATAGGACGCGTGACGGGCACGCCCGTTGGATGGGCGGCACACAGGTTCCATATGCCGGTCGCGAGAGGTCAGGGGCGCACGGAACCGGCGTGGGACATACCCGACAACCGAGCGGACGCATCGAACTTGTGGATCCAGCCATAGCGTTCGGGGAAGCGGTTCATCGCGCGGTGCCGGATCGCATCCGGCAGGCGGGCATCGGTATGGAGGGCGCGATTGGCGTCCCATGAGCTGCGCTGGATGAGGCGGGTGCGCAGCGCCCGCTCCTTCTGATAGGCGGCGAAGCGCGCGTCGCGGTTGGACGTCGTCAGACCGTCAAGCATCGTCGCCAGGGTGATGGCATCCTCGATCGTCGTATTCGCGCCCTGCCCGTGATGCGGCAGCATGGCATGGACGGCATCGCCGATCAGGACGACCGGCCCCCGATGCCAGTGGCGAAGCGGCGGGGCGACGAACAGGCCCCAGCGCCGTTCGACATCGCCCGCCGCGACCATCTGGCGAACCGCCGGGTGCCAGTCGGCGAAGGCCTCCACCGCTTCACCGGGCTCGATCGGCACCGTACCGCCGCGATCGGGCCAGGCGGTGGGGCCCTCCACCACCGCGAAGAAGTTGACGTGATCGCCATCGCCGCCGATCGCATAATGCAGCAGATGGGCGTCCTGGCCGATCCAGAACTGGATGGCCTGGGGGTCGGGCAAGGCGTCCAGCCGCTCGACCGGCACGATGCCGCGAAACGCGCTGGTTCCGGAATAGCGCAACGGCTGTCCGCCGACCCATTGCCGGGTGATGGAGCGGACACCGTCCGCGCCCACCACGATGTCGGCCTCCACCGGATCGCGCCCGGCGAAATGGAGCGCCACCCCCTCGCCCATGGGCTCGATCCGCTCCAGCCGATGGGCCAGATGGATATGCTCCACCCCTACTGCGCGGCCCAGCGTCGTCTGGAGATCGGCGCGGTGGATGCCGAGATAGGGCGCGCCGAACCGATCGCGATAGGCGCCGCCCTTGCGCACCGCATGGGAGGCCAGGCGATCACCGGACAGGCCATCGCGGTAGATCAGCTCGGTCGGCTCGACCCCCGTCCGCTCGAGCTGGTCGATCAGGCCCAGCCTTTGCAACTCACGGGTGGCATTGGCCGACAAGGCGACCGCCGCGCCGATCTCGCTCAGTTCCGCCGCCTGCTCGTACAGCGTCGCCTCGATACCCCGCGCCCGAAGCGCCAGTGCGAGGGTAAGTCCGCCGATACCGGCGCCGATGATCGCGATCTTCATGAAGGACTCCTCTGTCTTCAGGCGGCCGTGGCGGCCCGGCCATATTCGGCGGGCGCATCGGCGAAATCGGCGATCGCATCGGCCAGTCGCTCGGGCATCGAGTAATAGGGCGCATGGCTGGCCGGGAGCGACACGACCGCGACCGGGCCTGGGAACTCCTTCTGCATCTGGCGCTGTACGGCGATGGGGATCGCGACATCGTCCAGCGCCTCGATATACAGGCGCGGGATCGCCAGGGCGCGGCCCTCCATCGGGTTGGCCGTGCCGAAGGGCACGGTCGTCTGCGTCTGGATGAACTGCTCGGCGGGCGGCATCCCCTCGCCGGGATAGTCGCCCATGAAGACTTCGCGGAAACGCTCCAGCCGCGTGAAGTCCGCCTGCAACCCGCGTCCCTCGTCGACCGGCTGGATCAGGTCCAGCGCGTGCGGCGTACCCCGGTTGGGTTCGCCGGGCAGAACGAACGTCTCGGGCGTCACGCCGGGCGCGGTCAGGAAGGCGGTGAGGTAGATCAGCCCCGCGACCTTGTCGGCATGATGCTGCGCCAGCCACGAGATGGACGATCCGCCCATGCTGTGGCCGAGCAGGATCGACTGGCCCTCGGCCCGCGCCATGATCTCGGCGACGGGGCGGGTGTAGTGCTCCATGTCGACGACCGACAAATGGCCGCCATCGCCGGGAGTATGGCCGGTCAGGTCCGGCGCGTGAACACGGTAGCCCCGCGCTTCGAGCAGCGGGACGACCGCGTCGTAACAGGCGCCGCGGTTCCAGGCGCCGTGGATCAGGATGATATCGGTGACGGTCATGACATGTCTTCCTGTTCGAACCGGGGGGATCAGAAGCGATATTGCAGGCCGACCTGCGCAATCAGGGGATTGAGCTGCACGCACGCGGTGCCCGGCACCAGGCCATCGGGCGTATCCAGCCGGAAGCGCGCGTTGGTGCTGGTCCACACCTTGCTCACCGCACCGAACACCCCAATACGCTCGTTGATCGGCACGTCGATGCCACCCGTGATCGCAGGACCGACGGTATTGCTGGTGCGGAAGTCCTTCAGCACGCCGTCTTCGGTCTTGAAGATGATCGTCCAGTTCAGGCCGCCGCCGATATAGGGCCGCACCCCGCCCGGACGCCCGAAATGATAGCGCAGGGTATAGAGGCCCGGACCATAGGTGACCTTGCCCAGCGTGCCTGCCCCCGCGAGGCTCCCCGACGCGGTCAGCGTGCTGGTCGGCGGGACGCCCACCGTGGCGGCGACGGACACATTGGGCGTCAGGAAATAGCCGATATCGAGGCTGATACCGTTGTTGTTCGACGCGGTCGCATTCGCACCCGGCAGGGTCTGCCCCGCCAGCTTCACATCGGCCTTTTCATCGAACATGATGCGCGCTGCGCCGAGCCGGACATAGAAGCGCCGCTCCTTGCCGTCTGTCGACTGCTGGGCCTGCGCCGCCATGGGCAGCATCAGGCACAGTCCGGCAAGCCCTGCCAAGACGCGGCCCTTCCGCCGCCCGATCCAATATCGATATGATATAGAAGCCATTTTCCGCTTCCTCTCCATCTGCAGTCGCGATCTGTCGTGCGACTTGTCCCGAAGCGATTTCGCTTTCGTGGGGGCAGAATGTCGGGACGCGTCACGCACGTCCAACACCAACTCCATATGATCGCCATACCCGAAAGGTTGGGCGGGCTCAGCCGGCCTCCCCCTGGTCGGTCATGCGCAGGATCGCGTCGGGAACCGGATAATCCCACGCGCCATATCGCTCGCGGATCACCGCCGCCATGGCGTGGAGTTCGGGCGAACGGTCGTCCTTGCGAAAGCTCATGATGATCGGCGAGGCCACCCGCTCGACCAGTTGGCGGTAACGGACGCCGTCGACCCGCGACCGGCGGACCGAGGCGGGGACGATGCAGAACCCCTCCCCCGCCGCAACCAGCCCGATCGCGATCTGCAACTCGCTGACCTCATGGGCGATCAGCGGGGTGACGCCCAGGTCGTGGAAGTGCCCGACCACCTGATCGGCATAGCTCGGGCGCGGCGCATTGGGGTAGAGGATCAGCGGGTCCGTCGCCAGCGCCGTCAACGACACCGGCCCGCCCGCCGCCAGCGGATGCGAGGCCGGGAGGGCCACGATCAGCGGCTCCTCGCGCAGCACCACGCGCGCCACGGCATCATCCTCGAACCGGATACGCCCGAAGCCGACATCGATCCGCCCTTCCTTCAGCGCGGCGATCTGCGACAGCGTACCGCCTTCGATCAGCGACAGGTCGACCGAGGGCATCGCCTCCCGATAGGCGCGGATGATCGCGGGCAGGCGCGAATAGATGGTGGAGGCGACGAAGCCGATCGCGAAGCGCCGCTTCTGCGACACCACGGCCTTCGCGATCATCGCATCCATATCGGCCATGCGGGCCAGGATGCTGATCGCCTGATCATAGACGAGATGGCCGATCGGCGTCAGCCGCAGCGGCTTGGCGGAGCGGTCGATCAGGGTCGCGCCGACCCGTTCCTCGATCTGCTGAATCTGGCGGCTAAGCGGCGGCTGGGCGATGTGGAGACGCTCGGCGGCGCGGGTGAAATTGCCTTCCTGCGCGACGGTCACGAAATAGCGCAGCTGCCTTATGTCCATCCTCTCGTCCTCTCCCAGGTCAGCGTGTCGACGGCACGTTATTCGCGATCCGCCAGCAGCGCTTCGGGCACCCCATAGCCCCAGTCGGTATATTTGCGCGCAATGATCCGCAGAAAGGCACGCAGTTCGGGCGAGGCGTCGCCGACCCGGTGGCTCATGATGATCGGCGAATGGGCGGGTTCGACCAGTTCGAGATAGCGCACATCCTCGGTCCGCGCCTTGCGCACCGACTCCGGGATCACCGCCACGCCTTCTTCCGCCGCGACCAGGCCGATGGCGATCTGCAACTCGCGCGCCTCGACGATACGGTCTGGGCTGAGGCCGTTGTCGTGGAACAGCGACAGGACCTGATCGGCATAGCTGGGGCGCGGCGCGCTAGGGTAGAGAACCAGCTTTTCGCGCGCCAGCGCCGACAGCGACACCGGCGCGCCGTCCCGCCCCAAAGCGCTTCCCATCGGCACCGCCGCGACGAGCGACTCGCGGCGAAGCACGGTGCGCCGCACCGCCGGGTCATCGAAACGAATACGCCCGAAACCGATATCGATCCGCCCTTCCTTCAGCGCCGCGATCTGGTCCAGCGTCGGGCTTTCGACCAGCGTCAGTTCGACATCGGGCATCTCCGCCCGGAACTCGCGGATCAGGGCGGGCAGGCGCGCATAGATGGTGGAAGCGACGAAACCGATGGTGAAGCGCCGCCGGTCGGTCGCGATCGCGGCGTCCATCATCGTCCGCATGTCGTCCACCCGCCTCAGCACCTGCACCGCCTGATCGTGGAACAACTGTCCCATCGGGGTCAGCGCGAGCGGGCGGCTGGTCCGGTCGATCAGCGTCGCGCCGACCTCCGCCTCCAGTTGCTGGATCGACCGGCTGAGCGGGGGCTGCGCCATATGCAGCCGCTCGGCCGCGCGGTTGAAATTCCGCTCGGCGGCGACGGTGACGAAGTAGCGAAGCTGCCGCAGATCCATAGGCCCATACTCTCCAAGTATCGCAAGCAGACCATAATGATCTTTGCGCGTCCAGAGCGGCAGACCTAATTTCAGGAAGAATATAGACGGAACTGGATAGGAAGAGGGCATGGCCACGATCGCCGAGGTCGATACCTATATCGTCGACATCCCGACGATCCGGCCGCATGTGCTCGCCATGGCGACCATGCACCACCAGTCGATCGTGCTGGTCCGGCTGCGCGATTCCGATGGAATCGAGGGGATCGGCGAAGGCACGACCATCGGCGGGCTCAGCTATGGCGAAGAGAGCCCGGAGGGCATCAAGCTCGCCATCGACACGTACATCGCCCCCGTTCTGAAAACCTGCGACGCGGCACAGGTCGGCGCGGCGATGACCCGGATCGCCAAAAGCGTCTTCGGCAACCATATCGCGAAATGCGCGGTGGAGACCGCCTTGCTCGACATGATGGGCAAGCGGCTGGGCGTGCCCGTCTCCGCGCTGATCGGCGGCGGCGCGGTCCGGGATCGGCTGCCGGTCGCCTGGACGCTGGCCAGCGGCGATACGGTCCGCGACATCGAGGAAGCCGAGCGGGTGCTGGCCGAGCGGCGGCACGACATCTTCAAGCTGAAGATCGGCAAGCGCGACGTGCGCGCCGATGTCGCCCATGTCGCCGCGATCAAGCGCGCGGTCGGCGACCGAGGCAGCGTGCGCGTCGACGTCAACCAGAATTGGAACGAGGCGCAGGCCGATCTGGGCATGAGGCTGCTGGAGGACGCGGGCGTCGATCTGGTCGAACAGCCCGTCGCCCGCCACGATCATGCCGCGATGGCCCGGCTGTCCGCCAAGCATGTCGTGCCGCTGATGGCCGATGAAGCGCTGCACGGCCCCAATGACGCCTTTGCCATTGCGGCGTGCGGCGGGGCCCGGGTGTTCGCGGTCAAGATCGCCCAGTCGGGCGGCCTGATCCCCGCCCATGCGGTGGCGACGATCGCGCAGGCGGGCGGCGTCGGGCTGTATGGCGGCACCATGCTGGAGGGCGGCGTGGGGACGGCGGCGTCGGCGCATCTCTGCGCCACCCTGCCCTCGCTAGCCTGGGGGACCGAGCTGTTCGGCCCGCTGCTGCTGACCGAGGACATCCTGGCCGAGCCGCTCCACTATGCCGATTTCCACCTGAACGTGCCGACCGGCCCTGGCCTTGGCATCGCATTGGACGAGGACCGCGTCGCCTTTTACCGCCGCGACCGTTGCTCCCCCACCCTTCATGTCGTCGCAGGGAGAGGCTGAACCATGTTGTTCCAGGTCGAAATGGACGTGAACATCCCGCTGGGCTTCGACGCCGAGGAAGCCGCCCGATTGAAGGCGGCAGAAAAGGCGCGGTTCCAAGAGCTGCAAAGTGCAGGGACCTGGCGGCATATCTGGCGGGTGGTCGGGCGCTACGCCAATGTCAGCATCTTCGATGTCGGCTCCAATAGCGAGCTGCACGACATATTGATGAGCCTGCCGCTTTATCCCTTCATGACGATCCGGGTGACGCCACTCTGTCGCCACCCCTCTTCGCTCCACGACGACGACCGCTGACGACCCGAACGACAAGACCGCCGACGAGCGGCCGGACAAACAGAATATAGGAGAGTGTGATGGACACCAGCTTCGTAAAGACCCCCGCCATCCAGGATCTGCTCGATCGCGTTGCGGGCACGGCCTCCGACAAGGGCGATCCGCGCGTCAAGGCGATCCTGCGCGATCTGGTGGAGTCGCTGATGGTGCTGATCGTCAAGCACGACATCAGCGAGAACGAGGTCTGGGGCGCGGTCAACTTCCTCCAGAAGGGCGCGGACGAGTTCGGGCTGCTGATGCCCGGCGTCGGCCTGGAGCATTTCCTCGACCTCTATCTGGACGCCAAGGATGCCGAGGCCGGCAAGAGCGGCGGCACGCCCCGCACCATCGAGGGGCCGCTCTATGTCGAGGGCGCGCCGCTGGTCGATAATGACGCCAACCTGACCGACGATCCCGACGATACCAGCACGCTCTACATGGCCGGACGGATCACCGGGCTGGACGGCGAGCCGGTGAGGAACGCGATCCTGCATGTCTGGCACGCCAATTCGAAGGGCTTCTATTCGCACTTCGACCCCACCCATGAGCAGACGCCGTTCAACAACCGCCGCCGTATCCGGGTGGCCGACGATGGCCGCTATGCGTTCCATTCCAAGATGCCGAACGGTTATAGCGTGCCGCCCGGCGGCGCCTCCGACCAGTTGATGCAGGTGCTCGGCCGCCACGGCAACCGCCCCGCCCATGTCCATTTCTTCATCGAGGCGCCCGGCTATCGCCAGCTCACCACCCAGATCAATTTCGGCGACGATCCCTTCGCCGCCGACGACTTCGCCTTCGGCACCCGCGAGGGGCTGCTGCCAGTGCCGAACCGCCAGGGCGACACCGCGCATATTGCCTTCGACTTCCAGTTGCAGCGCGCCGACGATGCCGAGGAGGAAGCCTTCTCGCACCGCGCCCGCCTTGCCGTCGCCTGATCTCGGGAGGACATGCCATGACCGACCTTCGCGAACGCCTCGCCACCGCCGTCGTCGACGATCCCGCCACCGGGGCCTTTCGATGCCGCCGGGACATGTTCACCGACCCCGACCTGTTCGAGCTGGAGATGAAGCACATCTTCGAGGGCAACTGGGTTTATCTGGCGCATGAAAGCCAGATTCCGGAGAATAACGACTATTTCACCACCCATATCGGTCGCCAGCCGATCATCATCACCCGCGACAAGACCGGCGCGTTGAACGCGGTCATCAACGCCTGCGCGCATCGCGGCGCAATGCTGTGCCGTCGCAAACATGGCAACAAGGGCAGCTTCACCTGCCAGTTCCATGGCTGGACCTTCAGCAATGCGGGCAAGCTGCTGAAGGTGAAGGACGGCAAGACCGGCGATTATCCCGCCGGATTCAACACCGAGGGGTCGCACGACCTGGCCCGCGTCGCCCGGTTCGAGAATTATCGCGGCTTCCTGTTCGGCAGCCTCAACGCCGATGTGCCGCCGCTGGAGGACTGGCTCGGCTCGACCCGCCTGATCATCGACCAGATGGTCGACCAGGCGCCCGAAGGGCTGGAGGTGCTGCGCGGCAACTCCTCCTATATCTATGACGGCAACTGGAAGCTGCAGATCGAAAATGGCGCTGATGGCTATCATGTCAGCGCGGTCCACTGGAATTATGCCGCGACCACCGGCCGTCGCAAGGAGGACTCGGTCAAGGCGGTCGACCCCGATGGCTGGTCGAAGAGCGTCGGCGGCGTCTATGCCTTCGAGCATGGCCATATCCTGCTCTGGACACGGCTGCTCAATCCCGAAGTGCGCCCCATCTACGCGCATCGCGAGGCGCTGGCGGCGCGGGTCGGGGAGGAGCGCGCGAAGCTGATCGTCGATCAGACCCGCAATCTGTGCCTCTATCCCAATGTCTATCTGATGGACCAGTTCTCGACCCAGATCCGCGTCGTCCGCCCCATCGCGGTCGATCGCACCGAAGTGACCATCTATTGCTTCGCGCCGAGGGGCGAGAGCGATGCCGACCGCGCGCTGCGCATCCGGCAATATGAGGATTTCTTCAACGTCAGCGGCATGGGCACGCCCGACGATCTGGAGGAATTCCGCTCCTGCCAGAAGGCCTATGAGGGCGCGGGCGAGCTGTGGAACGACCTCAGCCGCGGGGCGACCCACTGTGTCGCGGGGCCGGACGACAATGCGCGGGCGCTGGGCCTCGAACCCCTGCTCAGCGGCGGACGCAGCGAGGACGAGGGGCTGTTCGTCCGCCAGCATGAATATTGGGCACGAACGCTGATCGCCGCGCTCGACCGCGATGGCGGCGACAATGGTGGCGCCAGGCTGCGGCCGGTCGACCGGCTGGAGGTGGCGGCATGAGCCTGACCTATGACCGGCTCCTCGCCTTCCTCTATCGGGAGGCGCGGCTGCTCGACGACCGGGAATGGGACGAGTGGCTGGCCTGCTATGCCCCGCACGCGGTCTTCTGGATGCCCGCCTGGGACGATGACGACCGGATCGTCGAGGACCCGCAGCGTGAGATCTCGCTGATCTATTATCCCGATCGCGACGGGCTGGAGGACCGGGTCTTCCGCATCAAGACCGAGCGGTCGGGGGCGAGCATGCCCGAGCCGCGCACCAATCACGCCGTCTCGAACGTCGAGATTCTCGGCGAGACCGACGGGCAGATGCAGGTGCGGTTCAACTGGCACACGCTGAGCCACCGCTACAACGAGACGCTGAGCTTCTTCGGCACGTCCTTCTACACCATCGACGCGACGGGCGCGCAGCCGCTCATCACCCACAAGAAGGTCGTGCTCAAGAACGACTATATCCGCCAGGTGATCGACGTCTATCACGTCTGACGCCCGGCCCCCGGAGAGGATATCATGGGCCACCGTATCGCACTGAATTTCGAGGATGGGGCGACGCGCTTCATCACCTGCGACCCGGGCGAGACCGTGCTGGACGCCGCGTTCCGCCAGAAGATCAACCTGCCGATGGACTGTTCGGACGGCGTGTGCGGCACCTGCAAATGCCGCTGCGAGCAAGGCGTCTATGATCTAGGCGACGATTATATCGACGAGGCGCTGACCGCCGACGAGGCGGAGGAAGGGCTGGTCCTGACCTGCCAGATGCGCGTCTCGTCCGACTGCGTCGTCGCGGTGCCGGTGCCCTCCACCGCCTGCAAGGTGAAACCTGCCGTGCATGAAGGCGCGGTGGCGACGGTGGACCTGGTGTCGGACAGCACGATCCGCCTCACCCTGCGGCTGGACGATCCGGCCGCGCTTGGCTTCCTGCCCGGCCAATATGTGAATCTGGCGGTCCCCGGCACCGACCAGCACCGCGCCTATTCCTTCAGTTCCAAACCCGGCGCGGCGGAGGCCAGCTTCCTGATCCGCAACATGCCCGGCGGGCTGATGAGCGAATGGCTGACCTCCCAGGCGAAGCCCGGCGCACGCATGAGTTTCGTCGGACCGCAGGGCAGCTTCTTCCTGCGAGCGGTCGAGCGGCCGACGATCCTGCTGGCGGGCGGCACCGGGCTCGCCCCGATCCTGTCGATGCTGGAGGTGCTGGCCGACACGGGCACGGACCAGCCGCTCCACCTGATCTACGGCGTGACCCGCGACGGCGACATGGTCGAGATCGCACGGATCGAGGCACTGGCGGCGCGACTCCCCTCGCTGAGCTGGACCATGTGCGTCGCCGATCCGCAGAGCGCGCATCCGCTGAAGGGCTATGTCACCGATCACCTGACCGATGCGCATCTGAACGCAGGCGACTGCGACATCTATCTGTGCGGGCCACCGCCAATGGTCGAGGCGGTGCGCGTCTTCCTGCGCGACAAGGGCGTCGAGCCGAAGCATTTCCATTACGAGAAATTCGCGCCCAGCGAAGCGCCGGTCGCGGTGGCGGCATGACCTTCGCCGGACGTTTCCGCGACAAGGTCATGGTGGTGACGGGGGCCGCCCAGGGCATCGGGCGCGGCGTAGCGTTGCGCGCCGCCGCCGAGGGGGCCGCCGTCCTGCTGGTCGACCGCGCCGAGTTCGTGGCCGACGTGGCGGAGGAAGCGGGCGGGGCGGCGGCGTTCTTCGTCTGCGACCTCGAAACCCATGACGGCGCGGCCGCCGCGATGGCGGCGGCGGTGGTGGCTTTTGGTCGGATCGACATCCTGGTCAACAATGTCGGCGGCGCGATCCGGATGCGCCCTTTCGCCGCGTTCGAGCCCGAGCAGATCGAGGCGGAAATCCGCCGTTCGCTGATGCCGACACTCTGGGGTTGTCACGCCGTCCTCCCGATCATGCTGCGCCAGGGCGGCGGCACGATCGTCAACGTGTCCTCCAACGCGACGCGCGGCATAAGGCGCGTACCCTATTCGGCGGCGAAGGGCGGGATCAACGCCCTCACCCAGAGCCTGGCGATGGAATATGGCGACCAGGGCATCCGCGTCGTCGCGACCGCGCCCGGCGGCACGCTGGCCCCGCCGCGCGCCGTGCCGCGCAACCCGGAGGGCGACAACGCGCGCGAACAGGCCTGGATGGCCGAGGCGGTGGAGCAGGTCACCACCTCCACCTTCCTGGGGCGCTATGCCACGCTGGACGAGCAGATCGCGCCCATCCTCTTCCTGGCCTCTGACGAGGCTTCCTACATTACCGGCTCGGTCCTGCCCGTGGCCGGTGGCGATCTGGGCTGACTGGAGCGATATGAAAAGCAAGATTTACCCCTCACCCGCTGCTGCGCTCGACGGGTTGCTGTTCGACGGCATGACGATCATGTCGGGCGGTTTTGGGCTGTCGGGCAATCCCGAAAGCCTGATCCCCGAAGTGCGCAAGAGCGGGGTGAAGGGGCTGACGGTCATCTCCAACAATGCCGGGGCGGACGGCTTCGGGCTGTGGATGCTGCTGGAAAGCCGCCAGGTCGCCAGGATGATCTCCAGCTATGTCGGGGATAACAAGCTGTTCGAGCAGCAATATCTGTCGGGCGAACTGGAGCTGGAACTGAACCCGCAAGGCACGCTGGCCGAGCGCATCCGCGCAGGCGGGGCGGGCATCCCGGCCTTCTACACACGGACCGGCGTGGGCACGGTGGTGGCCGAGGGCAAGCCGGTCGAGACGTTCGACGGCCAGGACTATGTCCGCGAGACCTGGCTGCGCGCCGACCTGTCGATCATCAAGGCGTGGAAGGCCGATCCGGCGGGGAACCTGATGTTCCGCAAGACCGCGCGCAACTTCAACCCGAACATGGCGACCGCGGGCAAGGTGACGGTGGTCGAGGTCGAGGAAATCGTCGAGGCGGGCGCGCTCGACCCGGATCATGTCCACACGCCGGGCATCTATGTCGACCGCATCGTGCTCAGCACGATCAACGAGAAGCGGATCGAGAAGCTGACGACGCGCGCCCGGGAGACGGCGGCATGAGCTGGACCCGCGACGAAATGGCGGCGCGCGCCGCGCGTGAGCTTCGGGACGGCTTCTACGTCAATCTGGGCATCGGCATTCCGACCCTGGTGGCCAACCATGTGCCCGAGGGCGTGAACGTGACGCTCCAGTCGGAGAATGGCCTGCTCGGCATCGGGCCCTTCCCGTACGAGGGCGAGGCGGATCCGGACCTGATCAATGCGGGCAAGCAGACGGTGACGACCCTGCCGACCTCCAGCTTCTTCTCCTCGGCCGACAGCTTCGCGATGATCCGGGGCGGCCATATCGACATGGCGGTGCTAGGCGCGATGGAGGTGTCGGCGGGCGGCGACATCGCCAACTGGACGATCCCCGGCAAGATGGTGAAGGGCATGGGCGGCGCGATGGACCTGGTCGCGGGCGTCAAGCGCATCGTCGTCGTGATGGACCATGCCAGCAAGGCGGGCAGCCCGAAGATCCTGCCCGAATGCACCCTGCCGCTGACCGGCAAGGCCTGTGTCGACCTGATCGTCACCGACCTGTGCGTCATGGCCTGCGACAAGCCGGGGCTGCGCCTGATCGAACTGGCGCCCGGCGTCACGCTGGAGGAGGTGCGCACCAAGACCGCCGCGCCGTTCGCCGCGGATATACTGGAAGGCGTCGCCTGATGCCGTTCGTGACATCCGACGGTGCAGCCCTCTATTGGAAGGTCGAGGGCGAAGCGGATCGGCCGCGACTGGTGCTGCTCAACTCGATCGGCACCGACATGGACCTGTGGAGCCCGGTCCTGCCGCTGTTGCGCGAACATGTCGCCCTGCTCAGGATCGACACGCGTGGGCATGGCGCTTCGGACGCGCCGCCGGGCGATTATACCTTGGCCGGGCTGGCGCATGACGTCGCGGCGGTCATGAACGCGGCCGGATGGGATAGGGCCCAGGTGGCGGGCGTGTCGCTGGGCGGCATGATCGCGATGCAGATGGCACTGGACATGCCCGACCGGGTGACGGGCCTGATACCGATCTGCACCTCCGCCACGATGGACCGCGCCGCCTGGACCACGCGGGTCGACACGGTGCGTCGCGAGGGGCTGGCGGGGATCGTGGACCTTGCCATGTCGCGCTTCCTCTCCCCCGCCTTCATCGCCGAGCGGCCCGGCCATGCCGCGACGATCCGGCGCGGGCTGCTCATGATGCGGGCCGAAGGCTATGCCGGATGCGCCGCCGCGATCCGTGACATGGCGCTGACCGATCGGCTGGCCCGGATCGCCTGTCCGACGCTGGTGATCTCGGGCGAGCGCGATACCTCGACACCCTATGCCGGGCATGGCGAGCATCTGGTCGCGGCCATTCCCGGCGCACGGCATATCGCCCTCCCCGCCGCCCATCTCGCGCCGCTCGAAGCGCCCGATGCGCTGGCCGACGCCATCCTGAATCACTGGAGTTGACCCCATGACCGCCGCTTTCCTCTGCGACGCCGTTCGGACCCCGATCGGGCGGCTGAACGGCGCGCTGGCCGATATCCGCGCCGACGACCTCGCCGCCGTGCCGATCCGCGCACTGGTCGAGCGCAACGCGAATGTCGACTGGGGCGCGGTGGACGATACCATCCTGGGTTGCGCCAACCAGGCGGGCGAGGACAATCGCAACGTCGCGCGCATGGCCGTGCTGCTCGCGGGATTGCCAGAGGTGGTGCCCGGCACGACGGTCAACCGTCTGTGCGGCTCGGGCCTCAACGCGGTCGGCTGCGCCGCGCAGGCGATCCGCTCGGGGGATGCCGAGCTGGTCATCGCCGGCGGCGTCGAGAGCATGACCCGCGCCCCCTATGTCATGGGCAAGGCCGCCTCCCCGTTCGACCGCGCGCAGCGGATCGAGGACACCACACTCGGCTGGCGCTTCGTCAACCCGGCGATGAGGGCGGCGTACGGTGTCGACACCATGCCGCAGACGGGCGAAAATGTCGCCGAGCAATGGCGCATCTCGCGCGAGGATCAGGACCGCTTCGCCCTGGCCAGCCAGCAGAAAGCCGCCGCCGCCATCGCCAGCGGCCGGATGGCGGCCGAGATCGTGCCCGTCACCATTCCCCAGAAAAAGGGCGAGCCGCGCATCGTCACGCAGGACGAACATCCCCGCGCCACCAGCCTGGACGCCCTGGCCCGGCTGAAACCCGTCGTCCACCCCGACGGCACCGTGACGGCGGGCAACGCCTCCGGCCTGAACGACGGGGCGGCCGCGATGATCGTCGCGTCCGAAGCGGCGGCGGGACGGCACGGCCTGACACCGCGCGCGCGCATCCTCGGCATGGCCGCCGCCGGGATCGCGCCTCGCATCATGGGCGTCGGTCCGATCGAAGCGGCTCGCAAACTGTCCCGCCTGACCGGCGTCGCGCTCGACGATGTCGACGTGATCGAACTCAACGAAGCCTTTGCCAGCCAGGCGATCGCGACGCTCCGCGATTTGGGACTGGCCCAGGACGACCCGCGCGTAAACCGCAACGGTGGGGCCATCGCGCTGGGGCATCCGCTGGGCATGTCGGGCGCGCGCATCGTCATGACCGCCGTCGAGGAATTGCACCGGACGCGGGGGCGCTACGCGCTCGCCTTCATGTGCATCGGCGTGGGCCAGGGCATCGCCTTGATGGTGGAGCGGGTCTGACGCCAGGGACGGGCGGGGGCATGGCGCCCCCTGCCCTCTTTCCCATCAGGCGGGCAGCCGCAGGATAGGCTTGATCGTCACGCCGCTTTCGCTGTCCGCGACCGCTTGGTTGATGTCGGCGAAGTCGTAGAACTTCACCAGCCGATCGAAGGGAAACCGCCCCTGGGCGTGGAGCGCGATCAGCTCGGGGATGAAGACCTGCGGCACGACATCGCCCTCCACGATGCCCAGGATACGCTTGCCGGGCACCATGACCATGTTCACGTCGAAGCTCGCCTCGGTGCCCAGCCTGGGCGCGCCGACGATGCCGCACCTGCCCATGATGGTCAGCGCGTCGATCGCCTGACGCAGCACCTCGGGCCGACCGCTGCTCTCCAGCGTGAAGTCCGCGCCGCCGCCGGTGATCTCGCGGATTGCTTCCACCGCATCGGTCTCGCGGCTGTTGACCACATGCGTGGCCCCCAATTCCTTGGCGAGGTCCAACCGACTGGGCGTCACGTCGACGGCGATGATCCGGGTCGCACCCGCGACGCGCGCGGCCATGATCGCGCTGAGCCCGACCGCGCCCGAACCGAAGGCGGCGAAGCTGGCCCCCGAGGGCACCTTCAGCGCGCGCAGCACCGCGCCCGCGCCGGTCTGAATACCGCAGCCGAGCGGCCCGAGCAGTTCGAGCGGCGCATCCTTGGCGACCTTCACGATGTTGCGCTCCTGCGCCATCGCAAAACTGCCGAACGAGGACTGGCCGAAGAAATGATCGTGCAGCGCCCCGCCATGCGCATCGCAGGTCGCGGTCGAGCCGTCCTTGCGCCCGCCACCGAAATTCAGCGCGAAGAAATCGCCGCAATGCGCCGGATGACCGGTCAGGCACGGACCGCAGACCCCGCACGAGGCGAAGCTGAGCACAACATGGTCGCCCGGCTCGACGGCGGTCACGCCCGGGCCCACCGCCTCGACCACGCCCGCACCTTCATGGCCGAGCACGGCGGGCAGTGGCACCGGATAATATTGGTCCCGCACGATGATGTCGGTGTGGCACACCCCCACCGCGACGATCCGGACGAGCACCTCGCCCCCTTGCGGAGCGGCGATCTTCGCTTCCTCGATGGCGAAGGGTGCGCCCTGGCCACGAACCACGGCGGCGGTGATGCTGCGCATGTCAGTCATTTCTCATCTCCTGCATCATCTTATGTCGTTGCGAGCCGTCAGAAGGGATAGGCGGGCGCGGCGCCCTTGATCGTCACCCACTGCCAATGGGTGAACTCCTCCCAATTGGCCGGGCCGCCGATCGCGGACCCGTTGCCGGAAGCGCCCACCCCGCCAAAGGGATTGACCACTTCGTCATTCACGGTCTGGTCGTTGATGTGGAGCAGGCCCGCGCGGAGCCGCTCGCCCAGCGCCATGGCGCGGCCGACATCCCGGGAAATCACCGCCGCCGACAGGCCATATTCGGTGTCGTTGGCGAGCGTCACCGCCTCGTCGTCCGTGTCGAACGGCACCAGCACCGCGACGGGTCCGAAAATCTCCTCCTCGAACGCCGCCATGCCGGGCGCCACGCCGTCCAGCACGGTGGGGGCAAGGCACAGCCCCTCGGCAGTGCCGCCCGCCAGGATACGTGCGCCGGCGGCGACGCTGCGGTCGAGAATGTCCCGCGCGTGGTCGAGCTGTGGCTGGCTGATGAGGGGACCGACCGCGACCGTGCCCGACATCGGATCGCCCGCGGGCAGCGCCTTCGCCTTGTCGGCCAGCCGCGCGGCGAAGGCGTCGAAGATCGCGCGATGGACCAGGATGCGGCCCGCCGTCATGCAAATCTGCCCCTGATGCAGCCACGCGCCCCAGGCGGCGTTGCGGGTCGCGAGGTCGAGATCGGCGTCGGCCAGGATGATCAGGGTGTTCTTGCCGCCCAGTTCCAGCGAGACCTTCTTGAGATGACGGCTCGCCGCCTCGCCCACCTTGCGGCCCGCCCCGGTCGAGCCGGTGAACTGGATCATCGCGACATTGGGGTCCGCGCACAGCGCCGCCCCCGCCTCGCCGCCGCCGGGCAGCACCGACAGCGCGCCGGCGGGCAGCCCCGCCTGTTCGAACAGTCGCGCGATCACCAGGCCGCCGCAGACCGCCGTGCGCGGGTCCGGCTTGAGCAGCACCGCATTGCCCACCGCCAGCGCGGGCGCCACCGCCCGCATCGCCAGGTAGAGCGGGAAGTTGAACGGCGCGATCACCCCGACCACGCCGAGCGGGCGACGCCGCGCCAGGCTGAGCCGCCCCGGCTCGCTGGGCAGGACCAGCCCCTGCGCCTGATGCGGCATGGCCGCCGCCAGTTCGATCGCCTTGATCGTGATCGCCAGCTCGAACTCCGCCTTGGCGCGCACCGAGCCGCTTTCGCGCATGACCCAGGTCACGATCTCCTCGCCATGCGCCCGCGCCAGCGCCGCCGCCTGGACGAAGACGCTCGCCCGGACATCGGGTGTCGCCGCCGCCCAGTCCCGCTGCGCGGTACGTGCCGCCGCCGCCGTTCGCGCGACGGTCGCCGCGTCGACCGAGGCGGCCCGCGCCAGAACCGCACCGGTCGCGGGTTCGAGGACGTCATAGCCCTGACCACCCTCGATCCAGTTCCCATCAAAGAACCGGCCATCGAGATGCGCGGCGTCGAGCAGGGATGTCATATCGCTCTCCTTTATGATCGTTGGGATGTTGGACGGCGCGGCGCCGAGCATCGTCGGAATGGCATGACACCCATCATCCGCTTCCTCTCCATAGGATGCCGCATTCTGTCGTGGCGACTGGTCCGAAGCTTTCGCTTTTGTGGAGGCAAGCATGTCGGGGCCGGTGCGGCCCGTCCAACACCAACTTTATATCCCGTTGATACCTACAAGGTTGCTGCGCCTATGCCCTCTGCGCACGACCCAGACGAACCCCAGCAACAGTTCGCCGGCCCGGGAAAACCGATTCATCCCTTGCAGTTATGCGAAACACTCATCGGTCAACCGCCGGACATGGGCGAAGGCGTCTCGCGCGCCGTTCAACATCAAGGCATCGTCCGTCTGATCCAGGTTCAGCGCATCGACCGCGCGGGTGAACCGCTTCCAATATTGGCCGCGCCCTTCGGGAGGATCGGCGAGGTGGCGCGCGCCGAACGCCTCGCCAAGGCCCAGCGCCGCCGCACGTTTCAAAAGCGACCCAGCGCCGAGCGTCGACCCCTCCGCGACCCACAGCCATCCGATGGCGGCGGCCGGATCGATCCGGCTGGCGTCGAACGGGGCTCGTCCTTCATCCACGGGCGGCGACCGACCCAGATCGCCCAGATCCTGCCGCACCCGCTCCAACCGCCGCCGATTGGGCAGTTCCAGCGAGGCTGGAAGGGGAAGAGCGCGGCTGTAGAGCCCGTCGATCGCCCGGTGGAAACGATATTGCATCGTCAGCAACCGGACATAGTGATCGCGTGTCTGGAAAGGCCCCGCGGAGATGATCCGGTCGTCCAACCGGTCATGCGCGCTGCGGGTCGCCTGCATCAGCCGCTGAGAGCGCGAGAGAGATCGGGTGGCAACGACCAGGGCGGGGCCGGAAGCGATGTGGGAGGCGATGACGGTCATGGTGAAATCCCTTCGGTAACGGTTCAGCGACGCAAGGCGAAGTCGATCGGGACCTCCACGGTCACCGGATCGCCGGGAACGGCGTCATCGACGGCGGGCAAGGGAGAAGCCCGGCGCACCGTCGTCCGCGCCTCCATGTCGAGCAGCGGATAGCCGCTGCCATGGACCAGCTCGACCGCGATCACCTCGCCCGATCGGCGCAAGGTGATGGCGACCCGCGCCACACCCTGTTGCCGCGCCGCCTCCGCCTGGCGCGGATAGCGGCGATAGCGTTTGAGATGGCCGAGCAGACGCGCCCGCCAGTCCGCCGCAGCCGCTTCCGAGGCGGCGGGGGCAGGTCTGGCCGGACTTTCCACCGGCTTCGCGACTACGGATGGAGCCAGCACCGGCGCCGACACCGGTTGCGCCGACGCAACGGCGGAGGGCAAGGCGATCGACGGTGGGGCGCTGCTCACGACCACCGGCGCGGCCATGGTCGGCGAGGATGTCGTCGCCACGGCCATGGGCGGCTTCGGGGCAGGCGGCTGGGGATCGACGACCGGATCGGGCGGCGGCTCCGACCGGGTGAGCGGGACGGACTCCGCGACGAACACCGCCATCCGCCCCGCATCCATGGCCGGGGTC
Source organism: Sphingomonas sp. GM_Shp_1 (assembly GCF_026540895.1). Classification (GTDB taxonomy): domain Bacteria; phylum Pseudomonadota; class Alphaproteobacteria; order Sphingomonadales; family Sphingomonadaceae; genus Sphingomonas. The sequence goes on along the minus strand of NZ_JALNUR010000005.1, from coordinate 82,684 downwards.
GGTGGCGTGAACAGGCGGATGCTCAGCAACAGCGCCGCCAGCATCCCGCCCGCCGCCAGCGCCGCCGTTCCGAACGCCCGCGCCTGTACCGGCTGGCGATAGCCGGATCGCCGATCGTCAGAATGCATGTTCCAGCCGAATGCTGGCAGCCGTGCGACGGAAGGAATAGAGCCAGTCGACATTGCTCTTCACCCGATTGTGCTGAAGGAGGATATTGGGGGTCAGCCCGGCGAGGCGCAGTTTGGGCAGGCGCAGCACGGCGGTCAGGTTGGTTTCGCGGTCGTGGCGTCTGGCCGCCAGCAACTCGCTATAGGCGCGGTAGTCGCGCTGGCGGACCGAGCCGATCAGCGACAATTCGGCCCAGTCGCCAAAGCCATGCACCACGCCCAGCCGCGCCCCCATATGGCGATAGGCATTGGCGAGGGCCCCTGCCCCCTTGTCCCCAGCCTCCAGGCCGGCGAGCAGCGTCCAGCCGCCGGGCCGCGAAAGCCAGCCGGTCAGGCTCGCTTCAGTCAACGGGCCGTCGAGATCGGCGAAGTCGCGGCGGTAATGAAAGACGCGACGCGCCAACTCCAGACGCAGCGCGGTGGCGGGTGACGGCGTGACCATCGCCTCGGCGCGCAGGCCCGGCGCGGTGAAGAGCAGGCGATTACCGAAGCTCGACAGGTCGAAGGTCGGCGACAGGGTCAGGCTGCGCCGCGCGGTCTGATGGTCATAGCCGATCTGCGCGCTCAGCGTCGCCTGGTTGAAGCCGCCCTGCTTCGGCCAGACATCGCCATAGACGAAGGCGCGCGCGAGCAGCCCGCCATGCCCCTTCAACGCGATCCGGCGGCTGATATTGCCCTCGACGTTCAGCCCGACCGAGGCGATGGCGGGTGGCAGTGTCCGGTCGATCAGGCACACGCCGTTGTCGCCGGTGAGCAGGCAGGTCTGGCTGGCCGAGCTCTGGTTGAGATTGCTGCCATAGCCGGGACCGAACGCGATCATCCCCTGCCAGCCGCTCCGCCGGTCGAGCACGGCAAGGAAGGTGTCGACGGTCTTGCGGACCCCGGCGGCCTGCGCGCCCTGTCCCGCCAGTTGATCGCGGATCGCGCGGAACAGGCGCTTCGCCTCGCGGTCCTGGCGATCCTCGAACAGCACGCGGCCGAGTTCGAGGCGGCCGGGCAGGAAATCGGGCTGGATCGCCAGCAGCGCGCGGTACTGGCGCTCGGCCTCGCCCAGCCGGCCTTCGCTGCGTGCGAGACCGCCCAGCGCCCAGGCGACCAGCATCGGGTCGGGCCGGGGCAGCGCCCGGTAGCGGGGCAGGAAGCGGCGGACATCGGCCCAGTTCTTGCGCGCGACCGACAGGTACAGCGCGCGACCGAGATCGTCGGGATTGTTGGCGACCGTATAGACCTGTCCGTCGATGGTGATGCGGTCCGGCGGCTCGGTGCCGTCGATCGCGGCGCGCTCCTGCACGGTCGCCCGGCGGTCGATGCCGGGGTCGAGGCGCAGGCGATTGTCGTCGCTGCGCGCGCTCTGCGCGGCGGCGGGCGCGGCCAGCAGCAGCGTGGCGAGCGTCAGCAGCGGGGGAATGAGCGTGTGGCGGATCATGATCGTGGTGGAACCGGGCCCCCGCAAGGGAGAGACGGGAGCCCGGCCCTTCGCGTCAGTTCTTCGTGCCGCCGAACGCGGTGTCGTGCTGACGGGCAGCGTCGAACTTGACGGTTCCGGCCAGCGCCGCCGCGTTCGCACCGAAGAAGCGACCGTTCACTGCGCCACCGGATGCGACCGTAGCCCCCGATTGGGTGGCGACCGCACCATTGCCAGAGAAGGTCGCCCCGATGATCCGGGCCGTGCCGATGTTGACGCCCGCCCCGGTCGAGCTGGACAGGCTACCGCTCAGCGTGCCCGAGGTGCCCGACCCGAAGTTCGCGGTCAGCGTGCCGGTCAGGACGCCCTTGTTGGCATAATCGCTGATGCCCTTGACCGCATAGGTCGCGGTGCCGCTCGTGGGAACCGTCGTCCCGCTGGTATTGCCGACATAATAGACGGTGTGATCGCCCGCCGAGGCGTTGCCGGTCTGCGACCATTCGCCGAACCACAGATCGGCCGAGCCGACCTGCGCGAAGCGGAAATCGCCATAGCGGCTATGATCCTGGGTGTTGCTGCTCGCCATGTTGAGGTGGCGGACACCGTTCAGGTCGGGAAGCGCGTACAGGCTAAGACCCTGGAAATCGACCTTTCGCCCATTGGTTCCCGGCACGGCGATTCCGGCTCGCCCGGCAACATGAGGGCCGCCGTTCACGTCGCTAACGCCCACCGTCACCTTGTCGGTGTCGCTGGAGCCACCGGCGAACTGGGCCTGTGCCGAACCGGCGCTCAGGGCGGTGGCGAGGCCGGCGAGAAGGATGGTCTTCATCTTGATGGAGGTCATGCTATACTCCTGTGGTGGTGTGCGCCCGATCGCTTCGGGCGCATCGATCCGGCCCCGTCGCCCCAGTCCGGTTTTCAGGAAGGACATGGACGGCGGGGTCGAATTTCGGGATCATCAGAAGCGGCCCGTCAGGCTCAACCGGACGGTGCGCCCGGGGGCGGGCATCATCGAACGGGTGAGCGGGTCCGCATAATAACGATCGTTGAGGTTGGTCCCGACCAGCTCGGCCGAGAAACGGTTGTTCAGCCGGTATCGGACATAGGCGTCGGCGGTGACGATCTCGCCCCAACTGAACGGCACGTTGAGCGAAAAGACGTCGAGCTGCTCCGCTTCCGGCAGGTCGGCGATCTTCTGGAACAACGGATTATTGTAGCGGCTGTAATAGGTCAGCCGCCCGCCGATCTCGAGCTTCTTGTCGAAAAAGCGTCCGCCCATCGTCCAGTTGACCGTCTGCTCCGGCGTCGCCTGGGTCAGCAGGAAACCGTCCGGAAAGCCATATTTGACGCAGTTCGGGATGCTGCCATTCTTCCGGTCGGCCAGCGCCGCGACGCTTTCGTCACAGACCCGGTTGGTGGTCATGAACGCCGCGCCCAGCTGGCTGTAGAAGCCGCCGGTGTCGATCCGCGCTTCGGCCTCGATCCCGGCGATCGTCTGTTCCTGGACATTGCTGAACTGGAGCTGGGTGGACCGCTCGACCACATCGGTGATGTGATTGCGATAGAAGGTCAGCTTGATGTCGGCGCGCTGATCCTCCCTGTTCAAGCGTAGCAGGCTGCGCAGGTCGCGGACCAGCCCGATCTCATAGAGCCTGGCATGTTCAGGCCGTAGCGGTGCCACAGGGTTGAACGAGGCCGAGAAGCCCAGCGTGCTTTCGAACATGCTTGGGAAGCGCCACGTCTCGATATAGCGGGCATAGGCACGGGTATGTTCGTCGGCATAGACGGTAGCCGAGAGGCTCGGCGCCCATTTGTGTGCCGAGCGACGAGGCGCGGTGATCGGGACAATTTCAGCGATACTCTGCAGAATGCAGATTCCGTTATTGCCGGGGATCGTATTGATCGTCCCGTTGACACAGGGGTTTTCCGCCCGCCGATAGCGCCCCTGAGCGTCGGGGGCCCAGACCGGCCCAACCTGATCGAACGAGATCGGGTAAGGGCTTGCCAGATAGTCCGGCAGAATAGACGCGAGAATGCTCTCGATTTCCTCGGCCGGCGCGCCCACCAATAAGCTTTCGATATATCGCCTATAGAACGCTTCGCCGGTACCCTCGACCTGGAACGAGGACTGGAAACCCTTGTAAAGAACGGAATTTAGATTGGCATTGCCCTTGGCGATCTGGTCGCGCGCGAAATCGTCCACCGCCCAATATCCGGCATAGCTGAGCCCGGCATTCAGCTTCAGGAAACTGGCGGGTCGCCACTCGCCGTCCAGCCGGACCAGGAATTCCTCGCGCCGCCCGGCGCGCGGGAATTGTCGCCAGCCCTGGAAGTTCGCGGGATCATAGACGTCCCGCGACGCCAGCTTCTCATGCTGCCAATTGCCGCTCAGCGTCAGGTCGAGCTTCGAGCCGAAGCGAAGCGTGTTGCTGGCGTTGAAGCCGTAGCGATCGTTCATCGCATTGGCGCGGGCATTGTCGATGATGATCGGATTCTGGAAGGTCGCGAAATTGGGCATCCCGCCCGAATTATAGGTGTCGCTCCGTGTGTCGGTAGCCCAGAGATTGGCCTTCAGGTCGATCCAGCGGCTGTCCGGCTGCCACTTATATTCGACATTGTAGGCGCGGGCATGGACCTTGCTGAGCGGCCATTGGGCATTGCCCATGTCGATAGGGATGCGCGACGGCATGATCTCGCCGTAACGGGTGACGCTGTCGCGCAGGCTGACCAGCAGATACTGGTCGTCGGCGATGTGCCAGGTCGCCTTGAGCAGCACCGATTCCAGATCACTGGAAGTGTTGGGCACCTCGTTGCCGGGCACATAGCCGATGGCCAGCCGCCGGATGCGGTTGAGGTTGCGGGACGGCAGGTTCGACTGCTCATAATAGTCTGCGCCGGTCGTGCCGGAGAAATAATTGCCCCGCTCGCGAAAGGCATAGGCGGCGAACAGGTCCAGCCCCTCGATCCGCAAGGCACCGGCCACCCGCACGGCACGGTCGCCGAACGAGAAGAACTTATTGTCCGACCCGGTCCGCGGCACGACGCGCAAATACGGGTCGTTCAGCGCGAAGCTGGGCGAAGTCTGCGGAAAGCCCGGCACGGTGCGATAGTCGCGGCCGGTCAGCAGCGTCGGCAGGCGCGGGTCGGTCGAATTGTTGCCGCCCTCCAGCCGCAGGTCGAGACCGAAGGTCCGGCCAGGGCGCAGCACGTCGTCGGCATCCAGCGTGTTGATGACGACGGTGCCGCCGGTCGAGCTGCGGATATTGCCCTGGTCGGTCGGCCCGCGCAGCACCTGCAGGCCCGAGATCAGGTTGGGGTCGACATAGGAGCGGTTGCTCGCGCCGTTATAGCCGCGCCACACGGTCAGCGCCTGTTCGGTGCCGTCGATCACGACCGGCACGCGCCCCGGCCCCTGGATGCCGCGAATACTGGGGTCGAGCGCGCCGCTGTTGCGCGCGTCGCCGCTGAGCACATTGACCATGCCGGTCAGCAGGTCGGAGGTGGTGACGCCCTTGTAGCGCTCGATCTCGGCGCGGTCCTTGTAGCCGCTGGAGAAATCACCGTCGAAGACCGTGTCATGGCCGCGCTGGGCGCGTGTTTCGGCCACGTCGCGCGGGGCGGCGTCGCCCTCCACCTGCAAGGCGTCGGTGACAAGCGGCCCCTTCTGCGCTCCGGCTGCGGCGCGCGCGGGCGCCTGCTGTACCGTGAGCACCTTGTCCGCGATCCGCCAGTCGAGGCCGCTTCCCGCCAGCAGCTGGTCGAGCGCCCGCGCGCGGTCCATCCGCCCCGTCACACCCGGCGAACGCTTGCCCGCCACCAGCGTCGCGTCGACACCGAGTTGGAGATGGGCCTGCTGCGCGAATTGCGCCAGCGCATCGCCCAGCGGCTGCGCCGCGATGCTGACGCTGACGCTCGCCTGCTGGGCCTGTACCGCCAGCGGTGCGATCAGCCCCGCAAGCGACGAGGCCGAAAGCAGCATCGCCAGCCCCACGCTCTTGTACCGAAGCTTATGGCGCCCAAATCCCGGATATCTGTTCGTCACGTCGTCCCCCGATGGTCAAAATGGCATGATTGCTATTGCGCATCATTCTCATTCACTGGGTAGACGAATGCCGCCTGGGATTTTTCGGCTTTTTTTTCGGATGGTGAAAAAGGGTCGCTTAACCGGCAGTGACGATGGTGATCCAGGGCGTGACCTGCCACACCGTCGCGCCATGCGCCCGGCGGATGGCGGCCAAAGCCCGGTCGGGACGACGCAGGTCGTAAACGCCTGTGACGTGGCGTGCCATACCGCTCCCACGCGCCAGAAGCAGCCCGCGATGCCACGGACGCAGCGCCGCCACCACCTCACCCAAAGGGCGATCCGCCATGACGAGCTGGCCTTGCGTCCAGCTCGCTATCGCCGATGGTGGAGCGGACGATTTCCGGACGTGGGCCGTCGCACAGTCCAGTTCCGCCACGTCGCCCGGCTGCATGTCGCTCGGATCGATCGCACCATGCTCGCAAGACGCGCGCACCCGTCCTTCCCGCACCGCAATATGCGCGCCATCGTCATCGCGCCGAACCTCGAAGGCGGTGCCCAAATCGGTCGCCACCGCCTCGCCCACCTTGACGCGGAACGGGTGGGCGGCGTTATGCCGGACCTCGAAAAAGCCGGTGCCGCGCAACAGCCTCACCTGCCGCGCGCCATCGAGCGCGATCGCACTGTCGGGAGCCAGCGTGACCCGGCTACCATCGGCCAGCCTAACCCTCCTTACTTCGCCGGTCCCCGTCACAAAATCGGCCTCCGCAAACGGCAGCAGGACCTGCCCGACGAAGATCGCCGCGATCGCCCCCGCCATCACGACGGGCAGTACCCTTGTCCATCGGCGCGGCACGTATGGGGACGACACGGGGTAAGCCTCACAGGCCAGACGGACCATATCCCCGACATGATCCAGATCGCGCCATGCCGCGTCACATGCAGGCGACCGCCGCCAGTGTCGGAAGCGCGCCCGCACGCCGGCATCGTCGGGACGCTCCTGCAACAGGATCATCCAGTCCAGCGCCTCGCGCCGACAATCCTCGTCCGCGATCATCCCGTCCCCCTTCCGCGCTCACGGAGACATGACGAACGGCGCGACCCATTTTTCGGATCATCGGTCAATGCCGCTTCGGTTCCAGGCATTTGCGGCACCGCTCCACACCTTGCGTCACCAGCCCATGGGCGGTGGTGACCGACACGCCCAGCTCGGCGGCAATCTCCCGCAGCGGGGCGCCCGATACGCGATGAAGCTCGACCGCACGACGCATCCGGGATGGCATCCGCGCCAGTTCGGCCGTGACCAGCGCCAGTTCCTCCCGCGCCATCAGCGCCCGGTCGACGCCCACCGCCTCGCCGTCCAGCATCTCGGGATCGCCGTCCGGGTCCAGCGTCGTCACCTGCTCGCGCCGCCGCCGTTGTCGATACTCGTCCAACGCCAGGTTCCGCACGACCCGGCGGACATAGCCGACCGGCGCGTCGATGCTCGTTTCCGCAGCCCCTTGCGACAGGCGGATCCACGCCTCCTGGACGATATCCTCCGCCGATGCCGTATCGCCCGTCAGCCGCGTCGCCTCGGCGATCAGCCGACGACGCTGACCGGCGAACAGCGCCAGAATGCGCCCGGGTCGTTCCATCACCAAAGCCGCATATCGGTCATGGGTGGCGCATCACCCGTACGGGCGGGACTGTCTGCGATCCGCGCGTCAATGCTAAAGGACGGAATCTCATCTCCGTTTGTGTATGGCGACGCACTTGGTCGGGGTCCCAGCGGAATTGAGCCTGCGACGACATGGCCGTTCCTCGCGCTTCGCCGAGCCATATTTGCAGCAGCCTGGTTTGTCTCCTGCCCCGTCATCGCCTGGCCCAGTACACAGGATGCTATTGCGAGTCGACAGCATTATCGTGGATGGGACTTATTCCGGTGCATTCGGGAGAGCGACGATCCATCACGCTTTGGCAGAAGCGGCGCATCCCTTTGGTGAAGGGCGGGCAACATGCTGGACCCATGGCTTCGACCAAAATTGGCGGTTGTACGAAGCGTCGTGCTTGAGAATGAGCAGCGTCGATATCGGCCACCCCTGCTGCCCGGTATCGACGCTGCTCGAAAGGATCCGCGTGCGTTACCTATTGGCCCTCTGGACCTGCATTCTCGTTACCCCACCGGCTCTGGGACAGAGCGGGCATCCGATAACGCCCGAGGACATACTGGGGGTTCGACAAGTTGCCGATGCGCAGATGTCACCCGACGGAAAGCGGATCGCCTATACCGTCACCGAGCGTAAGGGTGACGAACGCGTATCGCGCATCTGGATCGTGCCTGCCGATGGTTCGGCCCCGGCCCAGCCGCTGATCGTCGGCAGCGGCTCCGACACTTCGCCACGCTGGTCGCCGGATTCTCGCTCGTTGGCGTTTCTTTCGACGCGCAAGAACAACTGGCCGCAGTTCCGCTTCAAGCTGACCGGGCTGGAGGACCTTCCCCAGGTGGCGGCCAGGGCACCGGCAGCCGACGCGAACAAGCCGCAACTCCACCTGTTCGACTTTACCAGCGAAGCGCGCCCCCTGACCGACATTCCGGGCGGCATCAAAAGCTTCCGCTGGCTACCCGATGGCAGCGGCATGAGCTTCGTCCATCGCGACACCGGTGACGCCCGCCAGCGCGAACGCCAGGCGGCGAACAATGACGAGGTCGTCGCCTTCGATCGCAGCCTTTTCGACCGGCTGTTCGTCTATACGCTCGCGGATGGCCAGGCGCGGCTGATCACCCGTGGCGACGACAATGTCGGTGACGCGGTCGCCATCCCCGGCGGCTCGCATTATATCGCGCGGCTTGCTTCGTCGTCGAACCTCAACGACGTCTATTATGCGACCCGTACCGCCCTGCTCGACGGCGCGACCGGCCATATCGTAAAGACGTTGACGCCGCGCGGCCATTTCCTCAGCGAACCGTCGCCGGACGGCCGCCGCATCGTGCTCACCGAGCGGACCGAGAAGGGCATTTTGGGCGGCTATCCGCGCATCGTCGATCTGCGAACCGGCGACAAGATCGACGTGACCGGCCAGAACCCCGCCACCTTCGGTATTTTCAAGTGGAGCGCCGATGGCAGGACGCTGCTCGGCGGAGCGGAAGAAGGCACGCATGATATCGTCTACCGCGTCAACCTGACCACCGGGCGCGCGACGCCCCTGGCCCGCGTTCCGACCGGCGGCGATCGCTTCACCGCCTCGACCGATTTGCGGGTCCTGGCCATCGCGGGCAGCACGCCGGATCGTCCCGCCGCGATCTGGACCATGCGCGGCAGCAAGCTGGGACGCGTGGCCGACCATAACCCGCAAGTCGCCCAGTGGACTTTGGGAGCAACCGAAGAGATCGAGTGGAAGAGCAGCAAGGATGGCCGCGTCCTGCACGGCATATTGGTCTATCCCGCAGGCTATACCCAGGGGATGCGTGTGCCGATGGTCACCTATCTGCATGGCGGCCCGCTGGAAAGCTGGTCGAACGGCTGGAACGCGACCTGGTACTCGCCCGCGCAACTCCTCGCCTCGCATGGCTATGCGGTCCTGCTCCCCAATCCGCGCGGATCGAGTAGCGGCGGCGTCGATCTGGCCGAGGCGAATTTCGGCGACTGGGGCGGTCGCGACTATCAGGACGTTCAGGACGGTATCGACGCGGTGATCGATCGCGGTGTGGCCGATCCGAACCGGCTCGGCATCGGCGGATGGAGCTATGGCGGCTTCATGGCGATGTGGTCCGTCGGGCATACCGACCGGTTCAAGGCGGCCTATTCCGGCGCGGGGATCAGCGACCTGAAGATGATGGCGCTGACCACCGATATTTCGCCCAACTATCTGGGCGCCTATTTCCCGCCGGTGCTAAGCGCGCCGGACGTCTTCGCGGCGCATTCGCCACTGACCAGCGTCGAGCGTGTCACGACCCCGATCCTCCTGATCCATGGCGCCGATGACGATCGCGTGCCGCCGACCCAGTCGCTGGCCTTCTTCAACGCCCTCCGCTTTCAGGGCAAACCGGCAAAGCTGGTCCTCTATCCGCACGAGCCGCACATCTTCACCCGATATGCCCATCAGGTCGACAGCCTTACCCGCATGCTGGCGTGGTTCGACGCGCATTTGCGCTGAGCGTCGAACCTAGAGCCGCGATCGGTTGAAATGCGCCATCCAGCGTCGGAGCGCCGGATCGGCCGTCGCGGCGAGGATCGCGCGCAGCGTGTCGATCCGCTCGTCCTGGCCCAGCTTGAATTTCGCGGCGATCGCGGTGGGGCGGGCTCGGAAGCCGATGATGGCGCCGAGCATCCCTGGATAGCGCTCGCCCAATTCCGCGGTCGACCAGGGATCGGAGCGCGAGTGCTCCATCGCCATGATCAACACAGCCAGGGACTGCTCGGTCGCCGCTTCGTCGAACACGATATCCGCATTGACCCTGGCCTGCGCATAATTCCAAGTCGGTGCCCAATCGCGGAGTCCCGCCTGTTCGGGCGACACATAGCCTTCGGGGCCGCGAAACAGGATGGTGGCCGAAGGGTCCTTGGCCAGCGCGGCATGCAGCGGATTGCGCCGCGCCAGATGGCCGATCAACTCGATCAGGCGGCCGTCCTCATCATAGACACCGATCAGCGGCAGCAGACTGGCCTCCAGCCCTTCCCCGCCGCGCGCCGTCACCCAGGCGAGCGGATGCTCATCGATCAGCATACGGAGATCGGCATCGCCATAGCGCTCAAAGGGAGACAGAGGGCGTGCCCCCTTCGTCGAAACCAAGCCCTGCCGCGTCATGATCGCGCAATCGCGCGACGCCCCTCGCGCAACAAGCGCCAAGACATAAAATGGCGCGGGACCAAGCTTCACAAACCTGTGGCTGGGCCGTAGACCTCGCTAAAATCAATGGAAATGAGGGACCAATGCTGCGCCCTTGGCAAGTGGGCTTGAGCGAGCGGATCGACCCCGCACGCGAAACGCCGATCTATATGCAGATCATCCAGGCGCTGATCCGCGATATCGACAGCGGACGACTGACCTCGGGCACCTATCTGCCGAGCAGCCGCGAACTCGCGACCACCCTGAAGGTCAATCGCAAGACGGTCGTCCTCGCTTATGAAGATTTGATCGCCCAGGGCTGGCTTTCCTCCGCCGGGACACGGGGCACGATGGTGTCAGAGTCGCTGCCCGAACCGTCCGGTCGAACGCACGAGTCCCCCCTGCCGCATACGGCTCCCACGGACGCCGCCTATCGCTTCGCCCCGCCGCCGCAACGACCGCTCGCGCTACCACCGGGACCGGGTTTGAAGCTGGACGAAGGTGCCCCGGACGGGCGGCTGTTCCCCGCCGAATTGCTTGCCCGTGCCTATCGCTCGGCCGTCGCGAAGGCGACGCGGATCAACGGCTTTCAGTATCGCGACCCGCGCGGTTCGCCGGCGTTGCGGGAGAATGTCGCCGCGATGCTCAAAAGCCAGCGCGGGTTGAGCGTGACCGCCGACAATATCTGCATCACGCGCGGCAGCCAGAACGGCATCTTCGTCTCGGCGCAAGTGCTGTTGCGGCCGGGCGACACCGTGATCGTCGAGGCTTTGACCTATGAACCGGCCGTGGCCGCATTCCGCGCCTTGGGAGCGCAGGTGGTGTCGGTCGGGCTCGACGACGAAGGCACGATCATCGACGATGTCGAGGCGGCGTGTCGACGGCACCGGGTTCGCGCCGTGTTCGTAACCCCGCATCATCAGTTCCCGACGACCGTATCGCTACGGCCCGAGCGCCGCCTGCGTCTGCTCGAACTCGCTCGCCAATTCGGCTTCGCGATCATCGAGGACGATTACGATCATGAATTCCACTTCGAATCCCAACCGCTGCTGCCCATGGCCGGCTATGCGCCCAACCATGTCATTTATGTCGGATCCCTGTCGAAGCTGCTCCTGCCCGCCTTGCGCATCGGCTATGTCGCCGCACCGATACCCGTGATCGAGGCGATCGCGCATTCCGTTTCGCTGACCGACGGCATGGGCAACACCCTGACCGAGGATACGGCGGCCGAACTGATCGAGAGCGGCGAATTGCGCCGCCATGCCCGCAAGGTGCGCCAGATATATGCCCAACGACGACAGAGCTTCGCCGCGGAGGTCGAACGCACGCTGGGCGGGTTGGTCGAATATCGCCTGCCGGACGGAGGGCTCGCCTTCTGGCTGCGGTTTCGCGGCGATCTCGACGCGATCGAGGCGCGTGCCCAAGCGATGGGCCTGCGCTTCGCCTCCTCGCGCTCGTTCATGACGCGGGAAGACGCCCCGCAGGGCCTGCGGATCGGCTTTGCCAGCTTGACGGAACAGGAGGCGCGCGCCGGTCTCTCGGCGCTGGCGCAGGCCGCGCATTAGGCTTGGCCCGGTCCGTTCGGCGCGAACTGGATGTTTCGCGCTAGCGATCGACGGATTGATGTCTTTTCGGTGAAGCGGAGGGACCGGTGATGGACAGGCGAAGCTTTCTGACGGCGAGCGGCGGCGGGGTGGCTGCAATGCTGGCCCCTGCCCTCGCGCGGGATATGACGGGCGCGCTCGACACCGCCTACATCAACGGACGGATCTGGACGGGCGCTGGCCCGGGCCTGTTCACCGACGCGCTTGGGGTCAAAGGGGACAGGATCGGCGCGATCGGCCACGCGGCGGTCAGGAGCGCTACCGCCAGATCGACCCGGATCGTCGATCTCAAGGGCGCGTTCGTGACGCCCGGTTTCGTCGACGCGCATGTCCACTTCGTCAAGGCATCCGTCATGCTCACCCAGCCTTCGCTGCGGACGGCGGACAGCCCCGAAGACTTCGTCCGGCGGATCGGCGAGGCGGCACGCAAGCTGCCGAAGGGAGAATGGCTACAGGGCGGCAACTGGGATCAGGACCGCTGGGGCGGCCAGATGCCGCATCGCAGTTGGATCGACCCGGTCACCGCCGACACGCCCGTCGCGGTGATACGATACGACCTGCATATGATGCTGCTCAACTCGGTCGCCCTCAAACTGGCCGGGATCGATCGCAACACCCCCGACATGCCCGGCGGCGTGATCGAGCGCGATGCGCAGGGCGAGCCGACCGGCATCATCAAGGACGCCGCCAAGCAACTGGCTTTCCGCGCGATCGGCACCCCCAGCGATGCGCGGATCGACGCCGCGATACGGCAGGGCATCGCGCTGGCACTGAGCAAGGGGGTGACCGGCGTCCACAGCACCGAGATCGACTGGGTTTCCCAAGCCGCCTTTCAGCGGCTGAACGCGGCGGGGTCGCCCGGCATCCGCTTTCGCAGCTATGTACCACTGGCGGACTGGGCGCGGCAGGCAAAGCTGATCGCCGATCATGGCAGCGGCGACGACGGGATGCGTCTGGCGGGCTGCAAGGTGGTGTTCGACGGTTCGCTGGGGTCCCGCACCGCCCTGTTCTACGATCCCTATGTCGATGACCCGTCGACCCATGGCATCACCGTCACCGATCCCGCCGACCTCGAACGCTGGATGATGGCCGCGGACAAGGCCGGGTTGCAGATCGCGGTGCATGCGATCGGGGACAAGGCCAATGACACCGTGCTCGACATCATGGCATCCGTCGCCGCGGCCAATGGCGAACGCGATCGCCGCTTTCGCATCGAACACGCCCAGCATCTCACCCCCGCGGCGATTTCGCGCTTCGCACGCCAGGGCGTGATCGCCTCCATCCAGCCCTATCATGCCGTCGACGATGGCCGTTGGGCAGCGCTCCGCATCGGGCCGGATCGGCTGAAGACCAGCTTCGCCTTTCATTCGCTGATCGCGTCCGGCGCGCATGTCTGCATGGGGTCGGACTGGCCGGTCGCTCCGATCGATCCGCTGAGCGGCCTGAAGGCGGCGGTGCTCCGCGAGACGATCGACGGAAAGAACCCCGGCGGCTGGTATCCCGAACAGCGTATCGGCCTCGCCCAGGCGCTGTCCGGCTATACGCGGGGCGGCGCCTATGCCGCCTTTGCGGAACGGCGACTGGGCGTTCTGGCGCCGGGCTTCCTTGCGGATTTCACAGTCTTCGATACCGATCTTTTCGCGATCGACCCGGAAAGGATGACCGACGCGAAGGTGCTGCGGACCGTCGTGGACGGGGTGCCGCGCTTCGTCGCCTGACCCGGCGGCTTGGTCCCCTCCCCTCTGCATAAACTGGATGTTTTGCCCGACCGGTAATGGGCCAACACTGTTCGGATAATGAGACGCACAATCGGGAGTGGACTGGCCTTGTTTCCGGTTTCTGGGGGATTTCGCATGACCGCTTGCCGTTCCTGGCTTCGTACCGCCGGCCTTACCGCCCTTGCGACGATGCTGACCACGCCCGCCTTCGCGCAGCAGGAGGAGCCGGCCAGGGAAAGCGACGAGATCATCGTCACGGGCCAACAGGTGCAAAAGCAGGTGGTCAGTGACGGAAACCTCGGCGCTCTGGGCAATCAGGATGCGATGTCGACGCCGTTCAACGTCACCACCTACACCGCCAAACTGATCCTCGACCAGCAGTCGGAGACGATCGGCGACGTGATGAAGAACGATCCCTCGGTGCGCATCACCTCGGGCAATGGCAATCAGGCCGAGCTGTTCATGGTCCGCGGCTTTCCGCTCTATGGCGACGACATCGCGATCGACGGCATGTACGGGATCACGCCGCGCCAGTTGATCTCCCCCGAACTCTACGAGGGCGTCCAGGTTCTCAACGGAGCCAGCGCCTTCCTGTTCGGCGCCCCGCCGGGCGGGTCCGGGGTCGGCGGCGGCATCAACCTGACGCCGAAGCGCGCCGACAAGCCATTGTATCGCATCACCGGCAGCTTCAGCGGTAAGAGCATCTTCGGCGGCAATTTCGACGCGGGCAGGCGCTTCGGGCCCCATGACGAACTCGGCATCCGCGCCAACGGGGTCTATCGCCAAGGCGAGAATGCGATCGACAATGAGGACAAGCGCGTCATCGTCGGTGGCCTCGGCATCGATTATCGCAGTGGCCCGGCACGCATTTTCCTCGATCTCGGCTATGAGAATCAGCGCGTGTTCCAGCCCCGCCCGGTGATCCGCCTCGGCTCGGCGCTGACCGTCGTGCCCGCACCGCCCAGGGCCAGTTCCAACTATGGTCAGGCCTGGACCTATACCAAGCTGCGCGACGTCTATGGCACGCTGCGCTTCGAACTCGATATCGCCAAGGACGTCATGCTGTACTCCGCGTTCGGCATGCGGGACGGCAGCGAATATGGCGACTATTCGACGATTACCATCGCAGCCGCCAATGGCAACGGCACCCAGGCCAGGCTCTATGTGCCCCGCGCCGACAATAATGAGGCAGGCCAGCTCGGCTTGCGCGCCAGGTTCGCAACCGGCGGCGTCTCGCACCAGGTCAATGCCGGTGCTTCGGTAACCTTCCAGGAGAACCGCAACGTCTCGACCGGCGGCATCTACCCGGCGTCGACCCGGACCGGCCCGAACTGCACCGGCATTCCGGCGGCATCGCTGACGTCCTCGGTATTTTGCAGCAATCTCTACAACGCGCCGCAGGTCGCCAAGCCGGCGGATGCGACCGTGCTGACCAACCTCGGCAACCTGCGTCGGCTCCAGGCCTTCGACTATCGTAGCGTGTTCGCGTCGGATACGCTGGGCTTTCTGGAGGACCGGCTGCTGCTGACCCTGGGCGGACGGTACCAGAAGATGGATTCCCGGACCTTCGCCTATAGTCCCGGCTACCGCGTCACCCAGGTCATCCGTGACGCGGTAACGCCCGTGGTCGGGCTGGTCGCGAAGCCGACCGATAGCTTGTCGATCTACGCCAACCGCATCGAGGCGCTGGTGCAGGGAGCCGTCGCCCCCGCGACCTTTGGCGGCCTGACGGTCGCCAATTCGGGGCAGATCTTCGAGCCCTATCGCTCGGTACAATATGAAGGCGGCATCAAATTCGCGCTGCGCGGATTGACCGGGACGGCGGCGGTCTATCAGACGAACCAGCCGATCTCATCCTATGTCGACGGACCGGCGGTCGGTCAGGTTTCGTTGCTGGTCGATGGCGAACAACGCAATCGCGGCGTCGAGTTGAGCCTGAACGGCGAACCGACCGACTGGCTCCGCTTCATCGGCGGCGCCACCTATACGCAGGCCGAGGTGATCCGGCAGGTCACCTATATCAACCGCGTACCCTATGACCTGCGCGGCAAGCGCGGGATCGGCGTTCCAGAATGGCAGGTCAATTTCGGAGCGGAGGTGGTGCCACCATTTCTGAGAAGCGCAACCTTCACCGGTCGCCTGGTCTATACCGATCGGCAATATGTCAACAATATCAACACACTTTCCATTCCGGCCTGGACGCGCCTGGACCTCGGCCTGCGCTATGTCTTCGTCGCGGACCGCCATCCGGTGACCTTCCGCCTCAGCGCCGAGAATGTGACGAACAAGGATTACTGGTCCTCCGCGGTACTCGGCTATCTAACCATGGGTGCGCCACGAACCTTCAAATCGTCCATCACGTTCGAATATTGACGGTCGGATATTGAGGGGGCCGTTCGGCGGTTTGCCGGGGGCATATGGTCCATCGTTCAGGAGGGGCGAACGAAGATGACGACCCATGAGTGACAAACCTCAACACCCCCCGGGGCGGCTGACGCGGCGAACCCTCCTCGCCGCTCCGGCCGCGATCGCAGCGGCAAATGTCGGGGCCGGGGCCGCAGCCGGTGCCGCCAAAGCCGGCGACGTGCTGGATCTCGGCGCGACCGACCTGGCGGCCGCCATTCGACGCAAGCAGGTTTCGAGCCGCGAGGTCATGACCGCCCATCTGGCGCGGTTCGAGCGGTTGAACCCCCGCTTCAACGCGATCGTCTCGCAGGTTCGCCCGGAGCGGCTGATGGACATGGCCGTGGCATGCGACGCGGACGCCGCAGCGGGCCGCTTCCGCGGGCCGCTGCATGGCTTTCCGCATGCGGTGAAGGACACCGCACCGACGCGCGGCATCCGCACCACCCAGGGCTCGCCGATCCTGCGGGACAATATCCCCACCGCCGACTCGCTGGTGGTCGCGCGGATGCGGGACGCCGGGGCGATCTTCGTGGGCAAATCGAACGTGCCCGAATTCGCGCTCGGATCGCACAGCTTCAACCCGTTGTTCGACACCACCCGCAACGCCTGGAACCCGGCATTCGCCGCGGGTGGCAGCACCGGCGGGGGCGCGGTGGCGCTGGCGCTCCATATGGTGCCGCTTGCCGATGGCAGCGATTTCGGCGGATCGTTGCGCAACCCCGCCGGCTGGAACAACGTCTTCGGCTTCCGCCCATCCTTCGGGCGTGTCCCGTCCGTGCCGTCGAGCGACGTGTTCGGCCAGACCTTCGCCACATCCGGCCCGATGGCGCGGCGCGTGCGCGATCTGGCGCTGCTGCTATCGGTGCAGGCGGGGGCCGATCCGCGCGCGCCCTTCTCGCTTTCCGACGATCCGACCGCCTTCGCGCGCCCGCTCGATCGTGATTGGAAAGGCCGCCGGATCGGCTGGCTCGGCGATCTGCAAGGCGCGCTGGCCACCGAGCCGGGCGTAATCGAGACCTGCACCCACGCGCTTTCCGCTTTCCGCGCGATCGGCATGGAGGTGGAAGAGGCGCGGCTGGCCCTGTCGGCGGCGGAGATGTGGCAAACCGCGCTGACGCTGCGCTTCTGGTCGGTGGGATCGGATCTGATCGATTTCTACCATGATCCGGCGAAACGCGCGCTGATGAAGCCCGAAGCGATCTACGAGGTCGAAGGCTATCTGGCGCTCACTGGCCGACAGGTAGCGGAAGCGTCGCAGGGCCGCAGCCGCATCTATCAGGCCTTCCGCACCCTGTTCGATCGCTATGATTTCGTCGTTCTACCGACGGCGCAGGTCTTTCCCTTTCCTGTCGCCCAGCGCTGGCCGAAGGAGATCGCCGGCCGGGCGATGGACAGCTATCACCGCTGGATGGAAGTAACCCTGCCGCCGACCATGGCGGGCCTGCCGACCCTTGCGGTGCCCGCCGGTTTCGGCGGCCCCCACAAGCTGCCGATCGGTCTGCAGATCATCGGTCCCAACCATTCCGATCTTGCCGTATTGCAGGTCGGCCATGCCTATGAACAGGCGTCCCCCTGGATCGGACAGGCCATCCCCGAGGCACGGCGCATGGCGGAATAGCCCGAGGACACGAAGGGAAACCGCCAAGTCGCGTGCCCCCTGGCCTCAAATTCGGATGTAGGGCCGATCGACATTCACTCTATTCCTCCCCTGGAAGGGAAGGTGGCAGGCCGAAGGCCTGACGGAGGGGTGTCCCGTTGGAGAGATCGACCAAACTCACGGCTGGTTACACCCCTCCACCATGCTTCGCATGGTCCCCCTCCCCTTGCAGGGGAGGAATAAAGATCGTGCAGCCTAAATGTCGATTGGTCCTAGGAGGGCAGCCGCCCCGTTATGCAACCGGCACTATCGGCCCGTCCGGCTTGCCAGGTTCCGCTGTCCCTACGCCGTCACTCCCGAAATGCAGGGTGATGCGCAGTCCGGGGCGGGTGTTGACGATCTCCAGCGAGGCGTCGAGCCGTGAGGCGGCGGAGCGGACGATGGCGAGGCCCAGGCCGCTGCCCTCGCTGTCGCGCGCGGTCGACAGGCGGGTGAAGCGTTCGCCGAGACGGGCCAGCTCGGCGTCGGGCAGGCCGGGGCCGTCATCGGCCACCGTCATCCGGACCCCCTCCCCGTCCTCGCAGGAGATGTTCAGCATCACCTGACCACCCCGCCGATTGTAGCGGATCGCATTGTCGAGCAGGTTGGAGAGGATTTCGAACAGCAAGGTGCGGTGGCTGGCGATCGCGATGTCGGTGGGGGCGTCGAGATGGACGTCGATCCCCGCCTCGATCGCCTGCGCGATACGGCGGTTGATGACGGCGACCGCGACCTCGCGCAGGTCGACCCGCTCGCGCGGCGGCGCGACGCCCGCTTCTTCAGCGCGGGCGAGCGCAAGTAGCTGCGTCACCAGATGCTCCAGCCGGTCGGCGGCATCGGCGATCTCGCCCAGTGCGGCCGGATTGCCACGGCGTGCCAGGGCGACCTGCACCTTCAGCACCGCGAGCGGCGTACGCATCTGGTGCGAGGCATCGGCGGTGAAGCGCCGCATCCCCGCCGTCGCGCTGTCCAGCCGGGCGAGCAGATGGTCGAACGCATCGGCGAGCGGCCGAAGCTCGACCGGTAGCGGCCCGGTATCGAGCGGTGACAGATCCGGCGTCGCGCGTGTGTCGCGAGCCGCCACCGCGCCCCGCAGTCCCGCCAGCGGGCGCAGGCTCCAAGCCAGCGCCGGGCGGATCAGCAGCAGCGCGACGCCGACCAGCAGCAATTCCCCCAGCACCAGCGCCACCATCAGCCGCCGTTGCAGCGCGCGGCGACCATCGAGCGTCTCGGCGACCTGCACGATCACCGGCGCACCGATCCGCGGCAGCGCGCGGCGCACCTCGGCGATGCGGATATCCTGGCCGCGATAATGGGCCAAACGAAAGCGCGGCGTGTCGAGCGCCAGTTCGGCGATGTCGGGCGCGGGCAGATCGACATAGCCGGTCAGCAGGCGCCCCCCCACCGCAATCCGGTAATAGACATTGTCTCGCTCGCTATTCTCCAGCATTCCGAACGCGGCCGCGGGCAGGTCGAGCGTCACCTCGCCGCGTTCCACCTGCACCGTCTCGGCCACCGCGCCCAGCGCGCCGCCGAGCACGCGGTCATTGGTCCGCCGGACCACATCGGCGATCAGCGTCGCACCCGCCAGCCCCAGCAACACCGCGATCGCCAGCATCGGCGCCAGCATCGCCGCGAGCAGCCGGGTACGCAGCGCCAGTGCGCCGCTCCGTGCGCGCTTAATGGGCATCGAGCATATAGCCGACCCCGCGCACCGTGCGGATCGCCGGACCATTGGGGGCCAGCTTGCCGCGCAGCCGCGTGATGTTCACCTCGATCGCATTGGGGCCGACCGGCTCGTCATAGCCGAACACCTCGGATTGCAGCGTCTCGCGCGGAACGATCTGGCCTGCGCGGGTCGCCAGCGCATCGAGGACCGCCCATTCGCGACGGCGCAGATCGAGCGTCCGCGCGCCCACACGCGCCGACCCGCGCGAACGGTCCAGCACCAGCGCCCCGACCACCAGCTCGGGCGTGGGATCGCCGCCGCGCCGCCGCCCGAGCGCCCGGATCCGCGCCTCCAGTTCCTCCGGCGCAAAGGGCTTTCGCAGATAATCGTCCGCCCCCAGGTCGAGTCCGCGCACCCGGTCATCCAGCGCGTCGCGCGCGGTCAGCATCATCACCGGCACCCGGTTCCCCTGCCGCCTGAGCGTCTGAAGCACCGAAAAGCCATCGATATCCGGCAGCCCGACATCCAGGACGACCAGCGCATAGGCCTCGTCCGCGGCGACCATCAGCGCATCCTCGCCGGTGGCGACATGATCGACCGCGTGCCCCGCCGTACGCAACAGCGCGACGATCCCGCGCGCCAATGCCGCATCGTCCTCGACGATCAGAATCCGCATGATGCGGCGCCTCCGTGAAAGGCGGATGACAGCTTGCGGGGATAATCCATGTCCTTGAGCTTATCCGAACTCAGAGGCGGGAAGCGAGAGGACCTGAACGATGCGAATGGTAATTCTATCGATGCTGATGCTGGGCGCCATGGCGTCCACCCGCACCGATGCGCAGCGCCCGACCGGTTATCCCCGCTCCTATGACGCGCTGGTCGCCAATGCCCGGGGCGAGCGCATGGTGCGCATCTACGGCAATGCCGACACCGCCGCGATGCAGCCGCTGATGGCCGCTTTTCGCCGCACCTATCCCGGCGTCCAGGTGCGCTATGACGATCTGGAATCGAGCACCATCTACGACCGGGTGGTCGCCGAGGCGCGGGGCCGGACACCGGGGGCCGATCTGGTCTGGTCCTCCGCGATGGACCTTCAGGCCAAGCTGATCAACGACGGCTATGCGCAAAGCTATCTCAGCCCCGAAAAGCCCGCCCTGCCGGATACGGCGGTGTGGAAGAACATGGGTTACGGCGTCACCGCCGAGCCGGTCGCCTTCGTCGTCAACCGCCGCCTGATCCCCGCCGCGCAGGTGCCGCGCACGCATGAGGCGTTCGAGCAGTTGCTGCGCACCCGTCGCGCCGAGCTGATGGGCAAGGTCGCCACCTATGACCCGGCGCAATCCAATGTCGGCTATCTCTATCTGACCGAGGATCATGCGATCACCCGCGACACCCGCTCGCTGGTGCAGGCGATCGCGGCGACCCGTCCGAAACTGTCGCGCACGACCGAACCGATGCTGGATGCGGTGTCGGCGGGGCGGATCGCCATCGCCTATAATGTCGTCGGCCCCTATGCGCTGACCCGCGCGATGCGCGATCCCAATATCCGGGTGGTCTTCCCGCGCGACTATACGATCATCGCCTCGCGCGTCGCCTTCATCGCGCGCGACGCCCGGCACCCGGCGGCGGCGCGGCTGTTCCTCGACTTCCTGCTGTCGCGCACCGGGCAGACGCTGCTCGCCAGGCAATGGCTGTTGCCGGTGCGCGCCGATGTCCGCAGCCCCCGCCTGTCGACCGAACAGCAGCGCCCGATCCGCGTCGGGCCGCAGCTTCTCGTCAATCTCGATACGATCAAGCGCCGCCGCTTCCTGGCCGACTGGCGCGCCACTCTTGCTCAAGAGGCCCCCAAATGATGTTCCCGATCCGAACCGCCACCGCGCTGGTCGCGCTGATGGCGGCCACCCCCGCCCTCGCCCAGACGCCGAGCAACGACGACCTCGCTGCCCTCGTCCGCCAGCAGGCCGCCGAGATCGCGACCTTGCGCGCCCGGCTCGACCGGCTGGAGGGGACGCAGGCCGCCATCGCGTCCGCCCCGCTCGCCAGCGCCGCGCCTGCGCCGACCACCCCGTCCGCGCCGCAACTGGCGCAGTCCGATCCGGCCTCGCGCGAGACCGTCACCCGCCCCTTCGCACCGCAGCTCGTTCCCCCCGGCCCCGCCGAGCGCGACGTGGCGCAGGCGCGACAGGCCAATGCAGCGGGCGTGACGACCGAATGGGGCGCGGGCCTGCCCGTCTTCCACTCGGCGGACGGCATCTACACCTTCAAGCCGCGCGGCCGCATCCTGACCGATGTCAGTTCGACCTTCGGATCGCGCTATGACGGGCGCAACATCACGACGACCGGCATGCGCGCGCTGCGCCTGGGTCTGGAAGGCGGGGTCGGCACCCATTTCTTCTACCAGTTCGAATCCGACTTCTCGGAAAACGAGGTCGACATCGTCACCGCCTTTATCGGCTGGCGCAACCGCATCAGGCCGGGCCTGGATTACGACCTGCGCGCCGGGCATCTGTTCAACGATCGCGGTTTCGAAGGCTCGACGGGCTCGGACTCGACGCCCTTCATGGAGCGCACCGTCGTCTCCACCGCGATCATCCCGCAGCGCGGCTTCTACGGCGTGGGCATCATGCCGCGCCTGTTCTGGAAGACCGGCCACGCCTCGCTGACCCTGACCGGCGACCGGATCGACGGCAACCAGGCAACCAACGACAGCCGCACCGTGCTGGGCCGCGCGCATTGGAACCCGATCAAGAGCGAGAATTCGGTCCTGCATGTCGGGCTATGGGGTTTCGACGAGGCCCTGTCCTCCGCCGCGACGACGCTGACCCGCAACACGGTGATCGGCGGCCGCTTCAACGGTGCGCTGCGCGTCTCGACCGGCGCGCTGCTCGGCGGACGCAGCACCACCGGCTATGGCGCGGAGCTGGGCGGCTATGTCGGCCCGGTCTGGGTCATGGCGGAGGCGGGCGAGCGCCGCGCGCGCCTGACCGAGGGGCGGCCCGATTTCCTCAGCAAGGCCTGGAGCCTGTCGGGCGGCTGGTTCGTCACCGGTGACCTGCCGCCCTATAACCCGCGTCTGGGCAGCTTCGGCCAGCCGCGCGTCCTGAAGCCCATTTTCGAAGGGGGGCCGGGCGCGATCGAGCTGACCGCGCGCTACGAAAACCTCGACTACACCAGCCTGCTGACCGGCGGGCGCGGCTGGGCCGCGACGGCGGGCGTCAACTGGTATCTCAACAGCTTCACCCGGCTCCAGTTCAACTGGATCCACTGGGACACCGACAATCGCGCAGGCGCCTTCACCGGCCCGGACAGCGGCGAAACCGTCGGCACCCGCATCGCCGTCACCTTCTAAACGCCCCTTTCTCCTTTGACGGAGCATCCTTCGATGGATCTTGCCCTGCTTGGCTTCCTGATGGTCGCCACCTTCATGACGCTGATCATGACGAAGCGGATGACCCCGCTGGTCGCGTTGATCGTCGTGCCGACCGCCTTTGCGCTGATCGCCGGTTTCGCCTCCGGCCTCGGCGACATGATGATCGACGGTATCAAGAACCTTGCGCCGACCGGCGTCATGCTGCTCTTCGCGATCCTGTTCTTTTCGATCATGACCGATACCGGGCTGTTCGATCCGCTGGTCAACCGCCTGCTGCGCGTGGTGCACGGCGATCCGATGGCGATCCTGATCGGCACGGTGGTGCTGTGTGCGATCGTCAGCCTGGATGGCGACGGGTCGACCACCTACATCATCACCATCGCCGCACTTTTGCCGCTCTACAAGCGGTACGACATGAACCGGTTGTACCTGTGCTGCCTCCTCATGAGCACCAGCGGCATCATGAACCTGAGCCCCTGGGGCGGGCCGACCGCACGCGCCGCCAGTGCGCTGAAGCTCGATCCCGCTACCCTGTTCCTGCCGCTGATCCCCGGCATGATCGCGGGGCTGGCCTTCCTGATCGGCCTGGCGATCTGGTTCGGTCGCAAGGAGCGCCGCCGCATCGGCCATGTGAAGTCCAACGAGCCGACCGCCTTCACCGGCATGGCCGTGTCGCAATTCCCCGAGGCGCGCCGCCCGCATCTGCGTCTGTTCAACGGCGCGCTAACCCTGGCGCTGATCGCCGGGCTGGTCTCGGGCATATTGCCGCTGTCGGTGCTGATGATGCTGGCCTTTGCGGTGGCGATGATCGTCAACTATCCGCAGGTCGCCGAGCAGAAGGAGCGGATCGCCGCCCATGCGGGCAACGTCCTGTCGGTCGTCTCGCTGATCTTCGCGGCGGGCATTTTCACCGGCATCCTGTCGGGCACCGGCATGGTCGAGGCGATGAGCAAGGAAGTCGTCGGCTTCATTCCGCCGGTGCTGGGGCCGTATATGGCGCCGATCACCGCGATGCTCAGCCTGCCGTTCACCTTCTTCATCTCCAACGACGCCTTTTACTTCGGGATGCTGCCGATCCTGGCCGAGGCGGGGACGCATTACGGCGTGTCGCCCATGGCGATCGCCCGCGCCTCGCTGATGGGCCAGCCGGTTCACCTGCTCAGCCCGCTGGTGCCGTCGACCTATCTGCTGGTCAGCCTGGCGGGCATCGATCTCGCCGATCATCAGCGCTTCACGCTGGTCCCCGCCGCGGTGGTGTGCGTGGTCATGACCTTGGTCGGGATGGCGGTCCTCGCCTTCCCGCTGGTGGGCTGATCCGATGGACATCTGGCAGCATATCGTCGCCGACTTCTCCGCCATCGGTACACCCGCCGCGCTGGCCGCCTTTGTCCAGGTCGTCATGATCGACGTCCTGCTGGCCGCCGACAACGCCATCGTCGTCGGTGCGCTGGCGGCGGGATTGCCTCCGGCGATGCGGCGCAAGGTGATCCTGGTCGGCGTCGTCGCCGCCCTGGTCCTGCGCATCGGTTTCGCGCTGGTGGTGACGCAGCTGCTCCAGATCGTCGGACTGGTGCTGGTAGGTGG
The DNA here is from genome assembly GCF_026540895.1 of Sphingomonas sp. GM_Shp_1. GTDB lineage: Bacteria > Pseudomonadota > Alphaproteobacteria > Sphingomonadales > Sphingomonadaceae > Sphingomonas. The sequence continues at coordinate 58,295 of NZ_JALNUR010000005.1, read as the reverse complement.
GCTGCTGCTGATATGGGTCGCATGGAAGATGTGGCGCGAACTGCGCGGCGGAGCGGACGAGGGCGATCCTCTGGCAAGTCAGGCCCCGCGCCGCTTCTGGGCCGCCGCCTGGGCGGTCGCGGTCGCCGATGTGTCGATGAGCCTAGACAATGTCCTGGCGGTCGCGGGCGCGGCGCGCGATCATCCGGGCATCCTTGCCATCGGTCTGATCCTGTCGGTCGCTCTGATGGGTCTTGCCGCCAATGTGCTGGCGCGTGTGATCGAGCGCTATCGCTGGCTGGCCTATGTCGGGCTGCTCGTAATCCTTTGGGTCGCCGGCAAGATGATCTGGGAAGGCCTGACCGACCCGGCGCGCGGCCTGCTCACCCTGTTCGCCTGATCCATTTCCCCCCATTTTTCCAGGAGACTTTCGACATGATCCGAAACGCCCTGCCCCTGGTGTTGCTGCCCGCCATGGGATGCGACGGGCAGCTTTGGGCTCGGCAAGTGGTCGACCTGAGCGACATCGCCCATCCGATGCTCGGCGACCTGACCGTCGACGACACGCTGGAGGCGATGGCCGCGCGCGTGCTGGCCCACGCCCCGCCGCGCTTCGCGGTCGCCGGGGTCAGTCTGGGCGGCTATGTCGCGCTGGAGATCATCCGCCAGGCGCCCGAGCGGGTGCAGCGGGTGGCGCTGTTCGGCACCCGCGCCTCGATGCGGATGCGCCCGCGCACCGTCGCCGACCAGGGATTGCTGGCCACCGCCCCCCATGCCGATCCCACCCTGAGTGCGATCGTCAGCGGACCCGTACAGGCAATGGCGGAGCGGGTCGGCACGGCCGTTTTCGAGCGACAGCAGCGCGCGCTCCACGCCCGGCCCGACATCGCCCCCGCCATCGCGGCGGTTCATGTGCCGACGCTGGTCGCGGTGGGCGACCGCGACCGCATCTGCCTGCCCGCCGATGCCCGCGCCTTATCGGAGCATATCCCGGGAGCGCGCTTCCACGAAATTCGCAACTGCGGCCACCTGGCCCCCATCGAGCGCCCCGGCGAAGTGACCATGCTTTTGCGGGACTGGCTGCAATGGCAAAGGGTTCAGGACCGATAGCTCGGGTCGGGCGCCGCAATAGTCATGCAGTGCCACTGGCCCAATCTCGGTCAGTGAAGTCCGGTCAGAAGCGCGCGTGGGCCGGATCATGCCTGACGTCGGGCCGAGCCATCACCCCGCAATACCCCTTGATGAAGGCGAGATGGTCCGGGATCGTCTGCAACTGCCGTGAAAGCTGTTGATCCAGGCCGGCGAGGGAATCATGCAGGGCCTGAGGACTCAGCATGCTCGGAATGCGGTGGTGGGCTTTTGGAATGAGGCCCTGCCCCAGCATGACCGAGACCCAGGAATCGATCTTGAACAGATCGTCCTGCCCCTGCCAGGCTCCCGCGCTTTCGATAAACAGCGCAACGCGTTGCGCCAGTGTCTCGGGCACGGACATCGTCGAGCGGCGTTGCCAGAATGGCGAGTCCGTCCGCCCGGTCTGCGCATAATGCAGGATGATGAAGTCGCGGATATGCTCCCATTCGTGACGCGACTGGGCGTTGAACCGCGTCCGAAGGGCCGCGCTGTCCTGACCCTGGAACGGGAAACCCTGGATCAGGCGCATCACCGCGATCATGATCAGATGGATGCTGGTCGACTCCAGCGGCTCGATGAACCCGGCCGCCAGCCCCAGCGCCACGCAATTGCGGCTCCACGCCCGGCGGCGCATCCCGGCGCGGAATTGCAGCGCGCGCGGCTCGAACAGCGGCGTACCCTCGATCCCGGCCAGCAACGTGGCGATCGCCTCGTCTTCGCTCATATCGGCCGAGGCATATACCAGCCCGTTGCCCACCCGCGTCTGGAGTGGAATGCGCCAGCGCCAGCCCGCCCGGTGCGCGATGGCGCGGGTATAGGGAACCGGGGCCGAGACGGCTTCGGTCTGGACCGCCAACGCACGGTCGCAGGCCAGCCATTCGCTCCAGTCCTCGAAGCCGGTCTCCAGCGCACCTTCGATCAGCAATGCGCGAAAGCCGGTGCAGTCGAGGAACAGGCCCCCCTCGACCCGCTCGCCCGATACCAGATGCAGCGCGGCGATGTCGCCGCCCTCGGCGTGGCGTTCGATACTGGCGATGCGTCCCTCGACCCGGCGCACCCCGGCCGGTTCGGCGATACCGCGCAGAAAACGGGCATAGGCCGTGGCGTCGAGATGATAGGCATAGGCCAGGGTTCCCGCCTCGTCCCGACCGAACCGTCCCGCCTCCGCCGCCCGCGTTTCGAGCGAATAGTCGGTATATGCGCCGCCAAAGCCGTGCCGCCTGGCCTCCAGCCAGAAATGCTGGAAATCGGCGATCGCCACCGATCGTCCGACCGTTCCGAACGGGTGGAAATAACGCGCGCCGCCCGGCCCCCAATTCTCGAACGCGATGCCCAGCTTGAAGGTCGCCTGGGTCGCCTTCATGAACGCGGCCTCGTCGATGCCCAGAAAGGCATGGAAGCTGCGCGCCGTCGGGATGGTGGACTCGCCGACACCCACGGTGCCGATCTCGTCGGATTCGACCAGCGTGACATCGACCAGCGGCCCCAACTGCCGCACCAGCGCCGTCGCCGCCAGCCACCCCGCCGTCCCGCCCCCGGCGATGACGACACGGGTCGGCGGATAGGGATGGCTCATCGGTTCAGCCTTTGCAGAAGATAGGCGCGAAGCCGCCGCGCCATGGCCTCGTCGAGCGGCGCGAGCGGGCCGTGCGCCGCCGGGGGCAGATGGGCGACGACCGCTTCGCCGTCGCCGAAGACATAATGGTCGAAGATCGCCCGCCAGGCCTGCTTCTCCGCCGCCGGTCGGTCGCGCAGCGACAGCATCGCATGCATCACACTATCCATCGGCGTGTCGAGATAGTCGGGCGCGACGTTCCACCAATAATTGACGAGGATGTTGAACGCCTCCAGCGCCTGGACATGATGCCACCACAGCGCCGGATAGATCAGCAGGTCACCGGGTTCGAGCTCGGCCACCACGGCATGGGCCATGGCATCGGCGAAACGGGGATAGCGATCGAGATCGGGCCGCGCGAAATCGATCATGCTGACCACCTGTCCGCCCGGCGTCGGGGCGAGCGGCCCGGGATAGAGATTGCCGATCTGATCGGGAGGAAACAGCGTGAAGCGGCGTCGGCCGACGGCGCAGATCGCCGCATTGTTCGCCATGTCGTAATGCGCCGAGGCGATGGTCCGGTTGCCGATCCAGATACTGGCCAGCGGCGGGTGACGGTGGAACAGCCCGTCGGACGGGATCAGATCATTCTCCAGGCGAAAACCCGGCAGATAGGCGTCGAGATCGGTCGACCCCATATAGAGCGCGGGCGCATCCCCCGGCCCGTCGCCCCCCTCCAGCAACTGCGCCAGGAACGCGCGCAGGGGCAGGGTCTGTGTCTGGAAATTCAGTCCGGTGACCGTTTCGTCATAGTGGAAACGCCCCCGTATCGCCGCGTCCCCGACATAGCCGGTCACCGGCCGCCCGCGATCGAAGCGCAGGAGATAGTCGGCCGCCGCTTGGGGCGAAACCCACCCCGCATGGACCAGCGGCCAGTCCGCAGCATAGCCCCGCAGGATGACCGGCTCGTTGCGCTCGACCAGCGCGGCCAGGTCGGGCGCATCCGTGTCCGCCAGCTCGCGGGCAGGACGCGCGGCGGGCAGGCGGTCAGCCATGTGCGTCGCCGGCCAGCTTGCGATCGATCAGATGGCGCAGATTGCCCAGCGAGGACGCGATCCAGAATGCCGGGCGCAGATAGTCGCGCGCATGGAGATCGCCCAGAGCCCCGGTCTCCAGAGTCGCCAGCCGTGCGGTGTCGATCGTCAGGCAATCCGGCACATTGTACCGCCGCCCCTCGTCCAGATCGAGTTGCAGGACAGCGGGTGTCAGCAGGTCGAGCGCGGTCCAGGCGTCATAAATGGCCCGCTCGGTCTGCACGCCCTCATAAATGCGTTGCAGCATGGCCGAGACATGGTCGAGCAGCGGCGCATTGCCGCCATGTTCGCGGAAAATGGGGATGCCTTCGGCGGTCAGTCGCGGATGCTCGGGGTCGATGAAGACCATCGGCTCGCCCGTGGCGTCATGACCGATCGAAAACGGCCCGCGCGCACGGGTCGCCGGGATATAGCGCGCGTCCCAGTGGTCGCCCTTCAGGAACAGGTTCTCGTCCGGGTCGAGGCCGAGGAGAATGGTGGCATATAGCGCACCGCCCTCGTCACGCCGCAGCAATATGGCATATTCGCGCTGAAGCTCCTCGAACTCGGCCGGAAACACGCGCGTCTGGTTGATCGCATCGCCGAAACGGGCGTGATGACCGATCGCGACACGAAGGTCGCGATGGTCGATATTGTTGAGCAGAACAGGTGCGGCCATGATCGCCCCATGTACCCGGAAGACCGCGGGGGGGACAGCGGCCTTCCGAGTTTCGCGAAATCAGAAGCGATAGCGGGCGCCGACCAGATAGCGGGCGGAGCCTTCCGACAGATACCAGGTGTTCATGCGGTCGCGGCCATAGGTCTGGACGCCCTCCTCGGTCAGGTTGATCGCCTCGAAGCCGAGCGCGAAGCGCGGCGTCAGGTCGAAACTCATCGACAGGTCGAGCTGTCCGTAGGGCGCGGTGAAGACCGGATTGCGATCGCCGCCACGATTGATATCGCTCAGGAACTTGTCGCGCCAATTGTACGACAGGCGCATCGAAATGCCGTTCTTGTCGTAGATCAGCGTGGCATTGGCGGTGTCCGACAGGCCGACCAGCGCGAAGGTGTTCACGCTGGGATCGGCGGCGATATCGATGCCGATATTGCCACGGACGAGCGTGTAGCTGGCCGCGACGCCGAAGCCCGTCTCGCCCAAGAAATACTGCCCCGCCAGCTCGACGCCATAGATATGCGCGTCGCGGTTGTTGATCGGCGTGTTCACCGCGAAGTTGAACAGCGGATCGCTGGCATTGGGGCTGATGTCGACCTGGCTGAGGATCGAGTCGACGAAGCCTTGGTTCAGCGCGCGGCTCTGCGTATTGTAATTGGCCGCGAACTGCGCATTGGCCGCCGCGACATTGCCCGCATTCTGCTGGAGCAGCGCGGTATAGGTGAACAGGTTCACGTCGGTGATGTCGGCGCCGAAGGTGTTGGTCAGCTGCTCGCGCGCCGTGCCCGACCGCGTGCCCGCCTGCCCCGATGTCGCGTCGCGCAGGCCGAACAGGTTGCGGTTGACGACCGTGTTGCCGATGAAGTTGTGCACCCGCTTGTCGAAGAAGCCCGCCGACAGGAAGACGTCCTTGCGCGGATACCATTCGACCGACAGGTCGATATTGTCCGACGACAGCGGCAGCAAGCCGGTATTGTTGGACGATCCCGTCGCGATGCCACCGATCGCGGTCGGTCGCCCCGGCGCACCGACGCCGGTCGAGGCGAAGAGGTTGCCATAGGGCGCACGCGAGATCGTCTTGCTATACGAAGCACGCGCGAACAGATTGTCCATCACCTCGATCTTGGCGTCCACCGCGGGCAGCCAGTTGCTATAGGATCCGCGCGCCGAGATGGCCTGCTGGTCGGTGCTGTTCTGAACGACGAAGTCATTGTCCGCCGTCCAGACGATCGCCAGCGGCACCGGCTGGAGCGAGACGGCGCGCACCTTGGTATTCTCGTAGCGCAGGCCCGCCACCACTTGCGCGTTGCGGCCGAACACCTGCCCGTTCCAGCTGGCCTGAAGATAGCCGGACCAGATATTCTCGCGCACCGAATTGTCGCTGTTCGCGTCGATATTGTTCCGGTGGTCGACCCCGTCATTCGTCACGCCGGAATAGTAATTGTACAGCGTGTTGTAGAGCTTGGTCGCATCCTCGGTGCGGAACGCGACCTGGGTGTTCGCATCGGCATTCGGATTGTTATGCTCGAACTTGCAGGTGTTGCAGAACTGGAAGACCTGCCCCGGTGCCAGCCGCGCGATATCGGGCGGCAGCGAGTTGCCCCAGTCGCCCAGGACCTGGCGCGTGTTGAACTGGGTCTGGCGGGTGGTGGTGGTGCGATAATCGGCACCGGCATCGAGCCGAATCTGGTCGGTGAAGTCCCAGGCGGCATCGGCCCGCAATTCGCGGATCCGCTGCGTCTGGTTGGAGGCGAATTGGCGCTGCACCGCGCTCGCCAGATCGCCGACGTCCAGTACGCCGTTATTATTGCCCTTGATGAAGGACTGGCCGGTCGGGGTCGTGCTCTGCGTACCGTCGTTGATCGTCAGCGTCTGCTGCGGGAAGCCGTGATCGGTCCAGCGCAGCGTATGACCGGTCACGACCGGCGCGTTGATCGCGACGGTGGTCGAGGTCTGTCCGTTGGGATTGTCGGGCAGGCTCTGCGCCTCGCCGATATGACCGTCGATCGACAGGGTGAAGCGGTCGCTCGGCTTCCATTCGATGTTGCCGCCGACATCGTACAGCCGGTTCTTCTGCGCGCGATAGGCCTGTTCATAGGCCGCATCCTTCACGCCGTTGATCGACTCCGCCAGGAATTCGGTGGTGGCGATGCCGTTGCTGGCATCGTCGAACGTCACCTCGCTGAACGGCCGGTTGAACCAGTTGGACTGGCTCGATCGACGCTCCGACTGCCGCAACTGGGCATAAAGGCCGTCGGCGGTGAAGGTCAGCGTGTCGGTCGGACGGAATTGCAGGATCGCCTGCCCGTTGATCCGCTCGCGGCTGGCCTCGGAGAAGTGATAGCGGAAGTCGTTGGGGACCGACACCAGCGGGTTGCCGGTCGGGCGGTTGTTGATCTTGGTCGCCGCGTTCACGAAACCGTTGGACGGGTTCAGGAAATCGTTAAGCGAGCGGATATTCCAATTGTCGGGCGCCACGCTCGCGAAGCTGAAGTTGCGCTTCTGGTAGCTGCCGAACAGCGACACGCCCACGCGCTTTTCGCTGTCGGACCAGCTGACCGTGCCCGACGCTTCGGGCGTGACACGCGCGCCGCAGTCGATGCAGTCGGCCGAGCTGTTGTCATAGCTGCCCTTGACGCCCAGCGACCCGACCAGCCCGGTATCGGCATTGTCGAGCGGGCGGCGGCTGACCACGTTGACCGTCGCGCCGATGCCGCCCGAGGGGATCGCGGCGCGCCCGGTCTTGTAGACCTCCAGCGTCTTCACCCCTTCCGAGGCGAGGTTCGAGAAGTCGAACGAGCGTCCGAAGCCGCCCGCGCCGTCACCGCCCTGGTCGCCGCCGACCGCGACGATGTTGGACGTCGCCAACTGGCGACCGTTGAGCGTGACGAGGTTATATTGCGCGCCGAAACCGCGCACGGTGACGGTCGAGCCCTCGCCGTTGCGCCGGTCGATCGAAACGCCGGTGATGCGCTGGAGCGACTCGGCAAGGTTGGTATTGGCGAACTTGCCGATATCCTCCGCGCTGATCGCGTCGACGACGCCGTTGGAATCGCGCTTGATGGCGATCGAGCGTTCCAGCGAGGCACGAACGCCGGTGACGACGATGTCGCCGGAACTGGTTTCGGGCTGGGGATTGGTCGGGCTCGCCTCACCCGGCGGGAGTGTCTGGCTGCCGGTATCGGCCTGGGGCGTACCCTGTTGCGGATCGATCGGCGCGGTCTGCGCCTGGCCCTGCGAGGCCAGCAGCAATCCCGCCGTCAGCCCCAGAACCGATGTCGAGCGCACGAGCACGCGTGCAAGCGTCTTCCCCTTCATCCCACCTCTCCCGTTGCGGCGATTTTCTGCCGCGTGTGCGCCGATGATTTCGGCTAATTATTTTCTTTATAGTTCACTGCTATACCGACCGACATCGGTGTCAATCGAATTGCCGCGACGGCGCGGCGCCCCGATCAATCAACCGGGCGACTGTGCCCCCGCCGCCACACTCACCTCACCGTTCGCGACCGGACTCTGCGCGTCCGTGGCGAGCGTCAGGCGATAGCGGCCCGGCGCGACCGCCCACCCACGACCCGCCGTCCAGCGCGCCAGGATCCGGGGGTCGACGGGGATCGCCAGATTCTTCGTCTCGCCCGGTGCCAGCGTGACCCGCTGGAACCCGGCCAGGCGCATCGGCCCCTGCCCCGTACCGGTCAGATAGAGTTGCGGCACGATCACGCCCTGGCGCTTGCCGATATTGGTCACGGCGACTTCGACGGCCGGCGCCGCGCCGCCCGTGAACCGGGCATCGCCGAAGCGAAAGCGCGTGTAGCTGAGGCCATAGCCGAACGGATAGAGCGGCCGGTCGCCGCGCGCGGCGTACCAGCGATAGCCGACATCGCTTCCTTCCGAATAATCGACCGGGAACGGGGCGAGATCGCCGGTGTCGACGACGCCCGCGTTGCTCGACGCGTCGGTCAGCGCAGTCACGCCGGCGGGCAGCACCGGCTGCGGACGGGGCAATTGTGCGGCACGGGCCGGAAAGCTGATCGGCAAACGGCCCGAGGCTTCGACCTGACCGAACAGGACGCGCGCGATCGCCTCGCCGCCGCGCTGGCCGGGATACCAAGCCTGGACGATCCCCGCGACCTGATCCGCCCAGGGCATCAGGACCGGCCCGCCCGTCTCCAGCACGACGACGCTGCGCGAATTGGCCTTTGCGACCGCCGCGATCAGCGCGTCCTGTTTATCCGGCAGCGACAGCGAGGTCGCGTCCTGCGCTTCGGTCTGCCACTGGGTCGCGAACAGGATCGCGATGTCGGCCGCCTTGGCCGCCGCCGCCGCCGCCACGGGATCGCTGCCATCGACAAAGCTGATCTGCGCATCGGGGGCCAGCGCCCGCATCGCACGCAGCGGCGAGGAGGCGTGATAGGTGATCCGCGCGAACGAGGCAGCCGCCCCCTTGGTCAGCGGAATCTCGATCGGCGCGCCACCGACCGAGCGAACCTGGCTCGATCCGCCGCCGGACAGGACGCCCACATCGGCATGACCGCCGATCAGGACGATCCGCCGCGCCGTCGCCGCCAGCGGCAGGACATCGCGGTCGTTCTTCAACAGCACGATCCCCGCCTCCGCCGCGCGCTGTGCGACATCGGCATGGGCGGCATAATCGATGGGCTGGGCGGTCGCGGGGGTCGGATCGTCATACAGCCCGCTGGCGATGACGCCGGTCAGGATCCGCGTGACCATCTCATCCAACCGCGCTTCCGGCACCCGGCCGCGGGCGATCGCATCGGCCAGCGGCTTGCCGAAATAGATCTGCTTGTCGAGTTCCTGTCCCGATTCCTGATCCAGCCCGGCCAGCGCCGCCTTCTCGGTCGAATGGACGCCGCCCCAGTCGCTCATGACGAAGCCGGGATAGCGCCATTCGTCGCGAAGGACCTGCGTCAGCAGGAAGCGGTTCTCGCAGGAATAGTCGCCATTGACCTTGTTATAGGCGCACATGACCGATCCGGGGCGCCCCCCGTCGATGGCGATCTTGAACGCCAGCAGATCGCTTTCGCGCAACGCCTTCTCGTCGATGCGCGCGTCCAGGATGTTGCGCCCGGTTTCCTGCGCGTTCAGCGCGAAGTGCTTGACCGTGGACACGATGTGCCGGGACTCGACACCGCGGATCGACGCGCCAGCCATGATCCCGGCCAGCAGCGGGTCCTCGCCCAGATATTCGAAGTTCCGCCCGTTCCACGCATCGCGCGTCAGGTTGACACCGCCCGCCAACAGCACGTTGAAGGTCTTGGCGCGCGCCTCAGCCCCGATCATCGCTCCACCGGCATAGGCGATGGCGGGATCGAAACTCGCCGCCGTCGCCAGGCTGGAGGGCAAGGCGGTGGCGGTGTCGCCCTTTCGCTGTTCGACCTGATTGGCGACGCCCAGGCTCGCATCGCTTTCACGCAGCGTCGGGATGCCCAGGCGCGGCACGCCCGGCACATAGCCGGCCGAGGGTATCATGTCGGCATGGCGTTCCTTGGTCATCGGCGGAAACAGGCCGTGGACATAGGCCAGCTTCTCGGCGCGGGTCATCGCCTTGACCAGGGCGCGGGCACGCTCGACCGCCGGGGCGGCCTTGTCACGCCATGCGCCCTCGGTCGCCTGCGGCCGCGACGGGGCTTGCTGCGCCGAAGTGACGACCGGCGCGGCCCCCGCCAGGAGCGCGACGACAAGGGCGTGACGATAGGACATGGTGGCGCTCCGAACAGGGTCTGGGAAACCCGGTCGAGGCGCATCGGACACGATGCGATGCGCGGCGCACATCGTCGGCATGATGATCCTCTCCCGGTCTTCCCGTTTTCGGTCGCCGTTCTCCGCAAGACTGACAACGATGTCAACGGTCAATCCGCCGACGTCGTTTTCGGCCGTCGATAGTGCCCCGTAATGGCACCTGCACCCGATTGCATAAGATCACGGCATGTGGGACGCTTTGCCGTTGTTCCGCACCTCTCATCGGCTTGGCCGATCCGGCGTGCCGCAATTTTGTCTTTCGACCGGATGTTTCCATGAAGGCGCTTACCATCAAGGACGTGGCCCGACAGGCCGGCGTTTCCCCCAAGACCGTTTCCCGCGTCATCAACGGCGAAGCGCATGTCCGGCCGGCGGTGCGCGAGGCCGTGGCGCGTGTCGTGGCGGAGATGAACTACCAACCGAACGCCTTTGCCCGCAGCCTGTCGAGCGCGCGCTCGTTCCTGATCGGCCTGTTCTTCGATGACCCGGCGTGCAGCTATGCCAATGACGTGCTGCTCGGCGCGCTCGACCGTGCGCGATCGCTGGGCCGCCATGTCGTCATCGAGACCGTGGCGCTCGACCGTCCGGATTGGCAGGCCCGGCTGGAGGAAAGCCTGGTCGGATTGAAGCTGGGCGGCGCGATCCTGACGCCGCCGATCTGCGACAGCGAGGAACTGATCGCCATTTTCGAGCGGCACGGCGTGCCGTTGGTCCGGATCGCGCCGGGTACCGATGTCGACCGCACACCCCATGTCAGGATCGACGACCGCGCGGCGGCGCGCACCATGGCGGAGCATCTGATCCATCTCGGCCACCGCGACATCGCATTCATCAAGGGCAACCCGACCCATCACTCCGCCCATCGCCGTTGGCTCGGCTTTCAGGATGCCATGAATGCCGCCGGTATCGCGCTCGACGACCGGCGGGTGTTCCAGGGGGACTTCACCTTCCGGTCCGGCATCGTCGCCGCCGAAGCGCTGCTCCAGGGCGCGCGCGCACCGAGCGCGATCTTCGCGAGCAACGATGAGATGGCCCTTGGCGTGCTGGTGGCCGCGATGCGGGCGCAGATCGCCGTACCGCAGAGATTGGCGATTGCGGGGTTCGATGACGCCCAACTGGCACGCATGGCCTGGCCGCAACTGACGACGATCCGGCAACCCAATAGCGAGATGGCGGCTGCCGCCGTCAGCCTGCTGGCGGGACGCAGCGATGGTCCCGATGGCGCGATATCCTCGATCGAACTTCCCTATGAGCTGATGGTCAGGGCGAGCTCCTTCGGCTCGTGATCGCGCAGCGCGAACGGTCGGCCCGTGGGGCAAGCGCATCGCGAGCGGCATGGGCGTGGCCGACGTCGGAGTTGCCCCCTTGCTGGAACCTGTCTCCCACCTAGATCGCTGATAAGGACAAGCGGACGTCGCGGGCGTAGGTCGCGGGCGTTGCGTGCGCCGACAAGGCGACGGGATTTGGGAGAATTGGGTTGCCTTCTTTCGCGACAGACGATGCCCCCATTGGCACGAAAGGCCTGGACGATGTGCTCAGGGGCGGGCTGGAACGGGCGCGGACGTTTCTCCTCGAAGGCAACCCGGGCACCGGCAAGACGACGATCGCACTCCAGTTCCTGATGACCGGCGCGGCGGCGGGCGAACGTTGCCTGTATGTGACGCTGTCGGAAACCGAGGACGAACTGCGCGCCTCCGCACGCGCGCATGGCTGGGACCTTGCCGGGGTCGAGCTCTACGAACTGATCCCGCCGGAAAACCTGCTCGACGAGGATCAGCAGCAGAGCCTGCTCTATTCCTCCGATCTGGAGCTGGGCGAAACCACCAAGCGCATCTTCGAGGCGTTCGAGCGGGTGAAGCCCGACCGCGTCGTCGTCGACAGCCTGTCCGAGATCCGCCTGCTCGCGCAGAGTTCACTCCGCTATCGGCGGCAGATCCTGGCGCTCAAGCATTATTTCGCGAAGAGCCAGGCGACGGTGCTGATGCTCGACGACCTGACCACCGACACCAACGACAAGACGGTGCACTCGGTGGCGCACGGCGTCATCCGGCTGGAGGAACTCGCCCCCGAATATGGGGCGGAGCGGCGACGGCTTCGCGTCGTCAAATATCGCGGCCGCCGGTTCCGTGGCGGCTATCACGACACGACGATCGAGACGGGTGGCGTCCATGTCTTTCCGCGCCTGGTGTCGTCCGAGCACCGGATCAGCTTCCCCCGCGACATGCTGACCACCCAGTCCGCCGAGCTGAACCAGTTGCTCGGCGGCGGGATCGAGCGCGGGTCGAGCGTCTTGGTGCTGGGTCCGGCCGGAACAGGCAAGAGCTCGATCGCGCTGACCTTCATCGAGACGGCGGTGGCGCGCGGCGAAAGTGCCGCGATGTTCGTGTTCGACGAGGAAGTCGGGCTGCTGATCCAGCGCGCACTGGGTCTGGGCGTCGATCTTCAGGCGATGATCGACGACGGCAAGCTGCTGCTGCAACAGGTGGACGCCGCCGAACTGTCGCCGGGCGAATTTTCGGCCCGGGTGCGCCGGTGCGTCGAGGAATATGGCGCCAAGACGGTCGTGGTCGACAGTCTCAACGGCTATCAGGCGGCGATGCCGGGCGAGCAGGCGCTGATCCTGCACCTCCACGAACTGCTGCAATATCTCAATCGCCAGGGCGCCACGACCTTCCTGACCGTCGCGCAGCACGGGCTGGTCGGCGACATGAAGACGCCGGTCGACGTGACCTATCTGGCCGATACGGTCATCCTGCTGCGCTATTTCGAGGCGCTGGGCCGGGTTCGTCGCGCCATTTCGATCGTGAAGAAGCGCACCGGCCCCCATGAGAACACGATCCGCGAATATCGGATCGGCGGTAACGGGATCACGCTGGGCGAGCCGCTGACCAAGTTCCAGGGCGTGCTGCGGGGCGTGCCGACCCTGCACGGCGTGAACGACCTTCTGGACGGTGACGAGGCGTGAAGCGATCGACCGTTTCGGAACGTGCCCTCGTCCTGGCTCCGCGCGGTCGCGACGCCGCCCTGGCGAGCGCGATGTTGGCCGAGGCGCATCTCGAAACCGCGGTCTGCCCTTCCCTGACTCACCTGGTCGCCGAGCTGGACCGAGGCGCGGCCCTTGTCATCGTGACCGAGGAAGCGATCGCGACCAGCGACCTGTCCGCGCTGTCGGAATGGCTGGCGGGTCAGGAGGAATGGTCCGACTTGCCGTTCATCCTGCTGACCAACCGTGGCGGCGGGCTGGAGCGCAACCCCGCCGCCGCACGGCATCTGGAAGTGCTGGGCAACGTCACTTTCCTGGAGCGCCCCTTCCATCCGACGACGCTGATCAGCATCGTGCGCTCGGCGGTGCGGGCGCGACGCCGTCAATATGACGCACGCGCGCGGCTGGTCGCGTTGCAGGACAGCGAGGCGCGCTACCGGACGCTGTTCGAGAATATCGAGGTCGGTTTCTGCATCATCGACATGATCTTCGACGATGCGGGACGACCGGTCGACTATCGCTTCATCGAAGCGAACCCGGCCTTCGAGCAACAGGCCGGTTTCCAGCCCGCCGGTCGCCGGGTGCGCGAGGTCGTGCCCGAGCATGAACAGCACTGGTTCGATTTCTACGGCAAGATCGCGACGACGGGTGTCCCCGGCCGCATCGAGGAGGGCTCCGCCACGCTGGCCCGGTGGTGGGATGTCCACGCCTTTCGCGTCGGCGATCCGGCCAGCCACCGCGTCGCGGTGCTGTTCAACGACATTACCGCGCGTCGTAACGCGGAACTCCGCCTTCAGGAGATGAACGAAACGCTGGAGGCGCAGGTCGCCGCCCGTTCGGCGGAGCGCGACCGGCTGTGGAATCTGTCGCAGGATATGCTGGCCCGCGCCGATTATAGCGGGATGATGTCCGCGGTCAGCCCGGCGTGGAACTGGGTACTGGGCTGGAGCACCGAGGAACTGCTGTCGCGCGGCTATGCCACGTTCATGCACCCCGACGACGAACCGCCCACCCTCACCGCGATCGAGACGATGGCGCGCACGGGGCAGCCGACGCGGTTCGAAAACAGGATCGCCACCCGCGATGGCGACTGGAAATGGATCGAATGGACGGTCGCCCCGGAACCCGATGGCGCCAATTTCATCGCGGTCGGACGCGACCTGAGCCGTGCCAAGGCCCGCGAGTCCCAGCTCCACGCCGCGCAGGAGGCCTTGCGACAGAGCCAGAAAATGGAGGCGATGGGCAGCCTGACCGGCGGCGTCGCGCATGACTTCAACAATCTCCTGACCCCGATCGTCGGATCGCTCGACCTGCTGCATCGCAAGGGACTGGGCTCCGAACGCGAACAACGGTTGATCGACGGCGCTCTACAGTCGGCCGAGCGCGCCCGGACGCTGGTCCAGCGCCTGCTTGCGTTCGCCCGCCGTCAGCCGCTTCAGCCGATCTCGGTCGACGTGCCGCAGCTTGTGCAGGGAATGCTCGACCTGATCGGGTCGACGCTGGGACCGACGATCGCGTTGAAGCTGGAGGCCGCCCCCGATCTGCCGCTGGCCAAGGCGGATGCCAACCAGCTCGAGATGGCGCTGCTCAATCTGGCGGTGAATGCGCGGGACGCGATGCCCGACGGCGGTACGCTAACGATCGGGGTGACGCACGAATCGGTTCGCGAGCCGCGCCCCGGCCTGGCGCGCGGCCATTATATCCGGATCGGCGTGCAAGACACCGGGACCGGGATGGACGAAGAGACACGCGCCCGAGCGGTCGAGCCCTTCTTCTCGACCAAGGGGATCGGCAAGGGGACCGGGCTGGGCCTGTCGATGGTGCACGGGCTGGCGGCGCAATTGGGCGGCGCGCTGACGATCGACAGCGAGGTCGGCAAGGGCACCGCGGTCGCGCTGTGGCTGCGCGTCGGCCACGACCTTCCGGAGACGGAGCAGCGACCGGCCCAGGCCATCGAGCGCCGCGACGCGCGGGGAGTGGTGCTGTTGGTCGACGACGAGGACCTTGTGCGCATGAGCACCGCGCACATGCTCTCCGACTTCGGCTATGACGTGGTCGAGGCGGGGTCGGGGGAAACCGCGCTCCGGATGATGCGGGAGGGACTGGCCCCGAACCTCCTCGTGACCGATCACCTCATGGCGGGGATGACCGGGGCGCAATTGGTCGCCGCACTCAAGGATATCCGCCCGGGACTGCCGGCACTGATCGTGTCGGGTTATGCCGAGGCGGAGGGCATCGACCCTGCCGTGCCGCGCATCACCAAGCCGTTCCGGAGCAGCGAACTGGCCGAAGCGCTGTCGGACGTCCTGAAGTGATACCGCGAAGATGGAGGTGTCGCCGTCGCACGGTCCGCGACGGCGACATTTGTCATTCGGCCGCTTCCAACTGACGCTCGCCCCAGACGGGGAATGGATCGCGCAACGTCGTCCATAAAGCGGGTGTGAAGGCGGCGGCGGGGACGAGGCAGGCGTCCAGCCTCGCGCGGATGCGGGCCTCGTCCATCCCGATGCCGATGAAGACCAGCTCCTGCCGCCGGTCGCCCCAGATCATGTCCCAGTGTCTGGCGACGAATTCCTCGAACCGGCCGTCATCGGGCCACTGGTTCTTCGGGATCGATGCCCACCAACGCCCCATGCGCGCCGTCTCGGTCTGGCTGCCCGCCACCGCCAGCTCGCCCACCCAGTCGGGGCGCGTCGCCAACCAGAAATGCCCCTTGGCGCGCACGACATGATCCAGGCGGCCATCGGTCAGGAAGGCATGGAATTTCGCCGGATCGAAGGGCTGGCGGGCGCGATAGACGAAGCTTTCGATGCCATATTCCTCGGTCTCGGGCTGGTGATGGGCATAGCCGTACAGCTCCTTGGCCCAGAGCGGATGACGCGCGGCCTTCTCCTCGTCGAACAGCCCGGTGGCGAGCACGAGGTCCAGATCGACGCGGCCATGATCGGCGGGCACGATCACCGCATCGGCGTTGAGGCTGGCGACGAGCTTCTTCACCACCGCCAATTGCTCCGCCGATACCGACGATGCCTTGTTGACGATCACCACATCGGCGAACTCGATCTGCTCGACCAGCAGGCCGACCAGGCTGCGCGTATCGTCCTCACCCATCGTCTCGCCACGATCGGCGAGGAAATCCTGGCTGGAGTAATCGGCGAGCAGGTTCACCGCATCGACCACCGTCACCATCGTATCGAGCCGCGCGACATCGCCCAGCGATGCGCCCGCTTCGTCGCGGAAGGAGAAGGTCGTCGCCACCGGCAAAGGCTCGGAAATCCCGGTGGATTCGATCACCAGATAATCGAACCGCCCCGCCTCGGCGAGCGCACGCACCTCCGCCAGCAGGTCGTCGCGCAGCGTGCAGCAGATGCAGCCATTGGTCATCTCGACCAAGGCCTCCTCGGACCGCGAGAGCGCCGCCTCGCCGCCGCGCACCAGGTCGGCGTCGATGTTCACCTCCGACATGTCGTTGACGATCACCGCCACCCGCCGCCCCTCGCGATTGGCGAGGATATGATTGAGCAGCGTCGTCTTTCCCGCGCCAAGAAAACCCGACAGCACCGTTACCGGCAGGCGAGCGTCATGCATGACATGGGGCATCGACCAAACTCCTGTTTGCCGCTTTTCAGTGACGATATACCATAACATTGCTGATGTCACGATGCGGAATATGGCGATCAATGCACAGGGCGGGACGCGCCGTTCGCCTTCGCGAAAAACGTCCTGCCCGGTTGTCGCTGTCCGCGGAATGATACAGAGTAACGTGCGATTCCCACTGACGAGAGCGGTTCCATGCCCCGGTCCATGAACGTCCATGCCTTGCCCGTTACCCGTCGCCCGTTGCGCCATGCGGCGATCGTCGTGAGCGGCCTGCTTATCGCATTCGGTGCAGGCGGCGTTGCCGCGAAGAAGGACTATCTGGGCTATCTGACCCCCGGCGAGTTCGACGTGACGCAGGTGATCGAGCCCGCGCCGCGCAAGGGCGATCCGCGCTATGAAACCGACCGCAAGATCTTCCGCGCGACCCGCAAGCTCGTGAATACGCCACGCTGGCAATTGGCGACGAACGACGTCGATACCTCGCGGCCGGCGCTGATGCGCGATTTCAGTTGCGCCGTCGGCGTCGCGCTGACGCCGGAAAATGCACCCCTGACGCTCCGCCTGATCTCGCGCGCCGGTGCCGATACCGCCGCGCAGACCAATATCGCCAAGAATGTCTATCGCCGCGCGCGCCCCTTTCACCAGGACAAGGGGCCGGTGTGCCAGCCGGTCGCGCAGCTTGCCGACAGCTTCGACTATCCCTCAGGCCATACCACCTGGGGCTGGACCTGGGCGCTGATCCTCACCGAACTGGCACCCGACCGCGCCGGGCCGATCCTGCGCCGGGGCCGCGCCTATGGCGACAGCCGCTTCGTCTGCGGCGCACATAACGAAAGCGCGGTGGAGGGCGGGATGCTCTCGGCCAGCGCGACGATGGCGCTGGTGCGGACCAAGCCCGCCTTCCAGCAGGATCTGGCCGCCGCCCGCGACGAAATCGCCCGGCTGCGCGCCGACCCGGCCACACCCAGGCCGGAGGGTTGCGCCGCCGAGGAAGCACTGGTCGCCCAGCGCGTCATGCCGAGGCTCGACCGTTGAAGCGCGCCCTCCCCCTCCTCGCACTGGTCGCCGCCACCGCAAGCGCACAGGACTATCAACCGCGCGAGACCTTCGCGCCCTTCGACATGCCTCAGCCGGTCAACCGCTATCGCAGCGCGAACGGCCTGCCCGGCCCCGATTACTGGCAGAATCGTGCCGATTACCAGTTGCGCGTGACGCTCGACCCCGCGACCCGGACGATCGCGGGCACGGCAACGATCAGCTACACCAACAACAGCCCCGACACGCTCGACGTGCTGTGGCTGCAGATCGACCAGAATCTCTACAAGCCGGGCTCGCGCGGCGGCCTGGCGCGCGGGGGCGCCCCGGCGGGCCATAGCGATGGCATGGTGATGGAGGCGGTCAGCGTCGCGGTGGCCGGCGGTCCGGCGACGAGCGTGACGCCCTTGGTCAGCGATACGCGCGCGCAACTCCGCCTGCCCACCCCGCTCGCCTCGCATGGCAAGGCGGTGGTGACGATCCGCTATCACTACACCATTCCGGAAGGCTGGGGCGGTCGCACCTCCTGGGGGCCGTCGCCGGGCGGCGACATCTATGACGTCGCGCAATGGTATCCGCGCATGGCGGTATATGACGATATCCGCGGCTGGGACACGGCCCCGTATCTCGCGCAGGAATTCTACCTCGAATATGGCGATTTCGACTATTGGGTGACGTTGCCCGCGTCGATGCTGATGGCCGGGTCGGGCGAGTTGATGAACCCGCGCGACGTCCTGACCCCGACGCAGGTCGCGCGCCTGGACAAGGCGCGCGGCAGCGACGTCACCGTGCCCATCCGCAGCGTTGCGGAGATCACCGATCCGACCTCTCGCCCGACGCGCGGCGGCACGCTGACCTGGCATTACCGGATGCGGAATAGCCGCGACGTCGCCTTCGCCGCATCGTCCGCCTTCGCATGGGATGCGGCGCGTATCCGGCTGCCGAACGGCGGCACGTCGCTCGCCATGTCCTATTATCCGGCCGAAAGCGCGGGGACCGCACGCTGGGGCCGCTCGACCGAATATGTGAAGGACACCGTCGAGCGCTTCTCGGCGCGCTGGTTCCCCTATCCCTGGCCCGCCGCGATCAATGTCGCGGGACCGACCAGCGGCATGGAATATCCCGGCATCGTGTTCGACGCGCCCGAGGATGCGGGCAAGGAATTGTTCTGGGTCACCGCGCATGAGATCGGACACAACTGGTTCCCGATGATCGTCGGCTTCGACGAACGACGCCATGCCTGGATGGACGAGGGCTTCAACACCTTCATCGACGTCTATCAGTCCGACGAGTTCAACCGCGGCGAATATGCACCCAAACGCGACAGCGAATATGCCGAGGGCGGCGGCAATCCGGTCGACGAGATCCTGCCCGTGTTGGCCGACAAGGATGCGCCGCCGATCCTGTCGCGCGCGGACACGGTCCTCGAAAAGTGGCGGCATCCCGTCACCTATTTCAAGTCGGCGCTCGGCCTGGTGTTGTTGCGCGAGCAGATTTTGGGGCCGGAGCGCTTCGACCCCGCCTTCCGCCGCTTCATCGCCGCCTGGGCCTATCGCCATCCGCAACCGGCCGACTTCTTCCGGGCCATGGAGAGCGAGGCGGGCGAGGACCTGTCCTATTGGTGGCGCGGCTGGTACGCGCATAACTGGCAGCTCGATCTGGCGGTGACGGGGATCGAAGCCGCCAAGGACGGCACGCCGCTGATCCGCGTGGCGTCCCGCGACAGGCTGGTGATGCCCGCGACGCTGCGGGTCCGCTATGCCGACGGCAGCACACACGACGTGCGCCTGCCCGCCGAAACCTGGATACGCCAGGCATCGACCGCAGTGCCGGTGCCCGCCGGGAAGGTGGTGAAGGCCGAACTCGACCCCGACCACACGCTGCCCGATCACGACCGGTCGAACAATGCGGTCGGAGCAGCACCCTGATTCATCCGGCATGGTTTCCATGGTGCGGAAATGAAACGGATCGCGGCTTGCCCGGACGCGAAGGATGCGCAACGATGGGGGCATGACCATGGGACCGATCGTCGATCATCGCCTCCAGTCGACCAGCGATACGCTCGTGCTGAACGCACGGCCGGAGGCGATCCGGCTGTCCCCGGCCGATACCGCGGTCATCGTCATCGACATGCAGAACGCCTATGCGAGCAAGGGCGGCTATGTGGACCAGGCCGGCTTCGACATCGCCGGGGCCGCCGGGGTGATCGGTCGGATCGCCGAGGTCCTGCGCACCGCCCGCGCGGCGGGCATGCCGGTCATCTATCTGCAGAACGGCTGGGATGCCGATTATGTCGAGGCGGGAACGCCCGCTTCCCCCAACTGGCACAAGTCCAATGCGCTGAAGACCATGCGCGCGCGGCCCGAGCTTGCCGGGCAGCTTCTGGCGCGGGGCGGCTGGGACTATGAACTGGTCGATGCGCTGAAACCCCAGTCTGGAGACATCCGCGTTCACAAGACCCGCTATTCCGCCTTCTTCAACTCGCAACTCGACAGCATCCTGCGCGCGCGCGGCATCCGTACATTGGTATTCGTCGGGATCGCCAGCAACGTGTGCGTCGAATCGACCCTGCGCGACGGCTTCCACCTCGAATATTTCGGCGTGATGCTGGAGGATGCGACCCATCATCTCGGTCCCGACTTCGTCCATCAGGCGACGGTCTACAATGTCGAGAAATTCTTCGGCTGGGTGTCCACCGTCGCTGATTTCTGCGGTGCCGTCGGCCAGTTGCCGACCAAGGAGGTTTGATGCCGTTCGAGCCGATCAACCCGCCCCAATTCCCGACGCCGATCGCGCCCTATTCGGCCGGAGCGAAGGCGGGAAACACCGTCTATGTCTCCGGCGTGCTCGCGCTCGGCGAAGGCGGCGTCGTGCTCCATGTCGGTGACGCCGCCGCGCAGACGCGCCATGTGCTCGAGGTCATCAAGACGACGCTCGCCGCCGCCGGCGCCACCATGGCCGACATCGCGATGAACCACATCTTCCTGAAGGACCTCGCCGACTATGCGGCGTTCAATGCGGTTTATGCCGAATATTTTCCCGGCGACAAGCCGGCGCGATACTGCATCAAATGCGATCTGGTGAAACCCGATTGCCTGGTCGAGATCGCCAGCGTGGCCCATCTTGGCTGAGGCCGCGGGGCTTTACTACGAACTCCACGGGCCGGAGGCGGCCCCGCCGCTGATCCTGTCGAGCGGGTTGGGCGGATCGGCCACCTACTGGGCACCCAATCTGCCCGCGCTGGCGCAAGCGTACCGCGTGCTCGTCTATGACCATCGCGGCCCCGGGCGCAGCGACCGCGCGCTGCCGGACGTCGTCACGGTCGAGGATATGGCCGGGGATCTCCTGGCGCTTATGGACGCGCTCGACATCGAAAGCGCCCGTTTCATCGGACATGCACTCGGCGGGATGATCGGGATCGAGGCGGCGATCGCATCGACCCGTATCGACAGCCTCGTCGTCGTGAACGGCTGGCGAAAGCTCGATCCCCATACGCGCCGCTGCTTCGATGTCCGGCTCGATCTTCTGCGCGACAGCGGCCCCGCCGCCTTTCTGCACGCACAACCCCTGTTTCTCTACCCGCCCGACTGGATTTCGGCGAATTCCGATCGGCTCGCGGATGAAGCGGCGCACCAGCTTGCCAATTTCCCGGGCAGGGCGACGGTGGAAAAGCGGATCGCCGCGGTTTGCGCCTATGATCCGAAACTGATCGATATCACGGCCACCGCCAATTGGCTGGTGATCGGCACCCGTGACGACATGCTGGTGCCGTGGAGAAGCGCCGTGGATGTCGCGACCCCGCTGGCGTGGGCGAACAAGGCCGTCCTCGATTGGGGCGGCCATGCCTGCAACGTCACCGATCCCGATCGCTTCAACCGCCTCGTCCTCGACTTCCTCAGGAGCTAAGCCCATGCAGGTCGGCGTCTTCGTGCCCATCAACAACAATGGCTGGCTGATCAGCGAGAACGCGCCGCAGTACATGCCGTCGTTCGACCTCAACAAGGCGATCGCGCAAAAGGCCGAGGAACATGGCCTCGACTTCCTGCTGTCGATGATCAAGCTGCGCGGGTTCGGCGGCAAGACCGAATTCTGGGAATATGGGCTGGAAAGCTTCACGCTGATGGCCGGGCTCGCCGCGGTGACCGAGCGGATCAAGATCTACGCTACCTGCCCGACCCTCATCATCCCACCCGCCTTTGCCGCGCGGATGTGCAATACGATCGATTCGATCAGCCATGGGCGGTTCGGGCTGAACCTCATCACCGGCTGGCAAAAGCCCGAATACAGCCAGATGGGGCTGTGGCCGGGCGAGGAGCATTTCCGCAACCGCTACAAGATGCTCGACGAATATGCCCATATCCTGCGCGACCTGTGGGAAACGGGGCGCTCGGACTTCAAGGGCGACTATTATCGGATGGACGACTGCCTCGTCCGCCCGCAACCGACGGGCGAGATGAATATCATCTGCGCGGGCAGCTCGGACGAGGGCCTCGCCTTCTCGGCCCAATGGGCGGACTATGCCTTTTGTCTCGGCAAGGGCGTCAATACGCCCAAGGCCTTCGCCTTCAACAACGAACGCCTCGCGGCCGCGACCGCGAAGACCGGGCGCGACGTGTCGGTCTTCGTGCTGGTCATGATCATCGCGGCCGAGACGGACGAGGATGCGATGGCCAAGTGGCGAAGCTATAATGACGGCGTCGACCATGACGCGATCGCCTGGTTGAAGGACCAGGGCGCCGCCGACAAGGTCAACGCGACCACCAACGTCCGCCAGCTCGCCGCCCCCGAAGGCGCGGTCAACATCAATATGGGCACGCTGGTCGGCAGCTACGAAAACGTGGCACGGATGCTGGACGAGATGGCCGAGGTGCCCAACACGGGCGGCGTGTTGCTGACCTTCGACGATTTCCTCGAAGGCGTCGAGGCCTTCGGCACCCGAATCCAGCCCCTTATGAAAAGTCGCCGTCAGGGCTGAGACTTCGGCTCAGGATCATCCATGGCAGGCCGCTTCCGCCTCGATCACCGCACGAAAGGCGCGGGCGGTGGGGGATAGATCGGCGCGGTGGATCATCAACAGGCGGCTGGTGACGGGGGCGTCCAGCCGACGATAGACCAACGTATCGATATGCAGGCGCTCCAGCGATCGGGCCAGGATCGTCGCGCCGAAGCCCGCCGAAACCAGACCCAGCAGCGTCGCGAAGCTGCTCGCTTCATGCGCGATACGCGGCTGAAAGCCCGCATGATCGCACAGCGCCAGGAAATGCTCGTTGAACCCCGCCCCGATCGCGGGCGCATAAAGGACGAGGGGCACATCGGCCAGATCGGCGATTTGCGGGTCGGCGGGGCGCACCGCCAGCGGATGATCGGCGCGTACGGCCAGCAGCATATCTTCGGTGATGAGGCAGCGGGACACCATGCCCTTGGGCAGGCAGGGTTTGGTCGATCCACGGATCAGCCCGATATCGAGGTCCCCCTCCTCCACCCGCGCGATCTGCTCGTCGCGCCCCCGCTCCTGCAACGACAATTGGACTTCCGGATGCGCGTCGCGAAAGCGGGACAGCGCATTGCCGACGATCTGCACGAAGGGTCCCGACGGCGTGAAGCCGAGCGCCAGATGCCCGATCTCGCCACGCTGCGCCCGTCGTGCGGTCTGTGCCGCATGATCCGCCTGCGCCAGCGTCTGACGCGCCTCCGGCGCGAACAGCATCCCCGCCTCGGTCAGCTTGACGCGGCGACTGGTGCGATCGAACAATCGCACGCCCAGTTCGTCTTCCAGCGCACGGATCTGCTGGCTGAGCGGCGGCTGCGAAATGCCCAGCCGCCGCGCCGCGCGTCCGAAATGCATCTCCTCGGCGACGCACAGGAAATAGCGCAGATGCCTGAGGTCCATCGATCCATATCCCTAAGCTATCAATTGAGCCATATTATGTATTGGACCCGAAACGACCAAGAGGGCATCGCGCCAGGACCGCGATAGCGGATGCGACCATGCGCGACAGTAACATGCGCACCAGGCCGCACCGCTTCGTCGCGTCACGGGAGAGGTAAGGAAATTCGACGGCGCGTCACCCGACGGGTCGGATGAGGGGACGTGGATGATCGGTATCGTCAAGGTCGCGCTGCACAGGCCGCTGACCTTCATCGTCATGGCGATCCTGATCGCGATCGTCGGCGTGATGGCGGCGGTGCGCACGCCGGTCGACATCTTTCCCAATATCCGCATTCCGGTGATCGCGGTCGCCTGGACCTATTCGGGCCTGCCGCCCAAGGACATGGCGGACCGGATCGTCACCCCCTATGAGCGGGTGCTGACCACCACGGTCAACGATATCGAACATGTCGAAAGCCAGTCGCTTCAGGGCGTCGGCGTGGTGAAGATCTATTTTCAGCCGGGCGCCGACATCCGCACCGCGACCGCGCAGGTGACCTCGGTCTCGCAGACCATCCTGCGACAGTTGCCGCCGGGCACCACGCCGCCGCTGATCCTCAACTATTCCGCCTCTACCGTGCCGATCCTGCAACTCGCGCTGTCGGGCAAGGGGTTGTCCGAACAGCAATTGTTCGACCTGGGCCAAAACCAGATCCGCCCGCCCCTGGTGACGGTGCCGGGCCTCGCCATGCCCTATCCCTCCGGCGGCAGGCAGCGGCAGGTGCAGATCGACATCGACCCGCTGGCGCTCCAGTCCAAGGGGCTGTCCGCGCAGGATGTCGGCAACGCCATCGCCGCGCAGAACCAGATCAACCCGGCGGGCTTCGTCAAGATCGGGCCGACCCAGTATAGCGTCCGCCTGAACAATGCACCCGACACGATCGACGCGCTCAACGACCTGCCGGTAAAGGTGGTGAACGGCGCCACCATCTATATGCGCGACGTCGCCCATGTCCGCGACGGCAGCGGGCCGCAGCAGAATGTCGTCCATGTCGAGGGCAGCCGCTCGGTGCTGCTGACCGTGCTGAAGAACGGCGCGACCTCGACGCTCGCGATCGTGCAGGGCGTAAAGGACAAGCTGCCCGCCATCGCCGCCACCCTGCCCGATACGCTGAAGGTCCTGCCGATCGGCGACCAGTCGCTGTTCGTGAAGGGCGCGGTGGTCGGCGTGGTTCAGGAAGGCGCGATCGCCGCCGCGCTGACCAGCCTGATGATCCTGTTGTTCCTCGGCTCGTGGCGCTCGACCGTCATCATCGCGCTGTCGATCCCGCTCGCCGTGCTGGCCGCCGTCGCCGCGCTCGCCGCCTTCGGCCAGACGCTGAACGTCATGACGCTGGGCGGGCTGGCGCTCGCGGTCGGCATCCTGGTCGACGACGCGACGGTGACGATCGAGAACATCAACTGGCACCTCGAACAGGGCAAGGGGGTGATGGAGGCGATCCTGGACGGGGCGGCGCAGATCGTCACGCCCGCCTTCGTCTCCCTGTTGTGCATCTGCATCGTGTTCGTGCCGATGTTCTTCCTTCCCGGCGTCGCCGGGTTCCTATTCGTGCCGATGGCATTGTCGGTCGTGTTCGCGATGATCGCGTCCTTCATCCTGTCGCGCACGCTGGTGCCGACGCTCGCCATGTATCTGCTGAAGCCGCATGCGCCGGGCGAGGACGAGCATCTGGCGGGCACGCCCAACTCGCGCAATCCGCTGGTCCGCTTTCAACGCGGGTTCGAGGCGCGGTTCGAGCGGATCCGGATGGGCTATGCCGGGCTGCTCCAGCGGGCGCTGAGCGCGCGCAAGCCCTTCCTGCTGGGCTTCCTGGCGGTCGTGCTGCTGTCCTTCGCGCTGGTGCCGATGCTCGGCCGGAATTTCTTCCCCAATGTCGATTCGGGCCAGATCGCCATGCATGTCCGCGTGCCGGTCGGCGCCCGGATCGAGGATACCGCCGCGCGCTTCCAGGAGATCACGCAGGCCGTGCGCCAGCTCGCGCCCGCCGGGCAGATCGCCTCGGTCGCGGACAATATCGGCCTGCCGGTCAGCTCGATCAACACGGTCTACAACAACAGCGGCACGATCGGGCCGCAGGATGGCGACATCCTGATCACGCTCGCGGAGAAGCATCGCCCGACCGAGGAGATCGTGGCGATGCTGCGCCGCGAACTGCCGCGCCGTTTCCCCGGCACCAGCTTCGCCTTCCTGCCCGCCGACATCACCAGCCAGATCCTGAATTTCGGCGCGCCCGCCCCGATCGATATCCAAATCACCGGCAAGAACATGGAGGCGAACCGCGCCTATGCGCAGAAGCTGCTCGCCAAGGTGGCGGCCATACCCGGCCTTGCCGATGCGCGCATCCAGCAGCCGGGTCGCTCGCCGCAACTCAACGTCGATGTCGATCGCTCTCGCATCGGCCAATATGGCCTGACCGAGCGCGACGTGACGACCAGCCTGTCCAGCTCGCTCGCGGGCACCTCGCAGTCCGCGCCGGTGTTCTTCGTCGATCCGAAGTCGGGCGTATCCTATCCGGTCGTCGCGCAGGCGCCCGAATATCTGGTCGGATCGATAAGCGATCTGGCCAACGTCCCCGTCTCCGGCGCGGTCGCGGGCACGCCCCAGCCGCTCGGCGGCGTCGCCACCATCCGCCGCTCCAGCACGCTGCCGGTGGTATCGCACTATAATATCCAGCCGGTGCTCGACATCTATGCGGCGACACAGGGGCGCGATCTGGGCGCGGTGACCGGCGACGTGCAACGGGTGGTGGCCTCGCTTTCGGCACAACTGCCCAAGGGCAGCAGCGTCACCATTCGCGGCCAATATGCGACGATGAATACCGCCTTTGCCGGGCTAGGCTTCGGACTGCTCGGCGCGATCGTGCTGATCTATCTGCTGATCGTCGTCAATTTCCAGAGCTGGCTCGACCCGTTCGTCATCATCACCGCACTGCCCGCCGCGCTGGCCGGGATCGTGTGGATGCTGTTCACCACCGGTACCACCCTGTCGGTCCCCGCGCTGACCGGCGCGATCCTGTGCATGGGCGTGGCGACGGCCAACTCGATCCTGGTGGTCAGCTTCGCGCGCGAACAACTGGCCGAGTTGGGCGATGCGACCCAGGCGGCGCTCCAGGCGGGCTTGGTCCGTTTCCGCCCGGTGCTGATGACCGCGCTCGCCATGATCATCGGCATGGCGCCGATGGCGCTGGGGCTGGGCGACGGCGGCGAGCAGAATGCGCCGCTCGGCCGTGCGGTGATCGGCGGCCTGATCTGCGCGACCATCGCCACCCTGTTCTTCGTTCCCATCGTCTTCGCGTTCGTCCACCGCAAGCGCGCCGTGGCCCCGTCCCCTTCCGTGGAAATGCAGCCCAGCCATGTCTGACCAGCCCGATATGAAGTCGCTTTCCGCCCAAGCGGAGGCGGCGGCTCCCAGCCCCGGCACCATGAAGAAGCTGGGCATCGGTGCGGCCGCGATCGCCATCGCCGTCGTGGCGTTCGGCACCGCGAGCCGGATGAACGCCAACCATGCGCTCGACCGGACCGCCGCCGACACCGCGCTACCCAGCGTCGCGGTCGTCCGGCCCAAGGCGGGCGGCGACGGCGGCGCGCTGGTCCTGCCCGGCAACGTGCAGGCGTTCAACAGCGCCGCCATCTATGCCCGCACCAACGGCTATGTCCGGCGCTGGCTGGCCGATATCGGCGACCATGTGCGGACCGGCCAGACGCTCGCCATCCTCGACGCGCCGGAGGTGGACCAACAGCTCGCCCAGGCGCAGGCCGATTACCAGACCGCGCTCGCCAACCGCAATCTCGCCGCCTCGACCGCGAAGCGCTGGAGCACGATGCTCGCCAAGGATGCGGTATCGCGGCAGGAGGCGGACGAGAAATCGGGCGACCTCGCCGCCAAGTCGGCGCTGGCCAATGCCTCGCTCGCCAATGTCCGCCGGTTGCAGGCCCTCCAGGGCTTCACCCGCCTGCATGCGCCGTTCGCGGGCGTCGTCACCAGCCGCGCCGCGCAGATCGGACAGCTCGTCATCGCGGGCAACGCCGCCGCGCAGCCGCTGTTCACCATTTCCGACATAGGACGGATGCGCATCTATGTCCGCGTGCCCCAGGGCTATTCGGCGCAGGTCCATCCCGGCATGGCGGCAACGCTGACCGTGCCCGAATATCCACAGCGCAGCTTCCCCGCAACGCTGGTGCGAAGCGCCCAGGCGGTCGATGCCCAGTCCGGCGCGGTGCTGGTCGAGTTGAGGGCCGCCAATCCCGACGGCGCGCTGAAGCCGGGTGCTTATGCCCAGGTCGCCTTTCATGTCGGCACGGGCGGCGGCAACGGCCTGACCCTGCCCGGCAGCGCGATCCTCTATGGCAATGACGGGCCGAGCGTCGCGGTCGTCGATCGCGGCGGGCACGTCAGGGTGAAGCCGGTGACGATCGCCAGCGACGCGGGCAGGACAGTCGTCATCTCCAGGGGGCTGGCGGCGGATGACATGGTGGTCGACTCGCCCCCCGATGCGATCCACAGCGGCGATCAGGTCCGCGTCCAATCCGCCGCCGCACCGGACGGAAAGAGCGGTCATGCGGGCTGAACCCTTTGCGGCGCTTGTCGCGCTCGGTCTGGCCGGATGCTCACTGGCGCCCACCTATCGCCCGCCAGCCAGCGCGGTGCCGCCCGCCTTCAAGGAAGCGGCGACGCCCTCCGGCTGGACCGCCGCCACGCCGCTCGACAGCCAGCCGCGCGGGCCCTGGTGGAACGCGTTCGGCGATCCGGTGCTGAACGACTTGGAAGACCGCGCCGAACGCGCCAGCCCGACCCTGGCCGAAGCGCTCGCCCGATACGACGCGGCGCAGGCGGTGGCGCGGATCGACCAGTCGGGACTGTTCCCGCAGATCGCGGCGAGCGGACAGGCGGGCCGCCAGCGCGTGTCGGCCGATCGCCCGCTCAGCCAGGGCAGCGCCGTCACCTATGACAATGTCGTGCTCGGCGGCTCGCTCAGCTATGAGGTTGATCTGTGGGGGCGTATTCGCAACAGCGTGAAGGCGTCGCGCGCGGAAGCCTCGGCAAGCGGCGCCGACCTCGCCTCGGCGCGGCTCAGCCTGCAGGCGGCGGTGGCGGACGCCTATGCCCGGTTGCGCGGGCTGGATGCGCAGGCCGATCTGCTGCACCGCTCGGCCGAAGCGTTCGGCCGCGCCTATGACCTGACGGTGACGCGCCATGACGGCGGCATCGTCTCCGGCATCGACGTCAATCGCGCGCGCACCGTGCTGGCCACGGCACGGGCGCAGATTTCGGCCGTCGCCAATGCGCGCGCCGCCACCGAGCATGAGATCGCGGCACTGGTCGGCGCGACCGCGTCCGACTTCACCATCGCACCTCTCGTCCAGCCGCAGCGCGTGCCCCCGGTCCCCGCCGGTACGCCATCCGAACTGCTCCAGCGCCGCCCGGACATCGCGGCCGCCGAGCGCCGTCTCTATGCCGCCAATGCGCGGATCGGCGTGGCGCGTGCCGCCTTCTTCCCCTCGCTGACGCTCGGGCTGTCGGGCGGGTGGCAGAGTGGCAACGGATCGCTGCTGACCGCGCCGAACAGCTTCTGGGGCCTGGGGCCGATCGCCAGCCTGTTGACGCTGTTCGATGGCGGGCGGCGTCACGCCCAGGTGCGCCTGTCGCGCGCGCAATATGACGAACTGGCCGCCGGTTACCGCGCGACCGTCCTCACCGCCTTTCGTCAGGCCGAGGATGCGCTGGCCGCCAACCGTTATCTTGCCGCACAGGCGGTCGACCAGCGCGACGCGGCGCAGGCGGCGGCCCGGACCAGCGATCTCGCGCTCACCCGCTATCGCGACGGCGCCTCCGACTATCTGGAGGTCGTCACCGCCCAAACCGCCGCGCTCGATGCGCAGCGCACCCTGATCGGCGTCGAAACCGACCGGATGCGCGCCAGCATCGCCCTGGTGAAGGCATTCGGCGGATCACCCGCGACCTGACATCGCGGGCGAATTAGCGCCTTATGGGCAAAGACTTACTCGACCTTCGCGATCATTGAAGATCGTTTCGCAACCGGGTTTTGATCGGGAGCGATGAACCATTATCAGCGCCCCGAAGCGACCATCATGACTTCTCCGGCTGATCCGCCGCCGCGTCTTTCAACTGATGCAGGAAATCAAGAATCGCCTTCGCTTTCGCACTCGTGATCGCATAGCTTTTCCAACCGGTTTCGATCGCATTCTCGATCCCGTGCTCGGCAAGACCAGCGCGGATGTTGCATATATAGACTTTGACGACACGCACCGTCGGGGTGTGCGTCCCCACACGTGCGGCCTGGGCCAAGGCCTGATGGTCCATGAAGCGATCCGGCTGATCGAGCATGCGAAGCAGCATATGGGCGATCATGTGCGCATGCACCTTTATGCACTGTTCCGCCGCGCTGCGCCTCTGATCGCGAGGGCGCGTCGTCATAGACGCTGGCCGAGATACTGTTTGCGCCCCAAATAAATATGATATTAAATCCGATGCGCGTCCGCCTGGCCGCTGTTGGATATGAAGGAGAGAATATGCGAGCGATGGGTAAAATAGCGGCTCTGCTTTTGCTGGGTACGGCACCGGTTCCTGCGCTCGCACAGGCCAGCTATGATGGCGCGGCACGTATGTTCCGGCTCGATGGCGGCGATGTGACCTATGCGTTCAAGGTCAATGCACAGGGCATATTGCAGTCGGTCTATTGGGGCCGGCGCCTGCCCGATCGCGTACCCTTGAGCGCTCCCGAACTGTCGGGGCTGAGCGGATTCGACATCGCCGCCAATGTCGTGCCGCAGGAATATGCCGGTCAGGGCGGCGGGCTCTATGCCGAACCCGCGCTGAAGGTCGCCTATCCCGACGGCAATCGCGATCTGGTCCTCTACTACCGCAGCCACCGGATGGACGGCGATGCCGTGCATGTGACGCTGAGCGATCTGGACCGGCCGCTGTTCGTCACCCTGACATACCGGATCGATCGCGGCACCGGCGTCATCGCGCGTTCGGCGGTCATCGAGAATCGCGGCACCACGGACGTCCGGCTCGATCAGGTGGCCGCCGCCGGACTGACGCTGCCGGTCGCCTATGATTACAAGCTGCATTTCTCCACCGGGCGCTGGGCGGCCGAGTGGACGATGCGCGAACGCGCGATCACGCCGGGCGCCACCGTGCTGGAGAGCCGTCGCGGATCGACCGGAAGCGAGAACAACCCGTGGTTCATGGTGACCCGCAACGGCACTGACGAAGCCAAGGGCCCGGCCTGGATCGGCGCGCTGGCCTGGAGCGGATCGTGGCGGCTGAATTTCAACCAGGATGTGACCGGCCGCATCCGCATCGTCGGCGGCTACAACCCGTTCGACTTCGCCTATCGCCTGCAACCGGGCGGGAAGCTGGAAACGCCGATCTTCTATGTCGGCTTTTCCGACGCCGGCAAGGGGGGCGCCAGCCGGATCTTCCACCGGTTCCAGCGCGAGCAGGTGCTGCCAGGGCGCGGCGGCCGCCTGCCCTTGCGCAAGGTCCTCTACAATAGCTGGGAAGCGACCGAGTTCGACGTCAACGAGGCGGGACAGATGGCGCTGGCCGAACGCGCCGCGACGCTGGGCGTGGAGCGATTCGTGATGGATGACGGCTGGTTCGGCGGACGCAACAACGACCGAGCGGGCCTGGGCGACTGGAGCGTCAACCGCACCAAATTCCCCAACGGACTGACGCCGCTGATCGACCGGGTCAAGGCGCTGGGCATGGATTTCGGCCTGTGGGTCGAACCGGAGATGATCAACGCCGACAGCGACCTCTACCGTGCCCATCCCGACTGGGTGATGCAGTTCAAGGGGCGTCCACGCAGCGAGGGGCGCAACCAACTGGTCCTCAACCTCGCGCGGACCGATGTGCGCGACTATGTACTGGCGACGCTCGACGGCCTGCTGAAGACCAACGACATCGCGTTCCTCAAATGGGACTATAACCGCAACTGGTCCGAACCCGGCTGGCCCGACGCCGATGTCGCCGACCAGCAGGCGATCTATGTCGCCTATGTCCGCAACCTCTATTGGATCCTCGACGAGCTGCGCAAACGGCATCCGCGCGTGGAGATCGAAAGCTGCTCGGGCGGCGGCGGCCGGGTCGACATGGGGATCATGGCGCGCACCGATCAGATGTGGCCATCGGACAATACCGACCCGCTCGACCGGATGGAGATCCAGGACGGCTATACCCAGGCCTATGCGCCCGCGACGATGATGGCGTGGGTGACCGACAGCCCGCACTGGGTCAACCATCGCCAGACGACGCTGGCGTTCCGGTTCCTGTCGGCGATGCAGGGCGGACTGGGGATCGGCACCAACCTGAACAAATGGCAGGAGATCGACTTCACCATCGCCCGTGCCTATGTCGCGGCGTACAAGCGCATCCGCGAGACGGTGCAGCAGGGCGACCTGTACCGGCTGAATCGCCCCGACGATGCCGATCCGCGCTGGACCAACCTCTATGTGTCCGCCGATCGCAAGCAGGCGGCGTTGTTCACGCTGGTCGCCAATACCCACAAGCTGGACGTGATGCCCGCCATCGCGCTCACCGGGCTCGACCCCGATGCGCAATATCGGATCGAGTCGATGGACGGACAGAAACTGCCCGCCACCGTTCCGCCCGTCGCCAGCGGCGGCTATTGGATGCGGCACGGATTGGACGTCACGCTGCGAGGCGACTTCCAGGGGGTCGGCGTGATCCTGACGCGGCAATGACGCATCGCAATAAGTAATACAAAATATCCGCTTGCCTGCAATTAAACCCGAAAAAATGCTGGACACCCGTTTTAAAGTAATATTTATTGTGGGTCAGTCACAACAAAATGGGGGGATCGTCATGCGGAAATTTCGTCATAATGCGGCCTTGCTGCTGTCGGGAGCGTCGCTGCTGCTGCTGGCCGGAACGGTGCCTGCGCTGGCACAGGACGCCCCGGCCGCGCCCAGCCGGACGACCGAAGACGATCCCCTCCGGGAAGGTGATGAAATCGTCGTCACCGGCATCCGCGCCAGCCTGGCCAATGCGCTGGAGGTGAAGCGCGAGACGATCGGCGTGGTCGACGGCATTTCGGCCAAGGATATCGGCGACTTTCCCGACGCCAACATCGCCGAGTCGCTGCAACGCATCACCGGTGTCGCGATCAGCCGCGCCAATGGCGAAGGCCGTGGGATCACGGTTCGCGGTCTGGGGCCGGAATTCAATACGGTCCTGCTCAACAACCGGCTGCTGTCGACCGATGCGGGCGGGCGCTCCTTCTCGTTCGACATCCTGTCGTCCGAACTCATCACCGGGGCCGAGGTCTATAAATCGTCCGAAGCGCGGTTCCAGGAAGGCGGCATCGGCTCGACGGTCATCCTGCGCACCGCGCGCCCGACCGACCGCGCCGGTCTGCGCTTTTCGGGCAGCGTCCAGGGACGGCACGACAACACATCGGACACCATCACCCCGGTCGTGTCGGGCGTCATCAGCCATAGCAACGCCGACCGCACCTTCGGCGTGCTCGCCAGCGTGATCTACGACAAGCGCCGTTTCGCGCTGCGCAACATCTCGACCGATGGGTGGATCGTCAACCAGCGGGTCGATACCGATGGCGACGGCGTGCGCGAGAGGACCGGGGTGGCGCTGCCGCGCACATTGAACTTCACCGCCAGCGAGACGAGCCGCGAACGCATCGGCGGCACCTTCGCACTGGATTATGTGATCTCGGACAAGGTGCGCTTCGAGCTGGACGCGCTCTATACCCAGCAAAAGGCCGACAGCCGGACCAACCAGCTCGGCTATTATGTCGATCCGGCGCGGATCACGTCGGCGACGATCAATGCGAACGGCACCGCCACCCAGTTCACGGTGCTGCCCGCGACCGCCACCGCGGGGCTGGCCGCCGACCATATCGTGTCGACCGCGCCGCAGGATGCCCGCACCTACCAGATCGGCGCGCGGATCAAGTGGAAGCCGACCGACACGCTCTCCATCGATTTCGACGCGGCGCATTCCAATTCGCGCAACGCATCGGACCAGTTGTTCTATGTGGTGGGCGTGCGCCAGACCGGCGTGACGCCGACCTTCGTGCTGAACGGGCCGGACGGCCTGCCGACGATGACCAACATCCTGCCGACCAACGACAATTCGGCGGTGCGGCTGCATTGCTGTTCGGAACGCGGCGGGCGCAACGGCGATACGGTGAATCAGGGCGCGGTCGACCTGACCTGGGACCGCAACGGCTTTCTCGACAAAATCCAGGCGGGGCTGCTGTTCACCAACCGCAAGAAGATCACCGTCGCGCGCGAATCGCCGGAACCGCTCGGCTGCTTCTATTGCGGCTATCAGGCGCTGGCGCCGTCGTCGCTGTTCACCGATTTCAACGCCAATGTGCTGGGCCGCAACCTGACCTGGCTGAACTATGATCGCGACGCGCTGGTCCGCTATTGGGGATCGGCCGAGGCCGCCAACCAGGTCGGCGGATCGTCGCAATCGGCGATCGACGCGCGCAACCGGTTCCGCGCGGTGTTCGCCGGGAACAACAACAGCCTGGATCCAATCGACCTCGAACGCGGATCGGGTACCGTCCGCGAGAACACCTATGCGGGCTATGTCCAGGCGGCCTTCGCGGGTGACATGGGCGGCGGCCGCTGGACCGCGATGGCGGGTGCGCGGCTGATCCACACCGATCTCTATGCCACCGGCTATTCGGTCACGCTGCTCAACGTCATCAAGAACCCGGCGGACCCGACGGCGGCGCAACCGGTCTATAGCCCGAACATCCCGGTCGATGCGCGCAACAACTATACCTATGTGCTGCCGTCGCTGAATTTCCGCTTCGACGCGACCGATCAGTTGACCTTCCGCCTCGCGGGCTCGCGGACGATGACCCGCCCGACGCTCAGCCGGTTGGGGCTGTCGCAGTCCTTCAACTTCCGCCCGCCCGATTCCAGCTCGGTCAGCGGCGGCAACCCCTATCTGCTGCCGTTCCTGGCGTGGAACGTGGATGCGTCGGCCGACTATTATTTCAGCCGGACCAGCTATGCGAGCATCGCGGCATTCTACAAGAAGCTGCAGAACTTCATCATCTCCGCCCAGCGCGAAGAGGTGTATTTCGGCGAACGCTTCCTCGCCAACCGACCGTTCAATGCGCAGAACGGCGATGTGTACGGGGTGGAAGCGGCGGTGCAGACCGTGTTCGACTTCCTGCCCGCGCCGTTCGACGGGTTCGGCGCATCGGCCAATTACACGCTGGTGCGCAGTTCGATCCGGTTCGATCCGACGCTGAGCAATCAGACGTTCAACGTCGAGGGGCTGTCGGATACCGCCAACCTCGTGCTGTTCTATGAAAAGGACGGCTTTTCGATCCGCGGCGCGTATAACTGGCGCGCGCCCTTCCTGGCGGCGACGTTCGGGGCGCAGAGCCAGCCGACCCAGGTCTTCGCCTATGACCAGATCGACCTGTCGGCCTCGGCCAAGCTGAACGACTCGATTTCGGTCTTTGCCGAGGTGCTGAACCTGACCGACAACCGCTACCAGGATTATTCGCGGTTCGAGGAGCGGCGGATCACCGTATCGACGCAAGGCCGCCGCATCGGCGCGGGCATGCGGTTCAACTTCTGATCGGATAGGGAGGGCGGAGCCATGGCGCACTGCCCTCCCCTCTTTCTTCGGACCGATCATGCCCGCGATCGATAGCTTCATCCTGCACCGCGATGGCGGTATCCGCGTCACGCTGACCAATTTGGGCGCGACGCTGATGGCGATCGAAGCGCCGGACCGGCATGGCCGCCATGCGAACGTCCTGCTCGGCCATGCGCGGGTGCGGGACTATCCCGCCGCCGGGGCGTCGGGGCCCGATGCCTATATGGGGGCGACGTGCGGGCGCTATGCCAATCGGATCGCGGGCGCGAGTTTCCCGCTGGACGGCGGGATCGTCCGGTTGGTGGCGAATGACGGTTCCAACCATCTCCATGGCGGCATACCCGGCTTTCACCGGGTGATCTGGCGGGTGGAACGGGCGGAGGCGACGCGCCTGGTCCTGACGCATCACAGCCCGGATGGCGATGCGGGCTGGCCCGGCGCGCTGCATGTCACCGCCACCTTCCTGCTCCCCGCGCCGGACCGGTTGCGGGTCGAGTATCGGGCGACGACCGACCGTCCGACACACGTCAATCTGGTCAGCCATCCCTATTTCAACCTGTCGGGCGATCCGGCGACAACGATCCACGATCACCGCCTGCGCATCGCCGCCGACCATATCCTGTCGATCGACGAGGCTGCGCTGCCGACCGGGGAGCGCCAGCGCGTCGGCGGTACGCCCTTCGACTTTCGGACCTCGCGGCCGATCGGTCGGGACGTCCATCCCGGATACAATCACAATTACTGCCTGACCGGGCACGGCCTGCGCGAGGTCGCCTGGCTCGACCATCCCGCCAGCGGCCGGAGCCTGACGATCGCGACCGACCGGCCGGGGCTGCAATTCTACGACGGATACGCCCTGACAGGCGCGTTCGCCGCGCATGCAGGGCTGTGCCTGGAGGCGCAGGGCTGGCCGGACGCGGTCCACCACCCGCGATTTCCGTCCAGCCGCCTCGATCCCGGCGATCGCTGGCAGGCGATTACCGAATGGCGCTTCGGCGTGACCCCGGCGTCATAACCGCCCCATCCTGCCCCCATCGGCGACCAGTTCCGCGCCGGACACGAAGCGCGCCCCATCCGAGGCGAGGAACAGCGCGAGCGAGGCGATATCCGCCGGTGTGCCGATATCGGCGGGATCGATCACCTCGATCCCCGCCGCAATGTTCGGGCTGGCGCGCAGCAACGGGGTGTCGATCGCGCCGGGCAGGATCGCGTTGCAGCGGATGCCGCGCGCCGCCCCCTCGATCGCGGTCGATCGCGTGAGGCTGACCAGCGCGGCCTTGGATGCGGCATAGGAAGCGACTTCGGCGGAGGTGCGATGGGCATGGATCGACGCCACGTTCACGATCGCCCCGCCCGGGGCCATGTGGCGCAGCGCATGGCCGGTGAACAGCGCCGGCGCGATCAGGTTGACCGCCAGCAAGCGCTGCCAGTCGGCGGCGTCCTGTTCCGCGATCGGCTTGTAGATCATGATCCCGGCGACGTTGACCAATATGTCGAACCGCCAGAACCGGTTGAGTGTCGCCGCCACGGCGCGGTCGACAGCACCCGGATCGGCGATGTCGCACCCGATCGCCAGGTGCCGGTCGTCGTGGCGCAGTGCATCGGCAGTGCGGTCGACCATCGCGACCGCCGCCCCCGCGTCCGCCAGCGCGGCGGCGATCGCCCCGCCGATGCCGCCGCCCGCACCGGTGACGATCGCCACCCTGCCATCGAACCCCGTCACCATTCGCGTAGACTCCCATCGGTGCCGCGCCACACCGGATTGCGCCAGCGATGCGGAACCCGCGCCGCGTCACGCACCCGCGCCTCGTCGATCGTCACCCCCAGTCCCGGTCCGCTCGGCACGGCGACGCGGCCATTGCGCACGGCCAGCACCTCCGGATCGGTCAGATAGGTCAGCAGATCGGCATCGGCCTGGTTGTAATGGATGCCCAGCGAGATTTCCTGGATCACGAAGTTGGGCGTCGTCGCCGCGACTTGGAAACAGGCCGCCAACGCCAGCGGCCCCAGCGGACAATGCGGGGCGAGCGCCACGTCATAGGCCTCGGCCATGGCGGCGATTCGGCGCCCCTCCGAAATGCCACCGGCATGGGCCAGATCGGGCTGCGCCACGTCGATGACCGCGCGCTCGAAAAAGGGTTTGAAATCCCAGCGAGAATAAAGCCGCTCGCCCATCGCCAGCGGCACCGTGGACTGGGCCGCGATCTGCGCCAGCGCTTCGGGATGTTCGCCCAGCAGCACCTCCTCGACGAATAGCGGGCCGAGCGGGGCCAGCGCCTCCACCAGCCGCCGCGCGACCGGTTTATGGACCCGGCCGTGGAAATCGATGCCCACGTCCATCCCGGTCTCGCGCACCATCGCCAGCCGTTCGACGGCGGCATCGACCGCACTGGGGCTGGCCAGCCATTCCATCTCCTCCGACCCGTTCATCTTGATCGCGTCGAACCCTTGCGCCTTGCGGTCGAGCGCGGCGGCGGCGACGTCGCTCGGCCGGTCGCCGCCGATCCAGGCATAGACGCGGATGCTGTCGCGCACCCGGCCACCCAGCAAGTCGTGGACCGGCACGCCCAGCGCCCGCCCACGCAGGTCCCACAAGGCCATGTCGATGCCGGAAATCGCCGACATCAGCACCGGGCCACCGCGATAGAAGCCGAGGCGATAGAGCATCTGCCACGCATCCTCGATCCGGTCGGCGTCATGGCCGATCAGCCGGTCGCGCGCGGCGTCGAGCGCCCCCGCCACCGCCTCCGCATGGCCCTCCAGACTGGCCTCGCCCCAGCCGACGCTGCCGTCGTCGCACTCGATCCGCACGAATAACCAGCGCGGCGGCACGAGAAAATGTTCGATCCTGGCGATGCGGGCCATGTCAGCGAATGCTCCGTTCGGGGGCGGCGCGCGTCAGCGGCAGGCGCGGCAGGCGCCCCGTCTGGCGCAGCCGGTCGGCGATGACCGCGATCAGCAGGATGCCGCCGCGCACGACATATTGGTAGAAGGTGGGGATGTTCAGCAGGTTCAGCGCATTCTGCGCCGCGCCCATGATCAGGACGCCGATCATCACCCCGCCGATGGTCGCGACCCCGCCGGACAGCGAGACGCCGCCCAGCACACAGGCCGAGATCACCGCCAGCTCCAATCCGATGCTGGTATTGGGCTGGCCGCTGGTGATGCGCGCGGCCAGGATGATACCGGCCAGCGCCGCCATCAGCCCCTGCAACGCGAACACGATGATCCGCACCCGCGTGATCGGCACCCCCGCCAGCCGCGCGGCCTCCGCATTGCCACCGATCGCCAGGATGTTGCGCCCGAACGCCGTGCGGTTGAGCACGACGCCGAACACCGCGAACCCGGCCACCATGATCCAGATCGGCCAGCCGATGCCCAGCATCCCGCCCGACCCCAGCGTGTAGAAGCGCTGGAGCGGGATGGCGACGCTCTGTCCACCCGAGGTGAGGAAGGCGAGGCCGCGCACCATTTCCATCGTCGCCAGCGTGACGATCAGGGAATTGACCTGGAAACCGGCGATCAGCACGCCGTTCACCAGCCCGACCGCCAGACCGCCGCCCAGCCCCGCCAGCACGCCCAGCGTCACGCTGCCGGTCGCGCCCATCGTCACCGCCGCCAGCACGCCTGAAAAGGCGACCGTCGAGCCGACCGACAGGTCGACTTCGCGCATCGCCAGCACGAGCATCATCGTCGCGGCGATGGTGCCGACCAGCGTGACCGACAATAACAGGCCCTGCGTATTGCGTACCGACAGGAAGTCGGGAACGAACAGGCCGAGCGCGGCGAGCAGTAGGACGAGCAGCAGCAGCGGCCCCGCGCGCGAAAGGATCGAGGAAGGCGTCATACCGGCATCGGCTCCCTGACAGATGAAGTTGTGGGTTCGGGCAGCGCGAGCCGCAGCAACGTCTCGGCATTCGCCTGTTCGCGGGGGATGACGGCGGCCAGCATGCCTTCGCGCATCACGGCGATGCGATCGGCGACGCCCAGCACTTCGGCCATGTCGGACGAGGCGAACAGCACGCTGCCGCCCGCTTCGGCGAACCGGTACAGCCGGTCGTAGATTTCGCTGCGCGCGCCGACATCGATACCGCGTGTCGGTTCGTCGAGCAGCAGGACGCGCGCTTCGGCCATCAGCCAGCGGCCGATCACCGCCTTTTGCTGGTTGCCGCCCGACAATTGGGAGATGGGAGTCTCGGCGCTGGCGGTCTTGACCCGCATGTCGGCGATCACCGCCGCCGCGCCATCACGTTCGGCACGGCGCCGCAGCCACGGCGTACCGCCCCGCAGGTTACGCCAAGCCATCGCGATATTCTCCCGCACCGAGGCCAGCGGGATCAACCCGGCGTCCTTGCGATCCTCTGGGCACAGGCCCAGGCCGGCCGCGATCGCCGCACGCGGATCGCCGGACGGCAGCGCAACACCGTCGCGCAACACCCGTCCCGCGCTCGGCCGTGCCGCACCGTAGACCAGCCGGAACAGCTCGGAACGCCCCGCCCCGACCAGCCCGAACAGGCCCAGTATCTCTCCCTCCGACACCTGCAACGACAGCGGCGCGCGGACCCCCGGCCCCGTGATACCGTCGATCGTCAGTGCCTCGCGTCCCCTTGCGCGGGGGCGATAGTGATAGATGTCGGCGATCTCTCGCCCGGCCATGGCGGCGATCAGCCGGTCGGCGTCGCTGGGGCCGATCGGCGAGACATCGGTCACGTGACGACCGTCGCGCAGCACCGTGGCGCTGTCGGCCAGGGCATAGACCTCTTCCATCCGGTGGCTGACATACAGGATCGCCGCGCCCCCCGCGCGCAATTCGCCGATGATTGCCATCAGCCGATCCGTCTCCCGCGCGCTGAGTGAACTGGTCGGCTCGTCGAACGCGATGATGCGGGCGTCGCGAAGCAGCGCGCGGCCGATCTCGACCATCTGCCGCTGGCCGATCGACAGGCTGCCAAGCCGCGTGTCCGGCGCGATCTCCTCGCCCAGCCGGGCCAGCACCGAAGCGGCGCGGGCGTGCAGGTCCGCGTGGTCGACCCAGCCGCCCCGTGCGGGCAGCGTGCCAAGCATCAGATTCTCGGCGACGGACAGGTCGGGCACGAGCTGCAATTCCTGATGGATGATCGCGATCCCGGCATCCTGCGCATCGCGCGGTCGGTGAAAGGCACAAGGCCGCCCATCGACCGCCAGCGTACCGGCGTCGGGGCGATACTGGCCCGACAGGATCTTCAGCAGCGTCGACTTGCCCGCGCCATTCTCGCCGATCAACGCCCGCACCTCGCCCGCCGCGACGGTGAACGAGATGTCGTCGAGCGCGACGACGCCCGGAAACCGCTTGCCGACATGATCAAAGCGCAACCGTTCGCTCATGCCATCGCCTCCTCGGCCAGGACGCGGCGGAAATTGCCGCGATCGAGCAGGACGCCGCTGGTCAGCGTGAGCGGCGGAGGGGCCAGACCGTCGCGAACCCAGCGCGCCACCGCCGCCGCCGTGTCATATCCGTGCCGCCGCGCGCTGAGCAGCACGGTGGCGAAGAAGCCGGTCGGGACGGGCTTGGCCAGTTCCGCGATCGCCGCCTCCGATCCGCCGATACCGATGC
Organism: Sphingomonas sp. GM_Shp_1; assembly: GCF_026540895.1. GTDB lineage: Bacteria > Pseudomonadota > Alphaproteobacteria > Sphingomonadales > Sphingomonadaceae > Sphingomonas. The sequence goes on along the minus strand of NZ_JALNUR010000005.1, from coordinate 17,349 downwards.
CGATCAACGCGGCGGGCGACAGGCGCAATCCTTCGGCGGCGCGCACCCCGCCGACGACCGTCTCGTCATTGAGGCCTAGGATGATCCAATGGTCGATATCGGCATGCGCGGTCAGCACCGGCGCGGCGGCAGTGAACGCCCCCTCGGTGTCGGTGGTCCGTTGCGGCGCATCGAACACGCGCGCGAAACCCGCCGCCCGCAACGCGCCGACCGCGCCCGCCGTGCGTTCGCGCCCGGTATCCAGGCTGTCATAGGCGATGCGCAACACGCCGGTGGCCGCGGGGGACCAGCCACGCCGCCCCGCCTCCGCCGCCGCCGCACGCCCTGCGACCTCACCGATCGCGGTCGCCGAAATGCCGACATGCGGCACGGATTCGATCGGCCGCCCGTCCGCGCCGATCAGCCGGTCGTCGACCGACAGCAGCTTCATCCCCGTCCGCGCGGCGAACCCCGCAATGGCGGGACCCAGCCGGGGATCGGGGGTGCAGATGACCAGGCCCCCGGCATAACGCGCATAGAGGGTCCACAAGGCAGAGAGCAGCCGATCGCCATCCTCCGCGCCGATCTCGATGACCGAAAAGCCCAGATCACGCGCCGCCGTACGGGCGAAGCGCCATTCGTCCTGAAACCATTGTTCCTGCGGCATCTTCACGACGAAGCCGATCCGCACACCGTCCGCTGCGGCAGAACAACCGCCCAGCATGCCGCCCAGCGTCGTGGCGGCCAGCGTGCCCAGCATCGCCCTGCGCGTGCTTATCATCGTGCCGCCCCTCTCCTATCGGCTTGCATCCTGCCGCCCGTTATATATCATATTTATTGAAGGGGAAGGGTCAAGATGATCGATTTCGAGATCGTGGCGCGCGACGGCGTCGACCAATTGGGCGAAGGGCCGCTGTGGCGGGTGGCGGACCAAAGCCTCTGGTGGGTCGATATCGTCGCCCCGGCGCTCAACCGGCTGACGGTGGCGACCGGCGCGGTCGAGCGCTGGGCGATGCCCGAACCGATCGGCTGGGTGGTGGAACGCGCGGGCGGCGGCCTGCTCGCCGGGTTCCGCAGCGGGATCGCGGCGCTCGACCCCGACAGCCTCGCGATCGACTTCTGGGTCGCGCCCGAGCCGGACCGGCCGCACAACCGGCTGAACGACGCGAAGGTCGATGCGACCGGACGGCTATGGTTCGGGTCGAAGCACGATCGCGATCTCGACGACAGCGGCGCACTCTATGCGATGGGCGCGGATCGCCGACCGAGGCGGCATGACGACGGCTATCGGGTCGCCAACGGCCCCGCCTTCTCGCTCGACGGGCGTGTCCTCTACCATGCCGATAGCGGACGGCGCGTCGTCTATCGCTTCGCCGTCGACGATAACGGCGCGCTTGCCGAGCGTCTCCCGTTCGTCACCTTCGACCCGGCATGGGGCTATCCCGACGGCATGACCGTCGATGCGCAGGACTGTCTATGGGTCGCGCATTGGGGTGGCGGCGCGATCAGCCGGTTCGATCCTGAGGGGCGACGGATGCAGACGGTGGCGCTGCCCGCGACCAATGTGACCAGTTGCACATTCGGCGGGGCGGGTCTCGATCGGCTTTACGTCACCTCGGCGGCGATGACGTCGCCAGGGACGCCAGCGGACGGTGCGCTGTTCGTGCTGGATGTCGGCGTCGGCGGCCGTCCCGCCACGGCCTTCGCCGGGTAAAGCCCGCTTGGCGCATTCTCTCCGCATGGCCTATGGGAAGGAGATGACAGAGGAATCCGGATCGCATGACGGCCGCAACCTGACCGCAAAGATCGTCGACGATCTCGGCCTGGCCATCGTCACCGAGCATTTCCGGTCGGGATCGCCCTTCCCGACCGAAGCGGAATTGTGCGAACGCTATGACGCCAGCCGTCCGGTCCTGCGCGAGGCGGTGAAGATGCTGGCCGCCAAGGGGCTGCTGGTCGGGCGCAAGCGGGCAGGCACTCTGGTCCAGCCGGAGGACAATTGGAACCTGCTCGACCCCGATGTGCTGCGCTGGATGTTGCAGCGTGACTTCTCGATCGACCTGTTGATCGATTTCACCGAAATCCGCCTCGCCATCGAACCGCGCGCCGCGACACTGGCGGCGCATTCGGCGTCGGGGCCTCAGCGCGCCGCGATCGTCGCCGCGACCGAACGCATGGCCGCCGCCGACCGGGGAGAGGAGGATGCGCTGGAAGCCGATATCGCCTTCCACATCGCGGTGCTCCGGGCGAGCAACAACCGGTTCCTTCGCCAGTTCACTGACCTTACGGAGACGACGCTGCGCTTCTCGATCCGGCGGACCAACGAATATAAGGGCGTCCCCCGTGCCAGCGCACGCGACCACAAACGCGTCGCCGATGCGATCGTCGAGGGCAATGCCACGCTTGCGGGCACGCGGATGTACGAACTGATCTACGGCGCGCTGGAGTTGCTGCTGGTGGCGGGAAAGCACCCGCTGCGCCCCTAACCGCAGGGCGCGCCAGGGGGTGCCGGGGCGCGCGCCGGGGCGGCGGGACGCGGTTCACCGGGGTGATAGGCGCGGCCCGCGACCGGCCCCAGCGGGATGGGGCGCAACGCACCGGCGGCATAGCGCACGGCCTGGTCGTCGAAATGGGCCGAGGCGGGGTCGCCGCTCTGCCCGCCCGCCGATACCGACCAGGCGCGCGGCCCCTGCGGCGTGAATTCGACCATCGCGACGAAGCTGTTGCCGCTGGTCCCATAGAAACAGCGCTGCCCCGCCTGCCGCTCGACGCCGAACGACGCGAGCGACCCGAAATTGCCGCTGGTGAAGGGCACGGGGACGCTGGGCGCACGGTCGTCGAATCGCGATGCGATCGCCCCGTCCAGCCGCTGGAACCGGTTGACCCGCCCCCAGGCGATCGGACCGCCGAAATCGGCATTCAGCCGCTGCCACCCATCGGCCAGCGCGGCGATCCGGTCGGCATCGCTGGTGGTATCGGCCAGCCATGCAAAGAGCCGACGACCCGCCGCCTGCGCCTTCGGCCCCTCTCGCCGCCACAGCGCCTCGCCCCAATAGACCGCGACCGTCGTCGCCACCGACTCCAGCCCCCAGCGGCGGTCCCATGCGGTCAGCAGCGCCATCGCCTGTCGCAACTCTTCGCGGCGTGGATCGCCCGGCGGCAAGGCGGCGAAACCACGCGCCAGCAACGGGATCTGCTGATCGAACAGCGGCAGGAAGGGATCGAACGCCGCATCGCGCAACATCGCGGGCGTGAACCGCCGATCCCCGGACAGCAGGGCCGTGGCGTGCACCCCACGCGGGTTCTCACCGAACTGGTCCATATAGCGCGGATAGTCGGCCGCCCGTGGACTATCGGCACCGGAGGCGGTCCACGGCGCGTCGTTGACGTTCATCACCCAACCGCTGTGGGGCCGCACGACCTGTGGCAGGTCGGCGAGGCGGTGAAGCCCACGCCATGCCGTCGCCGGATCGCTGCCATCGACGGGACGGGTATAGTCGAACCGGTCGTCGCGGATCGGCACGAATTGCGGGTGGAGATAGGCGATCGTCCCGTCATCGGCGGCGAGGATGGTGTTGTTGGACGAATTGGCCTTGCGGTCGGCGACCCGCAAATAATCGGCCAAAGTCGTCGCCTTGGTCCGCAGCCAGCTCTGCTCCAGCGCCGGGCGCGGCGCGTTCAGCATCGCCACCGCGACCCAGCGCCCGCCTTCGCTGCGAATGATCGGCCCGTGCCGTGTCGCCAGCGTCGTGAAGACCCGTTCGCGCAAGCCACCATCGGCCGCGCGTACCAGCAACCGCACCGTGTTTCGGGCGAAGGGCCGCCACACGGTGCCGTCGCGCCAGCGGGCCGCGTCGCCCCGTCCGCGCACCTCGACCGAGAATTCGTCGATATTGTCCACGCCGCTCGACGTGTGCATCCAGCCGAGCCGCCGGTTGAACCCCTGATAGACGAAGAACTGGCCCCAGGTCGCCGCGCCATAGACCGACAGTCCCTCGTCACTGCTGACCTGCTGCTCGGAGCGGAAGAAGAAGGATGTGTGCGGGTTGATCCACAACAGGGCATGGCCGCTGGCGCTGCGCGACGGGCCGATGGCGATGCCGTTCGACCCCTTGGGCTCGACCAGCCGCCCGGCATCGGCAAGCATGGCGGGCGAGGACCGAAGCGCGTCGGGCGTGCCGTAAAAGGCGGCGAGCGCGGTCGGATCGACCCCGCGTTCGATATCGCCGCCGATGCTGCCTTCGGAAAAGGCCAGCGCCATCCATGGCTCGAACCGGGTGATCCGCGCCGGGCGTACCGCAGGGTGATCGGCAAGATACTGGTTCAGCCCCGCCGCCCATGCGTCCATCAGCCGCCGCAGCCAGGCCGGGCTGCGACGATATTCGGCGGGCAGGCGCGTAGGATCGACGAACAGGCGCTGACGCAGGTCCAGCCACAGGGCCGATTCCCCCTCCACCTCCGCCAGCCGACCCAGCGCGGTCAGATAATTGCGTTCGATCCGGGGAAAATCATCCTCCGCCTGGGCATAGATCATGCCGAATACCGCATCGGCATCGCTGCGGCCATGGACATGGGCGATCCCCACCTCGTCCCGGACGATGCTGACTCGTGCGGCATAGGGCGACGGCGCCGCCACACAAGGTAGCGCGCACGCCAGCGCCGCGCCGGTCAGGAGCAGCCCATGGAGGGCATGGATGCGGTGCTTCATTCGGTTCCCCTTTGCATCGCCATAAAATCATATATATTGGAACGGTGCAAGAATATGCAGGGAGAGTTCATGTCCATTCGCCTGTCCCCCGTCACCATCCCCGATTTCGGCCCGATCGACGAACCGCCCCCCCTGCCAGCCGAGCGTTACGCCGCGCGGTGCGATGCGGCGCTGGCGGCGGCGGGTACGGACTGGCTGATGGTCTATGCCGATCGCGAGCATATGGCCAACGTCATGTTCCTGTCGGGATTCGAGCCGCGGTTCGAGGAGGCGCTGTTGCTGCTGGGTCCGGGGGCTAAGCGGATCCTGATCACCGGCAACGAGTGCGTACCCTATGCCGCCCGCGCCGCGCTGCCCGGGCTGGAGGTGCGCCTGTCGCAGACGATGAGCCTGCTGGGCCAGGATCGCACCACCGCGCCGCGCCTGACCGACGTGTTGCGCGACGCGGGGGTGCGGCGGGGGGCGTCGGTCGGGATCGTCGGGTGGAAATATCTGGGCGAGGAGGAATGGGACCGCGACGCCGACGGACCGCTGCCGCCTTTCCTGCCCGCCGCCTATCTCGGCGCGATCGCCGCCGTGGCGGGGACGGACGGCGTATGCGACCGGACCGAGGTGCTGCTCCATCCGGAACGGGGGCAGCGGTCGATCATCGACGCCGATCAGATCGCGGTGTTCGAGGCTGCGGCGGCGCGCGGGTCGGCGATGGTCTGGTCGATCCTGTCGGGCCTGCGCCCCGGCGACAGCGAACGGGAGGGCGCGGCCCGGATGGGTTATGGCGGCGATCCGTTCAACGTCCATGCCATGCTCGCTTCGGGCGGAGCTTCCGACGGATCGGTGATCGGGCTGGCCAGTCCGGGCGCGCGCGTGCTGCGCAAGGGGGACGGCGTATCGACGGCCATCGGGCTATGGGGCGGCCTCAGCGCGCGTGCCGGGTTGCTCGACGATGCGAACGACGCCTTCGTCGCCACCGCCTCCGCCTATTTCGCGGGGCTGCTGGCCTGGTATCGCCATGCCCGTATCGGTTGCACCGGAGCGGCCCTGCACGATGCCGTGGTGGAAACACTCGCCGCCGGCGGGTTGCGGTCGTTGCTGAATCCGGGCCATCTGACCGGGCATGAGGAATGGTCGCACACGCCCGTGCGCCCCGGTTCGACCGATCGCCTTCGGTCCGGCATGCATGTCCAGGTCGACGTGATCCCGACGCCGATGCCCGATGGCTGGGCATTGAACTGCGAAGACAGCATCGTACTGGCCGATGCGGCGCTGCGCGCCGATCTGGCGGAGCGCCATCCGACAGTGGCCGCGCGGATCGCGGCACGGCGGCGCTTCATGATCGACGTCATCGGGGCGGAAGTCGATGAAGCGGTGCTGCCCCTGTCGACGACACCGCTCTGCCTTCCCCCCTTATGGTTGCGCAGCGACGAATTGCTCATCCGCGCATAGCGTCCGGGGGGGGGGCGTTAACGCTCACCTCCCAGGTGCGATCGGCTCCGTTATCGGATGGATTTGCGGCAGGGCTTGTGTCCTGTCGCCAATCGGCTCACCATGCGGGACACGAGGGCACGGTCGGAACGGCTGGCCGACAATCGCATGGGAGGATGGTCGATGAGGGTGATCCATGCCGCGTTGGCGGTAATGATGATAGCGGTACCGCAGGCTTATGCGCAGACGGCACCGGCCGCGAATGCCCCCGCCCCCATCGTCGAGGATTTCAAACCCTCCTCGCTCAACCAGCCGGGGCAAGCCTATCCCCAGGTCAATTCGCAGGGCTATGCCCGTTTCCGCATCGTCGCCCCCGATGCGAAGGCGGTGAAGGTCAGCCTGGGGCTCGGGGGGCGCGGCGGAACGGTGCTGACCAAAGGCCCCGACGGCGCATGGGTCGGCACGTCCGAAGGGCCGCTGGACGAAGGCTTCCATTATTATCACCTGACCGTCGATGGCGGGACGTTCAACGATCCGGGGACGCTCAACTTCTATGGCTCGACCCGGTGGGAGAGCGGGATCGAGATCCCGGCGCATGACGCCGATTTCTACGCGCTGAAGGACGTGCCCCATGGCCGCGTCGAACAGATATTGTTCCCCTCCCCCAGCACGGGGACGCAGCGGCGCGCCTTCGTCTACACCCCGCCGGGCTATGACCGGAATGCGCGGGAGCGATATCCGGTCCTCTATCTCCAGCATGGCTGGGGCGAGGACGAAACCGCCTGGTCGAACCAGGGCCATGCCAATCTGATCATGGACAATCTGATCGCCGCCGGAAAGACGCGGCCGTTCCTCATCGTCATGACCTATGGCATGACCAACGACATTCGGCCCGGCCAGCCCGGCGGACTGGCGGCGTTCGATATCCGGCCGTTCCAGACGGTGCTGCTGAACGAGCTGATCCCCTATGTCGACGGGCATTTCCGCACCCTGTCGGACCAGCGCCACCGCGCCATGGCGGGCCTGTCGATGGGCGGGTTCGAGACCAAGCTGATCGCGCCAAAGAATCTCGACCGTTTCGCCTATATCGGGTTGCTCAGCGGGGGCACCGTCTCGCTGGACGACGTCAAGGCGACGCCGGGCTATCGCGACAAGGTCAAGCTGACCTTCGTCAGCTTCGGCAGCCGCGAGCTGGAGGGGGGCCGCTCGGGCCCGCCCGGTGGTCCGCGCAGCGATCCGCGCGCCAATGCCGAGGCGTTGAAGCAGGCGGGGCTGAACAGCGTGTTCTTCGTCTCGCCCGATACGGGGCATGAGTTCCAGACCTGGCGGCGCAGCCTTCAGGCGATGGCGCCCTTATTGTTCCGCGACTGAACCATGGCAGGGCGGGCGCGGCGGCTCGACCGCGCCCGCCCCGATCAGAGGATGCCCGGCGTTCGCAGGGCGATGGCATGGACGCTGTCGGTCGCGCAGAGATAGAGCGTCCGACCGTCCCGCCCGCCAAAGGCGATGTTGGCGCAGGGCTTGGGCGTCGGGATGGTGCCCAGCCGTTCGCCATCCGGGGACCAGACCCCCGCCCCCTCCGCCACACCGGCATAGACGCGCCCCGCCCGGTCCACCGCCAGCCCGTCGGGAATACCGCGTTCCAACCGTGCGAAGACCCGGCGGCGGGCCAGTTTCCGCCCGTCCACTACGTCAAAGGCCAGGATCTCGCGCGGGCCATCGGGCTTCAGCGCCCCGCCGGTCTCGCTGACATACAAAGTGCGGCCATCGGGGGAAAAGACGATGCCGTTGGGCTGGTCCATATCCCCCTCGACCATTGTCAGCGCGCCCGAGGGATCGATGCGATAGACGAAACGGCCCGGCTGCTCGGGCGCGGCGCGTATCCCCTCATCGGGCACGGTGATGCCGTAGATCGGATCGGTGAACCAGACCGCGCCGTCGGCGGCGACCGTCAGGTCGTTGGGCGAATTGAGCCGCTTGCCCTGATAGCGATCGGCGAGGACGGTGATCCGTCCGTTCGCCTCCTGCCGCACCACCCGCCGCGTCCGCTGCTCGCAGGTCAGCAGCCGCCCGCGCGCGTCGAAACAATTGCCATTGGCGTTGTTCGAGGGCGAACGGAAGACCCCGACACCCTTGGCATCGACGCGCATCATGACGTTGCGCTTCACGTCGCTGAACACCAGCGCGTTCCTGCGGCGGTCCCAGGCCGGTCCCTCGATCCACCGCCCACCGCTGTAGAGGGTCCGCAACGTCGCGGCGGGGTCGACGATATCGGCCATGGCAGGCTCGGCCATGGCCGGTCTAGCAAAGGCCAGCAGCGACAGGCCGGTTCCCGCCACCATTGCCCGGCGGCTGAGGATTGGACCATCAAAGCCAGGGTCGGAGATCATCGGCATCGCATATCCCGGCAAAGAGGGAAAAGGACCGCGCGGGGCGCACCGGCCGGTCGGGATGATCCGGAAAATTCGCCGTAAAAACAAGCCGGAGCGCACGCGAAGCCGATCTGCCCTTCAAACCGCGCAATGTCCGACTTATCGCCTCCCATGGAATTGCCCTTTTCCCTCTGTACACAAGCAAACCAAGGCTTGCCGTCGCCATGATCCGCTCTACAATTGTTCGACTATAAGTGAACGATAAGGGAGCGGAGCATGACGGACACCGGCGCGGGGATCAGCCGCAGGCAGGCACTGGCCGGGGCGGCCTGGACGGGAACCGCCATGCTCGCCAGCGGCCCGGCGCAGGGCGCGGCCCGGCCCGCATCGGGGCCCCTTGCCCCGCGTCCGCCGATGGGCTGGAACAGCTGGAACAGCTTCGCCACCACCATCACCGAGGCGCAGGCGCGTGAAACGGCGGCGATCATGCGGGAAAAGCTGCTGCCCTTCGGCTACGACATCTTCACCGTCGACATCCAATGGTATGAGCCCGATGCGTCGAGTTACACCTACAACGCCGCGCCGGTCCCCGCGATGGACGGACATGGCCGATTGATCCCCGCGCCCAACCGCTTTCCCTCCAGCGCCGACGGATCGGGCTTCACCAGGCTGGCCGCCGATGTGCATGCGATGGGGATGAAGTTCGGCATCCATCTGATGCGGGGCATTCCCCGGCTGGCGGTAAGCAAGAACCTGCCGATCCTCGGCACCCGCTACCGCGCCGCCGACATCGCCGATACCGGCAGCATCTGCACCTGGAACCCCGACATGTACGGGGTCGACATGACGAAGCCGGGGGCGCAGGCCTATTATGACAGCGTCTTCGCGCTCTATGCCTCCTGGGGTGTCGATTTCGTCAAGATGGACGATATGAGCCGCCCCTATGACGCGCACGCGCCGGAGATCGAGGCGGCGCACAAGGCGATCGGCGCGACCGGCCGCCCCATCGTCCTCAGCCTGTCGCCCGGCGAAACCCCCGTCATCCGCGGCCCCCATGTCCGCCGCTTCGCGCAGATGTGGCGCATTTCGGACGATTTCTGGGACGAGTGGGCGATGCTGGAGGCGCAATTCACCCGGCTGGAGAATTGGACGCCCCATCGCGGGCCGGGCGGCTGGCCCGATGCCGACATGCTCCCGCTCGGGCGGCTGGCGCTCGGCAAGCGCGATACCAAGTTCACCCCCGACGAGCAGCGGACGCTGATGACGCTCTGGTCGATCGCGCGGTCGCCGCTGATCATGGGCGGCGATCTGCGCTATCTCGACGCGCCGACGCTGGCGCTGCTGACCAATCGCGCGGTGCTGGCGGTCAACCAGGCCTCGACCGACAATATGCCGCATTTCGTAGAGGACGGCACCCGCATCTGGTCCGCCAAGCCCGAAGGCGCGGCCGGCGACCGTTACCTGGCGCTGTTCAACACCACCGACAAGCCGAAGGAGGTGGCGATCTCGCTGCGGCAACTGGGCCTGACCGGTGGGGTGACGGCGACCGATCTGTGGGAGGGCAAGAGCCTGGGCCGCATCACGGACCGGATGGCGCGGACGCTGCCCGCGCATGGCGCGGGGCTGTACCGGTTGCGGGCGGGCTGACGACATTCAGACCCCTCTCCCCTGGACAGGGAGAGGGGCGAGGAGAGGTTGCACACGCATGGCCTATGGATCACCGCACCGCCGGGACCACTCCCTTGGGTGCCGCCGCCAGCCGCCGGATCAGGTCGGTTTCCGCCTGGCGATAGGGCGTGCCGTCGGCGCGAAACACCTCGTGGAACCAGATGGTCGGTTCCTCCAGCACATAGGGCTTTTTCCAGCTATCCCAGGGCAGCCGCGTCTGCGTCTTTCCGTCGACGAAGCCCCAGTTCATCATCGCCACATTGTATCGCTTGGCGATGGGCAGCGATCCGTCGAAGGTCGATCCGTTGCCGCGCGCCATATATTCGGTGCACAGGATCGGGCGCTTATAGGGCAGCAATTGCTTCACCCGCCGCTCGAACGTCTCGGGCCAGCTATAGTCGTGGAAGGTGATGACATCGGACTGCGACAATTGCAGCCTGTCCATCGCCGAGGTCCGCCCGCCCCCGCTTCCATCGGGCGTCCAGTCATCGCCCTGCCACACGCCCGACGTCAGCGGCTGTGAAGGCTCGGCCGCGCGCGCCCAGTCGAACACCTGCGCCAGCAGCGCGCGGACCAGCGGTTCCTTGCCTTCCTGCCCCTTATACTGGTCCGCGCCATTGTCGGGCTCGTTCCACAGGTCCCAGCCCAGGATGCGCGGATCGTCCTTGAACGCGCCGATCACGCCCTGGACATAAGCGCGGTATTTCGGCCAGTTCGCCCGGTCGCGAAGCCCCGCCATGCCCGGTCCCTGCACCCAGCCCGAATTGTGGACGCCGGGGATCGGCGGATGCTGCGGCCCCAGCACCGGGTTCGGATCCCAGCAACTGTCGAACAGCACGAAGAGCGGGCGGATGCCGTGCTTTTGCGCGATGGTCAGGAATGCGTCGATGCGTCGTTTGAACCCTTCCGGGTCCTGCACCCAGAGTTGATCGTGCAGGAACACGCGCATGGTGTTCATCCCGATCCCCTGCGCCAGCCCCAGTTCGTGATCGATCCGCTTGGGGTCCCAGCTTTCGGCCTGCCACATCTCCAACTGGTTGATCGCGCTGGCGGGGGTATAGTTCGCGCCGACCAGCCAGGGCTGGCGGTCATACCAGGCCTTGGCCTGCGCCTCGGTCCAGCGACCCCGCGCCTCGGCGGGCGCGGTCGCCAGCATCGCGACGATCGCCGCCCCCACAAACAGACGCATCCTCATCCCATCTCTCCCGCTTGGACGCCCGTGGTCCATGCCCGGGCTGTTGGTACGAATGTCCTTGATAAAGTCCGACTTATCAAGTGATGTCGGGATCGGAACGAGGAACGGCCCGGCACAGGGCACCCGTTGGAACGAGAGGATGCGGATGAAAGTGATCCCCTGTATCGCCGCCGGACTGGCGCTGGCCATGACCGGATCGGTCGCCGCGAGGAACCCGCAATTCGAGGGCGCCGATCCCCATGCGATGATGATCGGCGACGAGTTGTGGATCTTCCCCACCGGCGGTCCGGGGGGAAGCTGGGCGGCGGATCGGTTCGGGGCCTTTTCCAGCCGTGACCTGAAGAACTGGCGACCGCGCGGCGAGTTGATCCGGCGCGACCAGATCGGATGGATCAAGGATGACGGCGCGCCCGAACATTTTCTCTGGGCGCCCGGCGTCGCGACGCGGAACGGGAAATATTATCTCTATTACTCGGTCGGCCCGCAGAACCCGACGCCCAGCCGGATCGGCGTCGCCGTCGCCGACAAGCCGCAGGGGCCCTATCGCGACAGCGGTCGTCCGCTGATCACCGGCGGCCAGGGCTTCGAAGCGATCGATCCGATGGTCTTTCCGGATCGCAAATCGGGGAAAATCTATATCTATGCGGGCGGCAGCGCGGGCGCGAAACTGCGCGTCTGGGAGCTGAAACCCGACATGGTCACCATCGCCCGCGAGGTGACGGTGACCAATCCGCCCGCGTTCACCGAGGGGGCGTTCATGCATGAGCGCAACGGCACCTATTACCTGTCCTACAGCCATGGCCGGTTCAACGGGCCGGACTATTCGGTCCATTACGCCACCGCCCCCTCCCCCATCGGACCCTGGCGCTATCGTGGCGCGATCCTGACCAGCGACGACCGGCATCAGGGGCCGGGGCATCACAGCTTCGTCAAGACGCCGGACGGACGCTGGCTGATCGTCTATCACCGCTGGGACCGCGCGCCGGGGCCGGGGCCCTTCCAAGGCGAGCGCGTCGTGGCGATCGACCGGATCGACTATGCCCCGGACGGCAGCATCCGGCCGGTACGGATGACCGATGCGGAGGCGCCCACCTGGAAAGCGGCACGACACCGCTGACGCGCGGCTTAAACTTTCATTAACCATTTGAATCAATTCCGAAATCGGAATTCCAGCATCGCAAACCGGTCCGCCATGGTTCCGGCCTTCGCATAGGGGGAGGTCGCGAGCCCATGTGCGCAGATACGTGCGTGGCCTTCCCCGCCCGTCCCCGAACCGGGGACGGACACGTTATGGGAGGAACAGGGCATGCAGACCGAGATCATCGCCAAGGCGAGCCGCGCTACGACGACGACCAGCGCCGACGTCATCGAACTCGACACCCCCAGCATCGTCCGGCTGAACCTGGACCGCGCCCAGGTCGCGGCGATGGAGCGGCAGGGCGATGACCTGATCCTCCGACTGGTGGACGGCAGCACGCTGCGCATCGATAACTTCTATCGGGCGCAACAGGGCGCGGTCAGCGATCTCGTGCTGCGCGACGAACAGGGCGGGCAGTGGCTGGCCCATCCCACAGCGACGGGGGCGGGCCGGTTCACGGCGCTGAACGATCTGGACGAGTTGCTGGGCGCAGGCGCGGCCGCGGAAGGGGCGAGTTCCTCCTTCATTCTGCCCGCCGTGCTGGGCGTGGCGGGGGTCGGCGGTCTGGTCGCGGCGGTATCCGGCGGGGGTGGCAATGACGGCGACCGGACGCCCCAGCCCCCCGCCGATACCGTCGCCCCCGGTCGCCCCACCGCCGTCTTCGGCACCGCCGGAAGCAGCGTCAGCGGAACCGGCGAGCCCGGCGCGACCGTCCGCGTGACCGATGGCGCGGGCGTGGTGATCGGCACCGGCACGGTCGGCGCGGACGGCAATTTCACCATCCCCGTCAATCCGCCCCAGACCAACGGCCAGCCCGTCACCGTGACCCAGTCCGATGCGGCGGGCAACACCTCGCCCGGCCTGAGCGTCAGCGCCCCGGACACAACGCCTCCGATCGCACCGACCGCGACCCTGACGGGACAGGGCACGACGATCACCGGCACCGGTGAGGTCGGTGCGACCGTCACCGTGCGCGACGCCGCCGGACAAGTGCTGGGCACCGCCGTCGTCGGGGCGCAGGGCGGCTATACGCTGACGCTGACCACGCCGCAGACCAATGGCGGCACCCTGACCGTGACTCAGAGCGATGCGGCGGGCAATATCTCCCCCACCACCACCCTGACCGTCGCCGACACGAGCGCACCCACCGCGCCGGTCGTGACGCTGGGCGAGGGCGGCGCCACCGTCTCCGGCACCGGCGAGCCCGGCGCGACGGTGCGGATCACCGGACCCGACGGACAGGTGCTGGGCACCGCCACGGTCGGGACGGACGGCAGCTTCACCGCCCCGCTCGCCACCGCCCAGACCAATGGGCAGACGCTGACCGTCACCCAGTCGGATGCGGCGGGCAACACCTCCCCCGCCGCGAGCGTGACCGCCACCGACACCACGCCGCCGCCCGCCCCGACTGCCACGATCGACGGACAGGGCACGACCATCACCGGCACCGGCGAGGCGGGCGCGACCGTCACCGTGCGCGACGGCGCGGGCCAGCCGCTGGGTCAGGCGACGGTCGATGCGCAGGGCAATTACAGCATCCCGCTGACCAATCCCCAGGCCAATGGCGGCACCTTGACGGTGGTGCAGAGCGATCCGACCGGCAACGCCTCCCCTGCCACCACCATCGCCGCGCCGGACATCACGCCGCCCACCGCGCCGACCGCCAGCGTCAGCGCGGACGGCGCGACCCTGACCGGAACTGGCGAGCCGGGCGCGACGGTCAACGTCACCGATGCAAGCGGCCAGCCGATCGGCACCGCCACCGTGGGCGCGGATGGCGGCTTCACCATCGCCCTGTCCACCGGTGCGGCCAATGGTCAGACCCTGTCGGTCGTGCAGACCGACCCTGCGGGCAATCTCTCGCCCGTCGCGAGCATCGCCACGCCCGACCTCGTCGCGCCGTCCGCGCCCACCGCGATCGTCAGCGGCGACGGCACCAGCATCAGCGGAACGGGCGAACCCGGCGCGACGCTGGAGGTGCGCGACCCCGCCGGAACGGTGATCGCCACCGTCCTGGTCTCCGCCGCCGGAACCTATGACGTCGCGCTCACCACGCCGCAGGCCAATGGCGAGACGCTGACCGTGACGCAGACCGATGCCGCCGGAAACGCCTCCGCCGCCGCGACCGTCGTCGCGCCCGATATCACCCCGCCCGCGCCGCCGAGCACGATTCTGTCGGCGGACGGTACCTCGGTCTATGGCAATGGCGAACCGGGCGCGACGGTGCGCGTGATCGATACGAGCGGCAATGTGCTGGGCACCGCCGTGGTCGGCGCGGATACCAGCTTCACCCTGCCCCTGACCCCGCCGCAGACCAGCGGCCAGACCCTTTCCGCCGTGCAGGCCGATCCGGCGGGCAATGTCTCGCTGCCCAGCCAGGTCGGCGCGCCCGACCTGACCGCGCCCGATGCCCCCATCGCCACCATCTCGCCCGATGGCACGAGCGTCACCGGCACCGGCGAGCCCTTCGCCACCGTGACGGTCCGCGAGGCGGACGGCACGATCCTGGGCCAGGCGGTGGTGGGCGCGGATGGCGGTTTCACCGCGACGCTCTCGCCCGCTCAGGCCAATGGCGAGACGCTGTCGGTCGATCAGAGCGACCGGGGCGGCAACCTGTCGCCCGCCGCGACGCTGACCGCGCCCGATATCACCGCGCCGACCGGCCTGACCGCCGCCGTCAGCGGTGACGGCGTCTTCGTCACCGGCACGGGCGAAGCGGGGGCCGGCGTCACCATCCGCGACGCAGGCGGCAATGTCATCGGTACCGCGACGGTCGCCGCCAACGGCGTCTACACCGCGATCCTGACCACGCCGCAGACCAATGGCGAAACGCTTCAGGCGACACAGGCCGATGCGGCGGGCAATGTCTCCGCCCCCGCCACCGTCATCGCGCCCGACATCACCGCGCCGCTTGCGCCGACCGGATCGGTCATCGACAATGGCGCGACCCTGTCGGGGACGGGCGAGGCGGGCGCGACCGTCACGGTCCGCGCCGCCGACGGCACCGTCATCGGCAGCGGACAGGTTGGTGCGGACGGTAATTTCGCCGTCGTGCTGACCCCGGCCCAGGCCAATGGCCAGCCGCTGCAACTCGTGCAGAGCGACGCGGCGGGCAATGCCTCGCCCGCCGTCACCGTCACCGCGCCGGACACGACCGCACCCATCGGCCTCACCGCGGCGATCAGCGCGGATGGCGGCATCGTGACCGGTCTGGGTGAGGCGGGAGCGACCGTCACGGTCCGCGATCCGGCAGGTGCCACGGTCGGCACCGCGCTGGTCGGTTCGGATGGCAGCTATGCCGTCGCGCTTACCCCGGCGCAGCGCAATGGCGAGACCCTTCAGGTGACTCAGGCCGATGCCACCGGCAACGCCTCCGCCCCCGTGTCTCCCGTCGCACCCGACCTGACCGCCCCCGCCGCGCCGCTGGGCACACTGGCGACGGACGGCGCATCCGTGACCGGCACCGGAGAGGCGGGCGCGACCGTCACCGTGCGCGCCGCCGACGGCACCGTGCTGGGCAGCGTCGTCGCGGCGGCGGACGGCAGCTTTACCGTGCCGCTGTCCACGCCGCAGGTGAACGGTCAGGCCCTGTCGGTGGTGCAGGCGGATGCGGCGGGCAATGTCTCGCCGCCGCTTGCGCTCACCGCGCTCGACACGACCGTGCCGGTCGGACTGACCGCGACGCTGGACGGCGGCGGCACGATCGTCAGCGGCCAGGCGGAGGCGGGCGCGACCGTCACCGTGCGTGACCCCGGCGGACAGGTGATCGGCACCGGTATCGCCTCGGCGACGGGTGCCTATGCGCTGGCGCTGAACACACCGCAATTGAACGGCCAGACGCTTCAGGTGACCCAGGCCGATGCGACCGGCAATGCGTCCCCGCCCGTAACGGTCACCGCGCCGGACGTCACCGCACCCGACGCGCCGCTCGTCACGCTCGACGCGACGGGCGCCAATGCGATCGGCACCGGTGAAGCGGGCACGACCGTCACCATCCGCGATGCGGGCGGAAACGTCATCGGCACCGGTGTCGTCGCGGGAGACGGCAGCTTCGGCGTGCCCCTGACGACCGCCCAGGCCAATGGCGGCACGGTGTCCGCGACGCTGACCGATGCGGGCGCGAACGTCTCGGGCGCGACCATCGTCGCCGCGCCCGACATCACGCCGCCCGCCGCACCCGCCGCGACGCTCGATGCGACCGGCACCATCGTCACCGGCACCGGAGAGGTCGGCGCGACCGTCACCGTGCGCGATGCGGGTGGCGGCGTGCTGGGTAGCGCCGTGGTCGGCGCGCAGGGCGGTTACGCCGTCACCCTGTCAGCCGCGCAGCTCGACAGCCAGGTGCTGAGCGTCACCCAGGCCGATGCGATCGGCAACCCCTCCCCCGCCACCATCGTCACCGCTCTGGACCAGACGCCCCCGGCGGCCCCCGTCGCGACCGTCTCCGCCGATGGCGCGACCGTGTCGGGGACCGGTGAGATCGGCGCGACCGTGACGATCACCGATCCGGTCGGGCTGGTGCTGGCCACGGTGCCGGTGGGCGCGGATGGTGGCTTCAGCGTGACGCTGGGCACGGCCCTAACCAACGGACAGGTGCTGACACTGACCCAGGCCGATGCGGCGGGCAATGTCTCCGCGCCCGGCACGGCGAATGCGCCCGACCTGATCCCCAACGACACCCCCCTCGCCCCGACCGCGACGGTCGCGCTCGACGGGGCGAGCGTTACCGGCACGGGTCAGCCGACGACCACCCTCACCGTCCGCGACGCGACCGGCACGGTGATCGGCACGACCATCGTCGCCGGGGACGGCAGCTACACCGCCCTCCTCACCACGCCGCAACGGAACGGAGAGACGGTCCGCGTGA
>NZ_JALNUR010000049.1 GCF_026540895.1 Sphingomonas sp. GM_Shp_1 | reverse complement strand
GGAAAACACAACGCATCCGTTATGATCCGGCATCGGTGGTGAGGCTGTTCGCTCGGCAAGCTGCGACCGTCGATGGTTCGACAGTGCCGATGGATATCAGGATGAATGGGAGCGTCGCTTGGCGACGAAGGCGGTTCCTGTGGGAACCGCTGGAGCGGGCGAAGGGATTCGAACCCTCGACCCCAACCTTGGCAAGGTTGTGCTCTACCCCTGAGCTACGCCCGCTCTGGCGTTCCGAACCGGCGAACCGGCTGGGGTGAGGCGCGCTAATAGATGTGGGTTTTCGAACCGGCAAGCCCTTTTTTCAAAATTTTTCCGACTGGCGGCTTGCCCTTGAGAACATTACAAGAACAAATATGGAGGAGCCCTTCGCCCTGATCGACCGACTGCGCCGCGCCGCCGCTTTGGCGAGCGAGGCGACGTGCGGTGCGGAGGGAATTGCGGACGATGGTCTGCCCCGGCTGGCGGGGGCGCAACTTCATGAGATTCATGCGCTTTCTCAAGAGGAAGCGGCCAGCGGCGCGGGCTTCGCCATGGGGTGCGTGCTGGCGGCGGCGGCGCGACCGTTGCTGTGGCTGCGCACCGAATCCGCCGAGCGCCAGGGCGGGCGACTCCATGGGCCGGGGCTGGTCGCGATGGGTCTCGACCCCGTCGATCTGGTCGTGGTGGTGGTCGCCGACGATGCCGCATTGTTGCGCGCGGCGGCGGATGGCGCGCGCTGTCCGGGGCTGGGAACGGTGATCGCGGAGGGCTGGGGGGCGATGCGGGGCTATGACCTGACCGCCTCACGCCGGTTGATGCTGTCCGCCGAAGCCTCGGGCGTGCTGATGATCCTGCTGCGTGTCGGCGGACAGGCGGTGCCGAGTGCCGCCGCGACCCGCTGGGCGGTCGCGCCCGCACCGTCGCGCGCGCTGGCCGCCGATGCGCCGGGCGCCCCCGCCTATGACCTGGAATTGCTGCGCCGACGGGGAGGGCCCGCCGGTGCCCGTTGGCGCGTGGAGTGGAACCGTGACACGCAAAGCTTCGATCCCGCGCCGCTATCTGGCGCTCGTCTTCCCCTGGTTGCCGATCGAGCGGCTGCGGGCCTGCCGCCCGCACCTGTTCGTGGCACGCGATGAGGCGCCGATCGTCTTCGCCGAATCGGTGGGCGGGGCGATCCGGCTCGCCGCGCTCGACAGGGCGGCGGTGGCGGCGGGGCTGTCGGTCGGGCTGACGCTCGCCGATGCGCGGGCGCGGGTGCCGGAGATCGAGGTGTTTCCGCACGACCCCGCCGCCGATGCCGACTGGCTGGAGCGGCTGGCCGAGGGCGCGCGACGCTACAGCCCGGCGGTGGCGCTCGACCCGCCACAGGGACTGGTGCTGGACAGTGCGGGGGCGGACCATCTGTTCGGCGGCGAGCGCGGGCTGGCCGAGGATATCGAGACGCGGATGGCCAGGCGGGGGATCACCGTGCGGCTGGCCTATGGCGACACGCCCGAAGCGGCACGGGCGCTGGCGCGGCATGCGGGTGCCCCCGCCCCGGACGAGATGGGGGCGATCCGCCGCCTGTCCGTGGCCGCGCTGGAACTGGACGCCGATGCGACGGCGGCGCTGGTCGCGGCGGGGTTGAAGTCGGTCGGCGACGTGCTGGCGCGTCCGATGGCGGCGATCGCGTCGCGTTTCGGGCGGGAGGCGGCGACGGCGCTGCGGCGGCTGACTGGCGAGGAGGACAGTCCGCTGACCCCGCGTGTGGTGGCGGCACCGATCGCGGTGGAACGCCGTTTCGCCGAACCGGTGGCGAAGACCGACCATATGCTGGCGGTACTGGAGGAACTGGCGGGAGAGGCGGCGCGGGCGCTGGAGGAGCGGCATGAGGGCGGGCGGCGCTGGGACGCACGGCTGTTCCGCGCCGATGGCGAGGTGCAGGGCCTGCGCGTCGAGACGGGGCAGCCGACCCGCGATCCGGCGGTGCTGCTGCGGCTGTTCCGCGAGCGGATCGAGGCGCTGGCCGATCCGCTCGACCCCGGGTTCGGGTACGACCTGATCCGGCTGGACGTGGGGTTGGCCGAGAAGCTCGACGCGGTGCAGTTGCGGCTGGAGGGGGGCGAGGCCAAGTCGGAGGCGGTGGCGGCGCTGATCGACCGGCTGGGTACCCGGCTGGGGCGCGAGCGGGTGCGGCGAATCCATCCGCGCGACAGCCATATTCCCGAACAGGCCGAATTGCTGCTGCCCGCGACCGAGACGCCGCCCAAGGCCGAATGGACCCGGCCCGAGCCGGGCGAGCCCCCTTCGCGCCCCATCCATCTGTTCGATCCGCCCCAGCCGATCGAATCGCTCGCCGCCGAGACGCCCGACGGACCGCCTGCGCGCTTTCGCTGGCGGCGCAAGCTGCATGACGTGGCGCGCGCGGAAGGGCCGGAGCGGATCGCGGGCGAATGGTGGCGGCGGGCCGACATGGCGCCGCCCACGCGCGACTATTACCGGGTGGAGGATGTGCGCGGGCGGCGCTTCTGGATCTTTCGCCACGGCCTTTACAGCGAGACCGAGCGGCCGCGCTGGTATGTTCATGGGCTATTCGCGTGAGGGGGGCGTTTGCTCCCATTCCTCCCCTGCAAGGGGAGGTGGCAGCGCATAGCGCTGACGGAGGGGTGTCACGGCCAGTGATGAACCCCATCGCGAGCCGTGACACCCCTCCACCATGCTGCGCATGGTCCCCCTCCCCTTACAGGGGAGGAAAGGGTTAAGTGTCTGCCCAACCCCGCTTTGCCGAACTGGTCGCGGCGACGCACTACTCCTTTCTCGATGGCGCGAGTCCGGCGGAGGACATGGTCGCGAGAGCCCATGAACTGCGTCTCGACGGCATCGGTATCGTCGATCGCAACACGGTGGCGGGTGTGGTGCGGGCGCTGAGAGCGTGGCGAAAAGCGTGCGCTTCGGCGGAGGAAATCGGCGGTCGTCCACCACCGACCCTGGTCGTCGGCGCCCGGCTGGTCTTCGCCGACGGCACGCCGGACATCGTCGCCTATCCCATCGACCGCACCGGCTGGGGGCGGCTGACCCGGTTGCTGACTATGGGCAACAAGCGCGCCAGGAAGGGCGGCTGCATTCTCGGACTGGGCGATCTGATCCGCCATGCCGAGGATCTGCTGCTGATCGCGCTACCCCAATCCTCCGCCCGGCGCTGCGAGCCGATGGCGGAGGCGATGCTACCTCCGCGCCGTGCCGATCCGGGGCTGGCGGCGACGCTCGACCGGTTGGTGGCGGTGGCGCCGGGGCGGGTCTGGCTGGGCGTCACCATGCCGCGATCGGGCGCGGACCGGCGGCGGCTGGCGGCATGGGCGGCGCTGGCGGAGGGGCGGGGGGTACCGCTGCTCGCGACCACCGACGCTTTGTTCGCCACGCCCGAGGACCGACCGGTACAGGATATACTGACCTGTATTCGTGAAGGCCTGACCATCCGCACCGGCGGACGGCGGCTGGCGGCCAATGCCGAGCGGCATCTGAAGCCGGCGACGGAGATGGCGCGCCTGTTCGCCGACCGGCCGGGGGCGGTGGAGGAAAGCGTGGCGATCCTCGAGCGGATCACGTTCCGGCTGGATCACATCGCCTATCAGTATCCTGACGAGCCGGTACCCGAGGGGTGGGAAGCACAGGACTGGCTGGAGGAACTGGTCCGGAAGGAAGCGGCGGCGCGCTTTCCCGAGGGCATTCCGGAGAAACTTCAGGGAACGCTGAGGGAGGAACTCGCGCTCATCCGCGACTGTCAATATGCCCATTATTTCCTGACCGTGCACGATGTGGTGCGGCATGCACGCAGCCTCGATCCGCCCATTCTTTGCCAAGGGCGCGGATCGGCGGCCAATTCGGCGGTGTGCTGGATATTGGGCGTGACCTCGGTCGATCCGACCAAGCACGACCTGCTCTTCTCGCGCTTCGTCTCGAACGAACGCAAGGAGCCGCCCGATATCGACATCGATTTCGAGCATGAGCGGCGCGAGGAGGTGATCGAATATATCTACAACCGCTATGGCCGCCACCGCGCCGCCATCGCCGCGACCGTCATCCATTACCGCCCGCGCAGCACCGTGCGCGAGGTCGGGCGGGCGCTGGGGCTGAGCGAGGATGTCACCCAGCGGCTGACCAGCACCGTCTGGGGCAGTTTCTCGCAGCGGTTCGAGGAAAAGCGTTTCCACGAAACCGGCTTTTCCCCCGACAATCCCGAGATCGCCCGGCTCCGCACCCTGGTCGACCGGCTGCTGGGCGCGCCCCGGCATCTGTCGCAGCATGTCGGCGGCTTCGTGCTGACGCAGGACCGTCTCGACGAGACGGTGCCGATCCATAACGGCGCGATGGAGGGGCGGACCTTCATCGAATGGGACAAGGACGATATCGACGAGTTGAAGATCATGAAGGTCGACATATTGGCGCTGGGGATGCTGACCTGCATCCGCAAGGCGTTCGACCTGATGGCGGCGAACGGGCTACCGCGGCCCGACCTGACCCATCTGGCGCAGGATGAAGACCCGGCCGTCTATAAGATGCTGCAAAAGGGCGACAGCATCGGGGTGTTCCAGGTGGAGAGCCGGGCGCAGATCAACATGCTGCCCCGGCTGAAGCCCAAGGAATTTTACGACCTGGTCGTGCAGGTCGCGATCGTCCGGCCGGGGCCGATCGAGGGGGACATGGTCCACCCCTATCTGCGCCGCCGGGCGGGGACGGAGCCGGTCAGCTACCCCTCGCCCAAAGACGGTCCGACGGACGAATTATATCAACTGCTGGGCAAGACCTATGGCGTGCCGCTGTTCCAGGAACAGGCGATGAAGCTGGCCATCACCGCCGCCAAATTCACGCCCGACGAAGCCAACCAGCTTCGCCGCGCCATGGCGACCTTCCGCAATGTCGGGACCATCCAGAATTTCCGCGAGAAGATGGTCGGCGGCATGGTCGCGCGCGGTTATGAGGCCGACTTCGCCGAACGCTGTTTTAAGCAGATCGAGGGTTTCGGCTCCTATGGCTTTCCCGAAAGCCATGCGCTGTCCTTCGCGCGGCTGGTCTATGTTTCGGCCTGGCTGAAATGCCATCAGGCCGCGATCTTCACCTGTGCGCTGCTCAATGCCCAGCCGATGGGTTTCTATGCCCCCGCGCAACTGGTCCGCGACGCGCGCGAGAATGGCAAGGTGGAGGTGCGGCCGGTCGATGTGAATCACAGCGGCTGGGACAATCGGCTGGAGCGGCGCGACGACGGGGCGTTCGCGCTGCGGCTGGGCTTTCGCCAGGTCGACGGGTTTCGCGAGGAATGGGGCAAGGCGATCGCCACCCATGCGCCCTATGAAACCATCGAATCGGTCGCGATCCGGGGGCGTCTCCCCCGTCGCGCGCTCGACCTGTTGGCACAGGCGGATGCCTATCGCTCGCTGGGGCGCGGGCGGCGCGAGGGGCAGTGGGAGGCGCGGCGGATGAAGTCGGCGCAACTGCCTCTGTTCGCCGCGATGGAGGCCCCCGAAATGGCCACCGAGCCGCCCGTGACCCTGCCCCCCATGTCACCATCGGAGCAGGTGACGGCGGATTACCGTGTCACCCGCCTGTCGCTGAAGGGCCATCCCATGGCGTTCCTGCGCAGCGAACTGGCGGCGGAGGGGGTGCTGTCCGCTGCCGATATCAGGAACCTGCGCGACGGGCGGCGGGTGAAGGTGGCGGGGGTGGTGCTGGTCCGCCAGCGGCCCGGCAAGGGCAATGCGATCTTCGTCACGATCGAGGACGAGACGGGGATCGTCAACGCGCTGCTCTGGGCCCGCGATTTCGAGGCGAACCGGCGGGCGGTGATGGCGTCGCGGCTGATGCTGATCCACGGCGTCGTCCAGCGCAGCGAAGAGGGGGTGGTGCATGTCATGACCGCCGGGGTCGAGGATCGCAGCGCGATGCTGGCCCGGCTGGAGGACGTTCCCGTCGCGCCGACCCGCTCGCACGATCCGCGCGGCGTCCCGGCCCCGCGCGGCGTGCATCCGCGCGACGTCCGGCTGCTGCCCCGTTCGCGGGATTTCCATTAAGGCGGATCGACATTCCCCCATTCCTCCCCCGCACGGAAGGAACAGGGCCAAGACCACCATATCGATTTATGCGGTCGTTTCCGGACCCAAGGACTTGTGCCCACCCCCCGCCATGCCATATTTTACGTCATCATGGCCCTGAACAGCGACCTTTTCACCCATCCTCTGGGAATGACCGGCAATGGGCCGGGACGTGGGCCCGGCCAAGGTCCCGATCAGGGGGACGACGACGGCAACGGTCTGGGCGTCGCGACGCGAACCCGGACGCGCACCAAGCAGCCGACGCCGTACCGCGTGCTGATGCTCAACGACGATTACACGCCGATGGAATTCGTCGTGCTGTGCCTCCAGCGCTTTTTCCGGATGAGCATGGACGACGCGACCCGCGTGATGCTGCACGTCCATCAGCGCGGGGTGGGGGTGTGCGGTGTCTTTTCCTACGAAGTCGCCGAGACCAAGGTGGCGCAGGTGATCGACTTCGCCCGCGCCAACCAGCACCCCTTGCAGTGCACGCTGGAAAAGGCGTGAAGCGCGCCGTTCCTCCTCGTATCGGGGAGGATCAGCGCGCGGGCGGCAGCCAGCCGAGGTCCAGCCCGGCGAAGCGGTCGATATAGCCCGCTTCCTGCACCAGCCGCTCTTCGTCCAGCAGGAACACCCGTCCGCCCTCGCGCTTGATGAGGCCTTCATCCTCCAGCAGGCGGAGCATCCGGTTCACATGCACGGCGGTCAGCCCGATCGCGTCGCCCATCTCCTCCTGGGTCAGCCCCGGCGTGAAGGACATGCCGACGGTCATCCCCGCCTGGCGCATCTGGCCGCGTAGCGACAGCAGCAGCGTCGCCACCCGTACGCGGGCCGCGGTGCGGCCCAGCCCGGCCAGACGATCGGTCGTGACGACCCGCTCGATCTGGTTGAGCACCAGGATCAGGCTGAACAGGCGGGGGTGATCGGTCGCCAGCCGGGTCATGTGCGACCGGTCGAAGGAACAGACCACCGCGTTCGACACCGCGACGATCGTATCGGGCGACCGGCCATAGACCAGGGTGGACATGGCGAAGAGGTCGCCGGGAAACAGGAAGCGCACGATCTGGCGGCTGCCGTCGTCGAGCAGGACATAGCACATCAACATGCCCTGCAGCACGACGGACAATTCCTCGGTACGGGACCGCTCGTTCATCAGGACCAGGCCGCGCCGTATCGATCGTGGCTTGTCTTCCATCCGCGACAGCGCGTCGCGCTCGGCCGGGGTCAAAGCGACCCATTTGTTCAGGCGATCAGCAAGGCCGAAATTTGACACTGACACTCCATCCCCCGACTGGAAAAAGTGCCTTAGCCACGGAGGATATGGACCTGCATTAATATCGATCAACCAGTGCTTTGGCCGTGTAACGATCGGGACACATCCTGCGCTGACGTGACGATTCGCATGCGATTCGGCGATGCGCGACCCTTGGCGGTGGCGCGCGGGTCCGCTAGGGACCGGAATCTATGGACCGTATCCTCATTCGCGGCGGCAACCGGCTGTCGGGTCGCCTGAAGATTTCCGGCGCGAAGAACGCCGCGCTCACCCTGATGCCCTGCGCGATCCTGACCGACGAGCCGGTCACGCTGCGCAACCTGCCGCGTCTGGCCGATGTCGACGGGTTCGGCCATCTGCTGAACCAGATCGGCGCGTCGACGCGGGTCGAGGGTACGCGCCCCGAGGATTTCGGCCGGGTCATGACGATCCGGGCGGGGCAGCTTTTCTCGACCGAGGCGCCCTACGACATCGTGCGCAAGATGCGCGCGTCGATCCTGGTGCTGGGCCCGATCCTGGCGCGCGCGGGTGAGGCGCGGGTGTCGCTGCCCGGCGGCTGCGCGATCGGCAATCGCCCGATCGACCTGCATCTGAAGGCGCTGGAGGCGCTGGGCGCGGAGATCGAGCTGACTGCCGGTTACGTCAAGGCCAGCGCGCCCGGCGGCCGGTTGTCGGGCGGACGCTATACCTTTCCGGTGGTGTCGGTCGGCGCGACCGAGAACGCGCTGATGGCCGCGGTCACCGCCAAGGGCACTTCGGTGCTGAGCAATGCCGCGCGCGAGCCCGAGATCGTCGACCTGTGCCGCCTGCTGATCGCGATGGGCGCGCGGATCGACGGCGTCGGCACCGAGACGCTGACCATCGAGGGTGTCGAGCGACTTCACGGCGCGACCTATTCGGTGATGCCCGACCGGATCGAGGCGGGCTCCTATGCCTGCGCCGCCGCGATCACCGGCGGCGACCTGGAACTGGTGGGCGCCTGTGCCGAGGATATGCGCGCGACGCTGGCTGCCCTGGTCGAGGCTGGCGTGACAGTCGAGGAAGGCCGCGACTCGATCCGTGTCGCCGCCAACGGCCCGCTCCAGCCGCTGACGCTGTCGACCGCGCCCTTCCCGGGCTTCGCCACCGACATGCAGGCGCAGTTCATGGCGATGCTGTGCAAGGCCGAGGGCACCAGCACCCTGACCGAGACCATCTTCGAGAACCGTTACATGCATGTGCCCGAGCTGGCGCGGATGGGGGCGGACATTCAGGTCCATGGCCGCACCGCGATGGTCAAGGGCGTCGAGCGGCTGACCGGCGCGCCGGTGATGGCGACCGACCTGCGGGCCTCGATGAGCCTGATCCTGGCGGGCTTGGCCGCCGAGGGCGAGACCTCGGTCAGCCGCGTCTATCACCTGGATCGCGGTTACGAGCGGTTGGAAGAGAAACTGTCGGCGGTCGGCGCGGATATCGAGCGCGTCGGGGATTAAGACCCATTCCTCCCCTGCAAGGGGAGGGGGACCATCCGAAGGATGGTGGAGGGGTGTCCCCGCTGGCCGCGACACCCCTCCGTCAGCGCTACGCGCTGCCACCTCCCCTTGCAGGGGAGGAATGAAGTTCCCTACGTCACCAGCCGCTTCAGCGTCTCCACCCGATCCGCCTCGGCGGCGGGTTTGTCGGTGCGGATGCGCGCGATTCGAGGGAAGCGCATCGCGACCCCCGATTTGTGCCGTTTCGAATCGTGGATCGAGTCGAAGGCGATCTCCAGCACCAGGGTCTTCTCCACCTCGCGCACCGGGCCGAATCGATGGACGGTGTGCGCGCGGACAAACCGATCCAACTGGCGCAATTCCTCGTCGGTGATCCCCGAATAGGCCTTGCCCACGGGCAGCAGCTCGCCCTCCTCGGTCCAGCAGCCGAAGGTATAGTCGCTATAATAGCTCGACCGCCGCCCATTGCCGCGCTGGGCGTACATCATCACGCAATCGGCGGTCAGAGGATCGCGCTTCCATTTGTACCACAGGCCGACGCGCCGCCCGCCGCTGTACGGCGAGTCGCGGCGTTTGAGCATCACCCCCTCGATCGCGGCATCGCGGGCGGTGGCGCGCAGGGCCTCCAGGGCGGTGAAGTCCTCCGCCTCGATCACCGCGCTGACGTCGAACCGCTCGGGGTCGAGCTTCGCCGCGAACGCCTCCAGTCTCTTGCGCCGCTCGGTCCAGGGGAGGGGGCGGACATCCTCCGTCCCGTCCACGAGAATGTCGTAGAGCCGGACGAAGGCGGGATAATCGGCGAGCATCCTGGCCGACACCGTCTTCCGCCCCAGCCTTTGCTGGAGCGCGTTGAAGCTGGCCGCGCCGCCGCCATCCTCCAGCGTGCCGCCCTGATGCTCGCCCTTGACCAGCAACTCGCCATCCACCGCCCCCACCGCATCGAAGGCGCTGGCGACATCGGGAAAGGCGTGGGTCACGTCATCGCCGGTGCGGCTGTAGAGCCGGGTCTGCCCCGCGACATGGACGATCTGCACCCGGATGCCGTCCCATTTCCACTCGGCGGCATAGTCGGTCAGGTCGACCCGCAGATCCTCCAGCGGATGGGCGAGCATGAAGGGGCGGAAGACCGGCACATCGGCGGGCGTGGGCTGCGCGCCCGTGCCCTCGCCCCAGGCGAAGAGTTCCGCATAAGGGGGCGAGAGGCCGTGCCAGACCTCCTCCACCGCCTCGACATCCAGGCCGAAATGCTGGGCGAAGGCGGTCTTGGCGAGGCGGGCCGACAGGCCGATACGCAGGCCGCCGGTCGCCATCTTCAACAGCGCGAATCGCTCCTCCGCGCTCGATCGGTCGAGCATGTCGGCCAGCACGGCGGGCGCGTCGGAACGTGACAGATGCCGTAACCGCTCGACCACCGCACTCACCGACAGTGGCTCGGGATTGAGCGGCCGGTCGGGCGCGGGCCAGAGCAGGGCGACCGTCTCCGCCGTATCGCCGACATAGTCGCGACTCATGCGGAACAGGACGGGATCCACCCGCTGCTCGATCAGCGCGCGGATGAGCGCGGGCTTGACGCCGGGCAGGTCGAGATCGCCCGTCAATGCCGCCATCGCCCAACCCCGGTCGGGATCGGGCGTGGCGGCGAGGTAATCCGCGACCAGTTTCAGCTTGGCATTGCGCGACCGCGTATAGATCAACGCATCGAGCAAGCCCGCAAAGTCCCGCATATGCGGGTCAGTCGATCGCGTTCTTCACCGATTTGCCCGCGATCAGCCCCAGCACCAGGAAGATCACGAACAACGCGATCGCGATGAAGAACAGGATCTTGGCGATTCCGACGAACGCCCCGCCGACCCCCCCGAAGCCGAGCGCGCCCAGGATCAGTCCGATGACGAGGAATGTGATGGCAAGCTTGAGCATGGGGAGAATCCTTCCGATCTGATGGGGGATCAACAGGCCAGACGGGTTGGTGTTCCGATTACCGATGCACGGATGAGGTGCGGGACCAGGGATGCGGACGCGGCACGACCCTGAATCCGAAAAAGGGCATATTATCTGTCCCATAGCGGTATCGCACCGGCATATTACGCAGTTGCAGCATTGCCTCCCTGTCCTGATCTGGTGCATCATCTGATGGGAGGGGGCAGTGACCATCTGCTCACGGGGGAATATCCATGACAACTCGGCGCCAATTCCTGATCGGTGCGGCCGCCTTTTCATGCGCTGGCTGCGTGGTCGAAGGCGGGAATGAATCTCCGTCGCAACCGACTCCTACGCCGTCACCGTCGCCATCGCCCTCTCCGGTCGACACGCCGCCGCTCTATATGCTGGCGACCAAGGATGGGTCAGTCGGACAGACCTATTCCGCGCCGCAGGGGCTGACCGGGGTTCAATGGTTCCGGGAAACGCTGACGCCCGATCGGACGCGCACGGCGATCGCGGGAGCGTCGGGGGCCACCTATGTCGCGACGGCGGAGGATATCGGCACACGCCTGGTCGCGGTCGGCATGATGAACGGACAGCGCAGCGTGGCCGCGGCGCTGGCGGTGGTGCTCGACATTCCCGTGCTGCTCGAAGGTTTCGACACGGCGGGCGGATTCACCGCCACCAACGAAGCCCTGCTCAGCAGCCGGTCGGCCCTGGCGCAGGGCAGCGGCGCGGTGGAGATGCAGGGAACCGGATCGCGCCTGGGCGGGCCGGGATTGCGCAAGTCCGACATCGGCTATCACGACCCTGTCCGGTTCGGCACGATCGCGCAGTTCGTCGACCTGGGATGGGACCCGATCTATGGCACCGCCACCGGCTTCGACCTGACATTGTCGCGGGAGGGGCAGGAGTTTCGCGCGCCGGAGCCGCTTCTGGCGCCGCTCTTTCAGACGCCGCAGCCGCTGTTCTTCGGCACGATGTGGGGCTCGGTCCATTCCAGCGAGATCGCCGGGCTGCAAAGCGCGGGTGCGGGGCGGTTCGGCATGGCGAACAGCGTGACGACGCAGGTGCCCGACGCCCCCCGGATCGGCGTCGACGCGCTGGTGGCGCGGGCCGGTGGGCGCCCGACCATCATCATCGGCTTCGACGACATATTGCGCACGCAATATACCGAGGCGTTTCCCTATATGCGGGCGCGCAACGTCAAGGGCGGCTTCCACGTCGCGCCCGGCCTGATCGGCGGGCAGAACAGGATGACCGTTGCCCAGCTTCGCGAAATGTATGACGCAGGTTGGGACTGTTACCTGAACGGCAGCTATGACGACATTCTGATGACCGACCATCCGACGCTGGCGGCGGCCTTGGCGGACCTGCAAAAGGTGCGCGACTGGGCGCAGGCCAATGGAATGCCGCGCGGCAATGATTTCTGCTGCTATCCCAATGGCCGTTACCATGTCAGCCCCACCCGGCCGCGCACCTTCTCGGCCAGGACCTATGGCACGCGCATCGCCACCATGTCGGACACGACGGGGATCCGGGCCGGAATGTTCGTCGGCGGCTATAATGTGCCCACCGGAACGACCGTGGTCAGCGTGGACAGCGCGACGCAGATCACGCTCAGCACCGAGGTCGTCGCGCAGGTCAAGGCGTTCAACTTCAACGACCTGTCGAGCGAATTCTCCTATACCAAGCTGCCGCTCGCGCTGAAGGCCGCCGGATACAAGATGGCGCGGACGACGCAGGGGCGGGGCAGCTGGCTGTCACGCTTCGGCATTCCCGATCGCGGCGGCATCCTGGCGCCCGCCAACGCCACATCGAATCAAAGCCTGGAACAGCTGAAGGCCGATATCGACCTGACCATATTGCGGGGCGAAACCTCGGAATTCTACATCCATGGCCTTGCCGAGAACGCGGCCGGGCAGACCGATCCGGCGAAGTTTCGCGGGCTGATCGATCATATCGTCGCACGGCGCGACGCGGGGCAGCTCGATGTGCTGACCAAGACCGAATTGTGGATGCGGGACGGGAATTCCTCGCTTCCGATCTGACCCGCACAAAAAAGGCCCCGGCTTTCACCGGGGCCTTTCCTTTATCGACCGGCTCGAACCCTCAGCCCTTGCGGCCCGCCTCGAACAGGAACCAGGCGCGTTCCTCGGCCTGGTCGGTCCATTCGTCGACGATGCCGCTGGTGGCATTATCCTTCGCCTCTTCGGCGGCGTCCTTCACCGTGCGGAAGCGTTCGACCAGCTTCAGATTGTCGTCGCGCAGCTCGACCAGCATGTCGGCGGCGGACACGAAGTCGCGATCATTGTCGACGATCGTCTGGCGGCGCGCGATGTCGCCGATCGAGCGCAGCGTGACGTTGCCAGTCTTGCGCACTCGCTCGGCAATGGCGTCGGTCACGCCCAGGATCTGCGTGGCCTGATCGTCGAGCATCAGATGATAATCGCGGAAATGCGGGCCCGAGACGTGCCAGTGGAAATTCTTGGTCTTCAGGTACAACGCATAGCAGTCGGCCAGTGCGCCGTTCAGCGCATCGGCGACGCTGGCGGTCGCGTTGCGGTTCAGATCGGTCGGCGTATCGAGCGCCGGATTGGTATCGGACATGGACATGCTCCCGCTGTCTGGAATCGTTGCGTAAACGATCCGATGACGAAATGGCTCCGCTGAGTCCATGTACAAAGCCCGGCCTCAGTGATCGATGCTCTAGATCAGTTCTTTCACCGACAGTCCGGTCACCACGCCGGCCAGCACCATGATCGCGCCCAGTGCCAGGCGGAGGGCACGCAGGGGCAGGCGACGCCATGCCCGCTCGCCCATCAGCATCGCGGGCAGCATCGCACCCGACAGTCCGATCACCGCGCCGGGCAGGGCGGCCCAGGGCAGCGGCGAGCGGGCGGCGGCGGCCGCCACGACCAGCAACCCCGAATCAGCGAACAGGACCGCGCCACCGAAGATCACCGCTCCCCCGAACGCGCCCAGCCGGGGCCGACCATAGGGGTTGGCGGGTCGGGGTATCCGCCCCATCATCCCGATTCCCGTCACGACCAGCGCGATCGCCAGCAACAGGCCATGCGTCTCCGGGGTGAATTGCGGGGCGAGCAGGATGCCGATCCGAATCGCCCCGGCGGCCAGCACCGCCTGCGCCAGCATCAATCCGGCCAGCACCGCCACGGTCTTGCCGCTCCGGTCCACCAGTTGCGCCGCCAACAGGCTCAGTCGCCCGCCGGTCTGTCCCGCCAGGGTCGCGACCAGGATCAGCATGAAGGCGTCCATCAGGCCGCCAGTCGCACCGAACAGGCCTCCGCGAATCGGTTGGCGGCCTCCAGATCCTGTCGTTCGCTGGCGACCGCCTCCGTCAGCATCGCGAACCAGCCATGGACGGGCACCGGCCCGTCGCCGCGCATCAGCGCCCGGTCGATGAAGTGGGTCACCGTCACCGCCGGGGCCAGGCCATGAGCATGGGCAAGCTGGCGAATGGCCTCGATACCGCCCAGCAGATCGGCGGCGGGGGTATAGGGCGCGCGCACGTCGAGCGCGGCGATCCGGGCCCAAAGCTGATCCCGTATCTCCGCCGCCGTGTCCCGGTCGGGCGATTCGCCCTGACTCATCGCTTCATGCCCCCCGGCCCCGCGCGCATGCCGCGTCATGGGCTGTCTGAACCTGTCGATATAGCGCGATAGGGGTAAAGAGGGGCTTAAATCGGGCGCCATACTTGACTCGGCGGCCCGGTTGGGCCATGCGCCGCCCTTATATAGCGGCGGCTCCGGCTGCCGCTTTCGCTTTTTCACGCATACAGGAACCAGGTCATGGCCAAGCCGACCACCGTCAAGATCAAGCTCGTCAGCTCGGCTGATACCGGCTTCTTTTACGTCACGAAGAAGAACCCGCGCACCAAGACCGAGAAGCTGAGCTTCAACAAGTACGACCCGGTCGTGCGCAAGCATGTCGAGTTCAAGGAAGCCAAGATCAAGTAATTCGCGGGCGGGCGCCTGTCCCGGCGCCCCGCGAAGGACTTGAAGGCGTGAAGCCGCCGTCCTGCCAAGGACGCGCGGCTTTTTGTCGTTGGGTTTGGAGACCTCCACGCGCCACGCGCACGCCCCTCCCG
Source organism: Sphingomonas sp. GM_Shp_1 (assembly GCF_026540895.1). Lineage (GTDB taxonomy): Bacteria > Pseudomonadota > Alphaproteobacteria > Sphingomonadales > Sphingomonadaceae > Sphingomonas. The sequence continues at coordinate 3,562 of NZ_JALNUR010000049.1, read as the reverse complement.
CAGGCGGGAGGGGGAGTAGAGGTCATGCCGCTGCCGGATACAGCGTCCGAATCAACCAGTCATGGAACAGCTTCACCGATTTCTGCTGAAGCGCACGCGGGCGACAGACGAACCAGTGGCTATAGGGGCTGTCCACCTCGATATCGAACAGCCGCACCAGGCGCGGGTCATGGGCGTGTTCGAAATGGCTGGCATGCATGAAGGCGACGCCCAGCCCCTGTGCCACCGCCTCCAGCATCAGGCCGCCAGAATCGAAGAAGTCGATCGCCTTGGGCTTGATATTGGTCAGCCCTGCCGCCTGGCACCAGGCGGTGAAGGCATCGGGCATTTCGCGGTGCAGCAGCGCGGTCATCCCGTTCATCTGCTCGGGGTGGAGCAGGGGATTCGGCCCCTCGATCAGCCTTTTGGCGCCGATGACATAGACTTTGTTGAAATCCAGCCGCTTGGCATAGAGCGACGGATCGATGTCGCGACCCAGCGCGATGACCGCGTCCAGTCCTTCGCCCAGCCGCGCGATGCCGTGGCCGGCGGTATCGATGTCGAGATGCAGTTCGGGATGCGCCGCGCGCAACAGCCCCATATGCGGGAACAGCCGCTGCGCCGCATAGAGCGGCAAGACGCCCAGGCGCAGGCGCAGCACCTCCTGGCCGCTGGTCATCGCCTCCACTGCGTCGGACAATTGGTCGAGCAGGGGGGCGATCTGCTCCATCAGCGTCTCGCCATCCTCATTGGGCACCATCGCCTGGTGCCGCCGGGCGAAAAGCGGCTTGCCGACGAAGCGTTCGAGTGTCTGCACCCGGCGGCTGAGCGCGGGGGCGGACAGTGCCAGTTCCTCGGCGGCGGCCTTGATGGAGCCCAGGCGGACCACCTGGACAAATGCCTCGATCGCACCGAGCGGGGGAAGCCTGCGCATGTCGCACCTGTACTCGTTGACCTATTGGTCAGAGGATTGCATAAACTGCAATCATAGCCAAGCTTTTCGCACTTGCAACATAACGTTTCGCACCGCAAAAGGAACGGGCCTTTCAGGCATCCTCTCCTAAAAACTTTTCGGGCTGGTCGTTTCGATCGGCCCTTTTTTTTGCCTCGCTTCGGCGGCGCGGTCTTTCGCGAACCGGAACCCGCCCCCACCTCCCGCGCTTTCGTGTTCAGACACTTTGCCAAGGGACCATCATGGCCGACAGCGACGCGCCGACCCGCAAGATACAGGTGGCAAACAGCCGCCCCGAGGATTCCGGGCGCGGCTTGGCCCATGTCCCGCGCAGTCTGATGGCGGCGCTCGGCATCACCGAGGGCGATGTCGTGGAGATCGTCGGCAAGCAGGCCACGCCCGCGCGCGCCGTCGCGCCTTACCCGGAGGACGAAGGGCTCGATCTGCTGCGCATCGACGGGTTGCAGCGCGCCAATGCGGGGGTCGGCTCGGGTGATTTCGTCGAGGTGCGCCGGGTCGAATCCAAGCCCGCCACCCGAGTCGTCTTCGCCCCCGCCCAGGAAAATCTGCGGCTCCAGGGGTCGGCCCAGGCGCTCAAGCGTACCTTCTTCAACCGACCGCTCTGTCAGGGCGATGTGGTGGCGACCGCGGGGCAGCAGCGGGTCACCAACATGCCGCCGGGCGTCGCGCAGTTCATGAACGCGCCTGCCTATGCGCTTCAGGAAATCCGCCTCGCCGTCGTCGCGGCCAGCCCCAAGGGGGTCGTCCATATCGACGAGAATACCGAGGTCGAACTGCGCCCCGAATATGAGGAACCGCGCGAGGCGCGGCGCGCCGACGTCACCTATGACGATATCGGAGGCATGGCCTCGACCATCGACCAGTTGCGCGAGATGGTCGAGCTGCCCTTGCGCTATCCCGAATTGTTCGAGCGGCTGGGCGTCGAGCCGCCCAAGGGCGTGTTGCTCCACGGGCCGCCCGGCACCGGCAAGACCCGGCTGGCGCGCGCCGTCGCCAATGAGTCGGACGCGCAATTCTTCCTGATCAACGGGCCGGAGATCATGGGCTCGGCCTATGGCGAATCGGAACAGCGCCTCCGCGAGATTTTCGAGGAGGCGACCAAGTCGGCCCCCTCGATCGTCTTCATCGACGAAATCGACTCGATCGCCCCCAAGCGCGACCGGGTGCAGGGGGAGGCGGAGAAGCGGCTGGTCGCCCAGTTGCTGACCCTGATGGACGGGCTGGAGTCACGTGCGAATCTGGTCATCATCGCTGCGACCAACCGGCCCGAGGCGATCGACGAGGCGCTGCGGCGACCGGGTCGGTTCGATCGTGAGATCGTGGTGGGTGTCCCCGACGAGCGCGGACGGCGCGAGATTCTGGGCATCCACACGCGCGGCATGCCGCTGGGCGACAAGGTCGACCTGGCCGAACTGGCGCGCACGACCTTCGGCTTCGTGGGCGCTGACCTGGCCGCGCTGACCCGTGAGGCGGCGATCGAGGCGGTGCGCCGGATCATGCCGCGCCTGAACCTGGAGGAGCGGACCATCCCGGCGGAAGTACTGGATACCCTGTCGGTGACGCGCGAGGACTTTCTGGAGGCACTGAAGCGTGTTCAGCCCTCGGCGATGCGCGAGGTGATGGTGCAGGCCCCGACCGTCCGCTGGGAGGATGTCGGCGGGCTCGACACCGCGCAGATGAAGCTGAAGGAAGGCGTCGAACTGCCGCTGAAAGACCCGGATGCCTTCCGGCGACTCGGCATCCGGCCGGCCAAGGGCTTCCTGCTCTATGGGCCGCCGGGCACCGGCAAGACACTGCTCGCCAAGGCGGTGGCGCGCGAGGCGCAGGCGAATTTCATCGCCACCAAGTCGAGCGACCTTCTGTCCAAATGGTATGGCGAGAGCGAGCAGCAGATTACTCGCCTCTTTGCGCGCGCCAGGCAGGTGGCGCCGACGGTGATCTTCATCGACGAACTCGATTCGCTCGTGCCTGCGCGCGGTGGCGGGCTGGGTGAGCCGCAGGTGACCGAGCGGGTGGTCAACACCATCCTCGCCGAGATGGACGGGCTGGAGGAACTCCAGTCGGTCGTGGTGATCGGCGCGACCAATAGGCCCAATCTGGTCGACCCGGCGCTGCTCCGGCCGGGGCGGTTCGACGAGCTGATCTATGTCGGCGTCCCCGACAAGGCCGGGCGGCGGCGCATCCTGGGGATCCAGACTGCCAAGATGCCGCTGGCGTCCGATGTCGACTTGGACGATGTCGCCGCGCGGACCGACCGCTTCACCGGCGCGGATCTGGGCGATGTGGTGCGCCGGGCGGGCCTGATCGCGCTGCGCAAGTCACTGGGTGCGACCGAGGTGGATATGGCTGCCTTCGAGGAAGCGCTGACCGAGGCGCGGGCGAGCGTCACGCCGGAGATGGAGCGCGATTACGAACAGATCGCGGCGAAGCTGAAGCAGGATGCGGCGTCGATCCAGCCGATCGGCTTCATTTCGCCCGGGATGCTGACGCCGAGAGGGGATAAGCAGCCCTGACGCCTGGCCGCTCCTCCTGTTGTAAGCCCCTCCTCCCAGTAGGGGAGGGGTTTGGGGTGGGGGGCACTGCCACAGGCGACGGGCTCGGTGAGACTTC
>NZ_JALNUR010000048.1 GCF_026540895.1 Sphingomonas sp. GM_Shp_1 | reverse complement strand
CGGGCGGCGCGCTGGATCGCCTCGACCAGCCGGGGATAGATGCCGCAGCGGCAGATATTGGTGATGCCGGCGCGGATCACCTCTTCCGAGGGATCGGGGTTGCGGTGGATCAGCGTGGCGGCGGCCATCACCATACCGGGGATGCAATAGCCGCATTGGCCGACATTGGCCGCCAGGAACGCCTGCTGGACGGGATGCGATCGGTCGCGCGACAGCCCCTCGATGGTGGTGACGACGCTGCCCTCGATCCGCCCGATCGGGACCTGGCAACTCCGCACCGCCCGGCCATCGACATCGACCGTGCATGCCCCGCAATCGCCGGTGCCGCAGCCATATTTGGTGCCGGTCAGATTGGACGCATCGCGCAGCGCCCAGAGCAGCGGCGTGTCCGGGGGGAGGCGATAGCGCACGGGCTGGTTGTTGACGGTCAGGCTGGTCATCGCGGACGCGGGCTTAGCGGATGGGGCGGCGGGCGGCTACCGGCCCAGCATCGGCGCGGCGCGGTCGAGCGACAGGTCGGCGTCGGAGAAGCGGATCGGGGTGCGCACACCGGGGACGGTCGATCCGTCCGGCCGCTCGGGCCGGATGGCGAGGCCGCGTGCGATGACCTGAGGATCGGCAAAGGCCTGTTCCACCGTATTGATCGGTCCCGCCGGGACGCCCGCCGACTCCAGCGCGGTGAGCAGATCGTCGCGCCGCCAGCGCGCGGTCGCCGCCTCGATCACCGGGGTCAGTTGGTCGCGGTGCTCGCAGCGGAGCGCATTGGTGGCGTAGCGCGGATCGTCGCCGTCGATCCCGACCACCGTGGCGAAGCGCCGGAACTGTGCGTCGTTGCCGACCGCCAGGATGAACCAGCCGTCGCTCGCCGGAAAAGCGGCATAGGGGACGATATTGGGATGCGCATTGCCCAGCCGCGTCGGCGTCCTGCCCGAGGCGAGATAGTTCATTGCCTGGTTGGCGAGCACCCCGGTCATGGTGTCGAGCAGCGCCATGTCGATCCGCTGCCCGCGCCCCGTCCGCTCGCGCATGTGGAGCGCCGCCTGGATCGCGATGACGGCGTAGAGCCCGGTCATGATGTCGGCGAGCGCGACGCCGATCTTCTGCGGCGCGCCCGTGGGCTCGCCGGTCAGGTCCATGATGCCGCTCATCCCCTGCACGATGAAGTCGTAACCGGCGCGCGCGGCATAGGGGCCGTCCTGTCCGAAACCGGTGATCGAGCAATAGACGAGGCGCGGGTTGATCGCCGACAGCCTGTCATAGTCGAGGCCGTAGCGGGCGAGGCCGCCCAGTTTGAAATTCTCGATGACGACATCGGCATCGGCGATCAGGGCGCGCACCGTCGCCTGTCCCTCGGGCGTGGTGAAGTCGGCGACGATGGAGGTCTTGCCGCGATTGGCCGCGTGGAAATAGGCGGCGTCGCGACTGCCGTCCGGGTTGTCGATGAAGGGCGGGCCCCAGCGGCGAGTGTCATCGCCCTCGGGGCTCTCGACCTTGATTACCTCCGCGCCCAGATCGGCCAGCACCTGTCCCGCCCAGGGACCGGCCAGGATGCGGGCGAGTTCGACCACCTTCAGCCCGGCGAGGGGGGCGGGTTTGGTCATTATCATTCCTCCCCATCGCCAGATGGGGAGGGGGACCGCGCCCGCAGGGCGTGGTGGAGGGGGCGGGGCACTTGCCCCTCCACCATCCTGCGGATGGTCCCCCTCCCCAAGCGGAGCTTGGGGAGGATTTGGGTGGGGCTCAAAACGCCGCGATCCCGGTGATGGCGCGGCCCAGGATCAGCGCATGGACGTCGTGCGCGCCCTCATAGGTGTTCACCGTTTCCAGGTTCATCAGGTGGCGCATCACCTGATATTCGCCGGAAATGCCGTTGCCACCATGCATGTCGCGTGAGGCGCGGGCGATATCCAGCGCCTTGCCGACATTGTTGCGCTTGACGATCGAGATCATCTCGGGCGCGAACCGGCCTTCGTCCATCAGCCGCCCGACGCGCAAGCTGGCCTGCAGCCCGAGTGCGATCTCGGTCTCCATATCGGCAAGCTTCTTCTGGAACAGCTGGGTCGCGGCGAGGGGGCGGCCGAACTGCTTGCGGTCCAGGCCATATTGGCGCGCGGCATGGAAACAGAATTCCGCCGCCCCCATCGCGCCCCAGCTGATCCCGTAACGGGCGCGGTTGAGACAGCCGAACGGGCCCTTCAACCCCTCGACATGGGGCAGCAGCGCGTCCTCGCCCACCGCCACCTCGTCCATCATCACCATGCCGGTGATCGAGGCTCGTAAGGAAAGCTTGTTGTCGATCTTGGGCGCGGAAAGCCCCTTCATGCCCTTTTCCAGCACGAAGCCCCGGATCGCGCCGCCATGCGCGTCCGACTTGGCCCAGATCACGAAGACATCGGCGATGGGCGAGTTGGAGATCCAGGTCTTCGCGCCCGACAAGACATAGCCGCCATCGACCTTCTTGGCCGTGGTGCGCATGCCGCCGGGGTCGGAGCCCGCATCGGGCTCGGTCAGGCCGAAACAGCCGATCCACTCGCCGCTCGCCAGCCTGGGCAGATAGCGGCTCTTCTGTTCGTCCGAGCCGTAAGCGTGGATCGGATACATGACGAGGCTGGACTGCACGCTCATCATCGAGCGGTAGCCGCTGTCGATCCGCTCCACCTCACGCGCGATCAGGCCGTAAGCGACATAGGATGCGCCCACGCCGCCATATTCCTCGGGGATGGTCGGCCCCAACAGCCCCAGTTCGCCCATCTCGCGGAAGATTTCGGGATCGGTATGCTCGTTAGCGAAGGCGTCGATGATGCGCGGGGCCAGCCGGTCGTCGGCATAGGCCCGCGCGGTGTCGCGGATCATCCGCTCGTCATCGGTCAGCTGGTCGTCGAGCAGAAACGGGTCCGCCCAGTCGAACTTGCCCATTCGGGACATCGGTATCTCTCCTTATGTCCCGCTTCTCCCGAAGGCCGGGGGCTTTGTCCACCCCCGGCATGGTTCAGAAAGGGGGTTCAGGAAAGGGGTTCAGGAAAGGCGTTTGCCGGGCGCCGAGGCGGGCGGCGCGGCGGGGCTGGTCGCCGGATTGGCGTCCAGGAACGCGTCCAGCGCGCCCAACAGGGACGACCACCATTCGACCGTATCGGTGAAGTTTACGCGGGTGACGCCGCCGATCGTCGTCATGTCATGCGTCACCCGCAGATCGCCGTCCTTGGTCAGCGCCATCTGGGCGAAGCGCTTCTCGCTGTTCCATTTGTTGACGAAGGCCAGGTCGCGCGGCTTGGACGGGGTCAGCCGCATCGAGAATTGCAGCGACGCGCATTCCTTATGCGCTTCGCAGTCGTAGAAGAGGATGTTGAACTTGTATCCGGCCGCCGAGCTGACGATCATCGGATCGCCCTCGTTATCGGTGTCGACCAGCCCCTGATAGCCCGCGCGGATCATCGCGCCGCCCACCGTCTCGGGCGCGCTGGCGCAGATCAGGTCCTTGGGGCAGGGGGCGCTATCCTTGGCCGAGGCCGTTCCTGCGTATCCCGCCAGCAACGCCGCCGCCGTCCAGTGCCACCATGCCATCGTCATTCCCCCCTATCGAAACATGGAGCGAAGCTAGCACCGATCACTCGTTGCGCAAGCGGATCGATGTCGCCCCGGCCTGAACCGGGGCGACACGGTACGGCGTCAGAGCCTGAAGCTGAGCGTCGCGCGCAGATCGCGCCCGGCGAGCGGTGCGAAATCCTTCAGCACGCTGGCATGGCGGCGCGCATCCACGTCGAAGATGTTGTTGGCCGACAGGGTCAGCGTGGTCGGATTGACCGCGCCCCAGGGCTTCAACTGGACCGAGGCGTTGACCAGGGTAAAGCCGTCGGTCGGCGTTTCCAGGCCCAGCACGCGGGTCTGCTTGAAGCTGCGTTCCACCTCGACGCGGGCGTTGACGCTGTCCGACTGGGCCTCCAGCCCGCCGAGCAGGCGCAGCGGCGGGATGCGCGGGGCGGGGCCGGTGCCGATGATCTGGGCATGGACATAATCGCCCAGCAGGTCGGCGTTGATCGCATATCGGCCGACCGTGGCGAGGCGCAGCGAGCCCTCCGCCTCGATCCCGTAATAGCGCGCATCGGCCTGAGTATAAGTGAAGCAGGGCAGGTCGACCTCGCGACCCGAAGGCGCGGCGGCGGCTTCGCACGGACCCTGCGTCACCAGCGCGTCGTAGATGTAATTGGAGAAGCGATTGTAATAGGCCGAGGCGTCGAAGCTATAGCCCTCGCCATGACCGTGAACGGTCGCTTCGATGCCCCAGCTCGCTTCCTTCTTGAAATCGGGATTGCCCAGTTCATAGGCTTCGGTCCCGGCATGCGGACCGTTGGCGAACAATTCCTCCGCCGAGGGCGCGCGTTCGGTGCGCGACAGGTTCAGACCCGCCCGCCAATCCGGCGCGAAGCCATAGCTGGCACCGATCGAGCCCGAAAAGGCGTCGAAGCTGCGCTGGCCCCGGAAGAACCGGTCGTCGGTGACGGCGGTGCGCGCGGTCAGCGTGGTATGCTCGAAGCGGCCACCCGCCTCCATCTTGAACGCACCGCGATCCAGCTGTTGCAGGGTGAACAGGCCGACCTGCGCGGTGTTGTTGCGCGGCAGGAACGCCTCTTCCCCGCGCACGTCGAAGTCGCGGTTCAGGAACTGGACGCCCGACGCGCCCTGCCAGCCGCCACGCTTGGACTGGATCAGTTCCAGGCGGCTTTCCAGCCCCTTATTGTAGAAAGCGGTGCCGACGCCGCCATCCTCTTCCAGCTCGAAGTGGCGATATTGCGCCGCGCCCGCGCGCAGGCGGATGCGGTCGAGGAAGCCGCCGCCCGTCTCGATCTCGCCGCGCAGGTCGAGGCGGTTCTGGACCAGGCTGAGGCGCGGGGCTTCCGGCTCCTCGCCGCCTGGGGTCAGGTTGTAGCGGATCGGCACGCCGTACAGGCTGTCATAATGGCTGTAGGCGATGCCCAGCGATCCGGTGTCGGTGATCAACGCGCCGCCGACACCCGCCGTCCAGGTCTCGCTGGCGGTGTTGGGCAGGCGACCGCGCAGATCGGCGACACCGGCGAAGTCGAGCGGATCGTTCGGAGCCTGCTGCGCCGCGGCCTGCGCCTCGGCACGGGCACGGCGGGACAGGACATAGCCGCCGATCTTCAGATCGTCGGTCTTCAGATACGAGCCATCGGCGTGGACGACGAACTGCTTGCCCACCGCGACATCGGTCGCCCCGGCGACCGAACGTTCATTGGCGGCCGAGCCATAGGAGGCGATGCCCGACAGGCGATAGCCCTGCTCCGGCACCGAGCGGGGGATGCGGGTGTCGATGACATTGACCACGCCGCCGACCGCCGACGAACCGAACAGCAGGGCAGAGGGGCCGCGCAGCACCTCGACTCGTTCGGCGAGCAGCGGGTTGATGACCACCGCGTGATCGACGCTGGTGTTCGACACGTCGATCGAGCCGATGCCGTCGGTCAGGACGCGGATACGTTCGCCCTGGAAGCCGCGCAGCACGGGGCGCGAGGCGTTGGGGCCGAACGAGGTGGCCGATACGCCCGGCTGGCGCGCCAGCGTCTCGCCGATGGTCGGGCGGATCGAGCGCTGCAACTCGTCGCCGGTCACGATCGAGGTGCCCGACAGAACATCGGTTTCCGACTGCTGGACCGGTGCGGTCACCACGATCTCGCGACCGCGATTGGTCGAGGACGGCGCGCTCTGGGCAGTGGCGGGGGCGGCGAGCAGGCTGGCGAGCGCGGTGGCCGACAGGCCGGACAGCAGAACGGGCTTGAACAAGACAGGGCTCCGATAAATGAAGCCCTGCCGAGTACAGTAGTGTTACAACATATCAAGAGAAAAATGACATAGCGCTGACCTGCGCGTCATCCATTGGCCGCATCCAGGCAGAGCAGGACGCGCAGGCTCCATCCGCCATCGATCCGCTCCGCCGCGATATCGGCGACCAGGTCGCGGCCCAGCGGAATGTCGATCTCTGGCAAGGCGTCGAGCCAGGCCGACAGTGCCGCACCCGGCGCGGCGGCCAGGGCCAGCGTGATGACCGACCCGCTGAATGTGACCGAGGACCAGGGCTCGACCGTCGAGACGGTCAGCAGGATGGGGCACCCCGCACGCCCGGCATGGGCCATCAGCGCACGGGCCAGCCGCTCGCCGCGATCGGTCGGGCGGCGCAAATGGGTGTGGGATCGAACGGTACCGGCGGTGCGATCCGTCAGGGTGGCGGGGGCGCTCATGCGGTCTTCCCGGCGATGAAGCTGGTGACGCGCTGGATCATGCTCGGCCCCGGTTCACGCCCCTTGCGTAGGTCGCTGACCAGTCGGGGGTCGTTGACCGCCAGCCGCCCGAACTTCGTCTCCGGCATCTGACTGTCCTTCAGATAGCGTTCGATCACTCCCAACAATTCCATGGACATTCTCCCAAAGTCCGATTCTCGAATGATGTTCATGATCTGTTCTGATTTCCAACTTGTCGAGGAAAAATCCTATGCCTATATTCGATGGCATGTCGGAGACGGAAATCAGGGCGGTCCTGCAGGAGCTTGCGGCGAAGGCCGGGGTCAGCCTCGCGGCGCTGTCGCGCATGTTGGGCCGGAATGACGCCTATCTTCAGCAATTCGTGCAGCGGGGAACGCCGCGTGTGCTGGCCGAAGGGGACCGGCGACAGCTCGCCGAGTTTTTCGGTGTGCCCGAAACCCGGCTGGGCGCGTCGGCGGCGGCGGGGCCGATGCTGGTCCGGCGGCTGGCGGTCGCGGCGTCGGCGGGGCCGGGGGCGACGGTCGATGACGAGGTGATGATCGGCGTCGAGGCGATCGACCGCCAGCTTGCCCGACGACTGGGCCTCAGCGACGGCGCGGCCTCGGTCATCCGGGTACGGGGCGATTCGATGGCGCCGGGGTTGATGGACGGCGATCATCTGGTGGTCGACCAGAACGACACCCGCCCGACCGCGCGGGGCGGCCTCTATGTCATCCGGATCGGCGACGCCCTGATGGTCAAGCGCGTGCGGACGGGCAGCGGGGGGCTGGTCGCGACCAGCGACAATCCCGCCGCGCCGTCGGTGCCGACCGGGCCGATCGCGGTGATCGGGCGCGTCGTCTGGCAGATGCGGTTGCCGAGTTGATCTTCCCCTCTCGCCTGACCAGGGGAGGAAAGTGGCATGCGTGGTTAAGCTAACGCTGGCGCCACCAAAGCAGCAGCGCCACAATGACCCCCAGCGCCAGTCCGATCAGGACACCCATCGTCACCTGCCCCGTCGCGAGTCCCGCGACGATGCCGCCGACCACGCCGAGCGCGATGAAGAAGCCGCCCGCCGGAGCGGAGGCGCGCGGGGGGCGGGGGGACTGCGGATCGGTCATGCGCCATGTCCTGCCATGCCCGGCGCGGCGAAGCCAGCCGCCCTGTCCCACCCTGGGCAAAGCTGCCGCGCCGTTAACCATCTCGGGGGGTGGCAAAATTCACGACCCGGGCTTAGGGGAGCGGTCTTTCGGCATTGGGCCCAGGAGTATTCATGCGCGATCACGGTGGCGAGTTTCATGTTGCTCCCTTCGTTACCGGGACCGATGTCGAGATGGCCGCCGAACTGATCGAGACCTTCGGCGAGTCGGCATGCGGGGAAGCCGCCGCCCGCGCCGGACGTAGCCGCGACATGGGCAACCACATCCATTTCTGCCGCTGGCGTCAGATCGAGCGGTTGATCGGTCTGCTCTCCACCGAAAAGGCGTTCGGGACGGTTCACTGATCGCCTCGCGTCCGGTGATTGCCTGACTTGGGCTGGATCGACCTGCCACTCCCTATCGAGAGCGCGACACCCCTCCGTCGGGCCTACGGCCTGCCACCTCCCCTGCAAGGGGAGGAATGAGTGATCGGCCCTGGGCCATCGCGGTGAACGGCATGGCAAATCTGTTCGATCGATGGCGCTTTGGGGTGTCGCAATCGCGTGCGCGCGGCTAGGGATCGGGCATGATGGTCCGCCTGGGGCGGCCGCGCCGCTCGGTCGCCATCCTAGTCTTTGCAATGGGTTTCGGCGGCACGGGCTGGGCCGGACGTGCGAGCGCGCAGACGGCGGCGACTCCATCGGCGCAGACCCAGCCGCCGATAAGCACCGCGCCCGCGACCGACGCCGACGATCCGACGATGCTCGATCCCAGCGCGCCGCTGGCCCCGCTGCCCGAGATCGGCGTGGCCTGGCCCGATCTGGCGCAGGCACCGGGCGATCCGGCGGGGACGATGGCCGCGACTGTCGATGCCGCCGCCGAACGTCGCTATCGCTGGCGAGTCGAGGGGATCGACGGCACGGGCGCGTTGCTCCGCCAGCGTTTCGACCAGCTTTCCTCGCTCGACGCCAATGACGGGGAGCCCGCCAACGCCGCGCAGCTCGACCGCCGCGCGCGGGAGGATGCGGCGCTATTGACCACCCTGTTGCGCGGCGCGGGCTATTATGACGCGCAGGTCTCCACCCGGATCGAGCCGGGGGACGAGCCGACCGTGGTGCTGGCGGCGGTGCCGGGCAATCTCTACCGCTTCGCCGACGTCACGCTGGCGGGGGTGCAGGCGGCGGGGGACAAGACCGCGCCGCTGGAAAAGGCGTTCGGGATCAAGCCAGGCGATCCGGTGGACGCCGACACCATCGTCGCGGGCGAAGCGTCGCTGAAGGCGGCGGTGGGCGAGGCGGGCTTCCCCTTCGCCAAGCTGGGCGAGCCGCAGATCGTCGTCGACCGCGCGACGCGGACCGCGACGCTGGACCTGTCGGTCGATCCGGGCTCGGCCAGGCGCTATGGCCGGATCGTCATGGCGAACGACCGGCTGTTCGACGCCGAGCATGTCCAGGACATCGCCCGGTTCAAGCCCGGCCAGCCCTATGATTCCACCGGGCTGGACGATCTTCGCCGGGCGTTGGTGCAGACGGGGCTCGTCTCCTCGGTCGAGGTCAAGCCGGTGCCGGGCGCCACGCCGGAGACGGTGGATATCGCCGTCGCGCTGGAGCCCGCGCCCCCGCACACCATCGCGGGGGAACTGGGTTACGGCACGGGCGAAGGCGCGCGGGCGGCGGTCACCTGGACCGATCGCAACCTGTTCCCGCCCGAAGGCGCGCTGACCCTGCGCAGCGTGCTGGGCACCCGTGAGCAGCTGGGCGCGGTCGTCTTCCGCCGCAACAACTTCAACGGTCGCGACCGGGTGCTGACCGCGCAATTCTCCGCCGCGCATATCCTGCGCGACGCCTATGAGGCCAAGACGCTGTCGCTGTCGGGCAGTCTGGAGCGGCAGACCAACATCTTCTTCCAGAAGACCTGGACCTGGTCGCTGGGGGCAGAACTGCTGACCTCGGACGAACGCGACGTGATCGAGTCGACCGGCGAGCCGCGGCGGCGGACCTTCTTCATCGGCGCGCTGCCGACCAGCCTGAATTACGATGGGTCGGACGATCTGCTCAACCCGACGCGCGGTTTTCGCCTGGGTGGGCGGTTGAGCCCGGAATTGTCGTTGCAGGGCAGTGCCTTCGGCTATGCGCGGACCCAGATCGACGCCAGCCTCTATCATCCTTTCGGGGAGCGGGTGGTGCTGGCGGCGCGGACGCGGCTGGGCACGATCGTGGGCGCGCCGCGCGACCAGATCGCGCCGTCGCGGCGCTTCTATGCGGGCGGCGGTGCCTCGGTGCGGGGCTATGGCTTCCAGGCGATCGGGCCTCGCGACGCCAACAACGATCCGATCGGCGGCCGCAGCCTTGCGGAATTCTCGATCGAGGCGCGGGTTCGGACCTTCGGCAATTTCGGGGTGGTGCCCTTTCTGGACGCGGGCAACATCTCCACTTCGCCGCTGCCGCGCCTGACCGGGCTGCGGTTCGGCACGGGGCTGGGCGTGCGTTATTATTCCAATTTCGGGCCGATCCGCCTCGATGTCGGCACCCCGCTCAATCCCCAGCGCGGGGATAGCCGGGTCGCGGTCTATGTCTCGCTGGGACAGGCCTTTTGACCGAGGAGGTTCAGCTTCCCCCATCCCCCGCGCCGCGTCGGGGGATAGGCTGGTGGCGGGTGCTGGGCGGGCTGCTCGCGGCGCTGGTGGGGATCGTCGTCGCGGCGCTGCTGATCGTCGATACGTCGATCGGGCATCGCTGGGTCGCCGATCGGATCGGGACCATCCGTACCGAGACGGGCTTGCGCTTCTCGGTCGGGCGGATCGACGGTTCGGTCTATTCGGACATGCGGCTGGTCGATCTGCGCGTCTATGACTTGGACGGCCTGCTGGTGCAGGTGCCGTCCGCGCGGCTGGACTGGCGGCCCTGGAACTGGGCGCGGGGTACGCTGGACATCCGGCGGGTCGAGGCGCCGCTGGCGACGCTCTATCGCGTGCCGCATACCCGGCGGACGGGGCGGCAGGGGCCGATCCTGCCCGATTTCGATATCCGCATCGACCGGCTGCACCTCCAGCGGCTGATCCTCGCCAGGCCGGTGCTGGGTCGCGCGCGGGTGGCGCGGGTCGACGGACAGGCGGATATCCGCGACGGGCGCGCGCAAGTGACGCTGAACGCGGGTGTCGCGGGCAGCGACGATCTCCGCCTGAAGCTCGACGCGCGGCCAGACCGGGACCGGTTCGATCTGGCGGTCGAAGCGCAGGGACGGCGCGATGGCGTGCTGGCGAAGATGGCGGGCGTCCGCGCGCCCGTGTCGCTCTCCGTGGCCGGGGCGGGACGCTGGTCGCATTGGGCGGGACGGGCGCTTGGACGGATCGGCGCGGCGAGCGCGGTCGACCTGTCGCTGTCGGCGCAATCCGGACGCTACGCCCTGTCGGGGACGATCGCGCCCTCGCTGGTCCTGCATGGCCGGTTGCAGCGGATGACCAGCCCGCGCGTCATCGTCGCGGGGCAGGGCGATTTCGCCGAGCGGCGGCTGAACGGCGCATTTGCGCTGCGCTCCCCCGCCTTGCGGGTTCGGGCGCGTGGTGTGGTCGATCTGGGCGCAAGTCGTTTCGAGGGGCTGCGTGTCGATGCCCGGTTGCTCCGTCCCGAGGCGCTGTTCGGCAATATGAGCGGACAGGCGATCGCACTGACCCTGCGGCTGGACGGCGGGTTCGACCACGCGGCGTTCGACTATCGTTTGGCCGCGACCCGCTTCGCCTTCGGCCGGACCGGGTTCGAGCAGGCATTGGCGGCGGGCAAGGGGCGGCTGGCGGGCGGCTGGCCGCTGACCCTGCCGGTGCGCTTCACGGCACAGCGGGTGACGGGCGTGGGCGAGGCGGCGGGGGGCATTCTCCATCGCCTGTCGGTGGCGGGCAATCTGCGCATCACCCGCCGAGAGATTGCGGGGCAGGGCCTTGCGCTGCGGTCCGACAAGCTGGCGGGGCGGTTGAACCTGCGGATCGACCTGACCAACGGGCGCTACGATGTCGGGCTGGACGGCGCGTTGCAGCGTTACCTGATCCCCGGCCTCGGCATCGTCGATGTCCGCTCGCGGCTCAGCGCGGTGCCCGGGGCGAACGGGCATGGCACGCGCGTCGTCGGACGGGGCGAGGCGCAGGTCCGGCGGCTCGACAATGGCTTTCTCCGTTCGCTGGCCGGGGGATTGCCGCACCTGACGACCGAGTTGGAGCGCGGGGCGGACGGCGTCTTTCACTTCCATCGCCTGGTCCTGACCGGGCCGAGCATCCGCTTGACCGGGGAAGCCATCCGGCGGACCGATGGCACGTTCCGCTTCGTCGGCGGCGGGCAGCAGAAGAGCTATGGCCCCGTGCAGATGGTGCTGGACGGGCGCATCGACCGGCCGACGCTCGATCTAGTCCTCGCCTCGCCCAACGCCGCACTCGGCCTGCGCGACGTGAAGGCGCATCTCGATCCCAGCGATCAGGGCTTCACCTTCCGCGCCGCCGGGGGATCGCGGCTGGGGCCGTTCCAGGCGGCGGGCGCGATCCTGTTGCCCCGGGGGCAGGACGCGGTCGTTCAGATCAACCCGCTGACCGTCGCGGGCACTCGCGCGACCGGGGCGCTCACCGTGGCGGAAGGTGGCTTCGCCGGTCGGCTGGACGTGGCGGGCGGCGGCCTGTCGGGCGAGCTGCTGTTCCGCCCGGTCGGCGAGGTGCAGCGGATCGAGACGCATCTGGCCGCACGCCAAGCGCAGATTTCGGGCATCACCGTGCGGCAGGGGCGGCTGGACCTGGTCGCGCTGCTCGACCCCGCCGGTGCCTCGGTCGAGGGCAGCGCCCGTGCACAGGGACTGCGGCACGGCGCGTTCAACATCGCGCAGTTGAACGGCACCGCCCGGATGCGCGGTGGCACGGGTGAGGTGCGGGTCGGCATTTCGGGCTCGCGCGGGCGGGCCTTTGCGATTCAGACGGTGACGCAGGTCACGCCCGACCGTTTCGCCGTGAGCGCGCAAGGGACGCTCGACCGGCGTTCGCTCCAGTTCCTGTCGCCTGCCATCGTGACGCGCGAAGGCGATGGCTGGGTGCTGGCCCCGACCCGGCTGAGCTTTGCGGGCGGCGAGGCCAAGCTGGCCGGGCGGCTCGACCCCGACGCGACCGAGGTGCAAGCCAGCCTGACGCGGATGCCGCTGACCGTGCTCGATATCGGCTATCCGGGGCTGGGCCTGGGCGGCAGCGCGACGGGAACGCTGACCGTGCGGCAGGGAGCGGGCGCGCCGACCGGCAAGGTCGACCTGACCATTCGCGGACTGACCCGTGCCGGGTTGGTCCTGACCTCGCGCCCGATCGACATGGGCGTGGCGGGTGTGCTGTCCGCCGACCGGCTGGGCGTGCGTTCGGTCATGGCATCGGGCGGGCGGATCATCGGACGCGCGCAGGCGCTGCTGGTGCCCGCCGCGCAAGGGGACTGGGCGAGCCGGATGCAGACCGGGCGGCTGATCGCGCAGCTTCGCTATGCCGGGCCCGCCGATACGCTGTGGCGGCTGACCGGCGTCGAGATGTTCGACCTGTCCGGCCCCGTCGCGATCGGCGCGGACGTCAGCGGATCGCTGAACCAGCCGGTCATTCGCGGCGCGGTGAAGGCGGTCGGCGCGCGGATCGAAAGCGCGACGACCGGCACCGTCCTGACCGATGTGCAGGCGAACGGGCGGTTCGGCGGTTCGCGGCTGGTCATCGATCGTTTCGCCGCGCAGGCGGGGCGCGATGGGCGGGTCAGCGGCACCGGCCAGTTCGAGTTCGCCGCCGCCAACGGTGTCGGGCTAGACCTGTCGCTTCAGGCGAGCAACGCGACGATGATCGCGCGCGACGATATCGGCGCGACGGTGACGGGCCCGCTGACCATCCATTCGGACGGGGCGGGGGGCACGATCGGGGGCGACGTGGTGCTGAACCGCAGCCGCTATCGCCTGGGCCGGGCGACGGCGGCGACGGCGGTGCCGCAGCTCAACATCCGCGAGATCAACATTCCCGGTGGTGGCGAAGAGGACGACGCGCCGCGCAAGCCATGGACGTTGGCGATCCGCGCGAAGGCACCGGGTGGCCTGATCGTCTCCGGCCTGGGGCTGAACAGCGAATGGTCGGCGGACCTGAAGATCGGCGGCGCGCCCGACAATCCGGCGATCACCGGCCAGGCGACGCTGATCCGGGGGGACTATGAGTTTGCCGGTCGCGAATTCGATCTGGCGCGCGGGGTCATCCGCTTCGGCGGCGAAGTCCCCGCCAACCCGGCGCTCGACATCGCGGCCAATGCCAATGTTCAGGGGCTGAGCGCCTCGATCCGCGTGACCGGCACCGCGCTGAAGCCCGAGATCGGTTTCTCCAGCACGCCCGCTCTGCCCAATGACGAACTTCTCTCGCGCTTGTTGTTCGGCACCTCGATCGCCAGCCTCTCCGCGCCCGAGGCGTTGCAACTGGCGGCGGCGGTGGCGGCGTTGCAGGATGGCGGCGGCGGGCTGAACCCGATCAACGCAGTGCGGCGCGCGGCGGGGCTCGACCGGCTCCGCGTCCTGCCCGCCGATGTGCAGCAGGGGCGCGCCACTTCGGTCGCGGCGGGCAAGTACATCACCCGCAAGCTCTATGCGGAGATCATCACCGATGGGCAGGGCTATTCGGCGACCCAGGTCGAGTTTCAGGTCACCCGTTGGCTGTCGCTGCTCTCCAGCATCTCGACCCTGGGGCGGCAGAGCGTGAACGTGCGGATATCCAAGGACTATTGAGGCGTTGCCGCCCGAAACCGGACAGGAGCATTGCATGGAAAAGATCGCCTTCATCGCCCGGACCGGCGGCCCCGAGGTCATCGAATGGCGCGAGGCCGACCTGCCTCCGCCCGGCGTCGGCGAAGTGCGGATGCGCCATCATGCGGTCGGGCTGAACTATATCGACACCTATCATCGCAGCGGGCTCTATCCGATCGATCTGCCCGGCGGGCTCGGCTCCGAAGCGGCGGGCGTGGTCGAGGCGGTGGGCGAGGGCGTCACCGACTTCGCGATCGGCGACCGGGTGGGTGCGTTCGGCCCCGCCCGTGGCGCCTATGCGACCGCGCGCAATATCGCCGCCGACCTGCTCGTGCCCTTGCCCGATAGCGTCGATGACCGGACGGCGGCGGCGATCCTGTTGAAAGGCGCGACGACCGCGTTCCTGATCGAGGATTGCGCGAAGGTTCAGCCTGGCTGGACCGTACTGATCCATGCGGCGGCGGGCGGTGTCGGGCACTTGGCGGTCGGCTGGCTGAAGGCGATCGGCGCGACCGTGATCGCGACGGTGGGCAGCGAGGCCAAGGCGGAGAAGGCGCGCGGGGCGGGGGCGGATCACGTCATCCTCAACCGGCAGGAGGATGTCGCGGCGCGGGTGCGGGAGATCACCGGCGGGGCCGGGGTGCCGGTCGTCCTGGACGGCGTGGGCAAGGCGACCTGGACCGCCTCGCTCGACAGCGCATCGCGGCGCGGGCTGGTAGTGAGTTTCGGCAACGCCTCGGGCGCGGTGGACGGAGTCAATCTGGGCATATTGGCGTCCAAGGGATCGCTGTTCGTCACCCGCCCGACGCTGTTCGACTATGCGGCGACGGCGGCGGACAAACGCCGCCTGATCGCACGGCTATTCGCCATGCTGGAAAAGGGCGCGATCACGCCGGAGATCGGCCAGACCTTTGCACTGACCGACGCGGCGGACGCCCACCGCGCGATCGAGGCGGGGGAGACCGTGGGGAGCACGGTGCTAATCCCGTGAGGGACGGGGCGTGGCCTTCGACTTCGCTCAGGCTGAACGGAACTGGGTACTGAACCCCGCTCAGCCTGAGCGAAGTCGAAGGCCAAGGGAATCACCCCGCACCCCAAAATCCCGCTAGCCTGAAAACCGATTCCATCCGGAGGCCCCGATGATCCCGCTACTATCCCTCGCCCTGCTTGCGGCCCAGGCCGTCCCCGCCGCCACGCCCGCACCGGGCGCCCCCGTCGAGGCCCCCAAGCCGGTCATGGTCCGGGTCGCGATGCAGACCAGCCTGGGCCCGGTCGTCCTCGACCTCGACCGCATCCATGCGCCGATCACCACCGCCAATTTCCTGCGCTATGTCGATCAGCACCGGCTGGACGGGGTGACCTTCTATCGCACGGTCCGGCCAGCCGCCAATTTCGGCTTCGTCCAGTTCGGTATCCAGAACGAGCCCAAGCGCATCCTGCCGCCCATCGCGCATGAGCCGACGACCAAGACCGGGATCAAGCATACCGACGGCGCCATTTCGGTCGCGCGCCTGGCCCCCGGATCGGCGCGGGGCGACTTCACCATCATGGTCGGCGACCAGCCCTCGCTCGACGCCGACCCCTCCAAGCCCGGCGATAATCTAGGCTATGCCGCGTTCGGCCATGTGGTCGAGGGGATGGACGTGATCCACCGCATCCTCGACGCCCCCGCCGACCCCGCCAAGGGGCCGTTCAAGGGCGAGATGCTGGCCGCGCCGGTCAAGATCCTGTCGGTCAAGCGGGTGACGGTGACGCCGTGAGCACGACCCTGCTGATCGTCGGCACGGTGCGTCTACCATCGGAAAATCTGGAGGCGGCGCGGCCGGCGATGCGTCGCATGGTCGAGGCCAGCCGGGCCGAGGCGGGATGCCTGGACTATGGTTATGCCGAGGATGTGCTCGATCCCGGCCTCATCCATGTGACGGAGCGTTGGGTCGATCAGGCGGCGCTGGACCGGCACTTCGCCTCATCGCACATCGCGCAGTGGCGGGCGGCCTGGCCCGAGCTTGGGATCGGCGAGCGTCGGTTGGTCGTTTACGAGGTTGGCGAACCCCGCACGACCTGAGCCGATCAGAGGGCGGTTTCGGTCCTGCAGCTCGTCTTGAGGCCGAACACCTCGACCGTGGCCCGCTCACCCGGTGCCATCGGGGTCAGGACCTCGCGGCCCTTCCAGTTGAACTTGAAGATCACCGGGCCGACAAGTTGGCAGATCGCGCCCTTGCCCTTCATCAAGCACATATCGTCCAGCCGCTTATAGTCGGCGACGGTCGCGGGTTCGATCGGCTTCACGCCGACCCCGGTTGCCGTCGAGCCGCCCACCAGGAAACGCTGGCCGAAATTCATCGCATGGGCCGTCCAGGCGGTGCGCCCATCCGGCGAGGCGGGCTTGTCGATGCCGCTGTTCGTCGCGAGGCGGGCGCAGAAGTCCGGCTTGCTGGTTTCGGATTGTGTCGGAGACGTTGCGCCCGTCGACGCCAGAAACACCGCGGCCGCGCTCCATGCTCGAACGACTGACGACATGACCTTTGCCCCCCTGCGCAAGATGCGGATGGCCCTAAGTCAAAGCGTGGTTTCAGGCAATCCTGAGCCTTCGATCCGGATTTACGCCGCTGCGTTCCCAAAAAAGAAAGGGGCCTTGCGGCCCCTTTCCCCGTAGTGACATCGATTCAGGGGCTGGATCAGCCGCTGTAATACATGTCGTACTCGACCGGGCTGGGGGTCATTTCCCAGCGCATCACTTCGCTCATCTTCAGCTCGATATAGCTCTCGATCTGGTCCTTGGTGAACACGTCGCCCTTCAGCAGGAAGTCGTGGTCGGCGGCCAGCGAGTCGAGCGCCTCACGGAGCGAACCGCAGACGGTCGGGACCTGGGCCAGTTCGGCGGGCGGCAGGTCGTACAGGTTCTTGTCCATCGCTTCGCCCGGATGGATCTTGTTCTGGATACCGTCCAGACCCGCCATCAGGAGCGCGGCATAGGCGAGATACGGGTTCGCCAGCGCGTCGGGGAAGCGCACTTCGACGCGCTTCGACTTCGGGCCGGTGCCGTACGGGATGCGGCACGACGCCGAGCGGTTGCGCGCCGAGTAAGCGAGCAGCACCGGCGCTTCGTAACCCGGCACCAGGCGCTTGTAGCTGTTGGTGGTCGGGTTGGTGAAGGCGTTCACCGCCTTGGCATGCTTGATGATACCGCCGATGAAATACAGGCAGGTTTCTGACAGGCCCGCATAGCCGTTGCCGGCGAACAGCGGGGTCTTGCCTTCCCAGATCGAGAAGTGGGTGTGCATGCCCGAGCCGTTATCTTCCTTGATGGGCTTGGGCATGAAGGTCGCGGTCTTGCCATAGGCATGGGCGACCTGATGCACGACATACTTATAGATCTGCATCCGGTCGGCGGTCTGGGTCAGCGTGCCGAAGGTCAGGCCCAGTTCGTGCTGCGCGGCGGCGACTTCGTGGTGATGCTTGTCGCAGGGCAGGCCCATTTCGAGCATGGTCGAGACCATCTCGCCACGGATGTCTACGGCCGAGTCGACCGGGGCGACGGGGAAATAGCCGCCCTTGGCGCGCGGACGGTGGCCCAGATTGCCACCCTCATATTCGCGGCCGGTGTTGGTCGGCAGCTCGATATCGTCGATCTTGAAGTAGGAGGACGAATAGTTCGTGTCGAACTGCACGTCGTCGAACATGAAGAATTCGGCTTCCGGACCGACATAGACGGTGTCGCCGATGCCGGTGGTCTTCACGAACGCCTCGGCGCGCTTGGCGGTCGAGCGCGGATCGCGGGCATAGAGCTCGCCAGTCGACGGCTCGACGATGTCGCAGAACACGATCAGCATCGGGGTCGCCGAGAAGGGATCGGTGTAGACGGCGTCGAGGTCCGGCTTCAGCACCATGTCCGACTCGTTGATCGCCTTCCAGCCCTCGATCGACGAACCGTCGAACATCAGGCCGTCGGTCAGCTCATCCTCACCCAGGATCGAGGCGACCATGGTCAGGTGCTGCCACTTGCCCTTGGGATCGGTGAAACGCAGGTCGATCCACTCGATCTCCTCGTCCTTGATCTTCTTCAGGATGTCGCTGGCCGTATTCGCCATGTGCCGTTCTCTCTCTGCTTAAGGCCGCGCCCCGGAAACCGGGGCGGGTGGAAAAGTTTTAATCGGGCCGGGTGTCATCCCGGTGACGATAGGGTGTCGGATACGTCAGATCGCCGCGTCGTCGCGTTCGCCGGTGCGTATGCGCAGCGCCGTTTCGACCGGGATCACGAAAATCTTGCCGTCGCCGATGCGGCCCGTTTGCGCGGCGGCGGCGATCGCCTCTACCACGCGTTCGGCCAGGCTATCCTCGACCACCACTTCCAGCTTCACCTTCGGCAGGAAGTCGACGACATATTCGGCGCCACGATAGAGTTCGGTATGCCCCTTCTGGCGGCCGAAACCCTTGGCCTCGGTGACGGTGATGCCGGACACGCCGATTTCGTGCAGCGCTTCCTTCACCTCATCGAGCTTGAAGGGCTTGATGATCGCCTCAATCTTTTTCACGAGTCTGACTGTCCCCGATGGTGTTCGAACCCTCGCCCGGCCCTGCGCGTAGCAGGGATCGTGCCAATTGCTTCACCCTCCTGCGAGGGTCGGAAAACGGTAAGGAATGCGCCCGAAAAGCAGGCAACAATGGGTCTTCTGCTCAATTTCCGGGCAGCGATCACAGAATGCCCCGCACGGCTTCCGGCGGGCGGCCAATGACCACGCCCTTGGCCGTTTCGACCAGCGGGCGCTCGATCAGGATCGGGTCGGCGGCCATGGCAGCGAGGATCGTCGCATCGTCGGCGTCGACCAGCGCCTTGGCCTGAGCTTCCCCTTTGCGCAGCCCGTCACGCGGCGACAGCCCGGCCTTGGCATAAAGGCGGCGCAGTTCGTCGGCGGTGGGCGGGGTCTTGAGATATTCGACGATCGTGACCTCCGCGCCCGCCTCGGTCAGCAGGGCCAGCGCCTCGCGCGACTTGGAGCAGCGCGGGTTGTGGAGGATCGTCGCCTTCA
>NZ_JALNUR010000047.1 GCF_026540895.1 Sphingomonas sp. GM_Shp_1 | reverse complement strand
AACCGCACCGCCAGCGACTCCTTCAATATCCGCCGCCGGATCGCCTTGTTCGCCGCCTTCAGGTCGCTCGACGCATCCGGCGAGGTCCACCACCAGCCATCGTCACGCATCTGTTGTCCCGCTGCAACGAAGCGGTCGCAAATATCGGCGAACAGGGTGTCGTCGATGTCGAGGCTGAAGATCAGCCGCCCGGTCCCGACCCAGCTCAGCGCCAGACCTTCCGCCCGGAGATAATATTGCAGCATCCAGTTATAGGGCGAGGCGACCGAATAGAGGATGGTCCAGATCGTCTGGACATGCGCGACCGACAGGGGCAGCCCCGCATCCGCCATTCGCGCGTTGAACATCGCCGCACGGGCATTCCAGCGCTCGTCCAGTCCAGCGTACAGCGCCGCCACCTCGGGCGTCTCCAGCCGCTGGAGAAAGGCGTTCATCGCCCCCATCACCATGGGGTGCGAGTTGAAGGTGCCGCGCGCGAAGCAAATATCCACCGGCCGATCATCGCGCCAGCGCTTCATCAGATGCGATGGCCCGCACAACACGCCGACCGGCAGGCCCCCGCCCAGCGTCTTACCATAGGTGATCAGGTCCGGCTTCACCCCGAAATATTCCGGCATGCCGCCCTTCGCCAGGCGGAAGCCCATGAACACCTCGTCGAAGATCAGGACGATACCGTTCGCGCGGCACGTTGCGGCCAGCCGGTGCAGCCACTCGCGGTACGCCATCAGGTCCGCCCCCGCCTTGCGTCCGCCATCGACCAGTTGCCCGTCGGAGGGCGCCGAGCCATTGGGGTGCATCGCCTGGAGCGGGTTGACCAGCACACAGGCGATATCCTTGCGCGTCGCCAGCACCTTCAGCGTCCGCTCGGACATGTCGGCCAGGGTCAGCGTCCGGTCGGCGGGCACCGGGTTGCCGATCCCCGGCTGCACATCGCCCCACCAGCCATGATAGGCGCCCGCGAACCGCACCAGCCGCGGACGGCGGGTATGATAGCGCGCCAGCCGCACCGCCTGCATCACCGCCTCGGTCCCCGACATGTGGAAGGACACCTCGTCCATGCCCGACAAGGCGGTCAGGCGGCGGACATTGTCGGCGACGACCGGGTGGAAGGAGCCGAGCACCCCGCCCAGGTCGCGCACCATCGCGGCACCCTCGGCCATGGTCTGCTTGTAGAAGTCGTTGCCGAACAGATTGACGCCGTAGGAGCCGGTCAGGTCGATCAGCCGATTGCCGTCCAGATCGACCAGGATGGGCCCCTCCGACCGCTCGTAGAAAGCACCGGTCGCCAGCGTCGTGCGCACCTTCTCGCGAAACTGGAACGGCACGCGATAGGCTCCGGTGAATTGCAGGTCGGACAGGCCGCTGCGCGTCTCGCGGGTCAGCGCCAGCGTCCTGGCGAATCGCGTCGCGAACAGGTCCCCCAGCCGCTCGAACGCCGCGCGGCGCTGGTCGGCGATGGCATCCGGCGCATCGTCGACCCGGAAGAAGCGATCCTCGCCATAGGTATAGAAGGGGATCTGCCCAGCGATGTGCTTGGCCATGCGGACATGGCCGCCCAGCCCCGGATGCTTGGCGCGCGACAGGGTCAGGCGGCGATGCCCTTTCGTGAGGGCGACCGCGCTGGCGGAGGCGGCCAGCAGGCCAGTGAGAATCGGGTTCATGCGGCCTTTGACCGCGTACCCATGACGGAGGCATGACAATGCGCGGACCCATCATGCGGTTCTTCCTGAACGAGGACATCAATTTCCTCGTCACCAACCGCCTGCCGCGCCGTTTCGCGACGCAATTGGTGGGCAAGATCGCGCGGATCGAACATCCGCTGGTCGCGAAACCCAGCATCGCGCTGTGGAAATTCTTCGCGAGCGTCGACCTGTCGGACGCGCGGACGACGCGGTTCAAGTCGTTGCGCGACGGCTTCGTCCGCCCGCTTCGCGACGATGCGCGGGCGTTCGACACCGACCCCGACTCGATCGCCAGCCCCTGCGACGCGCTGGTCGGTGCGCATGGCCGGATCGAGGACGACCGGCTCTATCAGGTGAAGGGCTTTCCCTATCGGCTCGGCGATCTGATCCCGGACCCGAATCTGGTCGAGCGATTCCGCGATGGATCGTTCGTCACGCTGCGGCTGACGGCGGGCATGTATCACCGTTTCCACGCGCCGACCGACATTGCGGTGGAGGGGGTGACCTATCTCTCCGGCGACTGTTGGAACGTGAACCCGATCGCGCTCAAGCGGGTCGAGCGCCTGTTCAGCCGCAACGAACGCGCGGTGATCGAGGCGCGGACGCTGGTATCGGGACGCCCCCTGCTGATCGTCCCCGTCGCCGCGATCCTGGTCGCAAGCATCCGCCTCCACTGCCTGGATACCGAGCGGACCCTGCGCGAGCATGGCCCCGGCCGCCGCGCCTGTGCCGCGCGGATCGGCAAGGGCGAGGAGATGGGCTGGTTCGAACATGGCTCGACCATCCTCCTGTTCCTGCCCCGGGGGATGACGCTTTCCGGCCATCTGGTCGAGGGACAGGCGATCCGCGCGGGCGAGGTGATCGGGCGCACCGGATGAAATCGCTATGCCTCCGAATTTTTGCGGCATTATCCTCCGGCGACATACCCGGGAGAGCGACACCATGGCCGATGAGCGCTTCGAACGTCGCATCGACGCGCCCGTCGAACAGCTATGGCGCGCGATGATCGATCGGTTCGAGCCGTGGTCCTGCCCCGCGCCCTGGCGTGCCGAGACTAGGGCCGAACGACCTTCAGATACGCCCTTCTTTTACCTCGCTCCTCATAGCGGGGAGAGGGAAGAAGCAGCCCGAACGTTGCGCATAGCTGGCCATCATCTGCGGCCAATGCTGTGAGATTTTACTGTGAGACAAACGGCACAAAATAGCCGCCAAATCTTTGATTTCAGGAGCGTGGTGACCCCGACTGGATTCGAACCAGTGGCCCCCAGATTAGGAATCTGATGCTCTATCCTGCTGAGCTACGGGGCCCCACGCGGACGCGGTGATACTCGGGTCGTGGGGCGGGGTCCAGAGTGGTTTGGCGGAGCGGAGCCCGCCGCCGTCAGTTGACCTGTTTCGGTGGCACCACCGGGAACGGCAGGGGCGCGACGGAGACGCCTTCCTCGACCAGGGCCTTGGCCTCGGCCAGACTGGCTTGACCGTGGATTTGCGTGACGGGCGCCGTGCCTTCGTGCATCGCACGCGCCTGATCCGCGAAGGCGGTACCGACCCAGGTCGATTTTTCCAGCATCTTCGCCTGCTGGCCCGCCAGTTGCTCCAGCACGGCGCGGATCGCCTGTGGCGAAGGTGTGTCGGGCTTGCTGTTGCCCTTGGCGGCGATCTGCGGGGCCATGACCGCCTTGTCGATCCGGCGATCGCCGCACAGCGGACATTCGACCTGCCCGGCCTCACGCTGATCGGCATAGGCGTTGGACGAGGCGAACCAGGCCTCGAACACATGGCCGTGCCCGCATCGCAGGTCGAAGACGATCATGCCCGCACCACCGGCGGGATCGCGCGGCGATGGCGGATCGCGGGCAGGCGTTGCCGCACCGCATCGACCTGCGCCATGTCGAGGGTCGCGAAGCCCAGCCCCGCCGCCTCGCCCATGTCCAGCAGCACCTCGCCCCAGGGCCCGACCACCAGCGAATGGCCATAGGTGGCGCGACCGTCCTGATGCTCGCCGGTCTGCGCGGCGGCGATCAAATGCACGCCCGCCTCGATCGCCCGGGCGCGGAGCAGGACGTGCCAATGCGCCGCACCGGTCGGGCGGGTAAAGGCGGCGGGCACCGACAGGATCGTCGCCCCCGCCTCGGTCAGCGCGGCGAACAGCGCTGGGAAGCGCATGTCGTAGCAGATGGCCAGGCCCAGCCGCCCGACCGGCGTGTCGACCACCACCGCCTGCTCGCCGGGCGCATAGGACGCCGATTCCCGCCAGCTTTCGCCGCTGGGCAGGTCGACATCGAACAGGTGCATCTTGTCGTACCGGGCGCGGACCTCGCCCCGGTCGTCGATGACATAGGCGCGGTTGGCGAGCCGCCCGTCCTCGCGCCTGACCGCCAGCGAACCGAGATGAACCCACAGGCCATGCGCCGCCGCCGCCGCGCGGACGCGGGCGAGCACCGGGTCATGTTCTTCGGAGGTCAGATGCGCCGCCGCGCGCGCCTTGTCGCGGTCGATCAGTCCCGACATTTCGGGGGTGAACAGCATCGCCGCGCCCCCCGCCGCCGCCTCGGCAATGGCGCGTTCCAGCGTGTCAGCATTGGCGGCGGGGTCGATCCCCGCCGTCATCTGAAGAACCGCGACCGCCGTCATGCGGCCAGGAGCGGGTCCAACCCTCCGCGCTTGTCGAGCGCGGCCAGATCGTCCGAACCGCCGATATGCTGTCCGTCGATGAAGACCTGCGGCACGGTGGTGCGTCCGTTCGCGCGCTCGATCATCTCGGCGCGCTTGGGGCCGCCCATGCTGATGTCAAATTCCTCGGGCTCGACGCCCTTGGAGGCGAGCAGCGCCTTGGCCCGGGTGCAATAGGGACAGAACGCCTTGGTGTAGATTTCGACCTTTGCCATCCCCCTCAGGTGTGGCGCGCGGGGGCGCTTGTCAATCGTCCGCCCCCTCGATGACGCGCGCCCAGCACAGGATCGCGACCGACGCCGCCCCCGCCGCCAGCAGAGCGCGCACGCACGCATTCGCTGTCGCGCCGGTGGTATAGACATCGTCGATCAGGACGATGCGCCGCCCCTTCACCGCCGCCCGGTCGGTAACACGGAACGCCGACGTCACGGCCTTTCGCCTTTCGCGGGGCGACAGGCCGCGCAGCAACGGCGTCGCCCTCACCCGCTCCAGCCCGCCCCGCAACAGGGGGAGGCCGGTGCGCCGCGACACGCCCTCGCCGATCAATACCGCCTGGTTGAACCCGCGCCGCCACAGCCGCCAGCGATGCAGCGGCACCGGGACCAGCAATTCCGCATCATGCGGCACCAGACGCGCCATCGGCCCGGCCATGGTCTCCGCCACGCCGATCCGGCCACCATGTTTCAGCCGGATCGGCAGTTCGCGCGCGATCGGACCATAGGCGACGGCGGCATGGACTCCGGCATGGTGCGGCGGATCCGCCAAGCAGGCCCCGCAATGCTGCCCCGGCTCCCCGGGCGGAGGCAGGCCGCAGCGGACGCACCCCGCCCCGTCCAGAAACCGCAATCGTCCCCAGCATGACGCACAGAAGCGGTGATCCGCCTCGACCGGTTCGGCGCAGCCCGGACAGCGCGGCGGCAAGGCCCAGCGGATCGCCCCGGCCAGCCACCCGCCCGGCGCAAATCCCGTCGCTTTCGCTTGCCCACCCATCGGGTTCGACTTGTTCCCGATCGCACAAGCGCGCACAAGCGCGGCGGTGAGCAGCCCGACCATCTTCGACAGTAACGCCCGCCGCCGCCATCGCGACCGCGCCCAGCCCGATTTCGCCGCGCACGACTTCCTGCGCGCCGCGATGCTCGATGGCCTTGCCGAACGGCTGGATGCCGTCACGCGGCCGTTCCGCCATATCCTGGACCTGGGTTGCTTCGACGGCCAGTTCCCCGCGCCGCCGGGTGCACGGGTGGCGCGGCTGGACCCCGGCTTCGCCTTTGCCCATGCGGCGGGCGGCGTGCAGGGGGACGAGGATCGCCTGCCCTTTGCGGATCGCAGCTTCGATCTGGTGGTCAGCGCGGGCGTGCTGGACCAGATCGACGATCTGCCGGGGGCGCTGACGCTGATCCGGCGGGTGTTGCGGCCCGATGGGCTGTTCCTGGGCGCGTTCGTCGGCGGCGGTTCGCTGCCCCGGCTGCGCGCGGCACTGCGCGTGGCCGAGGCCGAACGTCCGGTGGCGCGGCTGCACCCGCAGGTCGATGTCCGGTCGGCGGGGGATTTGCTGATGCGCGCGGGCTTCACCCTGCCCGTGGCCGATATCGAGACGCTGGAGGTCCGCTACCGCGACTTCGGTCGGCTGCTGAGCGATCTGCGCGGCATGGGGGCGAGCAACATGCTGGCCGAGCGTCGCCCGATCGGTCGCGCCGCGCTGTCGGCGGCGGCGGCGGCCTTTGCCGATCTGGCCGATCCCGATGGGCGCGTGTCGGAGCAGTTCAACCTGATCTTCCTGACCGGATGGGCCCCCGACCCCTCCCAGCCCCTGCCCGCCAAGCGCGGCAGCGCCACGGCGTCACTGGCCGATGCGCTTAAGCCCAAGCCGGATGCGGCGAGCTAAGGCCGGATTGACACTCGCCCCTTCCGCGAAGGGCTCAGCCGATCATCGCGCCGCCACGGTCACCCGCGAGGATACGACCCATCGACTCGAACAGCTGGTCCATCGCGACGGGCTTCACGATGACGTCATCGGCCCCCGCGCTCATACATCGTTCGCGCAGGTCCACGCCGCTGTCGGCGGTCACGACGATGATCGGCACCTCGCCCTTGGCATCGCCCCGCGCGCGGATACGCTGAATGGCGGTGATGCCGTCCATGCCCGGCATGCGCAGATCGATCAGGATCATGTGATAGGAGTCGCGCTCGATCATATCGAGGCCGATCTCGGCGTTTTCCGCCTCCGCCATGCTGGCGCCCGCCACGTCGAGCATGTCGCGCACGACGCGCCGGTTCATGCGATCATCCTCGATGAAAAGGACGTTCATCGACGCCCCTTCCCCGTATCGCATCCCTTCGCGGTCATGACGCAGATCATAGCTCCGCCCTAGCGATCATGCCGCTTGCGTTACAAGAGGCGTAAAGGCGGTTTGCGGTGAGGTGTCGAACATCCTTCGCATCACCTCGACCCCCGCGACCGGCTTCGCGACAACCTCGATCAACCCAGGCCCAAAAAATTCGTTCCGCTCCAACGGGTCCGATTCCGGCCATAACAGGAACGTCGGAACCCCCGCCGCTCGGACCTGTGCCATTCGCGACAGCATCGGGCGGCCCTCCGCATCGCGGATCGCGCTGTCATCGATCAGCACGCGCGAAACGCCCCCTTCGGCCAGGCGCGCGACCGCTTCGTCCGCGTCGGCGACGAACTGCGCGACCGCGTATGGCGCACAGAAATTGGTCCACATCGCCCGCCGGATCGGATTGCGATCGACGACGAGGACGATCGGACGCTCCACCGCCGGCGCCGGGGCCAGTTCGTCGAGCGGCAGGGTGAGGATGAACGTCGATCCCTGCCCCACCACGCTTTCCACCGTCACGTCGCCCCCCATCGCCCGGGCGAGCCGCCGACAGATGGCCAGCCCCAGGCCGGTGCCGCCGAATTGCCGGGTGGTGCTGGCATCGGCCTGACGAAAGGCCTCGAAAATCTCCTCGAGATTGTCGGGCGATATGCCGATACCGCTATCGCTGACGCGGATCGACACGCCGTCCGCCGTCCGCCGCGCCGACAGCGTCACCTGCCCCGACGCGGTGAACTTCAACGCATTGGACAACAGGTTGAAGACGATCTGGCGGATGCGCGCCGGATCGCCCAGCACGGTGGCGGGACATTCGGACAATTCGACGGTGAAGCCCAGCGCCTTGGCCGCGGCCTGCCCCTCGAACAGGCGCGAGGCGTCGCGAACCGTGGTCGCCAGATCGAAGGGCACCTGCTCCAGCGTCAGGCGGCCATTCTCGATCTTCGCCACGTCGAGCAGGTCGTCGACCAGCGCACGCATGGTCATCCCCGCGCCGTGCATCACCTCCACCCGCTCGCGCTGTTCGCCGGGAAGCGCGCTGTCGGCCAGCATGATCTGGGTCATGCCCAATATGCCGTTCAGGGGCGTGCGGATCTCATGGCTGGTCGTCGCCAGAAACTCGGTCTTGACCGCCAGCGCCTTTTCCAGCCGATCATTGGTCACGGCCAGGTCGCCATGCGCGGCGCGAATCCGGTTGCGGCTGCGGCCCAGCGTGACCAGCCAGACGCCGAGCAGCGCGAGCACGACGATGATCGCGGCGACCGATCCGATCAGGATGATCCGCTCGGTGCGCAACTGCTCGCGCTCGAAGGCGATGTTGCGTTGCAGGTCGGCGGCCTTCATCCGCGCGATCCGCAATTCCTGATTGGCGAAGTCGAACCGCGCACCCATCAGCGCGAGGCTGGTCGAGGTGGCGAGGCGGGTGGCGTCGTCGTCGATCCGCTTCAGCGCCTCCAGATGGCGAAGCGCATCCGCCGTCCGTCCCGCCGCCATATAGATCTGATAGGCGCTCTGGTGCGCATCGCGCAGCGACACGCCGGTCCGACCGACATCGACACCCTCGAAGCTCCGGTCGATCAAATTGGCGGCCTGGGCCAGTTGGCCGCGTTGAAAGGCGGCCTGGGCGGCGATGCTGTCCAGCGTGCTCGTATCGCCGGGGTCGGCGGCGCGGGCGCGCGCGATCGCCGATTCCGCCGCCCCGACCCGACCGAGCCGCAATTCGCTGCGCGCGATATTGCGCCAGACCTGCGCCAGCATCGGCGGACTGTTCAACCGCTGCGCCAGCGTGCCGGCTTCGCGCAACTGGGCCAGCGCATCCTCCGTCCGCCCCAGTTCGCCCAGGGTCAGCGACCGGTTGTTGAGGACGACCATGCGCAGCGCGTCGTCGCCCTGATAGGTGGTCCGCGCCTGCTCCAGATAGCGGAGCGCCGACGCGAAGTCCTTTCCGTTGATGTACAGGTTCGCCATCTGGACGAGCGCCCGCGCCTGTCCGCGCGGATCGTTCAGATGCTGAAAGACGCGATACGCGCCCTGAAAGGACTGGAGTGCGGCGGCGATATTGCCGGTGTCCATGTCCAGGCTGCCCTGGGACAATAGCAGGTTGCCATAGAGATCGGACTGCGGCGCCAGTCGCCGCGCGGTCCCCAGCGCGCCGGAAATCGCGGTGCGCGCCTTCCGATTGTCGCCCAGCCGGCTGGCCCCTTCGCCGCGCAGCCAGTCCGTCGTCGCCAGGGCGAGCGCGCGCTGGTCGGCGTCCTCCATCCGTCCGGCGGATTGCCGCGCCACCTCGGCCTTTTGGATGGCGACCGCCGGGTCGCGGAGCATTTCGGCCTTGGCCGCCTCGATCGCGCGATCGAAGCCGGGCTGCGGGACCGTCTCCGCCCTTCCCCGCGATCCCAAGCCCGCCGCCAGCAATGCCGCGACGACCAGCGCGATCCTAACCGCGCGCATTCGCCACCAGACGGGCGAAAGGCGTCGGGCGGGCCATTGCCACGGTGGCCTGATGCCCCTGTTCCGTCAGGAAACGGGTCAGCGCCTCCAGGCCGATCGGACGGCTGATGAGATAACCCTGGATCATGTCGCACCCCATGACGCTGAGCAGCGCCAGCGCGGCGGGCGTTTCCACCCCCTCGGCCACCACTTCCATCTCCAGCGCATGGGCCAGGTCGATGGTCGAACGGACGATCAGGGGATCGCGGTTGGAACTGGTCAATTGGGTGATGAACAGCTTGTCGATCTTCAATTCGCAGGCGGGCAACTGCTTCAGATAGGACAGCGAGGACAGCCCCGCGCCATAATCGTCGATCGCGACGGTGATGCCCATGTCGACGAAGGTCTGAAGATTGGCGATCGCGCTGTCGGGATCGCGGATGACCGAGGTTTCGGTGATCTCGAACCCGATACGGGCGCCGCTGTCGGTCACCAGCGCGCAGGCTTCCCGGACGAAATTCTGGTCGCTCAGCAACATGCCGGAGATGTTGACATAGACGCGCAGGTCGTGCCCCGCGCGGATCAGGCTTTGCTGGTCGGCGATCACCCGGCGCAATGTCCACAGGGTCAGCGGCGCGATCACGCGCGACTCCTCGGCCACCGGGATGAACTCCATCGGCGAGATCATGCCATAGACCGGATGCCGCCAGCGCAGCAGCGCCTCAATGCTGGCGATCCGCTGCTGACGGACATGAACCTTGGGCTGATATTCGACATAGAGCCCGTCCTGCTCGACCGCCTGGCTGAGATCGCGGGCAAGCGCGATCCGGTCGAGCCGATCGGCGCGCGCCGCCATCTCACGCACGACGGGACGGCCTTCGATATGCGCATCGCCCAGCGCCTGTTCGGCATCCTCCAACAGGCGGATATCGTCGTCGTGCGGCACCGTCGCCGCCGCGGCGCCCAGGACCGGTTCGACGCGACAGCGTTCGCCGCCCAGCTCGAAGGGCTGCGACAACAGCGCGTTCATCGCCGCCAATCGATCCTCCAGCACCGCACGGGCCGGGGCGAACATCATCATCTCGACTTCCGCCGCGCCGGTGGACCGAACCATCGCCTCGGGAAAGGCCTCGGTCAGGCGTGCCACGATCATCTCGATCAGCGTGGCGCAATGCGTCCGCCCGAAGCGGCGGCGCAGGATGGTGAAGTTGCCGACCGCCAACAGGATCAGGAACTGCCAGTGCGGGTCCACCGCCTCCGCATTCGTGACGCCGGTGGCAGGGCCTGGAAGCCCGGATTCGCTGGTCGCGATTCGAGAGGGACTGTCGTTCACCCCTCAAATGTAACCGTGACCACTAAAGAAGGTGTTAACCTCCTTTCCTGCGCCATTCCAGTCCGTTAGCGCAGCGGTTACCCATTGCGTCATGGTTAATTTAGCATTAACTATATTCCCGCGTGCCGGAAACGGTCGTCAACGAGGGAGAATATCCATGCTGAAGTTCATCATCGCGCTGATCTACGGCGAGACCATGCGCCCCTGGTAAACACAGGTTATGTCATGAGGCGATTCGGAGCGGAGCTACCGACGGATCGCCTCATGATTTTCCGGCCGAATCGATCGGCCCCGTCCCTTATCGATACAGATCATCCGCCAGCCTCAGCATGAAGGCGGCCCCCCGCTCCATCTGAGCGACCTCGATATACTCGTCCGGTTGATGCGCCTGTGCGATCGAACCCGGGCCACAGATGATCGTCGAGAAACCCGCCCCCTGAAACTGCCCTGCTTCCGCGGCATAGGGCACCGCGCGCGCCGGACCGTTGTCGCCCGCCCATGCGCGTGCCAGCCGTTCGGCCATTCCATCCGCTTCGGGCGCGAAGGCCGGGGTGCGCGAGCGCCGCTCGACCCGAACCCCCGCTCCCGGAAAGCGCAGGCGCAGCGCCGCATCCGCCTCGGCACAGGCGGCGAAGAAGGGGGCGAGCACCTTCTCCGGCTCCTGCCCCGGCAGGGTGCGCAGGTCGAAGGCGAACCGACACTCCCGCGCCAGGATGTTGACCGCTGTCCCGCCCGCCATCTGGCCGACGGTCAGGGTAGCATGATGCGGACAGAAGGGCCCGTGCGGGTCGCCCTCCCCCGCCAGTCGCTCGGCGAGGTCGGCCAGTCGCTGCATCAGCCGGATCGCGACCATATTGGCCGACACGCCCAGATGGGGCAGGCTGCTATGCGCTTCATGCCCCGTGACGGTGACGTTCCAGGTGGCGATCCCCTTATGCCCGCCGACCACGACCATCTCGGTCGGCTCGCCCACCACCACGGCGGCGGGGGCGGGCAGTTCGCGCGCGATCTCGGCGATCATCGACGGCGCGCCCAGGCATCCCACCTCCTCGTCATAGGAGATCGCCAGATGAAGGGGACGCTTCGCCCCGGCGCTCGCCACATGCGGGGCGAGCGCCAGAGACAGGGCGAGGAACCCCTTCATGTCGCAGGTGCCGCGCCCGAACAGCCGGTCGCCGCGCCGGGTCAGCCGCCAGGGATCGCTGGTCCAGGGCTGGCCGTCGACCGGCACGACATCGCTATGCCCCGACAGGACGACGCCGCCCGCCTCCATCGGTCCCACCGTGGCGTAGAGATTGGCCTTGCTGCCATCGGCATTGAAAACCCGCCGCCCGGCGACCCCGAAGCCCGCCAGATGCCGCTCGACATAGGCGATCAGCTCCAGATTGGACTCGCGCGAAGTGGTGTCGATCGCGATCAGATCGGCGAGGATGGCGGTGGCCTGGGCGGACAGCTGGTCGGGAGTCATGCCGCCATCCTGCCGGATGTTGCACTTTGGTGAAACCCCGTTGCCGCAATGCAAAACTGCCCTGCGCCCTGGGCCCTCTCCCCTGGACAGGGGAGAGGGAAGGATAGTGATAGCAGCGGTCCTAGAAATCCCGCGAGTAGCGCAGGCTGCCCGCCGATCCGCCGAACGATCCGGTCTGGGTCAGCAGGCTGAGCGTGCGGGTCAGTGCGATCTGCAACTGGGTGGCGGTAAAGCCCCGCGCGTCGGTGACGATCTCCACATAGATATTGTCGGTCAGATATTTGCCCGCTGCCAGGCTGGTGCCCCGCCCGGTCGCCTCGTCGGCGCCCAGGACGCGCAGCCGGTCGAACCCGGTCGCCGAGCGCAGCTTGCCCAGCGGGTTCAGCCCGCCGCCGCCCGAGCCGCGCAGCGAGTTGAGCGCGGCGGCCAGCTGGATCGCCTCGGTCGCGGACAGGTTTTCGGGGTTGGTGCCGAACAACAGGCGGCTGAGCACCTCGTCCTGAGGCAGGGTCGGCGTCGAGGTGAAGGCGATCTGCGGACGCTGTCCGGTGCCGGTGACGTTGATCACCGCGGTGATGCCGTCGGTGGTCGTCGTCGCCTGGATATTGATGTCCGGATCGGTCAGCGCGCCGCCACGGAAGCGGATCGTGCCGCGATTCACCTCGAACCGCTTGCCCGCAAAGCTGTATGTACCGCGCACCAGATCGAGCCCGCCATTGATCGTCGGTGCCGCGCTGGTGCCGCCGATGCGCAGGTCCATCTCCCATTCGGACTCCAGCCCCATGCCCGACACGAAGAGCTGGTTGTTCGCGCGCACCCGCAGGTCGAGGCGGAACAGCCCCGGCGGCGGCGTGGGGGCGGGCCGGTCGGTCGGACGCGGGGTACGGATCTCGCTGCGACGGCGCACGCCGGTCAGCTCGGGCACCTCGGCCTGGCCCTGGCGGATGATCTGATAGCGTGCATTGGGCACGGTCAGGTCGCCCTGGATCAGCCCGCCGTCGCGACCATGGGTCAGGCGGACCGTGCCGCTGGTCGTCGCAGCAAGCGCGTCGCTGTCGGCCAGGCGGGCATTGTTCAGTTGCGCGCGGATGTCGATCGGATAGCCGCTGTCCGCCGCCAGACCGACGGTCCCCTGCGCCTGGATGCTGCCCTCGCCCGCCTTGGCCTGGAGCCGCGTAATCTCCAGCCGGTCGTTGGAGAAGCGCCCCGCCAACTGCATGTTGCTCAGCCGGGTGCCATAGGCCTCATTGTCATAGGTCAGATTGTCGGCGCGGATCAGGCCGTTCAACTGCGGCGCGGAGACCCGGCCCGAGAAGTCGGCGGCCACCGCGATCGGCCCCGTCAACTGCTGGTTGGGCAGTGCCGCGAAGGAGAAGAGCACCGCAGACGGGCCGTTATAGCGGATGCCGCCCGACAACGGGGCCTGCATCAGCCGGTTGACCCAGCCGCCATTGCCCGGCGGTAGCGGACGCAGATTGGCGACCATGCGGCCCACCACCATCTGCCCGCGCCGGATCAGCGCGCGTGCCTCGCCGCCATCGGCGACGAGACGACCCGCGAAGACGATGTCCACCGCCTCCGACACCGCCGCCAGCCCGGTGCGCCGGAAATTGGCGACGGTGAGGCGCGCCTCGGCGGCGGGGAAGCTGGCATCGCGCGCCTGGGTGAAGTCGAGCGCACCGCTCGCCTGCCCCGAAATGCCCAGATTGGGGACGAAGGCGTCGAGGATCGACATATCCAGCCGGTCGAGACGGGTCTGGACCTTCATTCCATTGCCATAGGAGCCGGCGATCCGCACCGACCCCTGACCCAGGTCGATCCGGGTCGGCGACAGCCGCCACTCGCCCGCGACATTCTGAACCCGCGCGGGATTGGTCGTGCGGAAAGCGATGCCGTTCGCCTGCCCCTTGGCCGCGATCAGATAATCGTTGGGGCTCAGCCGGGCGTTGAGCGCGACGTTGAACGGGATGCTCGACGATCCGGTCATCACCGCCTGCGCCGTGCCGCGCCCGCCGGTATAGTTGACCTTGGCGCGTGCCGACTGGATGACGACCTCGCCATAACGGGTGTCGGCCAGTTGCGCGTCGGCGACGATCTGTGGCGCGTTCGGCAGCATGACGACGCTGGCGTTGACGATGGCGCGGCCGATGGTGAAGTCGACCATGCCGGGCACGCGCGCATTATAGGCGCGCGCGGCGATGTCGGCGCGCTGGTTGCCGCCCTGGTCGGCCAGTTGGACGCGACCG
Organism: Sphingomonas sp. GM_Shp_1; assembly: GCF_026540895.1. GTDB lineage: Bacteria > Pseudomonadota > Alphaproteobacteria > Sphingomonadales > Sphingomonadaceae > Sphingomonas. The sequence continues at coordinate 5,130 of NZ_JALNUR010000047.1, read as the reverse complement.
TTGATCCCCTGGCCCGCGAATTGCAGCGCGCCGGCGAACGGCCCGGCGGCGGTCTGGACGACGCGACCCGTGGTGTTGATCCCGGCGAAGACCAGGCTGCGGATGTCGATCGCCAACTGCCGCCCGGTGCTGACCAGCACATTGGCGGTGAAGGGGCCATAATTGGTGTCGCCGCTGGCATTGACCGCATAGGCACCGTTGCGCCCGACGACCCGCGCCTGGAGATTGGCGAGGCCGACGCCGACGCCCGGCTTGGCCGCGCGCAGCACGACCACCGGATTGGTCTGCGACCCCGTCACCCGCGCGCTCAGCGGGCCATATTGGTTGGAATAGGCGTCCGCCGACACCGCCACCGCGCCGGTCGCCGGATCATAGCGCCCCTGCCCGCGCGTCACGCGGAATTGCGGTGCGGTCAGGCGAAGGCCGCTGAACGTCACGATGCCTTGCGGGCTGTATTCGACATCGGCGCGCACGATCGCATTGCCGCCCAGGAAGTTGCGCGCGCCCCCGTTGAAGATCTGCGAGGTCCGCGCGACCACCCGGCCCTTCACCCCGAAGCCGCTCGGCGTCGCCACCAGATTGGCGTCGGTGGTCAGGTTGATGATGCCGATGCTCTCGACCCGGTAATTGTTGACCCGGCCCTTGAGCGCGCCGGTGTAGCGCCCGGTCTGCATATTGGCGACGACCACCGCCGTCGCATCGATATTGTCCGAGCGGATGCGCAGATTGTCCGACAGGATATTGGGCATGGCGACCGCGAAGTCGCCCTGGATCGCGACATTGGTGGTCAGCCCGCCCACGGCGGCGTTCAGCCCGGCGATCCGCCTGGCGCGCGCCTTGACCGGCACCAGGATGCGGTCGGCATTCACCTTCGCCAGACCCTCGGCATAGAGATACTCGACCGAGGTCTCGCCAAAGCCCAGCGAGGTCGCGCGAATCTTGTAATCCACGGTCGGCGTCGCGAAGGCCCCGTCCAGCACCACGCGCGCCAGCACGTCGCGGCCGCGCAGGTTCGGCGCGATGGCGCCGGGAGTCAGCAGCTTGGCATCGACCGCGAAATCGCCGAACCGGCTATTGGCCAGATCGAGCAGACCGCCCGCATCGACCATCAGGGCCGACGAACGCAGCTTCATCCGCGTATCCGCACGCCGTTCGTTCAGCGTGGTGTCGATCGCGACCTGAAGCGCCGGCGAGGTCAGCCGTTCGACCGGTCCTTCCAGATACAGGCCGGGCCGGGTCAGCCCGCGCACCTCGATATGCCCGTCGCGCGCGGTGGCGTTCAGATTGGCGAGTTCGCCGCCGCCCAGCGTCGCGATCGCGCGGCCCTGCCACGCTTTCCAGCCGCCACGCCCATCGACCGACAGCGTCAGCGGCGCCTTCAGCCCCGCCATCGACGCGACCACGCCGCCGGTCGGCGCGGTCAGCTTCACGTCCACCGCCAGCCGATCGGCATCGGGCACCGCGTCGAGCACCAGCCGCAGCCGGTCGCCACCCGCGACCCCCGGCCCGCGCAGGGCATCGGCGCTGGCCGTCACCTGCGCGCGGCGATCGGCGATATGCACCTTGCCGTCGATCGCCAGCACATGACGCTGCCCCGTCACCGGCGCGCCGATCGCGAAGCGCTTGAGCGTCAGCCGGTTCACATCGATGTCGAGATCGGGGAGCAGCGGCGCATTGGGGTCGCTGGGCGTCGGCTTGAGCTCGGGCTTGCGCGCCAGTGTAACCAGGTCCGCGTTCAGCGACCGCACATCGACATGGTTCCGGGTATAGGCGAAGGGCCGCCAGTCCACGTCCAGGCGCGGGCTGGACAGGAACACGCCCTTGGGATCGCTGACCCGCAGGTCGACCAGGCTCATCCGGCCATAGAGCGATCCCTCGATCCGCCCGACCTTGATGTTCAGCCCCGATGCGGTGGAATAGCCGCCCAGCTGGTCCGCGACGAAGCGCCGCCCCGGATCGGTGTTGATCCCCAGCAGGATCGCCCCGACCAGCAGGACCAAGCCCAGCAAGACGATGCCGATCCACTTCAGGATACGCTGCCACAAGGGGCGGCGAACGACGATGACGTCAGGCTCGGCCGACATGGTCTGTTCGTCCGCCATCAGAAGGCCTGCCCGATCGAGATATACAGGGCCACCTTGCCGTCACCCGGACGCGGGTTCAGCGGCGTCGCCACGTCGACGCGCAGCGGCCCGAAATTGGTGTAGAAGCGCCCGCCGATACCCGCACCGAAGCGCAGGTCCTTGCCCGTGGGCAGCGTGCTCTCATAGCTGTTGCCCGCATCGACGAACGGCACGATGCCGAAATTGCCGAAGCGATAGCGCGCCTCCAGCGCGAACTCGTTCAGGCTGCGTCCGCCGACCGGATTGCCCTGCGGATCGAACGGCCCCAGCCGCTGGAAGCCATAGCCGCGCACCGACCCGCCGCCGCCGCCATAATAGCGCCGCGACGGCGCCAGATCGTCACGCTCGATCCCGAAGATCGCACCCGCGCGCGCCCGGCCCGCAATCACCAGGCTGTCGTTGAAGGGATAATAGAAGGTCCCCTCGATCATCATCCGCGCATAGGGCCGCACCGCGCCGCGCACCGAGGTCTCCGGGCTGAGGTTCAGCTTCAGGCGATAACCGCGGGTCGGGTTGAGCAGGTCGTTGGACTGGTCGAACACCACCTGACCCGGAATCGCGGCGATGCCATAGGTGCCGCGCACCCGCTCGCCCCGCGCGAAATCATAGACGCTTTCGTTCGTGCCGGTCAGCTCGCCGCCGAACGCATAGGTGAATTTCTTCTGCCAGATCGGCGTCGAGTCATAGCTCCAGCGGAAGGCGACCGTACCGATGAACGCATCGAAGGCGTCGTAATTCTGGTGGCTGGCCGAGGCGATGACCTGGAACGTCCGGTCGCGCCGCCCTGCGTTCGAGCGGCGGAAGGTGCCGCTCAAGCCCTGTTCCTGCGTGCCTGCGATGACCGAGGCGATCAGCGCGCCCTCGGGCTTGAAGGCGTTGCGGTTGGTGAAGCTGCCCTGCAACCGCACGCCCTGGCCGGTCGAGTAACCGCCTTCACCCGACAGGGTACGGGCGGGCCCCTTGGTCTGCGTCACCTGAAGGTCGATCGCTTCCGTACCGTCGGGGTTCATCCGGCCCGTCCGCTTGGGCTCGACCGCGACGCCGTTGAACAGCCCGGTCGCGACCAGCGCGTTGCGCAGATCGTCGGTCAGCCGCGAGTCATAGAGTTGCCCCTCGTCGAAGCGCGGGAAGACGTTCAGGTGATCCAGGTCGAACACCGCGTCGCCGACCGTGGTCAGCTTGCCGAAGGCCGAACGCGGACCCGTATCGACAGGCAGCGTATAGGCGCCGACCGGCTCCGGCCCCTGATCCTCCAGCAAGATGTCGCGGTCACCGACCTTGACGAAGGGATAGCCGCGCTGCGGCAGGACCAGGCTGACATTCGCCTCTGCCCCCTCGATCCGCGCCGCCTCAATCGGGTCGCCGACCTTGATCGGCAGGTTGGTGCGGACCAGGTCGGGCGGCGTCGTGGCCTGCGCGTTCACCGTGACCGAGGACAGGCGATAGAGCCGCCCCGGCGTCGCGGTCAGCACGACCTTCAACCGGCCGGCTTCGCCCTCGCCCTGCCCTTCGCGCTGAAGCGTCGAGACGGCGGTGGCGTCGTAATAGCCGAGCGACTTCATCAGGCGGATCGCAAGCTGCTCGTCCTCGCGCGCACGGGCGGAGACCTGGGTTGCATTGGCCGCCTTGCCCTTGCCTTCGCGCAGCGCCGACAGCCCCTTGAACTCGTCGTCCAGATTCAGCTCGGCCAGCCCGCGCACATCCATATCGTAACGGATTTCTGGCGCACGCTCGCTTGTCGGATCGGCGGCGGCCTGGAGCGGGGTGGAATCGAAACTGCCCAGCGGGGTCAGCGGCTGGGCCAGTTGCGGGTCTTCAGGCGCGACCGGGCCGATCGCTTCTCCGGTCGCAAGCGGCTGTCCGGTCTGAGCCTGGGGAAGCGGCGGCGCGGTCTGCGGCGTGGGGATGGTGTTCGTCTGGGGCTGGGCCGTCGTCATGGTCGACATCGGCTCCAGCGGCGCATTGATGTCTCCGCTCAGCGGCGGCAGCGCGGCGTCGAACTGCGCATCGGGGACGATCGGCGCATTGTTCTGCGGGTCGGCGGTGCCGTCACGCTGGTCCTGCGGCAAGCTGGGCCCCTGGGCAGGCGAGCTGCCGGGCTTCGACAATTGCGCCATTGCCGGGGTGGTTAAGGATGTGGGAGCAATCAGCGCGACCGCAAGCCAAGTGTGTCTGCCGATCCGTCCCGCCACGCCGTAGAAAACCCCTTTCCGCAAAAGGGTCTTCCGTCATTCGGATCGATCCCCCAGCACACCCCAAACGCCAAAAGGTCAGTGCAGGTTCCCTAGCGTCGTCAATAGTATCGTTGCCGCCATCCTTACCGCGCGGCGGCGGGAGCGCAGCCGACCAGCCCGCCGACCGGCACCACGACCTCATCCTGTCCCTCGCGTGCGATGCTGAGGCTGGCGTCGGACACGATCGCCCCGTCCTGCAACGTCTCGCGCTGGGCGATGGTCATGGTCAGCGTCGCACCGACTCCGCCCCCGGCATAGCGGGTGCCGCTCGCCAGCCCCAGCGCGCCGCCTTCGCCCGCCTGGGTCGCGGCCAGATCCACCAGCTTGCCGTCCAGCGACAGCCGCAGCCGCGTCGGCTCGACCATCGCGACGAAGCGCTGGTCCTGCACGGTCCACAGATAGGCCGCGCAGCCGCGTTCGGGCAATTGCTGGCGCGGCAGGGTGCCCAGGGTCGGAACGGCGGCTTGCGCTTGCATCAGCGCCAGGGCGAAGAGGGGCAACGGCATCATATCCCCGATGCTATCATCAACATCCAGCATGGGTAAGCCGCCACCGCCAGCAACAGGCCGAGCGGCACCATCTCGTCCGCCGCCACCCGCGTTCCCAGCAGGCGACGCAGCAGCACATAGCCCAGCCCGATGACACAGGCCGCCAGCAACACCCCGGGCAGCATCCGCCAGCCCAGCCAGAGCCCGATCGCCCCCATCAGCTTGGGGTCGCCGCCACCCATGCCTTCGCGCCCGCGGACATGGCGATAGGCCGCCGCGATCACC
>NZ_JALNUR010000046.1 GCF_026540895.1 Sphingomonas sp. GM_Shp_1 | reverse complement strand
CTTCGCTCCATTTCCGCTATCGCTGATCAACCCCGTTGGCGAACATGAATGGATGTCCGAAGTTGGGGAGCGCGAAATGACCTCTGAATGTCGTGTTGTGGGTCATCTGGCGCCACCGCCCCCGTCGTTTAATTTAAGCAGACAGCAATTTCGCGATCCACCGGCTGCGATCGAACTGGCCACAGATGATGACGATCGCGGCGGTGAGCGGCACCGCGATCAACGCCCCGGCGATACCCCAGACCCAGCTCCAGAACGTCATCGCGATGATGATCGCCAGCGGTGACAGCGACAGCTGCTTGCCCTGAAGCAGCGGGTAGATCACGTTGCTGATCGTCATCTGCAGGACGACGAAGCCGATAAAGACCAACGCGGGCATCTGCCACCCGCCGAACTGCACGAAGGCGAACAGCACGGGCGGCACGATGCCGACAATGTTGCCGATCACGGGCACGAAATTGAGCAGGAAGTTGAGGATACCCCACACCAGGGCGAGCTCCAGCCCGGTCATCCACGACCAGATGGCGGAGGCGACACCGGTCAGGATGCTGGTGGCCAGCGTTGTGCCGAGATATCGACGGACCTGACCCGATATCTCCTCGCTCACTTCGAGCATATCGCGCCGTGTGCCGCCTTCGCACATCTCGTACAGCCTACGCCGCAGCCGGGGCACCTCGGGCAGGCCGAGCATCACGACGATGCCGATGAACCCGACATAGGTCACAAAGGCATAGGCACCGCTGGCCAGCATCTGAAGCATCGCGGTAATGCGCTGGCGATTGAGCGTCCCGGTGATCGGCACACCCCGATCAGCCGCCCAGGCCGCCAGCCGGCTATAGACTTTTTCGAGCCCCCCCCACTGCGCCGACATCGCCCCGATCACCTGCCCGATCGACAGATAGACCGCCACAGCAAAGGCGATAAGCATAGCGACCAGCGACAGGAGCGTCAGCGTGTAGGCGATCCACGACGGCATATAGCGCGCGAGCCAGCGCTTGAACGGCCACAAGGCAGCCACGATGATCGCGGCAAAGGCGATCGGCATGATGACAGCGAAGCCCGCCTTCAGCGCTCCAATCAGCAGGATCGCGGCGATGATCGTCAGCATGCGATGGCGGTAGCGGTCCTGCACCGGATCCTGGGTCATTCGCGTCGTTCCTCAATGCTGATACCGGAGGCGGCTATCGCCTCGGCGTTGAGCCGCGCGCCCAGTAGCAAGGCCCATGCCGAGACCATCAGCCACAGCATCAGCACCACCACCGCGGCAAGCGAACCATAAGTGTCGTCGAACCGCGCGACGTGCGCGACATAGCTTCGGAACAGCGTCGTCGCGACGAGCCACATCGTCACGCCGGCGACCGTGCCCGGCAAGGCATGGCGCCACGGGATCGCATGCTCTGCCGCCGGTGCGTAGCGATAGATCAGGATCAGCCCTGCGCCGGCACCCAGCGTCAGCGCGCCGAAGAGTGTGATAGTGGAGACGATACGCGCGCCCGGCAGGCCATCGGGCACATAGCTTTGAAGGAACGCCAGCACGGACAGCGAAACCAGGGCGGTCATCACGAGCGCGGCGCAGCAGAGCACCAGCGCGGTCGACACGAGCTGCCGGCGCAAGCCCTGGCGCTCCCGTTCAATCCGATAGGCGAGATTGATGCCGTGGAGCAGCGACCGTCCGGCGCGACGCGCACTGAACAGCGCGATGCCGATCGACAGGAGGAAGGCCGCGACCGACCCCCGGTCGGGCGCCAGTGCGTTGTGCAGGCCCCTGGACACGATCGGCCGCGCATCCACCGGCATGATCGCGGTCAACGTCGACAGATTGTGCGCGACCGTCTCGGCGGGGACGAAGAAGCCGTAAGCGCCAGCGATCAGGCCGATCAATGGGATCAGCGCCAGGAAAGCGGCAAAGGCGATCGAGCTGGCCGCGATGCCGAAGTCGTCGCGCATGCCGCTGAGCACCGTCCGCCACGACAGAACCTTCCAGCGCAGCACATTCGAGGAGTCTGCCCGCTGACGCCTGCTGGTCGCTCCGTTCACCCCCCACGTCATGCCCCCGTGCCTCAATCGATCTGGATGCCCGTGTCCGGGTGACGGACCCATAACGATCGTCTTCGATTTAAGTCCTATCGATTGCAAAAAGGACGGAAAGGCCCGGTGATCTCCAAGGCTCGCATCAGCTGGCTCGTACGACGTGTCTCTCGAAAGATCTGGTTCCGGGCCGCGCTCATCAGCGCCGCCAGCGTCGTCGTAGCCGCCTTTGCCGGGATCGTCGCGCGCGCGGTGCCGTACCACTTTACTGGCGATATCGGACAGGATGCGGTCGGCACAGTGCTAGAGATCATCGCCTCGTCGATGCTGGCCGTAACCACCTTCTCGCTGACGGCGATGGTCAGCGCCTATTCGTCCGCCACCCAACTGGCGACCCCGCGCGCGACGCAATTGCTGATCTCCGACCGTATGTCGCAGAATGCCCTTTCGACGTTCCTCGGCGCGTTCATCTTTGCGATCGTCGGCATCATCGGACTGCAGACAAGGCTCTATGGCGGGCAGGGGCGTGTGCTGTTGTTGATCGCCACCGTACTCCTCGTGGCGCTGGTGGTCGTGACCCTGCTACGCTGGATTGCCCATCTTGCGGCCTTCGGCCGGATGTCGGACGTGATCGACCGGGTCGAGGATGCGGCGCGCTCTGCGATGAGGGCTTTTGCCAAAAACCCCCATGGCGGGGGGAGACCGGCGATACCAGTTCCGAGCGACGCACGACCGGTCCTGTCCGATACGATCGGCTATGTGACGCATATCGACTTTGACCGTCTCGCGGCACAGGCTCGCCTCTCTGGCCTGGTCATCCATGTGGCGGCCATTCCCGGCACATTGGTGCACACGGGGCGTCCGCTCCTTCACGTCGTCGGGGGCACCGAGGACGTGAAGGACTGCGAACTAGTGCAGGCATTCATGATCGAGCGGCACCGCGATTTCGATCACGACCCTCGGCTTGGCCTGATCGCATTGGGTGAAATTGCAGGGCGGGCGCTTGCCCCCGCCACCAACGATCCCGGTACCGCGATAGAGGTTCTAAATGCGATCTTGCGAACCTTGAACGAATTGCCTGCCCAAGAGGTGGTTTCGGACGGTGATCTGCCGCCCGTATATGTGCCGCGCCCTTCGGTAGATGAATTTGTCCAAGCTGGCTTCGCGCCGATCATCCGCGAGGGTTCGGGTGAGGAGGAGGTGGCGATACGCACTTTCAAGGTGCTGGCCGCCCTAGGCGAGGCGTGTCCCGACGCGCGAGAAGTCACGCGAGCATTGGTCAGCGAGCTGAAACAGAATGTCGAACGGGAAATGCGCGATAAGGCCGCCGTCGCCAGGACGTTGGCCGTCTTGGTAAATCAAGCACTGAGGGGGTAGTCCCGGAAGCAGGATCAACATGTGCCGACGTGAACGAACCGCAGAAACTTGGACGCGATCACCACGTGTCTAATGGCTAGTTTTGGGTCAGATGCGTGTCGCGCTGACGAGTTCCGGACCTCAGCCACCACCGCATCGATGGCGGCTGAGGTTAAACTTCGCGTATCAAGAAATGGGAACGCCACCCGTGACGGCTATGACGTTGCCGGACATGTAGCTACCCTCAGATGAGGCGAGCAACACATAGGCCGGGGGCAAGCTCGCCCGGCTGGCCAGCACGTCCGACTGGCGTATCCTGTCCTAAGGTTTCCAACTCCTGCGCCGATTTGGCGATCGGCTGAATGGGGGTCCAGATTGGGCCAGGTGCCACCGCATTGACGCGGATCCCGTCGCTCGAAAGAAGATTGGATAGTCCTACCGTCAGGCTCGATATTGCACCCTTCGTGGCCGCATAGACGATCATGGTCTTGTTTGCGACCTTAGCCTGTTCGCTGGTTGTGTTGATGATCGAAGATCCTGGCTTCATGTGCGGCGCGGCTGCCTTAGCGAGGCGAATCATGGCGAACACATTGGCCGTGAAGGCATCTTGCATCTCGTCGTCGTCAATGGTGTCCAATCCCTCATTGATTGTCTGAGCGGCAGCATTGTTGACGAGGATGTCGAGGCCGCCGAACTCGGCAACCGTTCGTTCAACAAGCCTTGAACAATGTTCCCGATCTCGGATGTCTCCCGGAAGCAAAAGGCAACGCCTTCCCGCCTTTTCGATCCAAGTCCGGGTCTCCTCAGCGTCTATCTGCTCCTCATCAAGGTAGGATAGGGCGACATCTGCACCTTCGCGAGCATAAGCGATCGCCACGGCTCGACCGATGCCAGAGTCACCCCCGGTGATCAGCACGGCCTTATCCTTGAGCAGTCCCTTGCCGACATAACTCTCCTCGCCATGGTCGGGCTTGGTCCGCATCTCGGTCGTAAGGCCGGGAGGAGGCTGCTGCGGCTCGCCAGGAAAACTTGTCGGGCGGCTGGTTTGCGAATCGTCGGTCATGTCAGTTCCTGCGGATGGAATAATCAGGGAACGGCTCACGACGAGTTACGTGCCGGACCAGACGGTCCTGCAAGTACGCATGGCCTTAATTCATCACGGATGGACTAACGTCCGAGACTAGAAAGCTAAGAGGGGCCGCGTGAGTGAATTATTTTTGATGTCGTTACAGCAGGGCAAGGCGGGTGTTTAGACAAGAGCAGACGTTTTAGTTCCGTCGTACCACTGCCGATCTAACAATAATGTCATGGGCCTGTTACGGAAACGTATATCATAGGTTGCGTTACGATCCCGGAGGTCTGGCAATGGGTCAGTCCTGAACAGGGGTGCCCCCATGGACCAAACGGCATTCACGATCGGCTTTTCGGTCATGTCGCTCGCCTCGTTGGCGATATATGCGAAGGGGAGTAAAACCGCCCCGTCGCTCCACCATACCTTGCTGCACGCGGCTGTGCCGTTCATTGCCGCAACCGCCTATCTCGCCATGGCGTTCGGCATTGGCACGCTCATCAAGATCGATGGTTCGGCCACTTATCTTGCCCGTTATGTCGACTGGACGTTCACGACGCCGATCCTGCTGTCGAGCCTGGTGCTGCTGGCCTTCCATGAGCGTGGCAAGACAGGCGAGGTCGGGGGTTATCTTACCGCAATCATCGTTCTCGACGTTCTCATGATCGTCACCGGCCTGATCTCGTCCCTGGCCGCAACGCCAGTGATCCGGTGGGTTTGGTTCCTCTGGTCCTGCGTTGCCTTCCTGGGCGTTCTCTACCTGCTCTGGGGACCATTGCGAGCCTTGGCCGTTGAGCGCGGCCATGCGCTTGGGCAGGCCTATACGAAGAATGTCGCCTTCCTGACCGTCGTCTGGTTCCTATATCCGATCGTCTTTTTGGTCGGTCCAGAGGGCCTGAAAGTCATCACCGACCCAAACTCAGTCTGGGCGATCCTCGTCATGGATATCGTCGCCAAGGTGATCTATGCCTTTTATGCGGCGAGCAATTTGGAGAAGGCGCTTCACGAACACGAGCGTCGTTCGTGAAACGCAGCATGGTTCTGCTGGTCGTGGGAGGGGCTTTGGCCGCCCCCACGATCTTGGCGGTGCAACTGGCCTTTGCGATCCTTGGCATCGGCGTGGTGGGTATGGTTCATGGCGCGGGTGATCTTGCCGTTGTCGCGAAGCCGCGGCGCCCGGCGTTTCTCGCAGCCTATGGACTAGTGTCACTCGTCACTTTGTTCTGGTGGATCGAACAGCCTGCAGTGGCGCTGCCCGCCTTTCTCGTAGCCTCCGCGTTCCATTTTGGGGTTGAGGATGCGCCAGGCGGTCCGCTGAGCGAACGCTTTGCACGCGGTATTACGCTCATCCTCGCACCAGCGACCCTCCATGACGCAGGCTATGCTGATCTGTTGCGGTTAGCGGGCGGTTCTGCATCGTCGCTTTCCGCATTCACGCCGTTGGCGGCGATCGCTGGCGGGTTGGGCGGTGCGCTGCTGCTTTTTTTGGCGTGGCATCGCCGTGATACGCGTCTGGCGCTAGGCGTGGCCGCGCTGATCCTGCTTCCCCCGTTGATTGGCTTTACAATCGGCTTTCTGGTACTTCACGCCTTACCGCAGACGCTCGAACGCCGCGATCGCCTGGGATGTGCTAGCACGACCATCTATCTCAAGACGGTTGCGCCTATATTTGGTGCCGCGATATTACTCGCAGGCGCAGTGGCAGGGCTGTTGCTGCACTTCGACCCTAGCGGTGTGCGGGGCCTGTTCGCAGGCATCGCCGCTCTTGCGGTACCCCACCTTCTTGTCACTCCATGGTTCGAGGCGCGAACAGCCTCTTCGCAATTACGCGATCAATCAAAGTCTCACCTTTACCGCGTGGCGTTCTGAACGCCCAACTGCAGAGGTCCGCCCCTCCTTATCCACGCCACTCCGATCGCGGATCAAAGCTACTGCTTCCGAAAAAACGACATTAATGAGTGGCTGAGATTGGGAAGCGGCAGAGGTGGCGTGAATGTCGGGATTTGGGTCATCGCGACGAAGGGGAGGGCGGCCGCTCTCGCCCACTAGCGGACGTCAGCCCCTGGACCTATCCACCACCCAAGCAACCAATAGACCGCGAAGCCCTCTGCCATGCCAACGAGATACGCAACTGCGCGGCCTGAAGAAAACCTTGAATTCGTTGGGATGGACCAAATTGCGACCCCATTAGCGGCAATCACTAAGCCTACAATCCACCAGAAGCCAGGCTTATGGCGTCCATCCCAGCGCATAGAGACCGCCGTCCATATTGAGAAGAACGCCATAGTCGTCACCAGAGCCTTCTCCGGTGTCGAGAGATACGTGATGACGATAAAGAGCGGCAGGGTTTGAGCGATAATAACCAGCATCTCTCGCATGCGCCTGCGAACGCCTGTCCCGTAACTCTCCATGACGGAATGGTATTCCCTGCCCGAAAGCACGTCCAGGGGAATGATCGTTGTCCATCCAAGACGGGCGTTTTTCCGACCAGCGCGACGGCTTAGGATGCGATGTTTCCAATATGAACGAATGGCAGAATACGCGAAGCTCGCGAGACACACCCAATGGCCGCACCCGGGTCGTCATGGCGTCCTTGCCGCTGCCACACGTACAGCGGCAGTGCGTCTCACGCGTCCTTGCTGCCCGCCTGTACCGGAATAGGCCAATCTTCGCAGGCATGGCCAACCACGAAGCATTAAGCTGATATGGATTGTTAACCAGTAGGTGGGATGGCCGCAGCCACTCTTGCTGCTGCGATGGGCTTCCCTTGATATCCTCCCTGTTGCCCTATTCCGCTTATCTTCTGGCGGTTTCCATCGGCATTTGCCTGACGTCGGGCTGGTTGGTGGCACTGCTTACGGCGGAAATTCGCCATGCCCGCATCAGCCCAATTGGCTGGCGCGATGGAGGCTTGGTGCTGGCTGCGGGGTTGGGGGTGTGGTCGACCCATTTCAGCGCGATGACCGCCTATCGTCCTGATCTGATCCTGACTTATGCACCGGATCGCACCGCGATTTCCGCTGCGGTGGGCATCCTACTGGTCGGCCTGCCAATCGCCGCGCTTGCCAGGGTCGAGCATCGCCGCAGGCAGATCGTTCTCGCCATGACGGCAGGAGCAGGCATCTGGTGTATGCATGCCGTCGGCTTGTCGGCACTCGTCGACTGCGGCCACCAATTTTCAACCATTACAAACCTGATCGGCGTGCTGATCGGCACAGCGATCCTGATCGGTTGGCAAATTCGTCGCTCGTCCAATTTCCCACGGCTTGCCACCGGCATCTCTTTTGTTGGCGCTGTGTGCGCCATCCATTTCATCAGCCTGGGCGGGGACGCGGTGACCGCACCCCTAGCCAAGATCCATGGCAGTGCCATGTCGCCAGGCCTCATCGCGGCATGCACCGCCTTTGCCGTCTCGATCGCCTGCCTGGGTGGCGTCCTTTCTGCCTCACAGGCACGGTTGCGGCGCGAGCGGGAAGCGCAGACGCTTAAAGCTGTTATCGAGAGTATGTCGGACGGTCTGGTCTTTATCGACAAGGCGAGGCGGCTTCGCCAGTACAACAAGCGTTTCCTGACCCTGTTCGATACGCCGCCCGAGGCGCTTCGAACTGGTGTGACCATCGACACCTTTCTGGACACCATTGCACGGTACCGAAACTGGCATCCCGACAAACGGACCCTCGTTGGACAGTCGATGAAAGCCTGGGTCCATTCCGCTGACGCGTTCGACCGCGAGTGCGAAATGGAGGACGGCCGAACCTATGTCATGCAGTGTCGGCCGGTCACTGAGCAAGGCGTGGTCCTGACGTTCAACGACGTGACGGTCGAACGGCAGGCCAGCCGTAAGCTGAGTTATCATGCGCATCATGACGTCCTGACCAATCTCGGCAACCGCCGGGCGCTTCAAGACCACGTGGCGACCATGATCGACAAGGCAGAGACGTTCAGCCTGCTGCTCATTGACCTTGATGAATTTAAGGAGGTCAACGACACCTTTGGTCATGGCATCGGCGACAAGCTGCTGGTCCACTGCGCGGCAGTCCTGAATCGCTTGGTCGGCCCGGACAGCTTCGTCGCCCGTATGGGCGGCGACGAGATGGCCATCGTGATGGGCTTGCCGATCGGTCAAGCCACGACGTTCGCCGCAGACGTAGTGACCCAGATGTCGCATGCCGTGACCATTGACGGCTATCGCCTCCTGCCGGGATGCAGCATCGGTGTAGCAGAGTGGGAGCCCGGGCTGTCGGGTGAGGAACTGATGAGGCGTGCAGACCTCGCGCTCTACGACGCCAAACGTGCGGGCCGTCGTCGCGCGCATCCTTACGAGCACGCCATGACAGAGGCGCTCCGGAAGCGACAGGAGATCGTCGACGGCCTTCATGATGCTGTGAAAGGCGGCGGCTTCCGCTTGGCCTTTCAGCCAATCGCCGACCTCGCTTCCGGGATCACCTGCGGCTATGAGGCGCTGCTGCGCTGGCAACATCCCGAACGAGGATGGATCTCGCCTGAAGTCTTCATCCCCATCGCCGAGGATGCAGGCCTGATCGACGACATCGGGCGGTGGGTGATCGCCGAAGCGTGTCGACACCTGGCGGGGTGGTCGCCCCATCTGTACGTGGCGGTCAACGTTTCGGCTGCGCAGCTGGCATCGGACGCGTTGCTCGACCACCTCACGCAGGCCGTCATGACCAATGGATTGGCAGCCGAGCGGCTGGAGATCGAAATCACCGAAACTGCGCTCATCCGTGACCCTGCGAAGGTCGCTGGCCGGTTGGAGCGTATTCGCAAACTTGGCTTTAAAATCGCGCTTGATGATTTCGGAACCGGGCAGTCCTCGCTCTCACATCTGCGCGATCTGTGCTTCGACCGGATCAAGATTGATCGCAGCTTCGTGCTGCGTGCGGCTAACGACCCGCGTTCGATGGCGGTCTTACGAGCCACGGTCGCGCTTGGACGCGAGTTGGGTGTCGTCACCCATGCCGAAGGCGTCGAGACATCGGACCAACTTGCACTGTGCCGAGAAATTGGTTGCGACGCCGTGCAGGGGTACCACATGGGGCGTCCGCTCATCCCGTTGGTCGACATGGGAATGCCCCTCTATGCCCATGCCGATAGAGCGGCTTGACGCACACGGAGGACCGCCTTGGGCAAATAGGCAGCGCTTGAGAAGCGGGGTAGTCCCTATCAATATCCATGCCCGTCACGACATACCCCATTTCACCTCCCGTCCGCGATCATTACATATTTGTCATAGATAATCGATTTACATAGATTTGTTATGGGTTTGGTCACCTGAATGGATGGCCCCATGAAAAACATTTCAATCCCACAAAAGCTTGCCGTTGCGTTCCTTATAATTGCTGTGGTCCTTTGTGGCGTGGCAGGTTTTTCGGCCGTCCAAATCGGTAAGATGAACACGGCCATCGACTATGTATCGAATGACCTCTTGCCGAAGACAGTGGCCGCTCAGCAGATTGATACTGCGACGTCGGACTTCCGGATAGCGGAAGTACAGCATATTTTGGCAACTCAGTCCGCCGATATGACGGCTGCCGAGCAAAAGATTTCTACTGCCCAAGGTGTCGTAGACAAGAATTTTTCGGTGCTCGATCGAACCATAGTACCGCCTGAGGCTCGTCAACTTCTGACCGCATTCCGCCAGAAATGGATTTCCTATCTCGAGCAGCATCAGAAACTCATCACCCTGTCGCGGTTAAACCGCAATGAAGAGGCGGCCGCTATCATGCGGGGGCGCAACCAGGTGCTATTTGACGAGCTGTCAGATCGTATCAGCGCGCTTGTATCCGTCGAAATAAAGCTGGCGGCACAGCAGCGTCAGGACGCTTCCGACCTTCACACTCACGTCGTTACGCTGCTTGCGCTGGTCGTCGTGATGGCATGCGCTGCCTTGGTTGGCATATTGCTTCTGCTGGTCCGGCAGATCGCACGTCCGGTGGATCAGGTGACTTCTGGTTTGACGGCGTTGGCCAGCGGCGACATGTCCGTCACATCCGTCGATCATGAGCGCCAAGATGAAGTGGGGCGCTTGGCGGGCGCCCTGAACAATCTGCGCGGGCAATTGCTCGCGGCGGATGAAGCCAAGGCAGCCCAGACGACATTGATCGTCGAGAGCATCGGGCGAGGGCTGGGGGCGCTGGCCGACGGTGACCTGACCGCGCGGATCGAAACCGATCTTACGGGGTCATTCGCCAAGCTCCGCACTGATTTCAATCACGTGTTAAGTGCGATGAATGACGCAATAGCTGCGGTAACTGATGCAACAAGCGGCATCAACAATGGTGCGAGCGACATCCGTCAGGCGTCCGACGATCTGTCTCAGCGGACCGAGCAGCAGGCGGCCAGCCTCGAGGAAACAGCCGCTGCCATGCACGAGATCACCGAGACGGTTCGCGAAACCGCCGTGAATGCCAAGCGTGCCAATCAGGTCGTTACCGAAACCCGCACCGATGCCGACCAGTCCGCCCATGTGGTTCGCCAAGCTGTTGCGGCGATGCATGGTATCGAGCGATCGTCGAATGAGATCAGCGAGATCATTTCGGTGATCGACGGCATTGCGTTTCAAACCAATCTCTTGGCACTGAATGCAGGTGTCGAAGCCGCCCGTGCCGGAGATGCGGGCAAGGGCTTCGCCGTCGTCGCTTCCGAAGTTCGGGCACTCGCTCAGCGGTCCGCCGATGCGGCCAGGGACGTCAAGGAGCGGATTACCGCTTCGAGCCAGCAGGTCGATGCGGGGGTTCAACTGGTCGAGCAAGCAGGCAACGCACTGACTCGCATCACCGGGCGGATCGGCGAGATCAATACGCTCGTCTCGGACATCGCCTCGGCCGCGGCACAACAAGCGACGGGGTTGCAGCAGGTGAACACCGCCGTCGCCGAGATGGACGGCGTCACGCAGCAGAACGCTGCGATGGTCGAGGAAGCAACCGCCGCTGCGCGTTCCCTATCGACAGAGGCGGACGAACTGTCGCGCCAGGTAAGGCGTTTCAAGGTGGCCAACGGTCGTTCGGTCGGGCCCGCCGTGCATGAACTTCAACGACAGGCTGCCACGGCTGGTCGGGCGATCGTTACCTCAGCTTCCGCACGTCATGCTGGCAAGGCCGCGCTTACTGTGGTGCAGGATGGTTGGTCAGAATTTTGATAGAAGTCTGACGATTTGCTGGGCAGGGGGGCGCTCGAATGTGTTCCCCCGAGCTTCCCCATTCCAGCCATTGCTTGGCCGCCAGATAGCTCACGTCCGTGCTTCCCCCTTGGCTTAACAAACGGCCGATATCGAGAAGTCTGAAAAAGTGCATGAACGTCTGGTTTTGGGTCGAAAACGCTGCTCCATGCCATGACGCTTCTCGCGAAGTTAGGCCGTCTCCGAAACTCGCGCATACCGCATAGGCGGCATGCCGACGTGCCGGGTGAAGGCCGTGCTGAACGTGCTGGCCGATCCATAGCCGACCTCCGCGGCGACCTTACCGATCGCGAGACCGCGCGTTCGCAACAGGCGCTTCGCCAATGCCATCCGCCAGGTGAGCAGATACTCGATCGGCGGTATGCCGACGGTGCTGGTGAAGCGTGCAAAGAAGGCAGAGCGCGACATGGCCGCTTCGGCTGCCAAGTCCGTGACCGTCCACGGATGCGCAGGGCGCGCATGCATAGCCCGCAATGCGGCGACCAGTCGTTCGTCGGACAGGCCCCGCGCGAGGCTCGGCATAGCGGCGGGACTTGAGCCACAGCGCAGGGCCTCGATCAGGAGGACTTCGAGCAAACGCTCCAGCACCAATTCACGCCCGGGCCTTGCCTTACGGGTCTCGTCCCCGACCAGGTCCATCAATGTGGCTAGCCGCGGCTCATCGCGTGCCACCACCATCGCCGGTAGCAGCGACACAAGCAGAGCGGCGTCTGGCGACGCGAAACTGCAAATCCCGACCTGCATGCGCAAATTGACGGGCTGATCGGCCCGTCCGATGCGGAACCGGCCCTCACCGATCTCGGTCGGGCTCATGACGGCGCCGTACGGCGGTGGGTCCATGCTCTCGATGCCTTCGATGGCGCGATCGCCAGTGGCCGGAAGCAGTACGAAGTCGCCAGCCCGTACGACGATCGAGGCTTGGCCGGCGTTCACCACCCGGCATTCGCCTTCCAGCACCGCGAAATAGACAGGCTTGCCCTCGACGTCGCGGCGGATGCGCCAGCGCCCGGCATATTCGACGAGTTTCGAGAAGCTCGCGGAGGGCCGCAGCAGGGTCACGATCTCGGCCAGCGGATCGATGGTCATATCAGGACGATCGCCAAAGAAGTCAGGATTGCCAACCATAGGCAGTCTTGGTCGTGGAAACCATCTTTGGCGCTCCCACCCTCGTCAATGGAGCAAGACATGCCCAGCGTCCTCATCACCGGCTGTTCCTCGGGCTTCGGTCTCGAAACCGCAAAACTGTTCCTCGACCGCGGCTGGCGTGTCGTCGCGACGATGCGCACGCCTGATCCGGGCCTGCTGCCGTCGTCCGACCGGCTCACCATTCTGCCGCTCGACGTCACGGATCACGACAGCATCGCCAGTGCGGTCGCGCAGGCGGGGCCGGTCGACGTGCTGGTCAACAATGCCGGTTTCGGGGCCGCAGTCCCGATCGAACTCATCGAGTTCGACACGGCGCGCCAGCTGTTCGAGACCAATACGCTCGGCACGCTCGCAATGATGCAGGCGGTCTTGCCGGCTTTCCGCGCGCGGCGATCCGGCGTGATCATCAACGTGACCTCGACCGTCACGCTCAAGCCGCTGCCGCTGGTCAGCACCTATCGCGCCAGCAAGGCCGCGGTGAATGCGCTCACCGAAAGCCTGGCGGTCGAGATGCAGCGGTTCGGCGTTCGGGTTCACATCGTGCTGCCCGGCCGTTCCCCGACGACGCAATTCAGCGCGAGTGCGAGGCCGCACCTGCGCGGTCTCGATAATCCCGACTATAAGCCGTTGATCGAGGGTATGATCAAACAGTTCCAGGAGGACACGGGGCCGGTCACCCATGCTGAAGACGTTGCAGCTGCCGTGTTCGAGGCCGCGACCAACCCGTCCGCACCGCTCAAGATCCCCGCTGGCGCAGATGCGATCGCCTGGATGGCGGACGCCGCCTGACGTGTGAAACCCGGCGGCCGGCGGGTACCCACCCGCTGGCCACCGGGCCGCAGCCCGAAGATCAAGCGGAAGCGAGCCGGACTGCCGTCTCGCGATAGTCGTGCAGGGGCCGGCCGAGCATGTTAGCCAGGCGCTCGCGGTCGCTGGTCTCCGGGATCATCCCGTCGCTGACGTAGCGCTCGGCCATCAGCCGCATCTCATAAGCCATCCAGCGCGGCATGAACGTCGCCATATTCTGTTCGAAGCCGCTGGGATCGTCGTCGCCATAGGCGATGGGGCGGCCGAGGACGTCGGACCATATCGCTGCCACGTCCTCGCCGGTCAGCGTCTCGGGACCGACCACGTTGATCGTCTCGATCGGCAGTTTGTCGGGTGCGCGGTCACGCCGAATCAGCTCGATTGCCGCGACCTCGGCGATGTCGCGCGCATCGACCATGGCCACGCCCTTGCGGCCGATCGGCATCGGATAGACACCGTGCTGAAGGATCACGTCCTTCACCATCGCCTCGTTGTCGATAAAATAGGTCGGGCGCAGAATGGTGGCGCCGAAGTTCATCGCCTCCAGCATCCGCTCGGCACCCGATTTCACCGCGAAGTGGGGCACGTTGACCGCGCGGTCGGCGTCGAACACCGACAGATAAACGACCCGGTCGACTCCCGCCTCTCGCGCGACGTTGAGCGTGACGATCGCCTGGGTGAATTCGTCACCCGTCACCGCATTGAGCAGAAACAGCGTTCTTACGCCGACAAAGGCCGCGCGCAGCGAGTCGATATCGAGCAGATCGCCCTTGGCCACCTCGACGCCGGTCGGAAACGCCGCCTTGGCAGGGTCACGGGTGAGGACGCGGACAGAGGCGTCGCGCGCGACGAGCTGTTCGACGACATGGCGGCCGACGCGTCCGGTGGCACCGATTACGAGGATGGTCATGAGGCTTCTCCTTGGGTCTTGCTGACCCGAGCAAGATGCGTGATCCATCGCCAGGCAACTAGACGCGCAATCTGGACGCGCCGTCTCATGGGTGGAACGACATGGACCTGCTCGCACTCGCCGATTTCACGCTCGTCGCCCGCCATGGTGGCTTCGGCAAAGCCGCGCGCGCTGCGCGTCGGCCCAAGGCGACGCTGTCGCGCCGCGTCTCGGAACTGGAGGCCGCACTCGGCCTGCGCCTGTTCGAACGCGGCCAGCGCGACCTCAAGCTGACCGAGGAGGGGCGGGCGCTGGCCGAAAGAGCCGGCGCTCTGCTCGCCGAGCTTGAGGAGACGACGATCGAGATCGCATCAGGCAGCGCGGCGGTGCGTGGACGCCTGCGGATCAGCGCGCCGCTACTCTTCTCCCAGACCGCGATGGGGCGGCTGGCGGCCGGATTCGCGCAGTGCCATCCCGACGTCCGACTGGAGGTTACGACCGACGATCGTGCGGTCGATATGATCGAGGAGGGCTATGATCTGGTCATCCGTGTGAACCCGGCGGCGGACGATGCGCTGGTGGGCAGACCCTTCCTCCACGACCGACTGGTCGTTGTCGCTGCTCCTGACATGGCTCCGCTTGCGAGCCGCATCTTTCCTGCCGTGGTGCGCGACCGCGACGTCGAAAGCAGCTGGACGATCGACACCGCCGATGGGCAACGCGCGATCGCGATCGATCCGGTGCTCCGATTGTCCTCGCTGGTGATGATGCGGGATGCGGCGCGTCTCGGTGCCGGCGTCGCGCGCCTGCCCCTCTCGCTGGTCAGCGGGGACGTCGCAAGAGGGCGGCTGATCGCGTGGGGTGATGTCCCGACCTCAGCGATCGCGCTATGGGCGCTATACCCCTCGCGGCGCCTGTTGAACGCTCGGGTGTCGGCGTTTTTGGATTACCTGCGGCAGTCCTTTCCGAACGGGACGGCCGAGGAACTCGCCGCCTATCTGGAGGATCGGTGCTGACCTTCGGCAACTCGACGACCATTGCGCGCTATATGAAAGGACGACGTCTTTCGGGCAGCACCTGCCTTGCCGCGAATGGCGGGATGTAGGTCAAGAGATCGACGAGGCCCGCGCTTCGTCGTATGCAATCACTGCCTCCGCCATCGCCTGCTCCTGATCCAGGGCCCACGAGCAGAGCGCTTCGAAGGGTTCGCGAAGCGAGTGACCTAGCGACGTAATCGTATAGACGACGCTGATCGGAGTGGTCGGGATCACCGTGCGCGTTATCAGTCCATGACGCTCGAGGCGCTTCAGGGCATCGGCGAGCGACTTGTGTGTGATGCCGTCTAGCCGTCGCTTGATCTCGTTGAACCGCGCCGGCTGAGGACACAGCACGGTCAGGATCATGATCGTCCATTTGTCGGCGATCTTTTCCAGCACGGGACGGATGCGAGGCACGTCCATCATCGCCTTGCACGACAGGGCGTGCAGGTCGGTATCGCTCGCCATATCTACGCTACTCCAGGTGCGTTCTTGATAGCAGATATGCTTCGTATATCTGGTTTGCCATCTCGAACGAAAGGGCTGACGATGGCAAGGATGGCAGGCAAGGTCGCGCTGGTGGTGGGTGGAGCGAAGGGTATCGGTCTCGCGACCGCCCGCGGGCTCGCGAAGGAAGGGGCTACGGTCCTTCTGACCGGACGTCGGTCACACGAGGTTGCAGCTGCGGCTGAGAGCATCAGTCCCTCGGCGCACGGCATCGAAGCCGACGCGGCCTCCCAAGGCGATCTTGAGCAGGTCGTGGCCGAGGCCAAGCGCCTGCATGGTCGCATCGACGCGCTGGTGCTCAACGCCGGATTGTCGGAGCCGGCAACGATCGTCGAGGAGACCGGCGAGCATTTCGACCGGCACTTCGCCGTCAACGTGCGCGGCGCGCTGTTCGGGATCCAGGCGGCGCTGCCGGTGCTGAGCGACGGAGCGTCGGTGGTGCTGGTCGGCTCGATCGCCGACGTGATGGGCGTGACGCCGTTCAGTACCTACGGAGCGACCAAGGCGGCACTGCGCTCCTATGGGCGCAGCTGGGCGGCCGAGCTGGCACCGCGACGCATCCGCGTCAATGTCGTCGCGCCGGGACCGACCGATACGGACATGATGGCTGCGGTATCCGAGGAGATGCGGCAGATGCTCATCGCGCCGATTCCACTGGGTCGAATGGCACGTGCCGACGAGGTTGCGGCAGCTGCCGTCTTCATGCTTAGCGACGAAGCCAGCTTTATCACCGGCGCAGAACTCTGCGTCGATGGAGGTATGCGACAAGTGTAGGCAGATGAACGGGCGGCACCTGACACGTGGATCGGATAGATCGCGCGATCAGCGTCGCCCGTCTCCAACGCCGCGAGATCGGCCGATCCGTGCGAAAATACAGTCGGGAGCACGTCTCGCTCTCCTGAACGAATGACCGAAGTTGGAACGTAGGAATGGGGGCGCGAACGACCGGTTTTGGGTCGTCGCGGCGATAGGGCAGGGCGACCGGTATCGCCCAAACCCGGTTTTTCTCAAAACACCATCCTTGCGGGAAAGGCGTCTGCGTCTGGCGTGCCGTTCCTAATCGAGAGAGCGTATGTGCGCTCTGTCCGCATCCAAAGTGGGCTTTCGATGCATCTAAGCGAGGCAACTGGGAGCGTCAGCGAGGTTCGGAAGTGTTTTTTGTTAATGAGATGTTGAGCCAGCATATGCTGCAAGGCTACGAAGCAAAATATCCCGACATGGACGCCGATGCTGTCGATGATGCGTTTCGGCTTTTACGCCGTGGCAGTCAGCTCATGCGTGAGCTGAAGGCGTTCTATGCTCTGCATGGCATGTCGTCGACACAATTTATGACGATGATTGTGGTCGATTGCCAGCCGGAGCGGAGTGGCGTCGTTCCCAGCGAATTGGCGGTTGACCTCGACGTGACGCGCCCCGTTGCGTCGATTACGATAGATGCGCTGGTACGACGCGGATTGCTTACCAGCATTTGCTCGAAGGATTCTCGTTTTAAACGCGTGTCACTGTCACCTCGTGGGCGTGTGGAACTCGCGAACAAATTGCCTGACTATTTTGCACTGATCGCAAATTTCATGACCAGCAAGTCCCCTGATTATCTATAGTCACGCTAAACTCATACACGATGATTGCGAAGCTATGGCCGCCTCTACAATCCGATAATAAAGCGTGGATCGCTTTGTTGCGAGGGTTCCTACAAGCTTTCGCGAGGGCATTCTCGCAATCCCGAATGCCAGCGTTCCAAAAAAAGACGAACGACAGGTTCTCCGCATCCAAACCACGCTTCCGGTGCATCAAAGTGGTCGAAGTATCGAGGTCATGCACCATGCGCCGTCACAATCGCGTAGCGCATCCTCGAGCTTTTCGCCGCCTCCGTCGTGAGCCTAAGGGCGGGTTTGCGCCAGAAGTACGATGATGCTGCAACGGGATGATGACGATGAACCCTCAAACGCTTTCCTTCACGGCGATGATGCTAGCACCGGTGCTGATCGCCCTCATCTTCTTCCGCTATCGACACTTGCAAACGAAAGCTCGTTACCACGCACTGGTGCAGATCGCGGAGAAGGGCGTGGACCTCCCCACCGCCCTTTTCACCGATGCGCAGGCGAACTTTTCCGAGCGCCGTCGTGGCCTGGTACTTATCGCCGCAGGGCTCGGCATCATGGCGATGATGGTGAGCCTGCCCTTCCGAATTGATGGCGAACAAAGCATTGCATCTTTGTGGGGCATCGGTCTGCTACCGCTGGTAACGGGCCTGGGCTATCTCGCGAGCTGGGGGCTTAACCAGCGCAGCGAAACGCACCGCTGATTGTGCGGGTCGCGGGATGCCCCGACCGGGCCTTGGTTGCCCGCGCCCAGATGGAAAACGATGGGCGTGCGTTCGAGGAACTTGTGCGTCGCCATCAGGGTATGGTCCGCGCGCAGCTTCGTCGCCTTATGAACGGCGACGAGGCGGGGGCCGATGACTTGGCACAGGAAACCTTCGTGCTGGCGTGGCGTAAGCTGCGCCAATTCAGGGGCGATGCGCGCTTCTCCACCTGGCTGTACCGAATCGCCTACTCCTGCTTCCTCCAGGCCCGGCGCAAATCGGTCGATGCCGCCGGTGCCCATGATGACGATGCGACGCAGCCCACCCCCGCGCCGCTTCCGACCGATCTGCAGATAGACATCGCGAATGCCCTCCGACGTCTGCCGATCGCAGAGCAGACGGTCTTGTTGCATTCCGTCCAACTGGGCTTAAGCCATGAGGAAACGGCTTATGTATTGTCTATGCCGCTTGGGACGGTGAAGTCGCATGCCGCGCGAGGGAAGGCACGGCTACGCGCGTTACTGTCGGATTGGCAGCCGTTGCCGAAGGAGGGCGCCCGTCATGTCCGCTGATTCAGATGATGCCATCGAAGCCTTGCTGCGTCAGGATTTCGACGTGCAGGTCGAGGATGACGGCTTTACCGCTCATGTCATGAGGGCGCTGCCCCGGTCGCATCGCTATGGCGGGTGGCTCTCGCCTGTCGGCATGGCGGTAGGCGCGGGATTGTGCTGGATGACGTTACGATCGTCGCCGATCATCCTATCAGCATGGCACGACTGGTTGAGCGGAAGGTTGTCCGAGTCGGCGGGATCCGTGATGATCGTACCGATGGGGCTGTCGGCGCTCGGTCTGATGTGGGCAATATCGGAAGCTGCGGAAGATCATCGATACGCCTTGGCGTAAGCGGATCAGGGTACAGCCTATCGTACCTATTGGTAACGTTGCCGTTATTTCCCGTTTCTGGATCGATTAGGGGAACAGCTGCGCTACCTCGTGAGCCGTTCGTCATTGGGGACGGCAAATTCTGTTGAAAAGTGGGCGGCTTGCTTAAGCCATCAGTGGCCCCATGCCCAGCTCAGCTTCTGTTACGACGAAAACCGACATGAACGAATGTCTGAAGTTGGGAAGCGACGAACATAGCGCGAATGACCGGACGTGGGTCATTTTCCCCGCCGCGGCGCAGGGCGAGATCAAACACTTACTCCATTGACAGACCATGCGTAGCGTCTGCTGCGTGACTGGCGTTGGGGCGTTCGCCGCGAACGACGACAATGCTGCCGATCACGATCAGCATTCCGCCCACCAGGACAGGCCATCCCACCGGATCACCGAACAGGCCGATACCGAGCGTGGCACCGATCAGCGGCTCGATGTTGATGAACACGCCTGCACTGGCGCTATCGACGCGGGCCGCGCCATACTGCCACGCGGCGGTGGCAAGGAAGGTGGAGAGGAGACCCTGGCCAATGATGCCGCTCCAGGCGACCGGGCTCAGCGCGAGTGGGGGCGCACCATAAAGCAGCAGAGCGACCGGCAGCACGGTGAGCGTCGCCACGACCAATGTGACGGCAGGCACAGCCATCGCTGATCGCGTCGCAGGCACGCGCTTCAGCGCCAGCAGCCACGCGAGGAAGATCAGTAGTGATGCCAATGAAAGTGCGATGCCGATCGCCGTACCGGCGCCGCCCGGCTTCCCGGCAATCAAGGCCGCGCCACCCGTCGCTGCGACGACGCCGATCCACGAAGCGCGCGTGACAGGTTCGCCGATCAGATAC
>NZ_JALNUR010000045.1 GCF_026540895.1 Sphingomonas sp. GM_Shp_1 | reverse complement strand
ATGGCGGCGCGGCCCGGTGGAGAGGGCCCTCCCCCACCCCCTCCCGCCTGCGGGAGGGGAGAGGAAAGCGGATGCGTTCGACTTTCCTCGCGAACGGTCAACAGCCTGACGCCGCCTCCGCCGCGAGGACGACGCCCCTCACCGACTCATCGAATAAGGCCGATCCTTCGACGCCACCGCCCAGGCCCGATCGGGCCGCGCCGCCATTTCGAACGCCAGCGTCCCGCCCGCCATGATCTCCTCATGCCGGATGAACCCGCGCGTCAGCTTCATTCCGTTCAACCGCACCGATCCGACATAGCGATGGGCCTCGCTCAAGCCCTCCGCCGTGATCGTGAAGCGCTTGCCGTTGGGCAGGTTCAGCACGGCGCGGTTCAGGAAAGGACGACCGATCACATATTGGTTGGTCCCCGGCGTGACCGGATAGAAACCCAGCGCCGTGAACGCCAGCCAGGCCGACATCTGGCCCAGATCGTCATTGCCCGACAGTCCGTCCGGCGTCGGCCTATACTGGCTGTCGACGATCTGCTTCAGCCGTTCCTGCGTCCGCCAGGGCTGCCCGGCATAGCTGTAGAGATAGGCGACATGGTGGCTGGGTTCGTTGCCATGGATATATTGGCCGATCAGCCCGGCGATATCCTCGGCATGGCTATAGTCGAGCTTGCTGTTGTCATAGTCGAACATCCGGTCGAGCTTGGCGACCACCGCCTTGTCGCCGCCCATCGTCCGGAACAGCCCGGCCTGATCCTGCGGCACGAACCAGCTATATTGCCAGGCATTACCCTCGGTATAATCGGAGCCATAGTTGATCGCGGTCGGATCGAACGGCACGCGCCAGGTGCCATCGGCCTTGCGGGCGCGCAGGAAACCGGTCTTCGCATCGAAGCTGTTGCGCCAGTTGCCCGCGCGCTTCGCGAAGTCGGCGGCGATGTCGCCCCGCCCCATCGCCGCCGCCATGCGCGCGATTGCCCAGTCGTCATAGGCATATTCGACCGTCTTGGACGCCGCCTCCGGCTCGCGGTCGATCGGGACGTAACCGCGCTTCATATACTCGCCCAGGCCGCCATAGGGCGCATAGCGCGCACTCGCGACCATCGCGTCCAGCGCGGCGTTAGCGTCGAACCCGCGAATACCCTTCAGATAGGCATCGGCGATGACCGGGACCGCGTGATAGCCGATCATCGTCCAGGTCTCGCGCCCATGGAACTGCCACACCGGCAATATGCCGTCGGGGCTGGCCTCCCGACTGGCGATCAGCGATCGGACGATTTCCGAATTGACCTGTTCCGGCTGGATCAGCGTCAACAGCGGATGCTCGGCGCGGAACGTATCCCAGAGCGAGAAGGTCGAGCGGAAGGTGAAACCCTCTGCCTTGTGGACCTGATCGTCGGGCCCGCGATAGCGACCATCGCCGTCGCTCCAGACGCTGGGGGCGAGCAGGCTGTGATAGAGCGCGGTGGCGACCATGCGGCGCATCGGCGCGGCGCCCTCCAACGCGACCGCGCCCAGCGCCTGGGTCCAGGCGGCGCGGGTCCGGTCGTGGATCGCATCGAAGCCGCCCGGCTCGCTGTCGAGATTGGCGATCGCCCCCGCCTCGTCCACGCCCGAGATCGCGACCTTCACCTCCAGCGGCTTGTCGAGCGTACCGAAGTCGAGCCGCGCCATCAGCGCGCGGCCCAGCCGCTCCGCCACCGCATCGCTGCCCCGTCCCGGCCCCTGAAAGCCCTTATAGGTCACGTCGGCCTCGCGATTGATCAGCGCATGGCCGGTCAGCGGCGCGGAAAAGCGCATCGCGAAGAAGAATTTGCGCCCCGGCGCCCAACCCCGGGTCTCGCGAAAACCGGTCAAGGTACCGTCGGGGCGAAGCCGCAACCCGGACCACAGGATCTTGCCGGGATAATTATAAAGCGACGACCGGAGATCGATGACGAGATGCGCGGCCTTGCCCGTGGGGAAGCCGTAACGATGCACCCCGGCCCGTGTCGCGGCGGTCATCTCGGCGCGGACGCCCGGCCCGTCCAGCGTCACCGCATAATAGCCGGGCCGCGCCTCCTCCGTCTCGTGCCGGAAGGGGGAGCGATAGCCGGGCTTGTCGACCGTGCCGGGATCCATCGGCACGCTGTCGCCGGACACCGGCATGACCAGCAGATCGCCCAGGTCCGAATGCCCCGCGCCCGAGAAATGGGTGTGGCTGAACCCCTGGATCGTCGGGTCGTCGTGGCGATAACCCGCAGCGTGAGCATAGCATTCGCGCAGCGCACACTGGGTGTCGGTATCGGGCGACAATTGGACCATGCCGAAGGGCGCCACCGCGCCGGGATAGGTATGGCCCTCGCCCCCCGTGCCGATGAACGGATCGACATCGTCGACCGTCGCCCGCTGTGCCGAGGCGCTGGCGGAGAGCATCGCCAGGACCAACATCATCCCCCGCACCGCCATCCACTCTCCCCTTTTCGCCGGATCGGGGCACCTTCCCCGATACGCGCGGCCTTGCCAAGGGGAAGGATGGATCGCGTCGCGACGCTAAACCCTTAATTTCGCGCCCGAACCGCGCGCACCGCTACCCCCGCGCCTCGCAAAAAAGCGGGCAACCGGCGGCGGCGAAGGGCCGCGTCGGGATCGGTTCGTGCAGGCATGTCGGGTAAGTGGCGGAGAGGGAGGGATTCGAACCCTCGGTACCGTTGCCGGTACGCCGCATTTCGAGTGCGGTGCATTCGACCACTCTGCCACCTCTCCGCGAGGACGATCCGTAGCGGCGCTGGTCCGCATGGGGCTGATCGATTGGAGGCGCGCTCCTAGATCAGCTTTTTATCCATTGCAAGCGCCTAAACTTGTGCGACGCGACAAAGGCATTAAATCAGGTCCATGGACCCTATCGACACCCTCCCCCAGCCCCCGAGCCAGGAAGCGCAAGCGCCGATCGTCGCGACCGCGCGGTTCGCGATCGGGGAGGTGGTGCGCCACCGCATGTTCGACATTCGCGGCGTGATCTTCGATGTCGACCCCGTCTTCGCCAATAGCGACGAATGGTATGACGCGATTCCCGAACGAATCCGCCCGGCCAAGGACCAGCCCTTCTACCATCTGCTCGCGGAGAATGCCGAATCGAGCTATGTCGCCTATGTCAGCCAACAGAATTTGCTGCACGACGACAGCGACGAGCCCATCGAGCATCCCGCCATCGACGGTCTGTTCACCGGCTATGCCGACGGACGCTATCTGTTGCGGCGCGAACACCGGCATTGATAGGGCGGGGATAGCGGCGGAGATCGCCGCCCGCCCGGCCCCGAAGGTTCGAAAATCCGAATCCTTGGTTGACAATCCGGCCGCCTTTGCCTAGCTGGCCTTTCTTTCCCGGTGGGCATTCCCGCGCGGGAGCCATGCATTTGGGAAGTGATGAGAGCCATGTTCGCAGTCGTGCGCACGGGCGGCAAGCAGTATCGCGTCGCCGCCGGAGATAAGATCGTCGTCGAGAAGATCGAGGGCGAAGCCGGCGCGTCGGTGACGCTGGGTGACGTTCTGCTGGCGGGCGAAGGCTCGGAGCTGAAGGCGGTCGACGGCATCACGGTCGCCGCCGAGATCATCGCTCAGGCGAAGGCCGACAAGGTCATCGTCTTCAAGAAGCGCCGTCGCCACAACTATCGTCGTCGCAACGGCCACCGTCAGCAGCACACGATCCTGAAGATCGTGTCGGTCGGCGCCTGAATTTCAGCCGCGCCACCCCAACGAAATCCAGGAGTAGTTCGCAATGGCACATAAGAAAGCAGGCGGTTCGTCGCGTAACGGTCGTGATTCGGCCGGCCGTCGCCTTGGCGTGAAGAAGTTCGGTGGCCAGGAAGCCATCGCCGGCAACATCCTCGTGCGTCAGCGCGGGACCAAGTTCTATCCGGGTCGCAACGTGGGCATGGGCAAGGACCATACCCTGTTCGCGCTCGTCGATGGCCGCGTCGCGTTCCACGAAGGCAAGCTCGGCCGTAAATTCTGCTCGGTCGAACTGGCCGCAGCGGCCGAATAATCGGGCAACCGCGCCGGGTTGCCCACCAGGGTGACCCGGGTTCCGCGCAGGAACCAGCAAAAAAGGGAGACGGGTCACCCCGGCTCCCTTTTTTTGTGCTCCCTCCAACCGCTTCGGTCCGCCTGTCTCCGTCCCGTCATCCGGACGTGGCAAGGCGCGGCCGACGCGACGAGGAGTTGTCGAGTGATGTTCGCGCGGACCGAAAGATTGTTGTTGCGGCCAGCCTGGCCGGAAGATGCCGCCCCCCTGGTCGAGGCCATCGGGCATGAGGCGATCGCCCGCATGGTGGCGCGGGTCCCCCACCCCTATCGCCACGCCGATGCCGAGCAGTGGCTGGCCCAGCCGCGTGGCGCGACCGAACCCCGGTTCCTGATCACCGCGCTGGATCGCGAGGCCGCGCCGGTGCTGATCGGCGGGATCGCGATCATCGCGGGCGATACGGGGCACGAGTTGGGCTATTGGCTGACGCCGTCCGCCTGGGGACGGGGCTATGCGACCGAGGCGGGTCGCGCGGTGATCGACATGGCACGGCACGCGCTGCCCATCGACCGGCTGGGCGCGTGGCATTTCGCGGACAATCCCGCCTCCGGCCATGTCCTGACCAAGCTGGGCTTCCGCCCGACCGGACAGCGCATGGCGCGGGCCTCGGCGGGGCGCGGCGGCCTGTCGCCCAGCATCCATTACGCCCTCGACCTGGACGGTGAGCGAAATCCGGCCATGCCGCTCGCCGCCTGATCAGGGCATGAGGGCCGCCCGGTTCGCGGCGCGGACGTGGTGATAGGGGGTTCGGCTCAGGCGGCTGGCCTGCCCCCTTACGAGCGGGCGGAGCCTCGGATCGCACATGGCTTTGGACGACACACCAACTCTCGCAGAGGTGTCTTATTCGTCGGGATTGCTGCGGACCGACCGCGCGCGGCGGATCGATTCCAGTGCACCTCCGCGCCTATGAAACGGGCGCGCGACAAACACTGAATGGATCGGCGGAGCCGTATCCGGTCACCCGACTCGCGCCATCCGCGAAGTCTTTCACCCACGACGACATGAACATCCGAAACGGACCTAACCAATTTGATCAGTCAAAAAGTCTAGGGAAAGGCCGAAAAGACCATATCGATCACTAATCTGCTTTGCCATTCCATTAATCCGGCGCGAAACCGGATTTTAGCTATTTGATAAGGGTTGAAGCCTTCTTGATGAAACGGCCAGTCTGTTTCGAGGGATCATCCTGGTGGCACGCAACCTCGCCGAGTCCATTATCGCCATCCCACCCCGCCGTCCGCGCCGGCCCTTTTGCCTGCCGCCCGACCATCGCGGCGTGGCCGTGGCGGAACTGGCGCTGACCCTGCCCGTGCTGCTGGCGCTGTTGATGGGGATCGTCGGTTTCGGCGATTATTTCCTGACCGCGCATCTCGTCCAACAGGCCGCAAATGACGCCGCGCGCGCGTCGCTTGCCGGTATCGACGCTGCGGAACGCAAGAGCATCGCGACGGACACGGCCTTGCGGGTGCTCGACGCGACCAGCGTGCTGCGCCGGGACCGGGGCCAGGTCGACACGTCGGAGGCGGACAATCTGATCACCGTGTCGATCCGCTATGACGCCTCCGCCGATCCGCTGCTCAACCTGCCCTTCGTGCCCATGCCGGCCCGCGTCCTGAAGGCCAAGGGCGTCGCGATGATCGGCGGGCTCTGATGTCGGCGCTGTGGCGGGATCGGCGCGGCGGCGTCAGCATCCTGACCGCGCTGGCGGCGATGGCGATGATCGGCTTCGCTGCGATGGGGATCGATATCGGCATGCTGACCCTGTCGCAGCGCCGGTTGCAGGGCGTCGCCGACCAAGCCGCACTCGCCGCCGCCGCGTCCGCCCCCGACCGGCGGGCAGAGGCGATCAACCGTATCGTCGCCGCGACCGGCCTTGCCAATGTCTCCACCAGCATCATGCCGGGGCGCTACAGTGCCGATCCCGCCCTGCCCCCCGCCAGCCGCTTCGTCGCCGGCAGCGATGCCGGCGCGATCCGCGTGGTCTTGAGCCAGCCCGTGCCGCTCTTCTTCGGTCGGGTTCTGACCGGCAGGAACACCAGCCCCGTCGCCGCCGACGCGGTGGCGCGGCGGATCGATCTGGCGAGTTTCTCGCTGGGCACGCGACTGCTCAACGTGCAAGGCGGCCTGCCCGGTGCGCTGCTGAACGGTCTGGCGGGCAGCGATCTGTCCTTGTCCTTCATGGACTATCAGGCGCTGGTCGGCGGGCGGATCGACCTGTTGCGGATGACCCGGTCGCTGGGGACGCGGATCGGCCTGACGGGTGCCAGCTTCGACACGATCTTGGCCGCCGACGTGACCCTGCCGACCCTGCTGAGCGCCATGGCCGACGCCACCGGCAATGCGGGCACCGCGACGCTGCTCCGCAACCTGTCGCTGCGGGTACCGGGGTCGAAAGTGCCGCTCAGCCGCCTGATCGATCTGGGGCCGCTGGGCGACCTGACCAGGGCCTCGTCGCGCGACCTGTTCGCGATGGACGCCTATTCGATGCTGCGCGAGTCGCTGTCGATCGCCAACGGCCAGCGGCAGGTCGCGCTCGACCTGGGGGCATCGGTGCCGGGGCTGTTGTCGACCAAGATAATGCTGGCGATCGGCGAGCGCCCCGCCAACTCGCCTTGGCTGGCGGTGGCGCAGGACGGATCGACCATCGTGCGGACCGCGCAGCAGCGGATGCTGATCGATACCCAGATCGGCCTGCCGCTGCTCGCCAATATCCAGTTGCCCATCTTCGTCGAGACGGCGGCGGCACAGGCCAGGCTGACCGGCATCACCTGCTCGGGGACGGGGCAGACGGTGACGATCGACGCGCTCCCCTCCCCCGGCACCGTCGCCATCGCCCAGATCGATCGCAGCCGCTTCGATGATATGAGCCGGTCGCCCATCACCGGCCCGGTGGCGCTGCTTCAGGTGGCACTGGTCAAGGTCATGGCCTATGCCCGTATCGACCTGGCGAGCGACAGCGCGTGGCAGCGCCTGACGTTCAACACTGCCGATATCGCCAATGCCACGCCGCGCACCGTCACCGCCAACTCGGCGATGCAGGGCATAGCGGGCTCGCTGATCGGCAAGCTCAGCCTGACCCTGGAGCCGTTCAGCCTGGGGCTGTCGGGCCTGACCGGCACGGTCGGCGCGGCGCTGGCTTCGGTCGCCCCCGCGCTAGACCTGCTGATCAACAGCCTGACCGATCTGCTGGGCGTGCATGTCGGGCAGGCCGATGTGACGGTGAACGGCGTCCGTTGCGGTGGAGCCACGCTCGTCGCCTGATCGCGCGCGTCCTATCCGGCGGGCTGGTCAGTCGGCGCGGTCAAGGGTAAAGGCGACGCCATGCATTTTCTCGACCAGGCCAAGATTTTCGTCCGTTCCGGCGCGGGCGGTCCCGGCGCCGTATCCTTCCGCCGTGAAAAATACATCGAATATGGCGGCCCCGACGGCGGCAATGGCGGCAAGGGCGGCGATATCATCTTCGAGGCGGTGGCCGGGCTGAACACGCTGATCGACTTCCGCTACACCCAGCATTTCCGGGCGCCGCGTGGTTCGGGCGGTTCGGGTTCCAACCGCACGGGCGGCGGCGGCGAGGATCTGGTCATCAAGGTGCCGGTGGGCACCCAGGTCCTGTCCGAAGACAAGGAAGAGGTGCTGCTCGACTTCACCAAGGTCGGCCAGCGCGAGGTGTTCCTGCGCGGCGGTGACGGCGGGCGCGGCAACGCCACCTACAAGACCTCGACCAACCGCGCGCCGCGCCAGCACGGCACCGGCTGGCCCAGCGAAGAGGCGTGGGTCTGGCTGCGGTTGAAGCTGCTCGCCGATGCGGGTCTGGTCGGCCTTCCCAATGCGGGCAAGTCGACCTTCATCAACGCGGTGACGAATGCCCAGGCCAAGGTCGGCGCCTATGCCTTCACCACCACCCGGCCGCAGTTGGGCGTGGTGCGGCATCGCGAGCGCGAGTTCGTCGTCGCCGACATCCCCGGCCTGATCGAGGGCGCGGCGGACGGGGCCGGGATCGGCGACCGCTTCCTGGGGCATATCGAGCGGTGCCAAGTGCTGCTGCATCTGGTCGATGCCAATGACAAGGATGTGGCGGAAAGCTACCGCATCGTCCGCGACGAACTGGAGGCCTATGGCGCGGGGCTGATCGAGAAGCCGCACATCATCGCGCTCAACAAGATCGACACGCTGGACGACGAACTGATCGAGGCGCTGTCCGCCGAACTGGCCGAGGCGAGCGGTGCGGACGTCATCCCGCTTTCGGGCGCGGCGGGGACCGGTGTGGACTGGGTGCTCGACAAGCTGTTGGAGGCGATCGGGCCGGGGCCGGACGCGGTGCCCGAGAATGACGAGGGCGAGGACGAGATCACATGGTCGCCGTTGTCCTGAGATATGGGGCGGTGGGCTCGGTGAGACACCCTGCCCCCCCCCATCCCCTCCCGCCTGCGGGAGGGGCGTGCCTGAGGCGAAAGCTAGCCCAAAAACCTCTCCCCTCCCGCAGGCGGGAGGGGCCGGGGGAGGGCATGGTGTCTCACCGAGACCGTCGCGCCCGATATTCCACCACCAAGACCACCCTCCGATGATCTTCCCCCCCACCACCTGCCAGCGGCTGATCGTCAAGGTCGGCTCTGCGCTCCTCGTCACGCCCGAGGGCGAAGTCCGTCGCGACTGGCTGACCGGCCTGGTCGCCGACATCGCCGTGCGCGTGCGGCAAGGGCAGCAGATCGCCATCGTCTCGTCGGGCGCCATCGCGCTGGGCGCGCGCCGCCTGGGCCTGCCCAAGGGTGGGCGCGCCAGCCTGGAGGATGCGCAGGCGGCCGCCGCGACCGGCCAGATCGCGCTCAGCCAGGCTTGGGCGGAGCTGCTCCACGCCGAAAACCTCACCGCCGCGCAGATGCTGGTGACGCTGGACGATCTGGAGGATCGCCGCCGTTACCTGAACGCCGCAGCGACGCTGGGGCGGCTGCTGGGCCTGGGCGTGGTGCCGGTCATCAACGAGAATGACAGCGTCGCCACCGAGGAAATCCGCTTCGGTGACAATGACCGGCTGGCGGCGCGGGTGGGTCAGGCGGCGGCGGCGAACGGCGTGTTGCTGCTCTCCGACGTGGACGGGCTGTACGACAGCAACCCGCACACCAACCCGGACGCGCGCCATATCGAGCGGGTCGAGCGCATCGACGCGGTCAGCGGCATGGCCGATGGCGGCTCGGCCTCGGGCATGGGATCGGGCGGCATGGTGTCGAAGATCGCCGCCGCGCGCATCGCGGTCAGCGCGGGGGCGCATCTCGCCATCGCATCGGGCCGGGTGGATTATCCGCTGTCGACGCCCGCGCGCCACACCCTGTTCGTCGCGGAAAGGAGTGCCCCCGCCCGCAAGGCGTGGCTGGCCGGTGGCCTCACCGCGCGCGGCGCGATCACCGTCGATGCGGGCGCGGCCAAGGCGCTGGCCGAGGGCAACAGCCTGCTCGCGGCGGGTGCGACCGCCGTGCAGGGGCATTTCGCGCGGGGCGATCTCGTCACCGTGGAGGGGCCGAACGGCACCATCGCCCGCGGCCTTAGCGAATATGATTCGACCGAGGCGCGCGCGCTGATCGGCACCCGCTCGGACCAGCAGGCGGACATATTGGGCCATGCCCCCCGCGCCGCGCTGATCCATCGCAACCATCTGGCCCTGCTATGATCGTCGCCGTGACGGGGGCGACCGGCTTTGTCGGTCGCGCGGTGGTGGACCGCGCCGCCGGTTCGGGGCTGTCGCTTCGTGCGCTCACCCGCCGGGCCCAGCCGTCGCGCGCCGGGATCACCTGGATCGCGGGCGCGCTCGACAAGCCGGAAAGCCTCGCCACGCTGGTCGAGGGGGCCGAGGCGGCGCTGCATATCGCAGGCGTGGTGAACGCGCCCGACCGGGACGGCTTCGTCGCGGGCAATATCGAGGGCACCCGCGCGATGGTGGAGGCGGCGAAGGCGGCGGGGATCCGGCGCTTCGTCCATGTCTCGTCGCTGTCCGCCCGCGAGCCCGGTCTGTCGGTCTATGGCTGGTCCAAGCGTGAGGCCGAGGACATCGTCATGGACAGCGGCCTCGACTGGACCATCGTCCGGCCGAGCGGGATCTATGGCCCGCACGACACCGAATGGCTGGACGTGTTCCGCACCGCCAGGCTCGGCCTTGCCCTGATGCCGCCCCCGGGCAGGCTGTCGCTGATCGCGGTGGAGGATTTCGCGCGGTTGTTGACCACGCTCGTCGCCGCCGATGGTCCGCGCAGCGTTCTGGAGGTCGATGACGGGCAGGCGCTGACCCATGCCGAACTGGCCCAGGCCATGGGCGCGGCGGTCGGGCGGCGGGTGATGGCCCTGCACCTGCCCAAGGGACTGCTGCAACTCGGCGCGCGGATCGACCGCCGGTTGCGAGGCAAGGGCGCCAAGCTGACCCCCGACCGGGTCGGCTATCTCTGCCATCCCGACTGGACCGCCGACCCGGCCAAACGGCCCGATCCGGCGCTGTGGGAGCCCGCCATAACGCTGGCCAAGGGGCTGGCCGACACGGCACGGTGGTATCGCGCCAACGGCTTGCTATAGCAGCGGACATCAAGCGGTCGAAAAGCCGCCGCATTTGGGTGCCACTGGCGCCCTCGAAAGGATCATCATGAGCGACCGCCAAGCCATTTTCGACACCGTCGCGGCCCAGATCGCCCCCTTCAACAAGAAGGGTGTGGCACTGACCGAGGCGACGACCTTCCAGGGCGACCTGGAGTGGGACAGCCTGACCGTGATGGACTTCGTCGCCGCGATCGAGGACGAATTCGACATCATCATCACGATGAACATGCAGGCCGAGATCGAGAATGTCGGCCAGCTCGTCGACGCGGTCGAAAAGCTCAAGCAAGCCTGATCGCCTTCAAACGGACACCGACATGACCGAAGCCGCTGCCCAGCCCCACGCCCTGCCCATGGACGCCCCCGCCGTCGCGCCCGAGCATGACCTGCTGTCCAAATTCGACGGCCTGATCGCCGAGCGGCAGAAGCTGCTCGATTCGGGCGTCACCGATCCTTTCGCGATCGTGATGGAACAGGTGAAGTCGCCCACCCAAGCGGTGATCCGCGGCAAGGACACGATCCTGCTCGGCACCTATAATTACATGGGCATGACCTTCGATCCGGACGTGATCGCGGCGGGCAAGACGGCGCTGGAGCGGTTCGGCTCGGGCACGAACGGCAGCCGGATGCTCAACGGCACCTTCCATGATCATATGGAAGTCGAACAGGCGCTGCGCGATTTCTATGGCACGACCGGCGCGATCGTCTTTTCGACCGGATACATGGCGAATCTGGGCATCATCTCGACGCTGGCGGGCAAGGGCGAATATGTCATCCTCGACGCCGACAGCCATGCGTCCATCTATGACGGCTGCCAGCAGGGCAATGCCGAGATCGTCCGCTTCCGCCACAATTCGGTCGAGGATCTCGACAAGCGGCTGGGCCGCCTGCCGAAGGAACCCGCCAAGCTGGTCGTGCTGGAGGGCGTCTATTCGATGCTGGGCGACATCGCCCCGCTGAAGGAGATGGTCGCGGTCGCCAAGAAGCACGGGTGCATGGTGCTGGTCGACGAAGCGCATTCGATGGGCTTTTTCGGCCCCAACGGACGCGGCGTGTACGAGGCGCAAGGGTTGGAAGGCCAGGTCGATTTCGTTGTCGGCACCTTCTCCAAGTCGGTCGGCACGGTCGGCGGCTTCGTCGTGTCCAACCATCCCAAGTTCGAGGCGGTCCGCCTCGCCTGCCGTCCCTATATCTTCACCGCCTCGCTGCCCCCCTCGGTGGTGGCGACCGCGACGACCTCGATCCGCAAGCTGATGACCGCGCACGACAAGCGCGAGCGGCTCTGGTCCAACGCCCGCGCGCTGCACGGCGGGTTGAAGGCGATGGGCTTCAAGCTGGGCACCGAGAATTGCGACAGCGCGATCGTCGCCGTCATCTTGGAGGATCAGGAACAGGCGGTGATCATGTGGCAGGCGCTGCTCGACGGCGGGCTGTACGTCAACATGGCGCGGCCGCCCGCGACTCCGGCGGGCACCTTCCTGCTCCGTTGTTCGATCTGTGCCGAGCATACGCCCGCCCAGATCGAGACGGTGCTGGGCATGTTCCGCGCAGCGGGCCAGGCGGTCGGCGTGATCGCCTGATCGCCCGGGCGCGCCCGGCTTTGCATTATCCGGTGGCTGGGATAGCGTAACGGCCGTGATCGAGCAGGATAATCTCGGAAAGGTCGGCCGCTGGCGGGCCTTTGCCCTGATCGCGATGGCGCTGGCCGGGGCGGTGACGCTGGCCATGCTGATCGTGACCTTGGGTCACGCCAATCGCGAACGCGACCGCGCGCTGGAGCGGCAGCGGCACAGTTACGAGGTGATGATCCTCGCCCGCACCCTGGCGGGCACGATCGCGCGGTCGGAGGCCTCGCTGGGCCGCTATGTGATCTCGGGTGACAGCAAGCTGGGCCAGCTTTACGTCGACGAATGGAATCTGGCGCGCGCGCAACTCGAACGGCTGGATATGCTGATCGAGGAGGCCAGCCAGCAGCGGCGCGTAGAGCAATTGCGCAAGGCCTATGAGGCGCGCGGCGAGGAATTGTCGGTCATCGCGCTGTCGACCACCTATCATCGCAACCGTCAGGCTTACGGTCTCTATTACCAGGCGCGACAGGCCGAGGCGCTGTTGCAGATCAACCGGCTGCTCACCGCGCTGATCGAGGGCGAGCGCGTGCTGCTCGACCAGCGCAGCACGGCGGCGCAGGAGACGGTGCTTCACTCCAACCGCATCGCCGGGGGACTGGTGATCTTCGGCATCGCGCTAGCGCTCGGCGCGATCCTGCTCGGCTGGCTGATGTTCCGCACGGTCGGCGAGCGGGCGGAGGCGCGCGCCGAGGCCTGGGCCGAACGCGCCCGTGCGGAGGAACTCGCCGCCGCCGTCGAGACCGCGACCGAAGAACTGAAGGTGCAGGAAGCCAAATTGCGCCAAGTCCAGAAGATGGATGCGCTGGGCCAGTTGACCGGCGGGATCGCGCATGATTTCAACAATATGCTGGCGGTCGTACTGGGCGGGCTGGAACTGGCGCGCCGGGCCGAGGATCGTGAGGTCAGCCTGCGCCACCTCGACAGCGCGACCGAAGGCGCACACCGCGCCGCCGCGCTGACCCGCCGCCTCCTGATGTTCAGCCGCGAGGAGGCGCTGACTCCCGAGGCGCTGGCCCCGCGCCAGTTGGTCAGCGGGATGCGCGACCTGCTCGACCGGACGCTGGGCGACGGGGTGAAGGTGACGGTGGAGGACGCGACCAGCGACTGGGCGATGTTCGGCGACCGGGTGCAAGTGGAAAACGCGATCCTGAACCTGGCGGTCAATGCGCGCGACGCGATGGACGGGCGCGGCGAACTGACGATCCGCACCGTCGAAACTCGGGTCGATGCCGACACCCTGCCCCGCGCCGCGGCGGGCGATTATGTCATGCTGTCGGTCACCGACACGGGCGCGGGCATGACCCCCGACGTCGCCGAGCGTGTGTTCGAGCCCTTCTTCACCACCAAGCCGGCCGGCAAAGGCACGGGCCTGGGCCTCAGCCAGATCTTTGGGCTGGTCGGCCAGATGGGCGGCGATGTGACGGTCCGCACCGCACCGGGTGCGGGAACGACGGTCAGCCTCTATTTCCCCCGCCATGTCGCGACGGCGGCCCCCACGCCCGTCGAGGCGACCAGTGCCACTCCGTCGCCGCAGGGGCTGGAAGCGCTGCGCATCCTGCTGGTCGAGGACGATCCCCGCGTGCTCGCCGCGACGATGGGGGCGTTGCGGGAACTGGGCCACGACCCGATCGCGTGCAGCGACCCGCGCGAGGCGGAAGGACTGCTTGCGCGACACCCCGGTATCTGCCTGATCGTGTCCGACGTGTTGATGCCGCACATGACCGGGCCGGAAATGATCGCGACCCTGCGTCCCCGTCATCCCGATATCGCCGTTCTGTTCGTCACCGGCTTTGCGGGCGATGTGCAGGCGGCCGGGTTCGAGGGGCATGAGGTGCTGCGCAAGCCGTTCACCTTGGCCGGACTGGAACGCGCGCTGGCGGCGGCGTTGAAGCGGGTGGCGGAAGGGCCGGTTTGCGCGGCGGCCTGAAGGCTGGCGGATGGCTCAGGCTGACCGGAGGGCGGGGACTATCCGGCAGGGACAAGGTGCAATGCCCCGCCCCCCGTTCGCGCTGAGCGAAGTCGAAGCGCACGCCACGCTCTTGGCACTTCGGGCTCCGCCCGACCGAACCC
The DNA here is from genome assembly GCF_026540895.1 of Sphingomonas sp. GM_Shp_1. Taxonomy (GTDB): domain Bacteria; phylum Pseudomonadota; class Alphaproteobacteria; order Sphingomonadales; family Sphingomonadaceae; genus Sphingomonas. Next base: position 7,446 of record NZ_JALNUR010000045.1, on the reverse strand, counting down.
ACCGAGATCCCTCCAGAAAATGCCGAACCGCAAACAAGGGGTGACGCGCCCTGCCCGCCCTCGTATAGCCATGGCCGTTTTATCGCGCGAGTGATGTTCCCCGCATGAAGTCCCCCGCATGAAGTCGATCGATCGCTACATGGCCCGGCTGATCGCGTTGCCGCTGTTCGCGACGTTGCTCATCTCGGCGATGCTGCTGGTGCTCGATCGCATCCGCCGCCTGTTCGAGTTCGTCGCGACCGAGGGCGGGCCGATCAGCGTGGTGTGGCGGATGCTCGCCAATCTGCTGCCCGAATATCTGGGGCTGGGCATTCCGATCGGGCTGATGCTGGGGATCCTGCTCGCCTTTCGCCGCCTCGCCACCTCGTCCGAACTGGACGTGATGCGCGGCGTGGGCATGAGCTACACCAGGCTGCTGCGCGTGCCGTATATGTACGCCATCGTGCTGGCCGCGCTGAACCTGGCGATTGTCGGCTATATCCAGCCGGTCGCGCGCTATTATTACGAAGGGCTTCGCTACGAGCTGCGCACCGGCGCTCTCGGCGCGTCGATCAAGGTCGGCGAGTTCACCCATCTGGGCGACCGCATGACCCTGCGCATCGAAGAGAGCCGCGACAGCGGGCGCGACCTGTCGGGCATCTTCGTCCATGCCAACACGTCCAAGGGCGACTGGATCGGCGTCACGGCGGAGCGCGGGCGCTTCCTGGCGACCGACGACCCCAACGTCATCATCTTCCGCCTGACGAACGGCACGCTGATCCACAACCGGCCCGAGTTCAAGGCGCCGCGCGTCCTGACCTTCTCCAGCCATGACCTGCCGATCGACCTGCCCAAGTTCGACAATTTCCGACAGCGCGGCGGCCGGGACCTGGAGTTCACCCTGCCCGAGCTCGCCCGCCACGGCAAGGAAGCGCAAAGCGCGGAGGCCCGGGCGGGAAGCCGTGCCGAATTCCACTTCCGCGTGGTCGAGGTGGTGACGATGTTCCTGTTGCCGCTGCTGGCGGTGTCGCTGGGCATCCCGCCCAAGCGATCGACCTCCGCACTGGGCGTGTTCCTGTCGATCGTGATGCTCGTCACCTATTTCAAGGTCAACCAATATGCCGCCGATATCGGCGCGCTGGGCCGGGTCAATCCCGCGCTGGCGCTCTGGGGGCCGTTCACCGTCTTCGCCGGGTTGGTGCTCTGGATGTATTATGTGACCGCCTATGTGCCCGGCGGCCAGCCGATCGGCGCGCTGGAACGCGGCGTGGCGAAGCTTGCCAAGGCGATCGGTCGCTGGCTGCCCGGTCGCCGCCGGAAGAAGGCGATGGCGGCATGACCCTGTCCAACATCTTCCCGTCGCGGACCATCGCCATCTACATGGCGAAGATGTTCCTGATCCGCACCTTCGCGATCCTGTTCGCGGTGGCGCTGGTGCTCCAGACGCTCGACGTGTTGAGCGAGTCCGGCGCGGTGCTCGCCGCACCGGGCAACGGACAGGCGCAGGTGTGGCGCTATGTCTCGCTCCGTGCGCCGCAGATCATATCCTTCCTGCTGCCCTTTTCCGTGCTGCTGGGCACGATCCTGACCTTCTTCACGATGAACCAGAATTCGGAGGTCATCGCGTTGAAGGCGGCGGGCATGTCGGCGCATCAGGTGCTGGCGCCGCTGCTGGTCGCCAGTGCGGGCGTCGCGGTGCTAAGCTTCGCCTTCAACGACCGGATCGTGCCGCGTGCCAGTGCGACGCTGAGCGCCTGGCAGAAGGTCGAATATGGCCCGCTGCCCATCGACAGCGGCGACCGGGCCAATGTCTGGGTCCGCGACGGCGACGACCTGATCTCGGTCGACCTGATCCAGGGGCGCGGGGCGAAGACGCAACTGGGCGGCGTGACGCTCTATGACCGGACCGGGGGCAATCTCCAGGCGATCGTGCGGGCCCCGCGCGGGCAGCGCGCCGGCGATGGCTGGCGGATCGGCCCGGTGACGCGGTTCGAGGTGGCATCGGGCAAGCTGACCACCATGCCCTCGCTGGTCATCGGGCGCGGCGTGACGCCCGAGCAACTGACGCTCGCCAGCGTCAATGCCGACAGCCTGTCCTTCGGCGCGCTGTCGAACGCGATCGACGATCTGCGCGAGGCGGGCCGCCCGACCAAGTCGCTGGAAGGATCGCTCTGGCACAAGCTGTCCGCGCCGATGTCGGCGGTGCTGATGCCGCTGCTGGGCGCGGTCGCCGCCTTCGGTATCGCACGCTCGGGCAAGCTGTTCGTCCGGGCGGTGATCGGCATGGCGCTGGGCTTCGCCTATTTCGTCGCGGACAATTTCTCGATGGCGATGGGCGACCTGGGGGCCTACCCCCCGTTCCTCGCCGCCTGGGCACCGATTTTGCTGTTCTTCCTGATCGGCGAGGCGGTGCTGTTCCGGACGGAGGAGTAAGGCGGGGCCTGCCCCTACTTGTTCGCACTGAGCGAAGTCGAAGTGCACGCCCCCAGGCATCGCGGCTTGGCGAGCGGAGTCCCGTGGCCTTCGACTTCGCTCAGGCTGAACGGAGGTTTGGAAGGGGTGTCATAATCTCCACCGCCCGTTCACGCTGAGCGAAGTCGAAGCGTACGCCCCGGCCGTCGCCCAGCAACGGAACCTTATTTCCCCCGGCGGATCGTGCTCAGGCCGATCTTCGCCACCAGCCCCGGCAGCCCCTTGTAGCTCGCCTTGTGATAGGGCGAATCCGGCTCCAGCGCCGCGCTGATCCGGCGATGCGCCTCGCCCAGCGAGTGGTAGGGCAGCGACGGCAGCAGATGGTGCAGCGCGTGGTAACGCAGACCGACCGGCGCCCACAGGCCCGGCAGCAACGCGGGCGGGGGCACGTTGACCGAGTCCAGATACTGGGCGGTCACCGTCATCTGCTCGCCCTCATTCTCCCAGAGATGCGCGACCAGCGTGCGGACCTGGTTGAGCACCGCGACCGCAGAGCCGATGGCGAAGCCGATGCCGAAGCCACGCAGCGAGATGACCCCCGTCGCGACCATCGCCACCAGCGCGATCGCCCAGATCGAGGCCGCCGCATCGGTCCGGTTGAACCGCACCAGCGCCTCGCCCTCGGGCATGCGGCGGCGGAATTGCGGGTTGATCGCCAGCGCCGAGTAACGCTCGACCACCATTTTGCGCAGCCCCGGAATCACCCAGGACAAGGGCGACAGGATCGCGAACCGGATCAGCAGACCCAGCGGGGCCAGCGCCGACACCAGGATGAACACCGGCAGTGTCCACGGCTTCATCAGCGCCAGCGGCAGATATTCGGGATCATCGGCGGTGCCATAGCGCGTCTTGGCATGGTGCAGATTATGCACCCCCTCATACATGAAGGCGGGCGTCAGCAGCGGCACGCCGACCAGCGCGTTCCAGCCGGTCCGGAAGCCCGGCAGCGCCGAATGCTTCATATGGCTGACCTCATGGATGAACAGCAGCGCACGGTACAGCGCCAGCACCGCGACCACCGACGCCACGACGATCACGCCCGTCGACGCCGCCGTCACCGCTACGGCAAGCGCGGCATAGCCGACCAGCGCACTGCCCGCCATGTCCGCCCAATAGAGCCGGGGTTTCGGCGCGATCAGGTCGCGCGTCATCTCGGCGGCGGCGCGCAGCATCGCCTTGTCGTCGGCGATGGGCAGGCGCGCCTGGCGCGGGACGGCGGCGGCACCGGGGCCGCGTTCGAAAGAAAGCGTCGATTCCATAACTCTATCCTTTGCCCCCATATAGTGGCGACACGGTGGCATTCCCACGGCGGCGAATGACGGAATCCTCACTCGCTATGATCGACCAAGACGGTTAGGAAACGACTTTCATATCCATCGCTGGACCGTCCGCCTATGTCGCTCTCCATCCGCCCGGTCGTCACCAAGGGCGATCGCAAGACCTTCGTGGACTTTCCCTTCGGCCTGTACGCGGACGATCCGCACTGGGTTCCGCCGCTGAAGGGCGAGGCGCTGGGTCTGATCACGCCGGAGAAGAATGGCTGGTACAGCCATGCCAAGGCGCAGCTTTTCCTGGCCGAGGAGAATGGCAAGGTCGTCGGGCGCATCTCCGCGCATCTCGACACGCTGGCGCTGGAGATGGACCCGTCGAAGGGCTTCGGGCCGGGCGTCGGCTTCTGGGGCCTGATGGACGCGGTCAGCGAGGACGTGTTCAAGGCGCTGCTGTCCACTGCCGAGGGCTGGCTGCGCGAACAGGGTATGACCCGCGCGATCGGCCCGGTGTCGCAGTCGGTGTGGGAAGAACCCGGCCTGCTGGTCCAGGGGTTCGATCAGGACCCGACGATTATGATGGGCCATGCGCGGCCCGAATATCAGGGCTGGATCGAGGCGGCGGGCTATGGCGTCATCAAGCAGCTCTTCACCTATGAGCTGGACATCACGCAGGAATTTCCGCCGATCGTCCAGCGGATCATCAAGTCGGGCGAGAAGAACGAGCGCATCCGCGTCCGCGAGGTGAACAAGGCCAGGTTCGAGGAGGAGGCCGCGATCATCCTGAGCATCCTGAACGATGCATGGTCGGACAATTGGGGCTTCATCCCGCTGACCCCGCCCGAAATCAAGGATGTCGGCGTCAAGCTGAAGCCGATCGTGTTCAACGACCTGATCCGCATCGCCGAGTTGGACGGCAAGCCGGTCGCCTTCATGATCACGCTCCCCGACCTGAACGAGGCGATCAAGCCGCTCAAGGGCAGCCTGCTTCCCTTCGGCTGGGCAAAACTGCTGCTGTGGCTGCGCGCGCCCAAGGTGCGGACGATGCGCGTGCCCCTGATGGGCGTGGTCAAGGAACTCCAGTCGTCGCGCATGGCGAGCCAGCTGGCCTTCATGATGATCGAATATATCCGCCGCGCCTCGATTCAGCGTTACGGCGCGTCGCGCGGCGAAATCGGCTGGATCCTCGACGACAATCAGGGGATGCGCTCGATCGCCGAGACCATCAAGAGCGACGTCAACAAGACCTATAACGTCTACGCCCGCGACCTGGGCTGACGGACGACGGGCGGGGCCGCCCGACCGGGGCGGCCCCCACCCTTTCCCCTCACTTGTTGCGGCCGATATAGTCGAGCGGATCGACGCCGTTCCACAACCACTGCTTGCGCGTCTTGCAGACCTTGCCGCGCATGATGTGGTCTTCCTGGACGTTCAGGAAGCAGTAGCGGGGCGGCTTGGCAGCGGCGACCGGTGCCGTCGGCAGCGCGGAGGCTTCGACGGGCGCCGGGGCGGGCTTGGCGACATCGTCGCGGGGTGACGGAGCCGACAGAGCGGCGGCGGTGGCGAGCAGAGCGAACATCATCGGGATTCTCCGGTTTTCGAGGGGGGATCAGCGGCGCGCGATGCGGCCGGTCGGAACCTGGCCTTCGAGGGCGATCCATTCGTCCGCCGTGTGGCAGACCTTGGTCGGAATGCGCGAACCGGTCAGGCGCTCGACGACGCAGTAGCGGGTCGAAGCCGAAACGGGGGCGGGCGACGCGCCGCCCTCCGCCGTCACGGCGACCGTGTTCAAGGTGATGGTCGGCGACGCTAGGGGCTCACGGCCCGGCGCGGCGGCGGACAAGGTCGATGCGATCAGCAATGTCAGTAGCATGGTTGGTAACTCCCTGAAGCCGGATCACCCCGGCATGTGAGTTACTGCATTAGTCATGCCACACAGCAAAAACGTCGGATTTCAGAGGTTTACGTTTTTGCCGCCCGGTGTTTTTTGCTGATTCCTGGTAATTTTCGCCGATCCATCGGCAAAACGCGCCGCTCGATAGTCGCGCGCGGAGGCGGTGACGATTGGAAGGCTTGCGGCGACACAGATTGTCGGCAGCGACAGTCGCGCGTCCGAAAAAAATTTCACTTTCCCAAGAAGCGGCAAGCCACCCTTTAAAGACTAGGCCACGGACCCAGAGTCTATTGCCCCAAACAAGGCAGCAACTTCCACTGTTCCGTGTAAACGACCAATGCGACAGATCGGTGGATCTACGATGACATATTGATGGCGTTATTGCGAAAATCTCGCAGATGATCCCGCGTTTGTCGCGAAATTGTCACCGCCTGCTGCGAACAGGGGCGGCATCGTCGCACAACGGGATGCCCCTTCGATGGCAACGCAGATGAGTACCGCCAGCGTCACCAAGGCCTATGACCGCTGGTCGCCTGTCTATGACCTGGTCTTCGGCCCCGTCTTCAAAAAAGGCCGCTCCGCCGCCATCGTCGCCGCCGAGCGGATCGGCGGGCGGATCATCGAGGTCGGGGTCGGCACCGGCATTTCGCTGCCCCAATATTCGAACCGCAACCGCATCGTCGGCGTCGACCTGTCCGAGCCGATGCTCGACAAGGCGCGCGAGCGGGTGCGGAATGGCAATCTGACCCATGTCGAGCAGATCGCTTATGGCGATGCCGAGGCGCTGCAATTCGCCGACAACAGCTTCGACGTGGTGGTCGCGCAGTACGTCATCACCGCCGTGCCCAATCCGGAAAAGGCGCTGGACGAATTCGCCCGCATCTGCCGCCCCGGCGGCGAGATCGTCATCACCACCCGCGTCGGCGCGGGCGACGGCTTGCGTGGACGGATCGAGAAGACGCTGATGCCGATCACCAGCCGCTTGGGTTTCCGCACCGACTTCCCGTTCGAGCGCTATACCGACTGGGCGGCGACGCGCGACGATGTCGAACTGGTCGAAAGCCGCCCCCTGCCCCCACTCGGCCATTTCTCGCTGGTCCGCTTCGCCAAGCGCCAGCCCTTCCTCCAAGGACAAGTCCAATGACGGGTTTCCGCGCGCAGCTCGCCGAACAGCGGTGGGACGATCATCGCTATTATCACCACAGCCTGGTCAACCAGAGCCTGCACTTCGTCAGCGCCTGTACCTTCCTGACCGCCTATGTGCTGTTGTTCATCGACCCGGCAGTGGCCAGCCTGCTCGCCTGGGGCGTCGCGATGACCAGCCGCCAAGCCGGGCATTTCTTCTTCGAGCCCAAGGGCTATGACCATGTGAACAAGGCCAGCCACGAGCATAAGGAAGAGATCAAGGTCGGCTATAACCTGGCCCGCAAATATGTGCTGATGGGCATCTGGGGCGCGATCCCGGTCGTGTTGCTGGTCCAGCCGACCTTGTTCGGCACGCTGGAGAACCCCGAGGGCTTCATGGGTTATCTGCGCCATGTCGGCATCGGCTGGCTGGGTCTGGGCGTGAGCGCGATCGTGGTGCGCGTGATGCAGCTCTGGGTGCAGCGCGATCTGGAGACCGGGCTGGTCTGGGCGACCAAGATCGTCACCGACCCGTTCAACGACTTCAAGATGTACAAGAGCGCGCCGCGCCGTCTGATGAAAGGCGAGCGGATGGATCATCACGATGCCGATGACTTCGAGGATCTGAAGGCGGCGTGATTTTACCGATCATGAACGACAGGGCGGCGGTTCGATAAGAACCGCTGCCCTTCTTTTTCTCCCCTCCCG
>NZ_JALNUR010000044.1 GCF_026540895.1 Sphingomonas sp. GM_Shp_1 | reverse complement strand
GTTCCCTCCCCCCGACCCCCTCCCGCTTGCGGGAGGGGGGGCGCGTTTGGCAGGCGCTGGCCCTTCAATGACGCCCCTCCCGCCTGCGGGAGGGGGAGCGTGCTTGGCGGGCGTCAGACCTTCGATAATTCCCTTCGGCAGACAGCCGCGCTATCCCCGCCGCCTCAAATCGCGCCCGAAAACGTATCGCACTGGGCGGGGTCACCGGTTTCCATGCCGCGACGGAGCCAGCGCATCCGCTGTTCCGACGAGCCATGGGTGAAGCTGTCGGGCACGACCCGCCCGGTCGCTTCGCGCTGGAGCGTGTCGTCGCCGATGGCGCGTGCGGCGGTCATGCCTTCCTCGACATCGCCGGGCTCCAGCCGGTCGCGGTTCTTCGCCGCCCAGACGCCCGCATAGCAATCCGCCTGCAACTCCAGTCGGACCGACAGGGCATTGCCCTCCGCCTCGCCCGCCGCCTGTTGCGCCTGGCGGACCTTGTCCGAGGTGCCGAGCAGCGTCTGGATATGATGGCCGAACTCGTGCGCGATGACGTAGTTGCGGGCGAAATCGCCCTTCGCGCCGAAGCGGTTGGCCAGCTCATCGAAGAAGCGCGTGTCGAGATAGATGGTGCGGTCGGGCGGGCAGTAGAACGGGCCGACCGCCGACTGCGCCACGCCGCAGCCCGACTGGGCCGAGTTGCCCACGAAGAAGCGCAGGCCCGGCGCCTCGAAGCGCTGGCCGCTATCGGCGAAGATCTTCTCCCAAGTGTTGTCGGCGTTGCTGAACGCCTGGCAGGCCTCACGCCGCTCGGGCGAGGCTTCGCAGATCTGGCGTGCGCTCTGCTGGCCGCTGTCGGCGGACCGGGTCACGGGCGCATTGCCCCCGCCGGTCAGCAGGCCGAGCGGGTTCATCCCCAGCACCGCCAGGATGATGAGCACCACGATGATCCCGCCGCATCCGAAGCGACTGCCGATCAGCGGGAGCAGGCCGAAGAGCAGCCCGCCGCCACCACCGCCGCCGAAACCGCCGCCGGGTTGCGCCTCTCCGACATTGATGTCGTTGTCATAATCGTCGAGCCGCATGGCACCGTCACCCCTTTGTCGTCTCGCCCGCCTGCCGGGTCTTCCGCGCGAATGAACCCGCAAAGCCGTCCGGCGGTTGCACGGCGGCGAGTCTGGCCGCATGGTGCGGCGCATGGCAGGAGAGAATGGCATGTTCCTGAAGGGCAAGACGGCGGTGATCTCGGGCTCCACCTCGGGGATCGGGCTGGCTTATGCCAAGGCGCTGGCGGCGGAGGGCGCGCGCGTCGTGCTGAACGGTTTCGGCGATGCCGACGCGATCGAGACGGAGCGCGCCGCGCTGGAGACGCTGAGCGGCGCGACGGCGTTCTACGACCCCGCCGACATGACAAAGCCGGAACAGATCGCCGCCATGATCGAGCGCGCGGTGGCGGAGACCGGATCGGTCGATATCGTCATCAACAATGCCGGTATCCAGCATGTCGCCCCCATCACCGAGTTTCCGGTCGAGAAATGGGACGCGATCATCGCGATCAACCTGTCCTCCGCCTGGCATATGATGCGCGCGGCGATCCCGCATATGCGCCAGAAGGGCTGGGGACGGATCATCACCACCGCCTCGGCCCACAGCCTGGTCGCCAGCCCCAACAAGTCGGCCTATGTCGCCGCCAAGCACGGCGTGGTCGGCATCACCAAGACGGTGGCGCTGGAGGTGGCGACCGACGGCATCACCGCCAACTGCATCTCGCCGGGCTATGTCTGGACGCCGTTGGTCGAAAACCAGATTCCCGACACGATGAAGGCGCGGGGGATGAGCCGCGAGCAGGTGATCGACGAGGTTCTGTTGAAGGCGCAGCCGACCAAGGAATTCGTGACCATCGAACAGGTCGCGGCGCTGGCGCTGTTCCTGTGCCGCGACGAGGCGAAGTCGATCACCGGCGCGAACCTGTCGGTCGATGGCGGCTGGACCGCGCAATGAGGGCGGCGGCGGTCTTGGTGGCTGCGGCGATGGCGTTGGGTGCGGTCGGTACGGCGGTCGCGCAACGGGTCGAGCAGGCGGCGGACTGGCGGCTGGCGGCGACCGAGGACGACCGCGTTCGCCTGCGCGGCTGGCGGACCGCCTGGGTGAAGGGCATCGCGCAGGCACGGGCGGGCGGATCGGCGGCGGCGGTCGCGGCGCTCGGCTCGCTGGCGGACCCGGATCATTCGATCGCGGAGCCGGGCCTGCCCGATGGCGATTATCGCTGTCGCACGATCAAGCTGGGGTCGCAGGGACGCGCGCTGCTGACCTATGTCGCCTATCCCTATTTCCGGTGCCGCGTGACGGACAACGGTTCGCAGTTGACCAAGCTCGACGGGACGCAGCGGCTGAGCGGGCGTATCTTTCCCGATACCGATGCGCGCAGCATCTTCCTGGGCACGTTGATCCTGGGGGATGAGGAACGCTCCTATGCCTATGGGCGCGACCGGGCGCGCGACATGGCGGGTGTGCTGGAGCGGATCGACGCCCAGCACTGGCGGATCGCCTTTCCCTATCCGGCTTATGAATCGGTGGTCGACATACTCGAACTGGTGCCCGTCGGCGGCTGAGGCGTGGGGGCCGGGGCGGCGACGGTCGCCGCCGTCGCGGCCGGTAGCGGCGGGAGCGAGGCGAGATAGGTCTTGCCGTTCTGGCCGATGATCGTGACCCGGTCGGCATTGGCCTGCGCCACGGCCTTCAGATAGGAGCGCGGCTTCTTCATCAATTCGGGATGGTCCAGCCCGACCAGCCCCAGCCGCCGCGCCGCCTCCTGCACGAAATGGACGCAGTTGCGGTTGTTGAGATTGTAGCGCGCGTCGCCGGTCTTCTCGTCCCAGGCGGCGACGAGCGCCAGGATATCGGCATATTGCGCGTCGCTCATCACATAGGAGAACTGCGCGTCGCTGGTCGAGATGTAGAAGGGCTTGGAAATATCCAGCCGCCCCTTGACCGTGCCCATCAGCAGCGCGGGCGAGACCGATTTGGCGGTGAAGCCGTAATTGGCGTCGACCGGCGTGCCATTGGCATCGATCGTTCCCCGCAGGGAAAAGAAGCTATGCGGGAAGCTGTTCCCCAGCTCATGGCTCCAGAAGGTTATGGTCACCGCCGCCTGTGCGGGCAACGCACAGCCGAGCCAGAGCATCAGGGCAATGGCGATTCGCATCAGCTTCGTCATGGCGATCCTTATAGCGCGGCGGGCGGCACGGGCGGAGCGGCATTTTCATGCTTCTCCGGCCGGATATAGATGGACGACAGGCTGGGGACCGCACGGCGCAGATCGTCCTCCAGCACCTCGATCATCGTCTCCGCCACGCCCATGGGCAGGCTGTCGTCGAAATCGGCGCTGATCGCGGCGAAGATGCTGTCGGGCGCGGTATGGATGGTGCGGACGTGGTTGACCCGCGTGATCCAGGGGCGCGACGCGACGATGGTGCGGATGGTCTCCACCACCTTGGGGTCGGCCCGCTCGCCGATCAGCAGCCCCTTGGCCTCGCGCGCCAGCAGGATCGCGACCAGCCCCAGCACCAGCCCGATCAGGATCGAGGCGACGCCGTCGATCCGCGGGTCGTCCAGGGCATGCGACAGCCAGACGCCCAACCCCGCGATGACCAGGCCCGCCAGCGCCGCCGAATCCTCGAACAGCACGATGAAGCCCGCCGGGTCCTTCGATTCATGGATCGCCTGCCACCAGTCGCTATCGCCCTTCGCGCGCGAGAATTCCCGTACCGCGATCGTCCAGGACGCACCTTCCAGCGCGAAGGCGATGGCGAGCACGATATAATTGACCGTCGGGTCGCGCAGCGCCTCGGGCGTCTGCACATGCAGCCAGCCCTCATAGATCGAAATGCCCGCGCCCAGCGCGAAGATCAGGATCGCGACGACGAACGCCCAGAAATACAGCTCGCGCCCATAGCCGAAGGGGTGGACCGCATCGGGCAGGCGCTTGGCGCGCTTCTGGCCATAGAGCAGCAGGATCTGGTTGCCGCTGTCCACCACCGAATGGACGCCCTCGGTCAGCATCGAGGAGGACCCGGTGATGCCGGCCGCGACGAACTTGGCCACGGCGATGCCCAGATTGGCGGCGAGCGCGCCGTAGAGGACGAGATTCTCGCGGATACGCGCGGTCAGGCCGGTGTCGGGCATGCGCGGATAAGCGTGCGACCGGGATGCTTGTTCCGCTGCCCGAACAAACCCCGCCGATGGGCATCGGCGGGGTCGCTTCCTTCCCCAAGGAAGAGGGGCGTGCATTTCGATTTCGCTCAGCGCGAACGGAGGGAGGGCTTGGCACCGACCTCCGTTCGGCCTGAGCGAAGTCGAAGGCCAAGGGACGCCCTCAGGACGCGATCCGGCCCAGCCGGTGATAGAGATGCGCGAACTTGATCGAGCGGGGATCGTCGGCGACGCGCTTGACGTGTTCGGCGATGGCTTCCTTCATCAGGGCGAAGTCCTCGGTCGAGAAGACGGCGCGGCTGCGTTGCGGTTCGGTGGGCATGACATTTTCTCCTTGGCTGGTCGGGTCAGGCGGCGCGGACGAATTGCGCCGCCTCGGTGGATTCGGCGAGGGCGGTGGTCGAGCTGTCGCCGCCCGCCACCATTTGCGCGATCAGGTCGAAATAGCCGGTCCCCACCTCGCGCTGGTGGCGGGTCGCGGTATAGCCATGGCGCTCGGCGGCGAATTCGGCCTGTTGCAGCTCGGAATAGGCCGCCATGCCCCGGTCGCGATAGCCGCGCGCCAGCTCGAACATGCCGAAGTTGAGTTGGTGGAACCCGGCGAGCGTGACGAACTGGAACTTGTACCCCATCGCGCCGATCTCGCGCTGGAAGCGGGCGATATCGTCGCGGTCGAGATTGGCCTCCCAATTGAAGCTGGGCGAGCAGTTATAGGCCAGCATCTTGTCCGGATGCTCGCGGCGGATCGCCTCGGCGAAGCGGCGGGCATCGGTCAGGTTGGGCTTGGACGTCTCCCACCACAGTAAATCGGCATAGGGGGCGAAGGCCAGGCCGCGCCTGATGCAATGGTCGACGCCGGTCCCGTCCTTCAGCCGGAAAAAGCCCTCCGCCGTCCGCTCGCCGGTCAGGAATTCGCGGTCGCGTTCGTCCACGTCCGAGGTGATCAGCCGGGCGCTTTCCGCATCCGTCCGCGCGCAGATGACGGTCGGCACCCCCGCCACATCCGCCGCCAGCCGCGCCGCGGTCAGGTTGCGGATTTGGGCCGCGGTCGGGATCAGCACCTTGCCGCCCAGATGGCCGCACTTTTTCTCGGAGGCGAGTTGATCCTCGAAATGCACGCCCGCTGCGCCCGCCGCGATATAGGCCTTCATGATCTCGTGGCAGTTGAGCGGCCCGCCGAACCCGGCCTCGGCATCGGCGACGATCGGCGCGAACCAGTCGCGCGTCGCCCCACCCTCTGCATGTTCGATCTGGTCGGCACGAGCGAGCGTCGCGTTGATCCGCCGAGCCAGATCGGGCCCGGCATTGGCGGGGTAGAGCGACTGGTCGGGATACATCTGCCCGGCGGTGTTGGCGTCCGCCGCGACCTGCCAGCCCGAGAGGTAGATCGTCTTCAACCCGGCGCGCACCATCTGCATCGCCTGATTGCCCGACAGCGCGCCCAACGCATGGACATAATCCTCGCTCTTCAGCAGTTCCCACAGCTTCAGCGCGCCGCGCCGGGCCAGGGTATGCTCGACGGTGATCGATCCGCGCAGCCGGGCGACATCGTCCGGGGTGTAGGGGCGGGCGATACCATCGAACCGACCGGCGGGAGCGGGCACGAGGTCTTGAAAGCCGGTCATCGCGAGGTCCTTTACAAAATGGCTGTTCTTGACGACCCTTTGTGGGCGGTTCGATCACTCCGGAGAATGAGGTTCATAGGTTTCTCGACGTCGTCACGTCGGTGGCGATCCGGTCATCCGATGTCCTGTTGTAAAGAATTGACAACGAGCGACTCGGCGAGGCAGCCTGTCTTTCAACGATAGGAGAGCGGCGATGGCCGGGGCCAAGTTGATCGCGGGTCATGCGGTGCGGCGGGTGCGGCGTCAGCACGGACTGTCGCAGGCGGCGATGGCGGAGATGCTGGATATCTCGCCCAGCTATCTCAACCTCATCGAGCGCAACCAGCGCCCCGTCACCTCGACACTGCTCGTGCGGCTGGTCGAGGCGTTCGGCTTCGATCCGCGCAGCCTGACGGCGGATGCGCCGGGGGGCGGGGCGGCGGCGATGCGGCGGCGGCTGGCCGATCCGATGTTCGCCGATCTGGAGATCGACCGCACCGATCTGGAAGAATGGCTGGCCGCCGCGCCCGCCGGAGCCGAGGCCTTCGCCCGCGCCTTCGACCGCTTGGGGGGTGGCGCGGGGGAGGGAGCGGCGCAGTCCGTCGCACCGGACCCGACCGCCCTCGTTCGGCGTGAGATCGAGCGGTGGCGCAACCACTTCCCCGATCTGGACGCGATGGCGGAGGAGCGGGCCGACGAATTGCGGATGACGGCGGGCGACCTCTACGGCGCGCTGGCGGAGCGGCTGCGGGTCCGCCATGCGCTGACCATCCGCATACTGCCGGTCGATATCCTGCCCGACCGGCTGGTGCGGCTGGACCTGCATGCGCGCCAGTTGCAACTATCGGAATTGCTCGAAGGCCCCGCCCGCGTCTTCGCGCTGGCGGTGCAACTGGGGCAATCGGAGGCGCGGGCGGAGATCGAGGCACTGGCGCGGGGCGCGGCCTTTGGCGATCGCATCGCCGAACGGCTGTTCCGCCGCTATCTTGCGCAATATTTCGCCGCCGCGCTGGTCATGCCCTATGCCCGCTTCCTGCGCGCCTGTGAGGCGACCGGTTACGACACCGCGATCCTGCAACGGCGGTTCGGCGTTTCGTTCGAGCAACTGGCGCATCGGTTGACCACCTTGAACCGAGTGGGCGCACGGGGGCTGCCCTTCTTCCTCATGCGGCTCGACCGGGCGGGGCAGGTGTCCAAGCGGTTCGCCGGGGCCGCCGACGCCGCGCTGGTCGAGGCGGAGGGGGTGTGTCCGCTATGGAATGTCTTCGACGCCTTCGGTCGCCAGGGGGAACCGCTCTATCAGGCGGTGGCGATGCCCGATGGCGCGCATTTCGTCACGCTGGCCCAGGCGGGGGGGCACGCGGGCCGATCGCTGGCGGGGGTCACCGCCAGCTTCGCGGTGGTTATCGGACTGGAAGCCGGGCTTGCCGGTCATCTCGCCATGGCGCGCGGACGCGATCCGGTCGGCGAAGCACGGCCGATCGGACCAGGATGCCGTCGCTGCCTGCGCGTCGACTGCCCGCAGCGTGCCCATGCCCCGATCGGTCGCGCGCTGTCGGTCCAGGAGCGCGAGCGCCCGCTCAACGCCCTGAATTTCGCCGGCGACTGAGAGCATCCGCCCTTCATCAAAAATAAGGGCCTAACATATTATATACCGGCAGATGAGTTGGTTAGCGCGCCGGTTTCGTTCGCTTGAATTTCGTTTCGCAGCGATGCTGACGGCTGTCTTCTGCATCTTCATGACGCTGAGCGCGGCCAGTTGGCTGCTCAACCGGCAATTGCTGGCGACGATCGAGGCGAGCCGCCGGATCACCACGGTGCTGCAAGCCTATGCCGTCGAAGAGAGCAGCTTGCGCCAGTTGCACAGGTCGGTCGTGAACCTGCCCCGTTATCTGGGGGAACCGGGGGCGGATGCGCAGTGGAACCGGATGCGGCAAACCATCGCCACCCAGCTGCGCGACTCGGTCACCGTCGCCGAGAAAATGCCCTCCGGCCTCCGCAATGCCGAGGCGGACCTGCGCCGGGCCGAGCGCGACCTGGCACGCACGACGGTCGATCTGGTGCGGCAGGCGCAGGATCGTCCCGAAACCGTCGCCGCCACCCTGCCGGGCTTCGAGGGGGCGCTGCGGCGACTGGAATATCACCGGGACATCTTCCGGCAGGGACTGAGGCAGGAACTGAATGCGCGGACCATGCTGGTCGAGGCGTTGACCCGCCGGGCACTCGTCCAAATGGCGCTGGCCGCCGCGTTCATGCTGATATTGGTCAGCGGGCTGTTCCTGTGGCTGCGTCGCCGGATCATCAGGCCGTTGATGGCGATCGTCTCGGCGGTGCGTGCGATGAGCGTGGGCCGCGCGCTGCCGCCCCTGTCGTCGATCCGGCGGCCCGACGAGCTGGGCGAACTGGCGCGTGGGCTTCATGCGCTATCCGCCGCCGCCGAGGAGCGCGAGCGTATCCAGCGGCAGGTCGAATATCTGGCGCATCACGACAGCCTGACCGGGCTCGCCAATCGCGTCGTTTTCGGCAAGCGGCTGACCGAGGCGTTGCGGACGGGAAGGCGCATCGCGCTGCTCGCCATCGATCTGGACGGGTTCAAGGGGGTGAACGACACGCTGGGCCATGCCCAGGGCGACGCCATGCTCCGTCGCGCGGGGGCGGTCCTGACCGAGGCGGCGCGCGAAGGCGATGTCGTCGCGCGGATCGGCGGCGACGAATTCGCCATCGTCCATCATCTCCGCCCCGAAGAGCGGGACGCCTCGGCACTGGTCGAGCGGATCTACGCCATCATCGCCGCCGATCCGGGCAGCCCCGCCATCCGCCTGAGCATCGGCATCGCCCTGTCCCAACGGCATGGGCAGGAGGGCGACGAACTCCATGCCTGTGCCGATATCGCGCTCTACCGCGCCAAGGCCGATGGCCGCCACCGCGCCAGCCATTATGACGCCGGGATGGACGAGGAACGCCGCCAGCGGAACTGGCTGGCGCATGAGTTGCGCGATGCGGGCCAGCGCGGCGACATCCGGCTGGCGTTCCAGCCGATCGCCGATTGCGCCACCCGCGCCGTCATCGGGCAGGAGGCGCTGGCGCGCTGGACGCATCCGGTGCTGGGGCCGATCAGCCCCGAAATCTTCATCGCCATCGCCGAGGAAAACGGCCTGATCGTCGAGATCGGCCAGCGGCTGTTCCTGCAAGCGCTGACCATCATGCGGCAATGGCCCGCGCACTGGATGATGGCGGTCAACCTGTCCCCGGTACAGTTGCGCGATCCCGAACTCGCCACGCGGATGCTCGCCACGATCGTCGGGCAGGGCATCGACCCGCATCGGATCGAGGTGGAGGTGACCGAGGGCGTGCTGATCGACCATCGCGAAACCGCGACCGCCAATCTCAGCACGCTCAGGCGTGCGGGCATGCGGATCGTCATGGACGATTTCGGCACCGGCTATTCCTCGCTCAGCAGCCTTCAGCAATTCCCGTTCGACAAGATCAAGATCGACCGCAGCTTCATCCGCGCGATGGGCGAGCATGGTCCGGCGCTGTCGATCGTCCGCGCCTCGATCGGACTGGGGCGAAGCCTGAACATCCCGATCGTCGCCGAGGGGGTGGAGACGGAGGCGCAACATGCGATGTTGTGCCAGTTGGGATGCGACCAGATTCAGGGATATCTGATCGGCCGCCCCATGGCTTTCCAATCCGAGGCGGCGTGATGGCTCCAGGCGAGTTGTTGGGTCAGAAGCCGTATCACGTCATGCCCGGCATAGGGTTTGGGGACGAAGTGCACGCCTTCGGGCAGACCGTCGGGCATGTAGCTCTGCTCGCCCGATGTGACGAGGACGGCGACATGCGGATGCGTCTGGTGGATCCGTGCCGCCAGCGCCGCTCCGTCGAGGGAGCCGGGCATGGCCACATCGGTGAAGACCGCCTGTATCTCCGGATGCCGTTGCAGCGCGATCAGCGCCTCATCGGCGCTGGCCGCCTGGATCACGACATAGCCCGCATCCTCCAGCGCGAATTGCACATGGAGCAAGAGCAGCGGCTGGTCCTCGACGATCAGGATGGTAGGGGCAGAGGACTTCATAAGTGGGGTATAAATCTCCGTCGGGGTGCCCGTTCCAACAATTGATCCGAGATAATGCCTTGGCGGCGGGCTCAAGCGCCGCTCTCGTCCAGTCGCGCGATCTGGTCCCTGGTCAGTGACAGGGTCATGGCGGGCATCAGTTCGGACAATTGTTCGACGCGGGTCGCGCTGGCGATCGGTGCGGTCACGCCTTCCTGCGCGATCAGCCAGGCCAGCGCCACCTGCGCCTGCGTCGCGCCGGTCTCCTCCGCCACCTGGTCCAGCGCGGCGAGGACGTCCGCGCCCTTGCCGCGCAGCAACTCGCCCATCTGGCCGCCGCGCACGCTCTGCGACAGGTCCGCGGGCTTGCGATATTTGCCGGTCAGGAAGCCGGCGGCGAGACCATAATAAGGCACGACGCCGATATTCTCGGTGATGCAATAATCCTGAAGCTCGCCCTCGAACTTGTGGCGGCTGACCAGATTATATTCGGGCTGCAGGACGTGGAAGCGCGGCAGTCCGGCGTCGCGCGCGGCCTCGTTGGCGGATTTCAGCCGGGCGGCATGGAAGTTGGACGCGCCGATGACGCGGACCTTGCCCGCCTCGACCAGCTTGGCGAAGGCTTCCATCACCACTTCCTGCGGTTGATCCTCGTCATCCTGATGCGCGAAATACAGGTCGATCCGGTCGGTTCCCAGCCGCCGGAGCGACGCCTCCGCCGCCGCCGCGATCCGGGCGGGGGCCAGCTTCTCGCCGCCTTCGCCGGGCAGCATCCCGACCTTGGTAGCGATCAGCACCCGGTCGCGCTTGCCGCTGGCCTTCAGCCATTCGCCGATCATCGTCTCGGACTCGCCGCCCCGGTGGCCGTCGACCCAGGCGGAATAGACGTCCGCCGTGTCGACCATCGTGCCGCCCCGGTCGACGAACGCGTCGAGCACCGCGAAGCTCGCCGCCCGGTCGGCGGTCCAGCCGAACACATTGCCGCCCAGCACCAGCGGCGCGATCATCAGGTCGGTCGAGCCCAGGCGGCGGAGCGGCGTGTCGGTCATGGACGATCAGCTTTCATTATCGGTGGGATTTTCCGCCTCAACGTCCGAAGGGGCCATCGCGTTCAGATCGACCGCATTGGCGTCGAGCATCGCGGCGGCTTCGTTGAGCTGACGATTCTCTTCGGCACTCAGGCCGGTGGGCTGGTCGCTGGACGAACAGGCGGCGAGCGACAGCAGCGCGGCGGTCAGGAGGATACGGGTCATGCCGTCATCATGGCGCAGCCGGGGGTCGATGGGGAAGGGGCTTGCGAAACCCGAACGGAACCCTTCGCCCGCCGACGCGCGTTGTCGCGGCCTGCTTATCCGTATCCGAGAGGTGACGTCATGCTCGCATCGTTCAAAATGGGTCTGGTCGGCGGACAGCGCGCGATGACGCCGCTGGCCGCCGTGTCGATCGCGGCGGCGCGAGGGGAATTGCCGCTGGGCAAGGGGGTGCTGCGCTGGTTGGGCAACCCCGTCGTCGCGGTGGGTACGCTGGCGCTCGCGATCGGCGAGATGGCGGGCGACAAGCAGAAGACCGCGCCCGACCGGATCGTCCCCATCGGGCTTGCGGCGCGCTTCACGACCTCCGCCATCGCGGGCGCGGCGCTGGCCGACCCGAAGCGTCGCTGGCTGGGCGCGGCGATCGGCGGGGTGACGGCGGTGATCGCCTCCTATCCCGGCTGGCGCGGCCGGATGGCGGCGCTGGGCCGCTATGGTCAGACCAAGACGGGCTTCGCCGAGGACGCCGCCGTCCTGGCGGGCGCGGTGGGGATCGTGCGGGGGCAGAATTCGGTCTGACCGACGCACATGCTACTTCTTCTTCCCTCTCCCCTGGACAGGGGAGAGGGTTAGCGGAGCTTGCCAGCCTGCTGGCTAGCGCAGCTTGGGTGAGGGGTTGAGCGAGCCGCAGGCTCGCGCGCGCGTTGCGCGCTCCACCCCTCACCCAGCTCCGACTAAGCCTTTGCTTTTGCAAAGCCTAAGTCTGCGCAACCCTCTCCCCTCTATGAAGGGCGAGGGAAAGAAGGAATCTCAATCGCCTTCGTCTAAAGCCGGAAACGCCGTCCACTTCTCCTCCGATGCCGCGCTGGCCAGCACCGCCTCGACAAAGGCCATGGTGCGCAGACCTGGCTCCAGCCCTGGGAACCAGGTCGCCTCGCCCCATGCGCCGCCATCCGCCGGGCCGCCGTCGCGCAGCGTCCCCGCCACCGCGCGGTAGAGGTTGCCGAACGCCTCGATATAGCCCTCGGGATGGCCTGCGGGGGTGCGCAGGCGGGGCAGGGTGGTGGGGCTGAGGCCCGGGCCACCGGCGCGGACGATCTCGGCGGGGCGGTCGAGCCAGCGCAATACAAGCGTGTTCGGCTCCATCTGGGACCATTCCAGGCCGCCCTTTTCGCCATGAATGCGGATGCGCAGGCCATTCTCCTCGCCCGCCGCGACCTGCGTCGCGCGCAGTGTTCCGCGTGCCCCTTCGGCGAAGCGGAGCAGCACATTGACGTCGTCGTCCAGCATCCGCCCCGCGACATGGGTCGTCACGTCCGCCGACAAGGCCTCGACCGTCAGGCCGGAGACATGCTCGGCAAGCTGGAAGGCATGGGTGCCGATATCGCCGAGCGCCCCGCCGAGCCCCGCCCGCGCCGGATCGGTGCGCCACTCGGCCTGCTTGTTGCCCTCACGGTCGAGCGGGCTGCTGAGCCAGCCCTGGACATATTCGACATGGACCAGCCGGATGGCGCCGAAATCGCCGCGCGCGACGCGGGCGCGGGCCTCCTCGACCATCGGATAGCCGCTATAGGTGAAGGCGAGGGCATAAAGCTGCCCCGACCGGCGCGCCGCGTCGGCGATGGCGCCGGCTTCGGCCAGGTTCATCGCCATCGGCTTTTCGCTGAACACCGGGAAACCCGCGTCCAGCGCCGCGATCGCCATCGGTGCATGGAGATGATTGGGGGTGACGATCGCGACCGCGTCGATCCGATCCCCCTCGGGCCGCGCGCGTTCGTCGGCCAGTAGCGCCTCGATCGAGGCATGGACCCGGTCGGGGGCGAGGCCGAGCATCTCGCCGCTGCGTCGGTTGCGCTCCGCATCGCTGCTGAACGTCCCCGCGACCAACTGCCAGTCGCCGTCCAATGCCGCCGCCATCCGGTGAACGCCGCCGATAAACGCGCCTTCACCACCACCCGCCATCGCCAGCTTCAGCCTGCGTTCCGCCATATTCCTCTCCTCCACCTATCGCTCATCCGGCGACATTCGATGCTTGCACGGCAGCGGTTTACCGTTAAACTTCACGGTGAACCAGCGAGTCTGGGAAAGAAAAATACAGGAGAGTGATCATGAGGCAGCTGCTTTGGCTGGCCGCATTGCCTGGGGCCGTGGTGTTGGTTCTGGCCGTGCAGGCGCCCTCCAATGCCCAGTCCGCTCCCGCAGCGGGCGCGCAGGCCTTCGCCGCGTGCCGGGCCTGCCACACGCTCAACAAGGGCGGGCGGAACGGCGTCGGTCCCAATCTGAACGGTGTGATCGGTCGGCAGGCCGGATCGGTCCCGGGCTTCAACTATTCGCCCGCGATGAAGGCCTCCGGGCTGAAATGGGACGACAAGACCCTGAACGAGTTCATCGCCGCGCCGATGAAGAAGGTGCCCGGCACCCGGATGCCGATCGGCGTTGCCGACCCCGCCAAGCGCGCCGCCCTGATCGCCTATCTCAAGGCCGAGACGGCGAAGTGACCGCCGCGCCAGCCATGCGCGGACCGGGCATTTTCCTCGCCCAGTTCATGAGCGACGCCGCGCCGTTCGACACGCTGGACTCGGCGGCGCGGTGGATGGCCGAGGCGGGCTATGAGGGCGTGCAGATCCCGACCTGGGACGCGCGCTGCATCGACCTGAAGCTCGCCGCCGAGAGCCAGGATTATTGCGACGATCTGGCGGGGCGCTGTGCCGATGCCGGGGTGGCGATCACCGAGCTGTCGACGCATTTGCAGGGGCAGTTGGTCGCGGTCCACCCGGCCTATGACGCGGCATTCGATGGCTTCGCGCCCGAAGCGGTGCGGGGCAGGCCCGCCGAGCGGCAGCAATGGGCGGTCCAGCAACTGCTTTACGCCGCCAAGGCCAGTCGGCGACTGGGACTAAGCGCCCATGCGACCTTCTCCGGCGCGCTGCTCTGGCCCTTCGTCTATCCCTGGCCGCAGCGGCCCGGTGGACTGGTCGCGGAAGGATTCGCGGAACTGGGCAAGCGCTGGCGACCGATCCTCGATACGTTCGAGGAGGAGGGCGTCGACCTGTGCTACGAACTGCATCCCGGCGAGGACCTGCACGACGGTACGACCTTCGAGCGGTTCCTGGAGGCGGTGGGCGGCCATCAGCGCGCCAATATCCTCTACGACCCCAGCCATTTCGTGTTGCAGGCGATGGACTATTTGCAGTTCATCGACTTCTACCACGACCGCATCCGCATGTTCCACGTCAAGGATGCCGAGTTCAACCCGACCGGTCGTGCTGGCGTCTACGGCAGCTATAGCGACTGGGTCGACCGGCCGGGGCGCTTCCGTTCGCTGGGCGACGGGCAGGTGGATTTCGGCGGCATTTTCTCGAAGCTGACCCAATATGGCTATGCCGGTTGGGCGGTGCTGGAATGGGAATGCTGCCTGAAGCATCCGGAGGATGGCGCGCGCGAGGGCGCACCCTTCATCGCCGCGCATATGATCCGCCGCGCCGAGCGCGCCTTCGACGATTTCGCCGGTGGCGGCGATCCGGCGGCCAATCGGCGCTGGCTGGGAATTTAACGATTGCATGGGCTTGACCATCCGCCCCGGACGGTAAAGTCTGACAAAAAATATAAGAAGCGGGAGTGGGGCATGGAAGCGATACCGGACAATCGGTCGCGGCTGTTCTGGCTGAGCGTGCTGGCGCTGTTCACGGCGGCGGCGAGCGCGGCCTTGCGCGCGGCGGTGGCGAGCAGCCTGAAGGCGCAGTGGATCGACCCCATCGCGCCGGTCGAGGCGGGGGAGTTGATCGGATCGGCCCTGGGCTCGGCCTTTCTAGGCTTTGCCGCGACTTTGTTCGTGGCGAGCGCGTTGCTCGATCGGATCGGCGCGCGGCGGATGCTGATCGGTTGCGGCCTGTGTTTCCTGGTCGGGACGGCGGCAATCATCGGCGCGGGCCAGATCGCGACCGGCATGGCGGTCTATCACATCGTCTGGGGCGGGATGCTCTTGAGCGGGATCGGCTGGGGGCTGGCGGAGGCGTCGATCAACCCGCTGACCGCGCGGCTCTACCCGGAAGAGACGACCCACCGGTTGAACGTGCTCCATGCCTGGTATCCCGGCGGGCTGATCGTCGGCGGGCTGGCGGGCGTGCTGCTGGCGGAGCTTCTGTCGTGGCAGGCGATCATGGCGCTGGTCCTGATCCCCGCGCTCGGCGTGCTGGCGATGGCGGCGACCACGCATTTCCCGCCGGTCCCGCGCGAGGTACGCGATGTCGGCTTCGGCGGCATGATCGCGGAGGTGTTCAAGCGCCCCAGCTTCTTCGTCTGGTTCGCCGCGATGTTCCTGACCGCCGCGTCGGAACTGGCGCCGGGCCAGTGGCTCGACGTGGCGCTGAGCAGCCGGGTGGGCATGCGCGGCATATTGCTGCTCGTCTATGTCAGCGCCTTGATGTTCGTGTTCCGCCATTTTGCCGGGCGGATTGCGGGGCGGCTGTCCAATCCGGGGCTGCTCTGGGTGTCGAGCCTGATGGCGGGGATCGGCCTGTTCCTGTTGTCGCGCGCCGAGTCGCCGGTGGCGGCGATCCTGGCCTCGACCGTCTGGGGGCTGGGCGTATGCGCGATGTGGCCGACCATGCTCGCCTCGGTCGCCGAGCGTTATCCGCGGGGCGGGGCCTGGGCGCTGGGCCTGGTCGGATCGGCGGGCGCGCTGGCCAGCTTCTTCGTGCTGCCCCGGCTGGGCGCGATGTTCGACGCCGCCAAGGTCGAACTGGCCGGAGGGCCGGAGGCGTTCAAGCGACTGACCGGTGAGGCGCTGCGCCAGGTCGAGGATGCGGCGGCGTCGCAGTCCTTCGCCCGGCTGGCGCTGGTGCCGGTGATCCTGTTGTTCGTCTTCGGCGGCATCTGGCTGGCCGAGCGTCGCCGCCCGTCTGGGCCCGTAGCGGAGAATGTCGCATGAGCTGGTCGCGTCGCACCGTGATGGGCGGCCTCGCCGCCGCCATTCCCGCCGCCGCCGCGCTGGCGGGACAGAGGCGGGCGGTCCCATCCTCCAACGCCGCGCGCTTCACCCTGGGTTTCGCGCCGCATCTGGGCAGCTTCGCCAGCCGCGGCGACAGCTCGGTCGAGCAGATCGCCTATGCCGCCGATCAGGGCTTCTGGGCATGGGAGGACAATGAATATGCCCTCCGCCCGGTGCCGGAGCAGGAGGCGATCGCCAAGGCGCTTCGCGACCGGAAGATGACGATGGGCGTGTTCGTCGCCTCCATGCCCAAATGGTCGGAATCGCGGCCCTTGCTGGGCGGCGAGGACGATGCCGAGCGGCAGGGGTTCCTCGCCGATATCCGCAGCGCGGTCGACGTCGCCAAGCGGGTCGGGGCCAGGCACATGACCGTCGTCACCGGCTTCATGGACAAGAAGCTGCACCCCGCGATCCAGCAGGGGCGGATCATCGACGTGATGCGCCGCGCGGGCGATATCGTCGCGCCGCATGGTTTGGTCTTGGTGATGGAGCCGCTCAACACGCGGACCAATCATCCGGGCGTGTTCATGCAGTCTATCGCGGAGGGTTATGCGGTGGCGCGGGGCGCGAACAGTCCGGGCGTGAGGGTGCTGGCCGACCTGTATCACGAACAGATTCAGTCGGGGAATCTGATCCCGACGCTGAAGCTGTGCTGGGACGAGATCGGCTATATCCAGTTCGGCGACAATCCGGGGCGCAACGAGCCGGGCAGCGGCGAGATCAACTATGCCAATGTCTGCCGTTTCCTGAAGGAACGTGGCTACCGGGGCGTGATCGGCATGGAGCATGGCAATTCGATCAAGGGCCGTGCGGGCGAAGAGAAGCTGATCGCCGCCTATCGCGCGATCGATCCGACAGCATGAGGAGGGGAGCGATGCGGATGCTACCGTTGATCGCCTTGGCCGTGGCAAGTGGCGCGGTTGCGCAGGATAAACCGGGTCTGGGGTTCCGCGACACGCCGATCCTGCCCGGCGGCCAATGGCATGTCCATGATCCCGACCGGCCCGCGCCCAAGGTGGTGACGCCCGCCGCGCAACCCGGCGGCGCGCCGTCCGACGCGGTGGTGCTGTTCGACGGACGCTCGATGGATGCCTGGACGCCCAGCGGCAAGCCATGGCTGCTCCAGAACGGCGTGCTGACCGTGCCGCCGCGCGACGGCAAGGCGGAGAGCGTGCTGGTGTCGAAGCAGAGCTTCGGCGACGTGCAGCTTCACCTCGAATTCCGCTCGCCCAACCCGCCGCAGAAATCGTCGCAGGATCGCGGCAATAGCGGCATCTGGTTCATGCAGCGTTATGAGGTGCAGATCCTCGATGGCTATAACAACCCGACCTATGCCGATGGCCAGGTGGGCGCGGTCTATGCGTGGAAGCCGCCGCTGGTGAATGCGGCGCGCAAGCCCGGTGAGTGGCAGAGCTATGACATCATCTTCGAGCGACCGCGCTTCGGCCCCGAGGGCAAGCTGCTGCGGCCCGCCTATGTCACCGCGCTGCTGAACGGCGTCGTCGTCCAGAATCATCAGGCGATGCTGGGCACCACCATCTGGCGGCAAGTCGAGAAATATCAGGCGCATGGCGACGCCGCGCCGATCCAGCTTCAGGATCACGACTCGCCCGTTTCGTTCCGCAACATCTGGGTCCGTCCGCTGCCACCCGAGGCGATCGCGCAGGACCTGCCGGAGGATGCCCGATGATCGCCCACCCCCATATCGACCGCAGACACGCCTTGGCGGGGATCACCGCCATGTTCGGCTCCGCGCTGTTCGCGCCCATCGCCCGCGCGGCGGGCGCGGTCGAGCAGACGCGAGGGAGTATCCCCGTCATCTCCGACGGCCCGCCCAGCGTCGTCGTCTTCACCCCGACCCAGCGCGCGACGATGGTCGCCCTGTCGGAGCGGGTGATCCCGACCACCGACACCCCCGGCGCGATCGCCGCCAAGGTGCCCGAGTTCATCGAGAAGATGCTCGCCGACTGGTCGCTGCCCGAAGACCGGGTGCCGATCATCGCCGGGTTGAACGCGATCGAGGCGCGCAGCCAGAGCGTAAACCGCACCCCCGCCGCCAAGGCGACGCCCGCCCAGCAGGACACGCTGCTGACCGAGGCGATGGAGGGCGTCCTGCCCGAAGGCCGGGCGTTCTTCGAGCCGTTCCGGCAACTGGTCATCACCGGCTATTACACGTCGGAGATCGGCATCACCCAGGAGCGGGAATATCTGCCCGTGCCCGGCGAATATAATGGTGCCTTCCCCTATTCTCAGGTCAACAAGGTGTATTCGGCATGATCGATCGGCGTTCGCTCATCGGGGGTGGCCTTGGCCTGGGCGCGGCGGCGCTGCTGCCGGGTACCGCACAGGCCGCGCAGCTCGGGGCCATCGGGCTCCAGCTCTATACCATCCGCGAACTCTTCTCGGCCGATCCGGTCAAGACCTTGGAGGCGGTGGCGAAGATCGGGTACCGCGAGATCGAATATGGCGGTGGCGGCTATGACACGATGGACCATGCCATGCTCCGCCGGACGCAGGACCGGCTGGGGCTGAAGGCGCCGTCGGTGCATATCGGCTATGATCTGCTGCGCGACGATTTCGCCAAATGCGTGACGATGGCCAAGACGCTGGGCGCGGATACGGTCGTCCTGCCCTATATGACCGACGAGCATCGTACCGAGGCGGGGTGGAACGCGGCGCTTCCCAATTTCAACCGCTTCGCCGAAGGGTTGAAGAAGGCGGGCCTCGGCTTTGCCTATCACAATCACGATTTCGAGTTCACCAACAAGCCCGGCGGCGTCAGCCTGTATGAGCGGATGTTGAAGGCGACCGATCCGGCGCTCGTGAAGCTGGAGATCGACCTCTATTGGGCGATCCATGCGGGCGAGGATGCCGCCGCGCTGATCCGGCGGCATGCGGGCCGCATCTATGCCTATCACGTCAAGGATGCGCGCGCCGATGGCAGCATGACGGCGGTGGGTGCGGGCAAGATCGACTTCGCCGCGCTCTTCAAGCTGAACAGGCTGGCGGGCGTGAAGCATTTCTATGTCGAGAACGACCAGGCGCCCGCGCCCTATCTGCCCGACATCACGACCAGTTTCCGGACGCTGCGCGCCTTGCGCTTTTAAAGAACGATAAAGGGAGGATAGCCATGGCGGCGACGAACCGTTTCGACGCGATCGTGATCGGGTCGGGTATCAGCGGCGGTTTCGCCGCCAAGGAACTGACCGAAAAGGGCCTGCGCGTCCTGATGCTCGACCGGGGCGTCATGGTCGAGCATGGCGAGGGCTATCCCTATGACGGCAAGCCCGCCTTCGAGGTGCCCGCGCGCAACATCATGCCCAAGCCTCTGGTCGAGAGCGATTATTTCATCGCCAAGCAGGGCTATGTCGCGCCCAGCAACCAGAAATTCTACAATGACGACCGGCTGAACCCCTATGCCTATGACGAGGGGAGCAAATTCTACTGGATCAGGCCGGGCGCGGTCGGCGGCAAGTCGCTGATCTGGGGGCGCTGGTCCTTCCGCTGGAGCGCCGACGATTTCGAGGCGAACAAGCGCGAGGGCGTCGCCGCCGACTGGCCGATCCGGTACGACGACGTCGCGCCGTGGTACTCCTATGTCGAGAAATATATCGGCGTGTCGGGTTCGCGCGAAAATTTGCCCTATCTCCCCGATAGCGAGTTCCAGCCGCCCATCCCGATGAACGTCGCGGAAAAGTGGCTGAAGGAGCGGCTGGAGGGCCAGTTTCCGGGTCGCAAGCTGATCCATACCCGCCTGTCCAACATGACCGAGGACAAGCCCGACCAGAACCGCACCAAATGCCAGTTCCGCAACCAGTGCGGCAATGGTTGCTCGTTCGGCGCCTATTTCTCGACGCAAGCCGTGACGCTCCCCGCCGCGCGTGCGACCGGGCGGCTGACGCTCCAGTCCGACGCGGTGGTGACGGGGATCGATTACGACCCGGCGAAGAAGAAGGTCACCGGCGTCCGCTATATCGACGCCAAGACCGGGCAGGCGCAGACGGTTGCCGCCAATCTGGTCTTTGTCTGCGCCTCCGCGATGGCGTCGGTGCAGATATTGATGAACTCGCGCGCACCGGGTTCGGAGCGGAGCCATTTCGATTCGAGCGGGACGCTGGGCCGTTACGTCATGGACCATATCTTCCGGGTCGGCGTGTCTGGCGAGATTCCGGGCATGGACGACCTGATCGAATATGGCCGCCGTCCGGGTGGGGTCTATGTCCCGCGCTTCCGCAATCTGAAGGGCGACGAAGGGTTGGGCTTCAAGCGCGGCTATGGCTATCAGGGTTCGGCCTATCGCAACGCCGCCAAGCCGGTCGGCTTCGGCGCGGAGATGAAGCACGGCATGCGCCGCTATGGTCCCTGGCAGTTCAGCATGGGCGCGTTCGGCGAATGCCTGCCCTATGAGGACAATCGCGTCTCGCTCCATAGCAGCAAGGTCGACCGCTTCGGCGTACCGCTGCTGAAGTTCGACGTCACCTTCCGCGACAATGAGCTGAAGATGATGGCCGACGCCCGGCGCGAGGGCGAGGCGATGCTGCGCGCGGCGGGCCTCAAGAACGTGACCAGCGGCGAGCAGGAGCATGTCCCCGGCGACGCGATCCACGAAATGGGCGGAGCGCGCATGGGCGCGGACCCGCGTCAGTCGGTGCTCAACAAATGGAGCCAGGCGCATGACGCCTCCAACCTCTATGTGACGGACGGCGCGCAGATGGCGTCGGTGTCGTGCGTCAATCCGTCGCTGACCTTCATGGCGCTGACCGCCCGCGCGGCGGACCATGCGGTCAAGGGGCTGAAGGCGGGGGCGGTCTGATCGCCTGCATGGTCATTCGAGATCGAGAATTATCATTCCTCCCCTGGAAGGGGAGGTGGCAGGCCGAAGGCTTGACGGAGGGGTGTCGCGCTCTCGATAGGGAGTGGCAGGTCGGATTGCCCCCGGCAATCCTCGAACCCGCGGCGCGGGTTCGACCTGCAACTCCCCTCCACCATGCTTCGCATGGTCCCCCTCCCCTTGCAGGGGAGGAATAGGTTGAATGTCGATCGCTAAGCGACCCGAAGGCGTCACCATCCGCGCGGTCGGCGAGCGTGCAGGCGTGTCGGCGATGACCGTGTCCAACGTCATCAACGGCGTGGGTCGGGTCAGCCCGCCGACCCGCGCGGCGGTGCTCGCCGCGATCGACCAACTGGGTTACGTCCCCAATATCGCCGCGCGCCGTCTGGCCAAGGCGCGGGCGACGATGCTCGGCCTGCTCTATAGCGACAGGCGGACACCGTTCATCGACTCGGTTTTGCTGGGCGCGCTCCGGGCGACCAATGCACGCGGGTTGCAGTTCATCGCCCAGGCCGAGGAAGGCCTGACTCGCGAGGCGGCGGAAGCGGCGGTGCGTGCGCTGGTCCAGAGCGGCGCGGCGGGGGTGCTGCTCGTCCCGCCCTTTGCCGAATTGCTCAGCGGATCGGGACTGTTCGAGGAACTGGGCGTCGCGGCGGCGGCGATCGCGACGGGGCAGGGGTTGCCCGACATCTCGACCGTTCGGGTCGACAACCGCGCCGCGATGGCGGCGATGACGATGCATGTCGCGCGGGCGGGTCATCGGCGGATCGGTTTTGTCGCGGGGCCGCAGAGCTTCTCGGTCGCCGATGAGCGGCTGGCAGGGTTTCATGACGGCATGGCGGCGAGTG
>NZ_JALNUR010000043.1 GCF_026540895.1 Sphingomonas sp. GM_Shp_1 | reverse complement strand
CGCGGCAAAGCCCCGCGCCCGCGCTTCGTCGAAGGAATGCAGCGCCATCGCCGCGATCATCCTGCCCGTGATCCGCGCAGGTGAAGCCTATGCGCTCGACCCCGCCATGTCGGAGGAGGCCGCGCTCGCCTATTGGTTCGGGGAGGGCAAGACGGTGTTCGTGGCGGAAGAGGACGGCGCGATCCTCGGCACCTATTATATCCGCGCCAATCAAGCGGGCGGCGGGGATCATGTCGCCAATGCGGGCTATGCGACCGCCGCCGCCGCACGGGGGAAAGGCGTCGCGCGGGCGATGGCGCTGCATTCCTTCGACGAAGCGCGGGCGCGGGGCTTTGCCGCGATGCAGTTCAATTTCGTGGTGAGCAGCAATGCCGCCGCCGTGCATCTGTGGACGGCGCTGGGCTTTGCGACGGTCGGCCGGGTGCCGGGGGCGTTCCGGCATCCGACGCTGGGGGCGGTCGATGCGCTGGTGATGCACCGACCGCTCTGACCGCCTACCCCGCGCGCGCCACCTGGAAACCAGCGAAGGACTGGCTGACCGGCATAAGTTCCAGCCGGTTGATGTTGAGGTGCGGCGGCAGTTCGGCGACCCAGAGCAGGGTCGCGGCGATATCCTCGCCCGTCATCGGGTCCGATCCCGCATAAAGCGCGTCCGACGCCGCCTGGTCGCCGCCGGTGCGGATGGTGGTGAATTCGGTCTCGACCATGCCCGGCTCGATCGAGGTGACGCGCACCCCCTTGCCATGCAGGTCGGCGCGCAGGTTGAGCGAGAATTGCTTCACGAACGCCTTGGTCCCGCCATAGACGTTGCCGCCGGTATAGGGGTAATTGGCCGCCACCGAGGACAGGTTGATGATGCCCCCGCGCCGCTCGATCAGGCGAGGCAGCAGCCGGTGGGTGATGGTGATGAGCCCGTCGATATTGGTCGCGATCATCGTCCGCCACTGGGCGAGGTCGCTGTCCTGCGCCGGCTTGGTGCCGAGCGCGAGCCCGGCATTGTTGATCAGCAGGTCGATCCCCGCGAATTCGGGCGGCAACCCCGCCAGCGCGGCGTCCAGCGCATCCTCGTCAGTGATGTCGAAGGCGAGCGGATGAAAGGCCCCGCCCAACTCCCCCGCCAACGCCTCCAGCCGGTCGGCGCGGCGGCCGGTCCCGATCACCCGCCATCCGCTGGCGACGAAGGTGCGCGCCGTCGCCGCACCGATTCCGGCGGTCGCACCGGTGACGAGGACTGTTCTGGTCATTC
This sequence comes from Sphingomonas sp. GM_Shp_1, assembly GCF_026540895.1. Classification (GTDB taxonomy): domain Bacteria; phylum Pseudomonadota; class Alphaproteobacteria; order Sphingomonadales; family Sphingomonadaceae; genus Sphingomonas. The sequence continues at coordinate 22,005 of NZ_JALNUR010000043.1, read as the reverse complement.
TGGCTTATCCCTCTTGAACTGGCCCGATGCTGCTATCCGGCACCGTCCTTCGTGCAAAGTGCTCCGGTGCAAAAGCCGCCGCCATGGCGCGATGTTCCGCCGGTTGCGGGGCGGCGAAGCCCCTCCCACATAAGCGAGGCATTCGCGGCCCGGCCGCATCATCCAGGACCCTCCATGCCCCGTCCGATCCGTATCGATTTCGTCTCCGACGTCTCCTGCCCCTGGTGCGTCATCGGCCTGCGCGGGTTGGAAACCGCGCTCGACCGGATGGGCGACGCGGTGGAGGCGGACATCCATTTCCAGCCCTTCGAGCTGAACCCGGCGATGGTTCCGGAGGGCGAGAATATCGTCGAGCATATCGGCCGCAAATATGGCGCGACGCCCGAACAGTCCGCCGCCACCCGCGCGACGATCCGCGAGCGGGCGGCCTCGGTCGGCTTCACCATGGCGATGGGCGACACGTCGCGCATCTACAACAGCTTCGACGCGCATCGGCTGCTCCACTGGGCCGGGATCGAGGGGCGACAGGCGGACCTGAAACATGCGCTGTTCGACAGCTATTTCACGCGCGGCGAGAATATCGCGGATCACGACGTGCTGGTCGCCGCCGTGACCCGCGCCGGGCTGGACGAGGACGAGGCCCGCGCGATCCTGTCCTCCGACCGCTACGCCGCCGAGGTCCGCGAGGCCGAGCGGCTGTGGCAGGGGCGCGGCATCCAATCGGTGCCCGCCATCGTTATCGACAATCGTTACCTGATCTCGGGTGGGCAACCGCCCGAAGCGTTCGAACAGGCGCTGCGCCAGATCGCCGCCGAAGCCTGAGCCAGAAAGGAAGTCCCATGGCCGACACCCGCTATGCCAAGACCGAGGAAGCCCTCGCCAAGCTGACGCCCGAACAATATTATGTGACCCAGCAGAGCGGCACCGAGCGCCCCGGCACCGGCGAATATCTCAACACCCGCGAGCCGGGCCTGTATGTCGACATCGTCTCGGGCGAGCCGCTCTTCGCCTCCGCCGACAAGTTCGATTCGCATTGCGGCTGGCCCAGCTTCACGCGGCCGATCGAGCCCGCGCATGTCAACGAGTTGCGCGACACCACCCACGGCATGGTCCGCACCGAGGTTCGCTCGGCGCATGGCGACAGCCATCTGGGCCATGTCTTCCCCGACGGTCCGCGCGATCGCGGCGGCCTGCGCTACTGCATCAACTCCGCCTCGCTGCGCTTCGTGCCGCTGGGGGAGATGGAGGCGGAAGGATATGGCGATTATATCGACCAGGTCCGCGCGGCGGAGCAGGGCTAAAGTTCCTCCCCGGTGCGGGGAGGTGGCAGGCCTGACGGAGGGGGCTTCCCCATAGGACGGCCTGTGTGGCGATCCCCCTCCACCAGCTTCGCTGGCCCCCCTCCCCGTGCCGGGGAGGATTGACGTTTACGGCACCTTTTGCCCTTCGGATCGTTTGCCATCCGCAACGATAAGCTACGGGAAAAGGGGGTTAAGGCGATGGTGATGATCTGGGGCTGGGCACCATTGCTGCTCGCCGCACCCCTCTCGCCGCAGCAGACCACCGACCCCGTTCCCACCGCCGCCCGCGTCACACCCGATGCCGCCGCCGGCGATACGCAGCGCACCCCCACCCGCCGCCGGGCCGTACGCCCGTCGGACAGCGCCCCCTCGGCGATCACCGCCGACACCCGGCGGACGCCGCCGCCCGGGATCATCGGCGACTGGCACAAGATCCGCACCCGGCTGAACGATCGCGGGATCACCGTCACCGCGCGCTATGCCTCGGAAAGCGCCGCCAACCTCACCGGCGGCCGCAAGACGTTGTTGCGCGAGACGGGGCAGTTCGATGCGGGCGCGCTGTTCGATCTGGAGAAGGTCTTCGGGTTGAAGGGCGGCGCGTTCCAGGCCACCCTCACCTATCGGCGCGGCCGCAATCTCAGCGACGATGCCGCGCTCGGCACGCTGCAACAGGTGCAGGAGGTCTATGGACGCGGCCAGACGCTGCGCCTGACCCAGTTCTGGTACGAGCAGCGGCTGGGCGAGCGGTTCGAGCTGAAACTCGGCCGCACCAATCCGGGCGAGGATTTCGCCATCTTCTCCTGCCACTTCATGAACTTGAGCTTCTGCGGCGCGCAACCGGGCAATCTGGTCGGCGATTACTGGCAGAACTGGCCGGTCAGCCAATGGGGCGCGCGGCTGCGCTACGAACCGCGCGACGATTTATATGTCCAGGGCGCGGTCTATGAGATCAATCCGCGCAACCTGGATACCGATTTCTTCATCGGCCATTTCAAGGGCGCAACCGGCGTGCTCGTCCCTGCCGAGATCGGCTGGATCCGCAAGGCCAGTGCAGGCAAGATCGGGTCGTACAAGCTGGGCGGCTGGGTCGCGACGGCGGATGCGGCGGACGTCTTCCTCGACATCAACCGCAGACCCGTAGCGATCACCGGCCTGGCGCCGCTGGAGCGGAGCAGCCGCTACGGCGTGTACGTCAATATCCAGCAGCAGCTGACCGGCGAGACCAAGGACGGCAAGGCGGAGAACGGGCTCAGCGTCTTCCTCAACGCGACCCAGGCCGACCGGGCGACCAGCGTCACCGACAACCAGGTCGCCGCCGGGCTGTTCTACAAGGGGCTGGTCCCCGCCGTGCCGGGCGACGTACTCGGCATCGGTGTGGCGCGGACCCATGTGAACGGTCGCGTGGCGGACGGCCAGCGGCTCGATCCCACCCGTCCGGCGGTGCAGGGCTCCGAATATGCGGCGGAGGTCTATTACAGCATCCACCCCGCCGAATGGCTGGAGATGCGGCCCAACGTCCAGTTCGTCCATCACCCCGGCGGCTATTCGCAAGCCGACGACGTCACCATATTGGGGATGAAGGCCGCCTTCACCCTGTAGCGCCCCCGATTCACGACCCGTTCAATAGACCCGACGCATGACGGACGGGCCAAAGGAGTTTGATATGATCCGTTCGATTGTGGCGTCCGCCCTGTTGGCGCCGACCGCCATGGCGATGGTCGCCGCCCCCCTCCCCGCGCTGGCCCAGGCCGGGGGCGACCTGGCGGCGGTGCAGCGTCACCTGCAGTCGGTGCAGACGATGACCGCCGATTTCACCCAGACCGACCGGGCGGGCAAGGTGCTGACCGGCACGCTGACCATGAAGAAGCCGGGCAAGATCCGCTTCCAATATGAAAAGGGCGTGCCGCTGCTGATCGTCGCGGATGGCGGCAGCCTGTGGTTCCTCGATTATTCGGTCGGGCAGAAGCAGCGCTGGCCGATCAAGAACTCGCCGCTGGGCGTGCTGCTCGATCCCAGCCGCGATATCGGCCGCTATGCCAAGGTCGTGCCCAGCGCCGATTCGCGGCTGGTCTCGGTCGAGGCGAACGATCCCAAGCATCCCGAATATGGCAAGATCACCCTGGTCTTCGCCCGCGATCCCGCCGCGCCGGGCGGGCTGATGATGCAGGGCTGGGTCGCGCTGGACAGTCAGAACAACCGGACCACCATCCGCCTGTCCAATCAGCGATTCGGGGTGCCGGTGGACGACAAAGCGTTCCGATTCAACGATCCCCGGAGGGGACCGACGCGAAACTGAACGCTGGCGGGCTATTTCATTCATCCGAGCGACAGGTTCGCTGCCCTATCAGGGGGTTGCGGTTGAGGGGCCTTCGAGATTCCCCCCTGTTGCTCGGACGAGCACCCTCATCCCGCCTGCGTGACGAACGCTAGGTCGGCCCTCGCTCCATGCCCCCGGAGCGGGGGCCTTTCCGTTTGAAAAACGGGTCATCCCAGCGAAAGGCTGGGATCTCTCGCGGCCAAAATCCTTCGAGGCGAAAGGCCCCAGCCTTCGCTGGGGCGACGGAGAGGGATCGTCGGGGCGATGCGGGCGGCATGGGTAATCTTGTCTCGCCCCCGGCCCACCGCTACATCGGCAGCCGTGAAAATCGCCTCCTGGAACATCAACTCGGTGCGTTTCCGCGCCGCCATCGTCGAGCAATTCCTGACGGAAGCCGCGCCCGACATATTATGTCTTCAGGAGACGAAGGTCGTCGACGATGACTTCCCCTTCGACCTGTTCCGGTCGCTGGGGTACGATCACATCATCATCCATGGCCAGCGGATGCACCACGGCGTCGCCATCGCCTCGCGCGTGCCCATCACCGAGGACGACCGTCTGGACTGGCAGGCCAATGCCGAGGCGCGGCATGTCGGTATCCGATTGCCCAACGGCGTGCGGCTGGAGAATGTCTATATCCCAGCGGGCGGCGATGTGCCCGATCGCGAGGTGAATCCGAAATTCGGCCAGAAACTCGATTTCCTCGGCCGGATGATCGACTGGTCGGGCAAGCTCGACTGCCCGACGATCCTGACCGGCGACTTCAACATCGCCCCGCTCGAATCGGACGTGTGGAGCCACAAGCAGTTGCTCGACGTGGTCAGCCACACCCCCATCGAGGTGGAGACGCTGGCCAAGCTCCAGGCGTCGAACGACTGGGTCGATCTGGGCCGCCACTTCATCCCCGCGCCCGAGCGGCTCTATACCTGGTGGAGCTACCGCGCGAAGGACTGGGCGGCGTCGGATCGCGGGCGGCGGCTCGACCATATGTGGGCGACCCGCGACGTCGTCGCAAAGGCGGTGTCGCATCAGGTGTTCGAGGGGTGCCGGAGCTGGCTCAAGCCCTCCGACCATATCCCGATCATGACGGAATTCGATTTTTGAGCACCGATGCCAAGGCCGCCGCGCGTGCGATCGATGCGCTGCGCCGAGGCTGGCCGATCGCGATCGAGGGACAGGCGCTGCTCGCGGTCGAGACGGCGGACCCGCTGCGCCTCGCCGCCTTCGATCCCGAAGGCCATGCGCCCGTGCTCATCTCGGCGGGGCGCGCCGCGACGTTGAAGCTGACCAACCAGTTGGAGGCCGCAGACCCGGATGCCGCCGTGCTGGTCGAGCGCGCGCCCTGGGTCGACTTCGCCGCCGCGACCGCGCTGGCCGATCCGCAATTCGACCTGGCGACCCCGCTGAAAGGGCCGTTCCGCGCCCTCCCTTTGCCCGATCCGGCCGTCGCGGCGGCGGCGATCCGGTTCGCGCGGATCGCCGGGATGCTCCCCGCCTTCTTCGTCGGTGGCGAAGGGGTAGAGGCGGAGATCAGCCTCGCCGACATCGCCGCGCACGAGAATGCCGAGGCGCTCGCCATCGCCACCCGTGCGCGCCTGCCCGTCGCGGGGGCCGAGGATGCGGAGATCGTCGCCTTCCGCTCGCCCCATGCAGCGGGCGAGCATGTCGCGCTCCTCATCGGCCAGCCGAACGGACAGCCGCCGCTGGTTCGCCTGCACAGCGAATGCCTGACCGGCGATGTGCTGGGCAGCCTGAAATGCGATTGCGGGCCGCAGCTTCACGCCGCGATCCATGCCATCGCGGAATCGGGCTGGGGCATATTGCTCTATCTGCGGCAGGAGGGGCGCGGGATCGGCCTGGTCAACAAGCTGCGCGCCTATCAGCTTCAGGATCAGGGGTTCGATACGGTCGACGCCAATACCCGGCTGGGCTTCGCGATCGATGCGCGCGATTTCGGCGTGGCGGCGCGGATGCTGCGGTTGCTGGGGCAGGACAAGGTACGGTTGCTGACCAACAATCCGGCCAAGGTCGCGGGGCTGAACGCCGCAGGGGTACAAGTGGTCGAACGGGTCGCGCACAGCCTGCCGCCCAATCCGCACAACGAACGCTATCTGGCGACCAAGCGGGATCGGACCGGGCACCAGCTCTGACGCAATACCCCGCACCCCGTTCGCACTGAGCGAAGTCGACGTGCACGTCCCGCGCTCCGCCGGGAATCCCGCGGCCTTCGACTTCGCTCAGGCTGAACGGAGGGTAGGAATTAGAACGGGATGACATGGAGTCGACCCGAACTGAGCCCCTCCCCTTCAGGGGAGGGGTTGGGGTGGGGCATCGCCCCAAGCATCGCGTTTGTGGAAGCGCCCCACCCCCGGCCCCTCCCCTGAAGGGGAGGGGGATCAACCTGATGTCATCCCGATCTAAAACCCCAGTTCCCGCCGCACATCCTCATAATCCTGCGCGATCGCGGCCACGCCGATCTCCCGCAGCCGTTGGTCATGCCCCACCGCGCAGTGCGTCCCCATGCACATGCCGATGACGTGACCCCCGCTCGCCACGGCGCCGGTCGCGCCGACGGGGGAGTCCTCCAGGATCGCGCAATCCTCGATCCGCACGCCCAACCGATCCGCCGCGTAGAGATACAGGTCCGGCGCAGGCTTGCCCCGCTCCACATGTTCGCGTCCGCTATAGATATGCTCGCCGAACGCCTCGCGCAGGCCCAGATGGCGCAGGTGCCGGTCGATCCACACGGTCGGGCTGGACGACACCACCGCCTTGGGGAAATCGACGGGCAGCGAGCGGACGAAGTCGACCGCGCCGACGATCGCCGCGACGCCCTCTTCCATCGCACGGACATCCTCGTCGCGACGCGCGGCGTAGAATGCCTCGGGCAGCACCTGGCCGATCCGCCCCTCGATCGTGACGACGAAATCCTTGCCCGCCAGCCCCATATAATGGTGCATCGCCTCTTCCGGCGTATGCGGATGGCCGTTGGCGGTCAGCCATTCGGCGAGATGCCGATTGCCCTCATATTCGCTGTCGATCAGGACGCCGTCGAAATCGAACAATAAGGCTGCGAAGCGGCTCATGCGCGGGCTCCGAACAGCGCGCTGCCGACCCGGACGTGACTCGCGCCCAGCATCGCGGCGACCTCATAATCGTCCGACATGCCCATGCTCAGCTTGGTCAGCCCCAGGTCGCGCGCCATCTTGGCGAGCAATGCGAAATAGGGGGCGGCGTCCACCCCGTGCGGGGGAATCGCCATCAGGCCGATGATCGGCAGGCCCGCCGCGCGCGCCTGCTCCAGCATCGCCGGTGCCTCGGCGATGGCGCAGCCGCCTTTCTGTTCCTCCTCGCCGATATTGACCTGAAGGAAGCAATCGGGACGCCGCCCGCTCTTGGCCATCGCTTCAGCCAGCGCGGCGATCAGCGACGGGCGGTCGACGGTATGGATCACATCGAACAACGCCACCGCGTCCGCCGCCTTGTTCGACTGCAACTGGCCGATCAGATGCAGTTCGACGCCCGCATATGCCTCTTGGAGAGCGGGCCATTTGGCCGCTGCCTCCTGCACCCGATTCTCGCCGAACACCCGGTGCCCGGCGTCGAGCAGCGGGCGGATCGTGTCGGCGTCATGGGTCTTGGACACCGCGATCAGGGTCGGGGCGGCATGATCCCCCAGCCCGGCGGCACGGGCGAGTTGGTCGGAGACGGTGGAAAGGCGGGAAACGCTGTCGTCGGTCATGCCCCGCGCTATAGTCGGGAGGATGGCCGACCGATACCCCGTGACATGGCTGATGACCGACGAACGGCTGGGGGACGGGCTGTGGCGCGCCTTGCGGGCGCTGCCGCCGGGTTCGGGAGTCGTGTTTCGTCACCACGCCACGCCCCCGGCCGAGCGCCGTGCGATCCATCGCCGGGTCTGGCGGATCGCCCGCGCACGGCGGCTTATCCTGCTGGTCGCGGGCGGCGGGCTGGCCGGCGACGGCGTGCATAAATGGGGTCGGGGATCGGGTCTGCGAAGCTGGCCCGCGCACAGTCAGGCCGAGGCGATGGCGGGACAGCGGGCCGGGGCCGATCTGTTGTTCGTATCGCCGCTCTTCCCGACGCGCTCGCATCCCGGTGCGCCCAGCCTGGGGGCTGCCCGGGCGGCAAGGATCGGACGTGGACTGGGCCTGCCGCGAATCGCGCTGGGCGGCATGACGGCGGAGCGCTTTCGCCGGTTACGCGGACGATTCGATGGCTGGGCCGCGATCGATGCATGGGGTGGAGCCCCACCCCGTCATCCCAGCGAAGGCTTAGATCTCCCGTGTTGATCCCAGCGGCTGGTGTTCGCGAACGGGGTTGGATTGGCGAAAAGAAGTGCGCCTTCCCATCGCGCCGGGGATCACGGCGAAAGATCCCAGCCTTCGCTGGGATGACGTTGGGGCGCTGATAGTCGGTTCAACCGAACCGCATCACACGGCGATCAGAAGCGGAAGGCCGTACCCAGATAGACCGCCTGGCTGTTCCGGCGATCGTCGTCCAGACGCGCCAGCCGCTCGCGGTCCGAGCGATAGCGGACGCCCGCCGTCACATCGAGGTTGCGGGTCAGCGAATAGGAGCTGCTCATGTCGAGCGAATAGCTGGACGGCATATCGACCAGCTTGTTCACACCCTCGATCGGGCGATCCGCCGAGGCTTTCACCCGACCGGTGAAGCGATTCGCGGTATAGCTGACCGCCACATCGGCGGTCTCGCGGCTGCCCGGCAGGCCCGCCAGATCGACGCGCGCCATGTCGCCGGACACCGCCAGCCGCTTCCAGCCCACCGCGACACCCAGATTATAGGAGATCGGGGCCAGCCCCACCGTCGGCGCGATGTTGGCGGCGACCCGGTCGTCGCTGGTCCGGCTGGTCCGTGCGCGCACCGCCACGGTGACCGGACGATTGGCCCCGCGCTGGCTTTCCGCCGGGGTGAAGCGCAGATCGCCCGCGTCCAGCCCGCTGCGGGCGAAGATCGCCGCGAGTCGGGGATCCGCCGCCGCCGGGGTGAAGCCCCCACGCCCCATCAGGCTGAGGCTGCGCTTGGGGGCCCGGCCATTCTGGTCCACCGCACCGATGGCGGGCGCGACCAGCGCAGTCGTGGCGGCGAGCGCCCCGATTGCGATTCCGATCACCACACGCCCGAACGACACGGTCCACCCCTTTTATAAGACCTCTTTGATACATCGCCTCTAACATGGAATCGATCGTGAGCGATCCCATTGTTACGCTGCCATAGGCGAATCTTGTCCGACTGTTGCGCATCCTCCACAGGTTCGGTCCGCCCCGTGATTCGCCGGAATGCTTGCCGGGGTGGCGGGGCCCCTGTAGAGGCGATAGGCAACCCTTATTCCCCGTTCTTCATCGCAGTCAGGATAATGCCGATGCTTCGCCGTTCCGCCACCGCGTTCGCGGTTATCGCCGCCCTGTCGCTCGGCGCCTGTGCCGGCAAGAAGGCCCGCCCGCAGGGTGATCTGGCCGCGTCGAAGGTGACGACGATCGGCGTGAATTCCTATCTGTGGCGCGCCAGCCTCGACACGCTCAGCTTCATGCCGCTGGCCGAGACCGATTCCAACGGCGGCGTGATCGTCACCGACTGGTACGTCAACCCGCAGACGCCGACCGAGCGGATGAAGGTGACCGTCACCATCCTCGACCAGGATCTGCGCGCCGATGCGCTGCGCGTGACCGCCCTTCGCGAGATCAATCGCGGCGGCCAGTGGGTGGAAGCCCCCGTTCAGGCCGCGACGATCCAGAAGCTGGAAGACATCATCCTCACCAAGGCGCGCGACCTGCGCCGTGCCTCGATCACGCAGTAAAAGACGAGATAAATGGCCTCGCGTTTCAACGCCCTGAAATCGGATTCGACCTGGCAGCGGATCTGGGAGGAGCGGCGCACCTTCGCCGCCGACGATCACAGCCCCAAGCCCCGCAGCTATGTCCTTGAGATGTTTCCCTATCCATCGGGGCGCATCCATATGGGGCACGTCCGCAACTATACGATGGGCGACGTGCTGGCGCGCTATCGGCGGATGATCGGGCATGAGGTGCTCCACCCGATGGGCTGGGATGCGTTCGGCATGCCCGCCGAGAATGCCGCAATGGAAAAGGGCGTCCATCCGGGCGGCTGGACCCGCGACAATATCGCGACGATGAAGGCGCAGTTGAAGCGGCTGGGCTTCGCGCTCGACTGGACGCGCGAGATCGCGACCTGCGAGCCCGATTATTACGGGCATGAGCAGGCGCTGTTCCTCGACCTGTACGCAAGCGGCCTGGTCTATCGCAAGGAATCGGCGGTCAATTGGGATCCGGTCGACATGACCGTGCTGGCCAATGAGCAGGTGATCGACGGGCGCGGCTGGCGCTCGGGCGCGCTGGTCGAGAAGCGCAAGCTGAACCAGTGGTTCCTGAAGATCACCGACTTCGCCGACGAATTGCTGGAGGGTCTCACCAGTCTGGAGCATTGGCCCGACAAGGTGAAGCTGATGCAGGAGAACTGGATCGGCCGCAGCCAGGGGCTCCAGTTCCGGTTCGCGCCGGTTGCGCCTTTTGCGACGCCCATCGAGGTCTATTCGACCCGCCCGGACACGATCTTCGGCGCAAGCTTCGTCGCGATCGCGGCGGATCATCCGATCGCCCGCGAACTGGCCAAGTTGAATCCCGACGCTGCCGCTTTCATCGAACGCTGCAAGGCGGGCGGCACGACCGCGGCCGAGCTGGAAACCCAGGAGAAGCTGGGCTTCGACACCGGCTATCGGATGCAGCATCCAATGGACGCCGGCACCACCCTGCCCGTCTATATCGCGAACTTCGTGCTGATGGATTATGGCACGGGCGCGGTGATGGGTGTGCCCGCACATGACCAGCGCGACCTCGACTTCGCGCGGAAATATGGCCTGAGCGTCACCCGCGTCGTCGCCGATGGCGATGTGACTGCGCCGGTGTTCGAGGGCGACACCGCCTATACTGGCACCGGGCGTCTGGTGAACTCGGGCCCGCTCGATGGGCTGGATGTGGAGGCCGCCAAGGCCGCCGTCATCGCCCGTGCCGAGAGCGAAGGCTGGGGCCAAGGCCAGACGGTCTACCGCCTGCGCGACTGGGGCGTCAGCCGCCAGCGTTACTGGGGTACGCCGATCCCGATCATCCACTGCGAGGATTGCGGCGCGGTGCCGGTGCCCAAGGACCAGCTGCCGGTCACCTTGCCCGAGGACGTCACGTTCGACGTGCCCGGCAATCCGCTCGACCGGCATGCCACCTGGAAGCATGTCGACTGCCCGAATTGCGGCAAACCTGCCCGGCGCGAGACCGACACGCTCGATACCTTTGTCGATTCGTCCTGGTATTTCATCCGCTTCGCCAGCCAGCCCAAGGATCGCCCCTTCGATCCCGAAGTCGTCAAGAAGTGGCTGCCGGTCGGGCAATATATCGGCGGCGTCGAGCATGCGATCCTGCATCTTCTCTATGCGCGCTTCTGGACCCGCGCCCTCAAGCATATCGGCCTGATCGACGTGGCGGAGCCCTTTGCGGGCCTGTTCACGCAAGGCATGGTCACGCACGAGAGCTACAAGTCGTCGGACGGCCGCTGGCTGGCCCCCGGCGAGATTCGCGACGGCATCGAGATCGCGACCGGACAGCCGATCACCGTCGGCCGCGTCGAGAAGATGTCCAAGTCCAAGAAGAACACCGTCGATCCCGAACCCATCGTGGATCAGTACGGCGCGGACGCGGTACGCTGGTTCATGCTGTCCGACAGCCCGCCCGAGCGCGACCTGCCCTGGTCGGAATCGGGCATCGAGGGCTCCTGGCGCTTCGTCCAGCGCCTGTGGCGTCTGTTCGACGCTTCGGACGCGGCCGAGGGCGAGGACAAACCGCTCTCGCGTAAGCTGCACCAGACCATCGCGGGCGTCGCGGCGGATATCGAAGCCCTCGCCTTCAACAAGGCGGTCGCCAAGCTGTACGAGCTGGTCAACGCCATCGAAAAGGCCAAGCCTTCGGCCGCCCGCAACGAGGCGATCCGCACCACCATGCTGCTGGTCGCACCGATGGTCCCGCATCTGGCCGAGGAAGCCTGGGCGGGGATGGGGCAAGAAGGTCTGATCGCCGACGCCGCCTGGCCGGTCGTGGACGAAAGCCTGCTGGTCGAGGACGAAGTCACCGTCGCGGTGCAGGTCAACGGCAAGCTGCGCGACACGCTGACCGTCGCCAAGGGGCTGCCCAAGGACCAGTTGGAAGCCACCGCGCTGGCATCGGACAAGATCGTCCGGGCGCTGGACGGTGCGACCCCGAAAAAGGTGATCGTGGTGCCCGACCGTCTGGTAAACATCGTCGCATGACCCGCGCCCTTCCCCTGATCGCCGCCGGTCTGGCCCTGACTTTGGGTTTGTCGGGCTGTGGGCTGCACCCGCTTTACGCGGGCGGCGGCTCCGGCCCGGTCGCGGTCGCTCTGTCGCAGATCGAGGTCGCGCCGATTCAGGGGAAGGCGGGCTGGCTCATGGCCAATGCGCTGAACGACCGGCTGGGCGGCAAGAGCGGGACCGCGCGCTATCGGCTCGACGTGAAGCTGGACGACCAGATTCGGGGCCTCGGCGTACGGCGCGACGACTCGGTGGTACGTGAGCGGCGTATCCTGCGCGCGCGCTACCAACTGGTCGACCAGACGAGCAACGCGGTGCTGGTCGACTCGACCGCCGGGTCGGATGCCGGGATCGACGTGGTCCGCTCGGAATATGCTACCATCGCCGCCGAGAACACCGCGCTGGAACGGCTGTCGGTGATCGTCGCGGACGAGATCGTCGCGCGGCTCGCCACCTATGCCCGGTCGCGCCCGGGTGAGGCGATGGCACCCGCCCGGCCGTGAAGGCGCCCCTGCCTTGAAAGCCAACGCCAACCAGATCCGCCAGGCGCTGAGCCGCCCATCCGCCGATATCCGCCTCTATCTGCTCCACGGTCCCGACGAGGCGGGGGCGAGCGAACTGGCGCGCCTGCTGGCGAACGCAATGGGACAGGATGCCGAGCGAATTGACCTGGATTCGGCGACGCTGAAAAGCGATCCCGCCCGCCTGACCGACGAAGCGGCCTCCATGTCGCTCTTCGGCGGCCCCCGCCATATCCGCATCTCGAGCGTGGGTGAGGAAGGACTGGCCGCCTTCACTGCGCTGCTGGAGGCCGAGTCGGCAGGCAATCCGGTCGTTGCCATCGCCCCCTCGATCAAGACGACCGCCAAGATCGTCAAGCTCGCGCTCGATTCGCCACGCGCCATGGCGTTCGGCTGCTACGCCCCCACCGCCGCCGATGCCGAGCGGCTGGCGACCACCATTGCCGGGGAATTGGGCCTGCGCTTGGCCGCCGGTATCCCGACGCGACTGGTCGAGGCCGCCGCCGCCGATCGTTCGGTCCTGGCCCGCGAGTTGGAGAAGCTGTCCCTTTATCTCGATTCGGCCCCTGACCGCCCGCGTGAGGTCGATCACGCCGCCCTGGATGCCATCGGTGCCGATCTGGGCGAGGTGGAGATGAGCGACGCGGTGGAGGCTGTAGTGGAGGGCCGTGTCGACGATCTGGGCGGTGAATTGGCGCTGCTGGACGAGGGCGGTGCCTCACCGATCCCCTGGCTGCGGGCGCTCGCCCGGCGGCTGGTGGCGCTCGCCGAGATGCGCGCCGATATCGATGCAGGCGAGCCGGTCGAGGCAGTAATGAAGCGTCACCGTGTCTTCTTCCGCGACGAAGCGCGCACGGCGCGGGCGCTGCGGCGTTGGACCCCGGCGATGTTGGCACGTGCGCTGGCGCGGATTCGGGCGGCGGAGCGAGCGGTGATGGCACCGGGCAATGCCGGGGCGGTGCTGGCGGAATCCGAGGCGACGGTCATCGCGCAGGGGATTGCTCGGCGGGGTTAGGGATTCCCTTGGGCTTCGACTTCGCTCAGCCTGAACGGGGTTGGGGGATATTTGGTTTCAATTCCGACAGCCGTTCAGGCTGAGCGAAGTCGAAGCCCACGCCCCTCCCCCTCAGAAATCAAAAGCGAGCTGCGCCTGCCTGCGAAACAGACCGGCGTCCCGCTTTCAAATCCCCTCACCGGTCAGCCGCTGGCACACCATGTCGAGCTGATCGAGCGTCGAGTAGCTGAGGGTGATCGTCCCCCCCTTCTCGCCATGCGCGATCCGCACCGACAGGCCGAGCAGATCGGCCAATTGCCCCTCCAGCGCCGCGATATCGGCATCGGCGGCATCCTGGCCCGAAGGCTTGCTCGCCCCCTTCTCGCCCGTTGCGCCCTTGCGACCACCGCCCTTGGCTTCGCGGGTCAGCTTCTCGGTTTCGCGAACGCTCAAGCCGCGCGCGATCACCTGATCGGCCAGCGATTCCACGTCATCCGCGCCCAGCAACGCACGGGCATGGCCCATCGACAGCGCGCCGCTGACGACCTGCGACTGCACCGTGTCAGGGAGTTCGAGCAGGCGGAGCAGATTGGCGACATGGCTGCGCGATTTGTGGACGATCTTGGCCAGCGCCTCCTGGGTATGGCCGAATTCACCGGCCAACCGCTGATAGGCCTGCGCCTCTTCGATGGCGTTCAAATCCTGGCGCTGAATATTCTCGATCAGCGCGACTTCGAGCGTCTGCGCGTCGTCGAAATCCCGGACGACGACCGGCACCTCGTGCAGCCGTGCCCGCTGCGCCGCCCGCCAGCGCCGCTCGCCCGCGACGATCTGATAATCCTTGCCGTGCGGACGAACGACGATCGGCTGGATCAGCCCGCGCGCCGCGATCGAGGCGGCGAGCTCGTCGAGCGCCGCTTCCTCGAAATGACGGCGCGGCTGGTCCGGATGCGGTTGCAGCGATCCGACCGGCAGCATCCGCACGCCACCCGGCGTCGGCTGATCACCGGGCCGGATCGGCGCCTCCCGCGCGATATCGCCGAGCAGTGCGCCCAGACCGCGCCCGAGACCCGGACGTGGACGCTTGGCCGTCGTCTCCCCGCTCATGCCGCCGCCGCTCCCGGCTGGGTGCCGAGCGGCAGGCGGGCGATCAATTCCCGCGCCAGCGCGATATAGGCCAGACTGCCGACGCAGCGATGATCATAGATCAGCGCGGGCAGTCCATGGCTGGGCGCTTCCGACAGCCGGACATTGCGCGGTATCACCGTATCGAACACGACCCCTCCCAAAACGGCGCGCACGTCCGCCGACACCTGGTCGGTCAGCCGGTTGCGCCGGTCATACATCGTCAATGCCACGCCCAGGATCGCGAGGCCCGGATTGAACCGCGCCCGAATCCGCTCGACCGTGGTCAGAAGCTGCGACAGCCCCTCCAGCGCGAAGAATTCGCATTGCAGCGGCACGAACAGCGAATCGGACGCGACCATCGCATTGATCGTCAGCAGCCCCAGCGAAGGCGGACAGTCGATCAGGACGATGTCCCAATTCCCCTGCGTCCGCCGCATCGCATGGTCCAGCCGGTGCGTTCGGTTCTCGAAATCGACCAGTTCCAGCTCGGCCCCCGACAGATCGACCGTGGCGGGTACGATGTCCAGCCGAGGCACCTGCGTATGCACCACCGCATCGTCGATCCGCGCCTCGCCGAGCAGGACGTGATAGCTGGAGAAAAGCCGCTGGCTGTTGGGAATCCCCAGCCCGGTCGAGGCGTTGCCCTGCGGATCGAGGTCGATCAACAGGACGTGCAGCCCCGTCGCCGCCAGGGCGGTAGCGAGGTTGATGGCGCTGGTGGTCTTGCCCACCCCACCCTTCTGGTTCGCGATGGCAACGCAGATCATCGGGCCCCTACTCGGTCGAGGATCACGATCGACGATTCCGCCGAGGTGATGCTATGTTCCACGTGAAACACGAAGCGCCATTGCCGCTTGAGGGTCTTGATCTCGCGCTCGTCCAGGCGGCCGCGCGGGAGCAGCCACCGCGTATCCTGTTTGCCGCAGTGAGCCGCCGCGCGCAAAAGATTTTCGACTGTCGCCACCGCACGAGCAGAAATAATATCGGCCTTCACGTCGACGGCCTCGATCTTGGAGGCATGGACGGACACGCGATCGGCGATCCCCATCTTGTCGGCGCAGTCACGAAGGAAGTCCGCCCGCCGCTTGCGCGGTTCGACCAGCGCCATACGCCCGGGCCAGGCGAGCGCCACGACCATGCCGGGAAAGCCCCCCCCGGTTCCGATATCCACCCACTGCCCATCCGCACGATCGGCAAGCGGGATCAACTGCACCGAGTCGAGCGCATGTCGCGCCCAGATGGTCGGGATGGTCGATGGCGCGATCAGATTCTGCTGGTCATTCTCTACCACCACCAGGCTGAGGAAATGATCGATCCGCTCGGCGGCTTCTTCCCCGAAACGCTGGACGACCCAGTCGCGGGCCTGGTCTTCGGTCATGCCGCCATCTTTCGTGCGTGAAGGAGCACCGCCGACAGTGCGGCGGGAGTGATGCCGCGAATGCGCGATGCGGCCGCCAAGGTCGCAGGCCGCGCCAGACTCAACCGGTCGATCATCTCCTGCGACAGGCCGGGGATGGCGGCATAGTCCAAGGAGGCCGGGAGCAGGATTCGCTCATCGGCCCGAAGCCGTGCGACTTCCTCCGCCTGTCGCTCCACATAGGGGGCGTAGCGCGCATCCTCCAGCGTCTCGGCGATCACGGCGGGATCGCATCCCTCCGCTGCATGGGGCGCGACATGCGCCAGCGTGACGCCATCGAAACGCAGCCATTCATAGGCCGAACGGCGCGCGCCATCCTGCGCGATCGTCGCCCCGCTCCGCGCCAGATCGGAGGCGGTACGGACCACCGCCAGCCGTTCGCGCAACACCGTCTGCTCCGCCTGCCGCCGCCGCCGATGCGCCAGCCGTTCGGGCGACAGACAGCCCGCCGCCTCGGCGATATCGCCCAGCCGCGTCTCCGCATTGTCGGCGCGGAGAGACAGGCGATATTCCGCACGCGCGGTCAACATGCGATAGGGCTCGGTCACACCCTGCAACACCAGATCGTCGATCATCACGCCCAGATAGCTGGATGCGCGGTCGAGGATCACCGGCTCAAGGTCACAGGCATGCGCCGCCGCGTTGAGCCCGGCGATCAGCCCCTGCCCCGCCGCTTCCTCATAGCCGGTCGTGCCGTTGATCTGCCCCGCGCAGAACACCCCCTCGATCGCCCCCAGCGCCAGCCGGGCATCGAGCGCACGTGGATCGATATGGTCATATTCCACCGCATAGCCGGGCAGCGTGATCACCGCCCGCCCCAGCCCCGGCATGGAGGCGATCATTGCCGTCTGGACATCGGTCGGCAGCGAGGTCGACAGGCCGTTCGGATAGACCAAGGGATCGTCCAACCCCTCCGGCTCCAGGAAAATCTGATGGCTATCGCGGTCGGCGAAGCGCTTGATCTTGTCCTCGATCGACGGGCAGTAGCGCGGCCCGTTCGCTTCGATCGCGCCGGTGAACAGCGGCGAACGGTGGAAGGCTGCCGCGATGATCGCATGGGTTTCTTCGGTCGTCCGGGTGATCGCGCAGGCGATCTGCGGCAACGGTCGTGCCGCCGTCATCGGCGACATGGTCCAGGGATCGAGGTCGCTGGGCTGCTCGTCCAGCTTCGCCCAGTCGATGGTCCGGCCGTCGAGACGCGGTGGCGTGCCCGTCTTCATCCGCGCCATGGGCAGGTTTAGCGCGCGTAGCTGTTCCGCCATGCGCGTCGCCGCGCGTTCGCCGATCCGGCCGCCCAGATGCCGCTCATCTCCCCGGAACAGTCGCCCGCCCAGGAAGGTCCCGGTTGCCAGCACCACTGCACGGGCCGACAGGGCAGTGCCGTCCCCCAGTTGCACACCCGCCACCCGGTCGCCGTCGAGGATCAAAGCTTCGGCCTCGCCCTCCACGATGGTGAGATTCGGTTGTGCCGCCAGCATCGCCTGGATCGCCCCGGCATAGCGCCGCCGGTCGGCCTGGACGCGCGGGCCCTGCACCGCCGTACCCTTGCTGCGGTTGAGCATCCGATAATGGATCGCGCCTTGGTCCGCCGCTCGCCCGATCAGCCCGTCAAAGGCGTCGACCTCGCGCACGATATGGCCCTTCCCCAACCCGCCGATTGCCGGATTGCAGGACATGGCGCCCAGGCCATGACGATCGAAAGACAAAAGGGCCGTCCGCGCACCCCGGCGCGCCGCCGCCGCAGCGGCCTCGGTTCCCGCGTGACCGCCACCGATCACTACGACATCAAACATGCCCCCGCCCTACCGGAAGCGTGGGTCAGCGTCAAAGTGATCCGTCGAGCGACGTTCCACGTGGAACAATCATTTGCCCAGGCAGAAGCGTCCAAACAGGGCATCCAGCATCGTCTCGGTCGCGCTGACGCCCAGCACTTCGGCAAGGGCCTGTCGGGCAACGCGCAGCTCTTCGGCCATCAACAGCACGTCATCGGTCGGCGCCGCGATCAGCGCATTGGCCGCGCGTCGGCATTGCTCCTGCTGGTGCCGCTTGAAGCCGATGGCGTCCTCGCGAGGCAGAAGTCCTGTTGCGGCACCCGCAATCGCATTCCACACTGCCGCCACACTCGCCGGGTCGTCCCGGCGAACCGCCAGCCGCCGCCCCTCTGGCAAAGCTTCCCGCCCCGGCAGATCGGCCCGGGTATGGAGCCAGATCGCATCCGCGCGCGGCGCCGGAGTGTCCGCCATCCACAACAGGATATCGGCCTGGAGGATCGCCTCCTGCGCACGGGTAACGCCGATCGCCTCGATCACATCGTCGGTATCCTCGGCCAGCCCGGCGGTGTCGGTCAGCACATAGGCCACCCCGCCCCGCAACACGCTCGCCTCGATCCGGTCGCGCGTCGTCCCCGCGATCGGCGAGACGATCGCCGCCTCGCGCTCGACCAGCAGATTGAGCAGGGTCGACTTGCCGCTGTTTGGCGGCCCCGCCAGCACCACGCGAACGCCGTCATGCAGCCGATCGACCGGCGGGCGTTCCACCACCTCCAACATGGCGATGGCGAGGACGTGCATCGCCTCCTTGATCCGCGCGACCGCCGCCGTATCGAGCGGCACGTCATCTTCTTCGGCGAAATCGAGCATCGCCTCGATCATCGCGGACAGGCCGGCCAGCCGGTCCATCCAGCCGCGTACTTCCTGGCTCACCCGCCCCTCGACCGCCGCGATCGCCGCGCGGCGCTGCCGCTCGGTCTGCGCTTCGAGCAGATCGGCCAGCCCCTCGGCTTCCGCCAGGTCGATCCGACCGCTGAGCAAGGCCCGCCGGGTGAACTCCCCCGGCTCGGCACGACGGATGCCGGGAAGAGCGGCCAGTGCCCCCTCCACCGCCGCGACCACCGCGCGGCCGCCATGGCAATGCAGCTCGACCAGATCCTCGCCAGTCGCCGTCGCCGGTCCGGGGAAACGCAGGAGCAACGCCGAATCCAGCACTGCGCCGCCTGCGTCCTTCAACGTCCGCAGGCTCGCCCGACGTGGCTCGGGCAAGCGCCCGCCCAGCCGCTCGGCCGCCGCAAA
Source organism: Sphingomonas sp. GM_Shp_1 (assembly GCF_026540895.1). Taxonomy (GTDB): domain Bacteria; phylum Pseudomonadota; class Alphaproteobacteria; order Sphingomonadales; family Sphingomonadaceae; genus Sphingomonas. The sequence continues at coordinate 2,885 of NZ_JALNUR010000043.1, read as the reverse complement.
GGCCGCCGGGCCGCTCACCCGGATCACCGCGATGGCGGCGGGCGGCTGTCCGCTGGAGACGGCGAAGATCGTGTCGGTCATCAAGAGGTCAGCCCTTCTGCCCCTCGAACATCCGGCGCCACATCGCCATGCTCGCTTCGCCCATGGGCGCCCAGTTGCGCATCATCGCCTCGATCATCTCGGGCTTGACCCCCGACTGCATGGTGTCGAGCATCATCTGGACATAGCGTTCATGGATCGGCGTCAGGTCGGGCAGGCCCATGGCGCGGCGCGCCTCTTCGGGCGTGCATTCGATTTCCACATTCACTTTCATCGGCCATTCTCCTCGCGCGACCAACTGAGGCATAAGGCGTTATCGTCGCGACGACCACAGGAGACCAGCATGACCGGAACCAAGACCATCGCCGCTGCGGGCGGCGAGGCCTCGTTCAACGCCTATTATGCCGAACCGGAGGGCACGCCCGCCGCCGCGATCATCGTCATCCAAGAGATTTTCGGCGTGAATGCGGGCATCCGCCGCAAATGCGACACGCTGGCCGAGGCGGGCTATCTGGCCGTCGCCCCCGACCTTTTCCACAAGATCGCGCCCGGCATCGAACTCGACCCCGATGTCCCCAACGAGATGCGGCAGGCGCTCGACCTGATGGGCCAGTTCGACCAGGACGGCGGCATTCGCGATATCGAGGCGACGATCCGCGCCATCCGCGACGAGCATGGTGCGAATTTCAAGGTCGGCGTGGTCGGCTATTGCCTGGGTGGGCGGCTGGCCTTCATGACTGCCGCGCGGACCGATGTGGATGCCAGCGTCGGCTATTATGGCGTCGGCATCGACGGCCTGCTGGGCGAGAAGCATGCCATCGCCAAGCCGGTCCTGCTCCACATCCCGGAGGCGGATCACTTCGTCGACAAGGATGCGCAGAAGCGGATGCATGAGGGGCTGGACGACCACCCCAAGGTCACGCTGTACGATTATCCCGGCGAGGATCACGGCTTTGCCGCGGAGTTCGGTCAGCGTCGCTCGGAGGAGTCGGCGAAGCTGGCGGACGGGCGCACCATGGCGTTCTTTGCGGAGCATCTCCGCTAAAGCAGTACCGCCCTCACCCTTCCCACCCGCTATGCGGGCGGGCCCCTTCCCTCTCCCAGCGGGAGAGGGAGGGAGGCGCGTAGCGCCGGAAGGGTGAGGGCAGTTCTCGGCCGTTACGCCTTGGCCAGCGCCTCGGCGATCAGCTTGCGGCTGTTGTCCACACCATAAAGCGCGATGAAGCTGCCCATGCGCGGCCCCTGTGCGGAACCCAGCAACGTTTCGTACAGCGCCTTGAACCAGTCGCGCAGCGACGGGAAGGCGTCGGTCTTGCCGATCTCATAGACGATGTTCTGGATGTCCTCGGCGCTCGCACCGGCAGGCAGCGCGGCCAGTTGCGTATCGAGCTGGCGCAGCGCCTCCGCCTCATGCGGCTCGGGCGCGCGACGCTGGAGCGTCGGGGCGACGAAATCGCGCGCATAGGCCAGCGCATGGTCGATCAGCCGATCGAGCTCCGGGTACTTCTCCGCCGATGCTTCCGGCACATAATTGGCAAGATAACCCCAGACCTGCGCCTTGGTCGCCTCACCCATCACCCCGACCAGGTTGAGCAGCAGGCCGAACGTCACCGGCAGCTCACCCTGGGGCAGCTTGCCATCATGGATATGATGCACCGGATTGCCCAGCTGCTCCTTGAGCGTCTGGTTCGGATAGTTGGTGCGGAACTGCCAATATTCGTCCACCGCGCGCGGGATGACGCCCATGTGCAGCTGCTTGGCCTTTTTCGGCTCGCGATAGGCGAAGAAGGCCAGGCTCTCCTCGGGCCCATAGGTCAGCCACTGATCGAGGCTGAGACCATTGCCCTTGGACTTGGATATCTTCTCGCCATGCTCGTCGAGGAACATCTCGTAGTTGAAGCCCTCGGGCGGACGGCCGCCGAGCACGCGCGCGATCTTCGACGACTGGGTGACCGAGTCGATCAGGTCCTTGCCCGCCATCTCATAATCGACGCCCAGCGCGACCCAGCGCATCGCCCAGTCGACCTTCCATTGCAGCTTAGACAACCCGCCCAATGCCGATTGGACGATCCGTTCGCCTTCGTCCTCGAACGCGATCAGCCCGGCTTCGGCGTCTACCACCTCGACCGGCACCTGAAGGACGACGCCCGACTTGGGGCTGATCGGCAGGACGGGCGAATAGGTGGCGCGACGCTCGGCGCGAAGGGTTGGAAGCATCACATCCTGGATGCCCTGAAAATGCTTCAGCACCAGTCGAAGCGCGTCGTCGAACCGGCCGGAGGTATAATACTCCGTCGATGAGGCGAATTCGTAATCGAAGCCATAGCGATCAAGAAACTGCCGCAGCATCGCATTGTTGTGCGCGGCAAAGCTGTCGAACTTCTCAAACGGATCGGGCACCTGGGTCAGCGGCTTGCCCAGATGTTCGCGCAGCATCTCCTGGTTCGGCACATTGTCCGGCACCTTACGCAGGCCGTCCATATCGTCCGAAAAGGCGATCAGCCGGGTCTTTTGGTCCGACAGCGCATGGAAAGCGTTGCGGACCATGGTCGTGCGCAGCACTTCGTTGAACGTGCCGATATGCGGCAGTCCCGAGGGGCCATAGCCGGTTTCTAACAGGATCGGCTCGCCGCCCGGCTTGCCATCGGGATAGCGTTTGAGGAGCTTGCGAGCTTCCTCATAGGGCCAAGCCTTGGACTCGAGAGCGGTGGAGCGGAGTTCGTCTGTCATGCTTTTGCCTCTGACAAGACGGGAAGCGATGCACAAATGCATTTTGCATCACTCACCCCTTATCCATGAGTTGCTCCCACTTTCTTCGGCATTCATGCACAGTTTTATCCACAGGT
>NZ_JALNUR010000042.1 GCF_026540895.1 Sphingomonas sp. GM_Shp_1 | reverse complement strand
TCCCGCCTGCGGGAGGGGGCTTCGCGCGCGGCGGGCTTACCGTTCCAACGCCATTAGGAGCCGCCCCCGCCCCCCACAGCCCGGTTGCCCAACGCGCGCCGCCGCACTAACGCTGTCGCCAAGACACGAACAGCAAGGCGACAGGGTTTGGAACTCCAGGCGAGCGGAAATGTGGAGGCGACGGTGCGCGACGTGCTGGCCGATGTGCTGGGGCTGTCGCAGGAGCGCGTGGAGAGCTTTCGCGCCGATACGCCGCTGTTCGGCGCGCTGCCCGAGCTGGATTCGATGGCGGTCGCGGGCGTGCTGACCGAGCTGGAGGATCGCCTAGGCATCCTGATCGAGGATGACGAGGTGGACGGCGAGATGCTGGAGACGTTCGGCCAGCTCGTCGCCTTCGCCAGCGCCAAGGCGCCCGCTTGATCGACCATTATGACTGGCCCGGCGGGCGCGAGGCGATGTTGCGCTTCGGCCCGGCACAGGGGCCTGTCGTACTGGTCGCATTGCCCTTCTGGGAAGAGGCGAACCGGACGCGCGCACTCGCCGTGGCGATGCTGCGGCGGCTGGCCGATCACGGTATCGGCGGCGCGCTGCCCGACTGGCCGGGCACGGGCGAGAGCTTGGTCGAGACCGAGAAAGCGACCCTGTTGCAATGGCGGCGGGCGCATGAGGCCGCCGCCGATGCGCTGGGCGACCGGCGCTGTTACGGCGTGTCGATCCGGGCGGGCACGCTGATCGATAGCTTCGGACTATTATCCGGGCGCTGGCATCTGGCGCCGATGACGGGCGAGGCGGTGCTGCGCGACGTGATCCGCCTGCGCGCGGCGGCGGGTCTGCGGGGGAACGAACATGGGCTGTTCGGCGCGGAGTCTCCGGTTCGCATCGCGGGCAATCGCGTCTCGCCGCATTTCCTGGCGGAACTGGCGGGGGCCGAGCCCTATGACCAGCCGGGCGTGCCGCGCCGGGTCGTTCGGCTGGGCCACGACCGCGCTCCCGCTGATCGGACCATCGACGCCGTCCCCCCCTGGCGTCGCGCCGAGCCGCAAGAAGACCCGGAACTGGCCGCCACGCTGGCGCAGGATATCGCGGAGTGGATCGCGTCATGCGAAGGCTGATCGCCTTTCCCTGCGACGGGGCAACGTTGCTCGGCACGCTGGACGAGGGGGACGGCGATACCGGCCTGCTGATCGTCTCGGGCGGGAACGAACCGCGCATGGGCGCGCATCGCGGCCAGGCGATGCTGGCGGCGCGGATCGCGGCGCGGGGCTATCCGGTATTCCGCTTCGACCGGCGCGGCGTCGGCGATAGCGAAGGCACCAATGGCGGCTGGGAGTCGAGCGGCCCCGATATCGCCGCCGCCGTCGCCGCCTTTGCCCAAAGCGCCGGCTGCGCCCGGATCGTCGGCTTCGGCAATTGCGACGCCGCCGCCGCGCTCGCCATGTTCGGCCAGGCGGCGGGGCTGGATGGCGTGCTGCTGTCCAACCCCTGGCTGTCGGACGAGCCCGATCCCCTGCCCCCCGCCGCCGCGATCCGCCGCCATTATGCGCGCAAGCTGGCCGATCCCGCCGAATGGCTGCGGCTCGCACGCGGGGCGGTCGACCTCGCCAAGCTGCGCCAGGGGCTGACCAAGATCGCCGCGCCCCCAGCCCCGCTCGACGAGACCGCCGCGCCGTTGCTGGGCGCGATCGCGGGCTGGGGCGCGGACGCCGCGATCGTCATCGCGCGCGGGGACGCGACCGGCGTGGCCTTCCGCGCCGCCGCGCGCGGACAGGCCTTCGCGATCGAGGCGCTGCCGACGGATTCGCACAGCTATGCCGATGCGCTGGACCATTTGGAGCGCGCCATCCTCGCCCGCCTGTCGACCCCCGTATAGGACGGAGCGAGCCGTTGGCGCGATGGTTCCATGGAACCCGAAAATACAGACTAATACGTTTTAAGATAAAGCTTTTTACCGGAACGCCTCCCCGCCCCGCCCATTGGACGGAGCGAGGAGAGACGGTCCATGAACGAACGCCCTACCCCACCCCAGCCCGAACAGCAGCAGGACATGCCCGGTGAGACCGAGGCGATGACCCCGCGCCCCGACCATGGCGAGCATAGCTATGTCGGCCATGGCAAGCTGACTGACAAAAAGGCGATCATCACCGGCGCGGACAGCGGCATCGGCCGCGCCGTCGCCATCGCCTTTGCCCGCGAAGGCGCCGACGTCGTGATCTCCTATCTGTCGGAAGACGAGGATGCCGCCGAGACCCAGCGGCTGGTCGAACAGGCCGGGCGCAGCGCCCTGCTGATCCCCGGCGACGTCAGCGATCCGGCGCATTGCCGCACTATCGTCGAGCGCGCGGTCCAGACCTTCGGCCGGGTCGATATCCTCGTGAACAACGCCGCACACCAGGCGAGCTTCCAGGCCGTGGAGGATATCAGCGACGAGGAGTGGGAGGTGACCTTCGCCACCAACATCCACGCGATGTTCTATCTGGTGAAGGCCGCCCTGCCGCACATGGGCGAGGGCGCGTCGATCATCAACACGACCTCGATCAACGCCGACAAGCCCAACCAGCAATTGCTCGCCTATGCGACGACCAAGGGCGCGATCCACAATTTCACCGCCGGGCTGGCGCAGATGCTGGCGGAGCGGAAGATCCGGGTCAATGCGGTGGCACCGGGCCCGGTCTGGACCCCGCTGATCCCCTCCACCATGCCGCCCGAGGCGGTGAAGAGCTTCGGCCAGCAGACGCCGATGGGCCGCGCCGCACAGCCCGCCGAACTGGCGCCGCCTTATGTCCTGCTGGCGAGCGGCGAGGCCAGCTACATCTCCGGCGCGACCATCCCCGTGACCGGCGGCACCCCCTTCCTTTGATCCGACTTGAGGAGCGATGATCCATGGCCACCCTTCCCAATGACGTCGTCACGGCGGTCTTCGTCGCCGGTCTGAAGAACGCCCATGCCGTCGAGCATCAGGCGCTGGCGCTGATCGACCGGCAACTCGACCATCTGTCCAACTATCCGGACGTCGCCGATCACCTCCGCATGCACCGCGGCGAGACCGAACAGCAGATCGTCCGGCTGGAGGATATCCTGGACGGCTTCAACGAGAGCCGCTCGCTGCTGAAGGACGCGGCACTCAGCTTCTCCGGCAACATGGCGGCGCTGGGCCATGTCTTCGCGCCCGACGAGATATTGAAGAACAGCTTCGCCAACTTCGCCTTCGAGAATTTCGAGGCGGCCAGTTACAAGTCGCTCATCACCATCGCCGATGTCGGCGGCTTCGGGAGCGCCGCGCCGTTGCTCACCCAGTCGCTGAACGAGGAATTGGCGATGGCGGCCTGGGTCGATGAGAACAACGCCGCGCTGACCCGCCGCTACCTCGAACGTCGCGCGGCGGGCGAAACCGCCAGCCACTGATCCCCGATCCCCCGAGCAAGCGAGACCGACCATGTATTATCACGACAAGCGTCTGCAATATCCCGTCCGCTGCGAAAGCCCCGACCCCTTATTCGCGCGCATGCTGCAACAGGCGATCGGCGGCGTGGAGGGCGAGATCCGCGTCTGCATGCAATATTTCTTCCAGGCCTGGGGCAATCGCGCGCCGACGCCCAAATACCGCGACATGCTGCTCCACACCGCGACGGAGGAAATCGGGCATATCGAAATGCTGGCGACGGCGGTCGCGCTCAACCTCGACAAGGCCCCCGCCTCGCTTCAGGAGGAAGGCGCGGCGGACGGCATCGTCGGCGCGGTGATGGGTGGCGGTAGTGCGCGCCACGCGATCGAGGGGACGCTGCACAAGCATATCCTGTCGACCGGCCTGGCCGCCCAGCCGGTGGATTCGGACGGCGTCCCCTTCAACATGAGCCATATCTATGCCAGCGGGAACGTCGCCGCCGACATGTATTGCAACGTCGCCGCCGAGAGCACCGGGCGCGTGCTGGCCACCCGCCTCTACAATGCCGCGCACGATCAGGGCATGAAGGACATGCTCCACTTCATGATCGCGCGTGACACCATGCATCAGGAGCAATGGCTGGCCGTGATCGAGGAACTGGGCGAACAGGCGTCGCTCCCCATCCCCAACTCCTTCCCGCAGGCACAGGAGAGCCAGGAGCATAATTACGACTTCTTCGTCACCTCGGTCGACGGCACCTATCCCGAAGGCCGCTGGACCAAGGGGCCGAGCGTCGACGGCAAGGGCGAGTTCACCGTGTTCCGCAACGAACCGATGGGCGAGGAACCCGTGCTCGGCCCCGCCCGCCCCGACAGCAGCGCTCAGGCCGAACAGATCGGCCAGAAACTCTAAGATCCTCCCTGGCACGGAGACGATCGAACCGCCCCGAGCCGCATGGCCCGGGGCGGTTTGCGTATCAGGCCCCGACCGGCATCGTCTTGCCCGTCGTCCGGTCCAACGCCCGCGCGGTCAGCAGATCCAGCGCGGTAGCGAAGACCACGAACCCGATCGCGCCCCACACGGCCCGTTCCTTCGGCGAACGTCGGGCCGACACGGCCAGCGTCCCCAGATCGAGCAGATCGCCCGCCACCCGGTTCCACACCCGCGCCGAATGGGCCGGAGCCTGGAGCAGGCCGACGCCCGCCACCAGTTCGCGCACGCCATAGGCCTTGACGGTGCCGCTCCCACCCGGGACGGACAGGCGGTCCGCGATGCGCGATGCGAAGAGTTCGGCGGCCCCCAGGGCGAGCGAGAACAGGCCGAGGCCCAGGCTGACGGATTTGGCGTTCATGATGATCCCTCGTCGATGAATTAGGTCTTCGGGCAACGCGGGCACCCCTTAGCCTTTTCCACAAATCGATTTAGGTCAGTCACTTAATGCCGCCATCCGTGGCAGGGGTGAGTCACTCCGACGCCATCCGGCACTTGCCTCCCCCGCCCCGCTCGGCCAGTCTGATACGATGATCCTTCCCCTGCTCCTCGCCGCCGCCGCGACGCCCGCCGCCACGCCCTCCCCCGCCCGGCTGAAGGCCGATGTCGAGGCGCTGGTTGGCTTCGGCACGCGGCATACCGCCTCCACCACCACCGATCCCAAGCGCGGCATCGGTGCGGCGCGCGACTGGGCGGCCAGGCAGTTCGAGACGATCGCGCAAGGGTGCGACGGCTGTATCAGCGTCGAGCGGATCAACCGCCGCTTCACTGGCCCGCGCGCACCGAACGGCGTGATGGTCGAGGATGTGCTGGGTATCCAGCGCGGGCGCGATCCTAGCCGCGTGGTCATCGTCGGCGCGCATATCGACAGTCGCGTCACCGATGTGATGGATGCGACTTCCGACGCGCCGGGGGCCAATGACGATGCGTCGGGCGTCGCGCTGGTGCTGGAAGCGGCACGGCATCTGTCGAAGCAGCAATTCGATGCGACCATCGTCTATGCCGTCTTCTCGGGCGAGGAACAGGGCCTATGGGGCGCGACGCTGCTCGCCGATACCGCGAAGGCGCGGAATTGGCGGGTTTCGGCGATGCTCAACAACGATATCGTCGGAAACACCGTCGGCCAGGGCGGCGTGCGGGAGGCGCGCTGGGTCCGCGTCTTCTCCGAAGGCATCCGCTCGTCCGAGGACCTGCCGCAGCAGATGCAGCGGCGCGGCAATGGCGGCGAGGATGACGGGCCCAGCCGCGCGCTGGCCAAGGCGATCGACGGGGTGGCGGACAAGCTGGGCGGGCTGGACGTGTTTCTCGACCGGCGACCCGACCGTTTCGGACGCGGCGGCGACCACGAGCCGTTCCTGAAGCTGGGCTATCCCGCCGTCCGCTTCTCGGTCGCGAACGAGGATTGGGACGCGCAGCATCAGGACTTGCGCAAGGAAGGCACCACCGCGTTCGGCGACACCATCGACAAGATGGACTTTCCCTATCTGGCGAAGGTGACGGCAATCAATATCGCCACCCTCGCCCGCCTCGCCGCCGCCCCCGCCGCTCCGGACAAGGTGACGATCAGCGGCGCCCTATCGCGCGATACGCAGGTGGAGTGGGCGGCGGTGCCGGGCGCGGTCCGCTACCGCGTGCACTGGCGGCGCAACGATGCGCCCGACTGGACCCAGTCGCGCGACGTGACCGAGACGAAGACACTATTGCCCCAGATTCCGGTCGACGATCATTTCATCGGCGTCTCAGCGGTGGCCGCGAATGGTGCGGAAAGCCTGGTCACCTTCGGCGGGCGTTGACCGGATAACCTGGGGCCGATCGGCATTCACTTACACCTCCCCTTGCAGGGGAGGTGGCAGGCCGTCAGGCCTGACGGAGGGGTGTCGCGCTTTCGATAGGGGGGACACCCCTCCCCTTGCAGGGGAGGAATGATGATCCTTCCGATTGAATGTCGATCAGGCCTAAGCATCGGATAAATTGGGATGCCGCCCCGAGGGAGTGGACGGGGCGGCATCCCGGTTTTCAACCCGGCGTCTCTCGGGTTGAAATCCCCCCTGGGGGAGAGCGTTAGCGACGCACCACACGACCGCGCGCGCGCATCCGGCGCGGCGCGGATCGAACCGTCTCCGTCGTGGTGGTTGTCGTTGTCGTGGTAACCGGTGCCCCCTGTACCACAACCGTCGTCGTGGTGGGAGCCGGATAATAATAACCTCCATCAAAATAACCCGGCTCACCCGATGCGATCGTGCCGACGGTCGTCGTGGTGGTCACGGTCGTACCGTCGCGGGTCACGATGCGCCGTCCCATGGCGGGCGGTGGCGGTGGCGGTGCGTCATCGTCGCGATAGGCGTAATCGGGCGCTCCGTAATCGTCATGCCCTGGCGGCATGGTCCGCCGCCGATCCTCCGTCCGGTCGATCGCATAGCCCGCCGCCGCGCCCACACCCGCACCTATCAACGTACCGCCCAGCCTGTCGCCCGGCCCGGCGATCACATTGCCCGCGACACCGCCTGCGACCGCGCCGATTGCGGCGCCGCCCAGTCCGTCGTCGCGACGGGCGGGCGGCATGGGCGGCGGGTATCCCGCACCGGCATAAGCGGGCGCTCCGTTGCCGTCCCAATCCAACCCCGGCACGCTGTCATAGACCGCACCGCGCGAGTCGATCAGGATCGCATCGTCATAATAGCGCGACCAGCGATAGCCGACCGGCGGCTGCGGCAGCGGATAGCGCGCCCAATCCTCGACGACGAAGCGCCGGTCATTCCAATAGGCGGGCACCACCATGCCACGCACCGGACGGCGATAGGCCGACCATCCGCCCGGAGCATTGGCACCGCCCCACCAACGCCCGCCGATCCGGCTGCCCCAGCGGGCTGCGCGCCGCGGGGGCGTGCCCACCGTGCTGGTCGTGACGACCGGCCGGGTCGAAGGAACGGGCGCCGCCCCGATATCGGGGCGCGGATAGCGTGCGCCAGCCTGACCGGCCGCCGGGGCGCTCAGCATCAAGGCGATCGACATGGTGGTCGACGCGGCGATCAGATGCGACGTTCTCCGCATGACGAGAGCCTGTTCCCCTGAATCATGACAAGGACAATCATGACAAGGACGTCACTGGAAACGCCTTTGCCGAAACACGCTTTGATACCAGCGCCCTAACGCTACCGATAGCGTCGCCGCGCGTCCCGAATCGGGTCAGGTGGATCAGCGGGGACCGGTGGCTAGGCGCGGAGCCAGGAGCGTCATCAAGGCCTCGCAACCCGCCTGATCCTCCGCATCGAAGCGCCCCGGCACCGGGCTGTCCAGGTCGAGCACCCCGATCACCTGCCCGTCATGGACGATCGGCACGACCAGTTCCGAGCGGCTGGCCGCGTCACACGCGATATGGCCGGGGAATTCGTGGACATCGGCCACGCGCTGCGTCCGCCCGGTGGCGACCGCCGTGCCGCACACGCCCTTGCCCACGGCAATGCGGATGCAGGCAGCCTTGCCCTGGAACGGCCCCAGGACGAGTTCGCCCTCCACCATCCGATAGAAGCCCGACCAGTTGAGGTCGGGCAGATACTGGCCGATCAGCGCGGCGGCATTGGCCATGTTGGCGATCGCATCAGCCTCCCCACTGGTCAGCGCGTCGAGCGCGGCGTGAAGGTCATGATAAAGCTCCGCCTTTGATCCGGCGGCGATGTCGAACTGGTACATAGGCGACGATGTAGGATGATGCGCGTCGCCCGTCATCCCCGGACGGTCTTTTTGACGTTCCGTGCGGTATCGTCGCGCCTACGAGAGCGGTCAGGACAAACCCGTCATGCCATCCCCGCGAAAGCCAGGGCCGATCGACATGCAAGCTGCTTCTTCCCTCGCCCCTGGACAGGGGAGAGGGTTAGCGGAGCTTGCCAGCGTGCTGGCTAGCGCAGCTTGGGTGAGGGGTTGAGCGAGCCGCAGGCTCGCGCGCTCTTCGAGCGCAGCACCCCTCACCCAGCTCCGACTAAGCCTTTGCTTCGCAAAGCCTAAGTCTGCGCAACCCTCTCCCCTCAGAGAGGGGCGAGGGAAAAGAAGGCATATCGGAATGTCGATCCGGCCTGGGATCCAGCGACGCAAGGGTTCGCCAGCCCCTCCCCGAAGGAGAGGGGCTCGCCCCGATCAGAGCGCCAGATCGGGATGCCGGTTGGGGCTCACCCGCGTCGCTTCGGGGCGCGGGGCTTCGGTCACGGTGGGCGCGCTGACCGCCGGGGGCGCGAGCGCCAGTTGCAGCGTTTCGGCGGTGGCGGACCACTCATGCGCCAGCAGGTCGCGATCCTCGTTCAGCGCGGTGCCATAGCTCGGCACGATCTCGCGGATCTTGGCCTGCCAGGCCGGGGTCGCCAGACGGTCGGGGAAGACCTTCTTGATAAGGTTGAGCATGATCGACGGCGCGGTCGAGGCACCCGGCGACGCGCCCAGCAGCGCGGCGATCGAGCCGTCCTTCGACGCGACGATCTCGGTACCTAGCTTCAGCACGCCGCCCTTTTCGGGATCGCGCTTGATGATCTGCACCCGCTGACCCGCCTGCCACAACCGCCAGTCGCCGTCCTTGGCGTTGGGGAAATATTCCCGCAGCGCGTTCATCCGGTCTTCCTGGCTCATCATCAACTGCCCTGCCAGATATTCGACGAGTTCAAACTCGTCCCAGCCGACCGACAGCATCGGACGGAAATTGTCGAGCGTCACCGACTTGGGCAGATCGAAATAGGACCCTTCCTTCAGGAACTTGGTCGAGAAGGTGGCGAAGGGACCGAACAGCAGCACCTGCTTGCCGTTCAGATAGCGCGTGTCGAGATGCGGCACCGACATGGGCGGCGATCCGACCGCGGCCTTGCCATAGACCTTGGCCATGTGCCGCTTGGCGATGGCGGGGTTCTCGGCCACGAGGAACGAACCGCCGACCGGGAAACCGGCATAGTCGTCGCCCTCGGGAATGCCCGACTTCTGCAGGATGGGCAGCGCCCCGCCGCCCGCGCCCGCGAACACGAAGCGCGCGGTGATGATCCGCTTCTCGTCGGTCTTGCGGTCGCGCGCGGTCACGCGCCAGCTGCCATCGGCGTTGCGCTCCAGCGAGCGGACCTCATGGCCGGTGGTCAGCGTCACGCCGGGCTGACCCTGAAGCGCGCGGATATATTGGCGCGTCACCTCGCCCCATTCGCAGTCGGTGCCCAGCACCGAGCGGGTGGCGGCGATCTTCTGCCCGGCCTTGCGCCCCTCGATCATCAGCGGCACCCACTGGGCGATCTGGCGCGGATCGGTGGTGAACTCCATGCCCGAGAAGAGTGGGCTGGCGAGCAACGCGGCATGGCGCTTCTGGAGGAAGGCGACATTCTCGTCGCCCCACACCAGATTCATGTGCGGGGTCGAGTTGATGAAGCTGCGCGGGTTCTTCAGGACGCCGGTGCGAACCTGATGGCTCAGGAACTGGCGGGTGACCTGGAACTGCTCGTTGATCTCGATCGCCTTCTTGATCTCGACCCGGCCGTCCGCCTCGTTCACCGGCGTATAGTTCAGCTCGCACAAGGCCGAGTGGCCGGTGCCCGCATTGTTCCAGCCGTTGGAGCTTTCCTCGGCGACCTTGTCCAGCCGCTCGACCAGCTCGATCGTCCAGTTGGGCTCCAGTTCGCGGAGCATCACGCCCAAGGTCGCGCTCATGATCCCGCCGCCGATCAGCAGGACATCGACCTTGTGCTCGGACCCCGCCGCTTCCGCCGCGAAGGGCGCGACCGCCGCGCTGCCCGCCGCCAGCGCGGAGCCCATCATCGCGCGGCGGGTAAGCCCCTCGCGCGTCGCACCCGTCGAGCCCTCGCCCCGCTTTTGATTGTCATTCCGCATGTCAGACGCCTTTTCGCTACCGCCCGGGGACGACCCGGCGCCAGACATGTCGCGCGGGCTCCGCCATGGGGTTGATGTCATTCGGGCGTCGCGTCCCGCCACCGACACGCAGGGCGGAATGCGGCCGTGCCCGGCCTCATCATCCTCGCCTCAATGTTGCATTTAATATCTTTGATCGCCCGCATAGCGGGCCGTGACGCGGTGTCTATATCCCGTCGACCGCATCACCAGCACCTTTGTCGGCGCAATGCTTTGACCAGTATCGGGATCGACCATCGGCAATTCAAGCGAATGATCCGCATTATTCCCGCTATGGCCCTCATCCCACCTCATAGGGCAAAAAGCGCAGGTGTACCCGCCCGAGCCTGCTTGCGCGGGTGATTTTATTGTCCTACAAATCGCTTTAGAAAAAATTTCCGGAGAGGCCGTGCCCACCGTGCCATCAGACATGACGCCCGCCTATATCGCGATCGACTGGGGCACGACCAATCGTCGCGTCTATGTTCTGGCCGATGACGGCACGATGCTGGACACGGTGCGCGACGATCGCGGCGTGCTGGCGATACAGCCGGATGAGTATCCCAGGGAGATCGCGGCGATCAGGATGCGGTTCGGCTCCTTGCCGATCATCGCGGCGGGCATGGTCGGATCGACGCGCGGCTGGCGCGAGGCGGCCTATGTCCCCGCCCCCGCCGACCTGCCGACCCTGGCGCGGGCGGCGACGCGGATCGCCGAGCATGACGTGACCATCGTCCCCGGCGTCTCGCTGCTGACCGACACCCGCGCCGATGTGATGCGCGGTGAGGAGGTGCAGGTGCTGGGCGCGATCGCCGCCGGGCTGGCCCCCGCCGATGCGTTGTTCGCGCAGCCGGGTACGCACAACAAATGGGTCCATACCCAGGGCGGTCGGATCACCGATTTCGCGACCACCATGACCGGTGAGTTGTTCGCACTGGTCAAGGGGCATGGCATCCTCGCGGGGATGCTCGACGGTCCCGTCGCGGACGGCCCGGCCTTTCGCGACGGCCTGTCGCGGGGCAGCGGCGCGTGCGACCTGACCGCCGCGCTGTTCGGCGTGCGCGCCTCGGTCCTGCTCGGGCGGATCGCGGCGGAGGCTGCCGCCGCCTATGCCAGCGGCCTGCTGATCGGCAGCGATATCGGCGCGGTGCCGGATATGGCGGGCAACCCGGTCCATCTCCTGTCCAGCGGTCTTCTCGCCGACCTCTATACCATCGGGATCGAGGAGCGCGGCGGCACGGTCGTCGCGCTCGACAGCCATGCCGGCTTCCTCGCCGGACTTCACGCCATTCGGGAGCATTTGTCATGACCGACCCCGCCAGCCTTTTCGCCAAGGCCTTCGCCGCCTGCCCGCTGGTCGCCATCCTGCGCGGCCTGACGCCCGACGAGGCGATCCCGGTCGCCGATGCGCTGGTGGAAGCGGGCTTCACCCTGATCGAAGTGCCGCTCAACTCGCCCGATCCCTATGACAGCATCGCCGCGATCGCCGCGCATGTCGGCGACAAGGCGATCGTCGGCGCCGGCACCGTGCTGACCACCGAACAGGTCGACCGGGTCACGGCGGCGGGCGGTACGCTGATCGTCTCGCCCAACACCGACACGGACGTGATCGCGCATAGCGTCGCGCAAGGGCTGATCTCGCTGCCCGGCTATTTCACCCCGTCGGAAGCCTTCGCCGCGCTCAAGGCGGGTGCGCACGGCCTGAAGCTGTTCCCGGCCGAGGGCGCCTCGCCCACCTTCCTGAAGGCGCAGCGTGCCGTCCTGCCGCGCGACGTCGCGGTGCTGGCGGTCGGCGGCATCACGCCCGACAATATGGCCGAATGGCGCGCCCACGGCGCGGACGGGTTCGGCCTGGGCTCCAACCTCTATCGCGCGGGCAAGCCGGCGGCGGATGTCGCCGTGTCGGCGCGCGCTTATGTCGAAAAGGCACGCTGATACCGATGACCGACACGATCCGTCTCGCGCTGGTCGGCATGGGCAAGATCGCCCATGACCAGCATGTCCCCGCCATCGCGGGGAACCCGGCCTTCACGCTGGTCGCGACCGTCAGCCGCTCGCCCAACGGGGTCGAGGGCGTGCCGCATTTCCACGACATCGACGAACTGGCCGCGAGCGACGTGAAGGTCGACGCGGTGGCGCTCTGCACGCCCCCGCAGGTCCGCCACGCCATCGCCGCCGCCGCGCTGGCGAACAACTGGCACGTCTTCCTCGAAAAGCCGCCGGGCGCGACGCTGGCCGAAGTGGCGGTGCTGGAGGAGCTGGCGGCCAAGGCGAACGTCACCCTCTTCGCCAGTTGGCACTCCCGCTATGCGCTGGGGGTCGAGCCCGCGCGCGAATGGCTGTCCGCCCGCAAGGTCACCTCGGCGGCGATCACCTGGCGCGAGGATGTGCGGCAATGGCATCCGGGCCAGGCCTGGATCTGGGAAGCTGGCGGCTTCGGCGTGTTCGATCCGGGCATCAACGCCCTGTCGATCGCGACGCATATCATGCCCGAGCCCTTCTTCATCGAGCGCGCGACCTTGGACTTCCCGGCCAATCGCGATGCGCCGATCGCCGCCGATGTCGCTTTCCGCACGACCGCGGGTACGCCGGTGACGCTCGATCTCGACTGGCGGCAGGAAGGGCATCAGAGCTGGGACATCGTCGTCGAGACCGAGGACGGCACGCTGAAGCTGGCCGAGGGTGGCGCGGTGCTGACCCTGCCCGACGGCTCGACGCCGCACCATGAGGAAGGGCTGCACGGCGAGTATCCGGGTCTCTACGCGCGCTTCGCGGAACTGGTGCAAGGCGGGCGCTCGGACGTCGATATCGCGCCGCTTCGCCATGTCGCCGACGCGTTCATGCGCGGCAAGCGGCGTGAGGTGGACGCGTTCGTGGAGTGACCGAAGTCCCGTGGCCTTCGACTTCGCTCAGGCTGAACGGAGGCTGGGATATCCCCGAACCCCGTTCGCACTGAGCGAAGTCGAAGTGCACACTCCCGCCTCAAAAAAAGAAGGCCGGTTGTCCCGAGGGACGACCGGCCTTTTCAGTTCGGGGATTGGCGGAGCGCCGAAGCACTCCGCCGGGGGGAAGGTCAGAAGTTGATCGTCGTCCCGATCGCGATCTGGCGGCCCAGTGCGTCGTAACGCTGCGGCGCGGTGTTGGTCCGCGACAGGGCGACCTGGTACGAGTTCGGGATGATCGGCGGCGTCTTGTCGAACAGGTTGTTCGCGATGATGCGGAACGCGAACTTGCGCGCCACATTCCACGTCAGTGCCAGGTCGAAATAGCTCTGCGGCGCGATCCGGGCGAACGTATTCTGGAACCGCTCTGGCGTGCCGCCGATGTCCGGGTTGCCCGAATTGTTCGCGGTGGTCAGCGAGCCCGTATAGCGCCAGTTGAACGAGGCGTTGAACGTCCGGTCCGGCGTGGTCCAGGTGGTGCGCAGCGTGTGCGCCCATTTCGGAACCAGCTGTCCGCACGAAATCCCGTTCGAGAAGTAACCGGCGCAGTTATACTGAAGCCGCAGCGGCGAGTCCTGCCCACCGGCCAGCGTCGACAGCGAGCCGTTGAAACCCCAGTCCAGGCGACCGGCCCCGTTCAGGTCCAGCGAATACTGACCTTGGAAGTCCCAGCCATTGGCGAGCGTGCGGTAATAGTTGGTCGTCCCCTGCCGCACGAAACCGGCCGTGGGATTGCCCGCCGGCGCATTGCCGATCGACCCGGTGGTGGGATCGCGGACGATGCCGTTGCAGAAGAACGGATCGCCGTTCGACGCCAGACAGCCCTGCAGATAATAGTCGGCGCCGTTATAACCGAGCGAGTTGACGATCCGCACCTGATACCGGTCCGCCGAGAAGACCAGGCCGGGAATGAAGCTGGGCTTCACGACCAGGCCGAAGGTCAGGGTATAGGCGGTTTCAGGATCGGCGGTGAAGCCGCCCGAGCGCGTCGTGCACCCCTCGGTCGGGCAGAGCAGCGAGGTGCTGCCGTACAGATTGTCCGCCAGCCCCGTCTTGCTGCACAGCTCGCGCGAGCCCAGCGGCGTGGTGGTGACGGTGCCGTCCGGCAGCGTGCGCGACACCGGCGCGCAGAAGTCGGTCAACGTGGTGTTGCGGCCATAGTTGATCTGCGTCGCCTGCCGGATCTCGATCACCGTCGGCGCGCGCTGCGCCTTGTTGTACGAGGCGCGGAAGGTGATGTCCGCAACCGGCGCGTACAGCCCTTCGATCTTCCAGGTCGAGAAGGTCTTGGGGTTGGAGCTGTACTTCGACACGCGGAAGCCGCCATTGGTCTGGAGCAGATGCGCGAAGGGCTTGTTCTGGACCAGCGGCGCCTGGAGCTCGATATTCGATTCCCAGACATCCTGGCTCAGCCGCGCGTCCTGGTTGCCGAACTGCGCGACGAAACCGGCATCGGCTTCGGAGATCAGGCGATCCTTGCGATATTCGGTGCCCAGCGACACGGCCAGACCGTCATCCGCCCAGGGCGTCTTGATGCCATAGGTGGTCAGGTCGCCGTTCACCACCGCGATGGCGTCGAACAACTGCGTCACCTGACGGCGAAGGCCGGTCGCGCCGCTGGTGAACAGATAGTTGGTCAGCGCATTGCTGCCCGAACCCGCGCGGAACGCATCGAAGGGGATGCAGTTGGGATCGCTGCCGTCGATGACCGAGCGACAGGTGGCCACGCCGTTGACGTTGACGACGTTCAGTGACCGGTTGACCCGGTCGTTCTGCGACGTCGGGCCGAGATACCATTCCTGCTGGTTGCGGGCATAGACGCCGCCGATGTCATAGGACCAGGCCTCGCCCACCTTGCCGCGAACGCCGCCGGTCGCACGGAAGCCCATGTTGACGAAGCGGTCGGCCTGCGCGGGCTGCCCGTCGAAGCGATAGCGCACGTCGAGCGGCACGAAGCCGGTGCTGCCCGGCGCGCAACCCAGCGCACCCGCCTGGCCGCCCGACAGGAAGGGATTGTCGCAATTCACCTGATAGGGCGTCGTGCCCGCCACCGTGTAGGAATAGACGCGACGCGGGGTCGGGTTCTCGGAGGTGTCGCGGAACCAGATGCCGTCGCCATAGATCTCGACTTCCGGCGAAATCTTGAAGTTGACGAAGCCGCCCGCTGTGTAGCGCTCATTGGCGCGCTGGAAGGACACGTCATCATAGGGGTTGGCGGCATTGCCCGCGCCCGGCCCCCAGGGAACGAAGGTCCGCGAACCATCGGGATTGTTCACATATTGCGCATTGGCGTTCGGGCCCGAGACGGGCGACACGAAACCGCTGGGCGAATAGGTGGACAGCGGCGAGCAGGACAGCGCCGAGTCCTTGGTCAACTGCGCGATCGGGCAGGCCGCATAGGAGCGCGCGCCGTTCTGGACGAGATCGGCCTGGCGGTAGTTGACGAAGCCCGACACGTTCAGGCGGCCGTCGAACAGCTTCTTGCCCGCCGTCAGCGTCAGGTCGGCACGACCACCGTCATTGGTCAGCCCGCGAGGGCTGCTGAAGCCCGCCGCCGTGGCGATCGGCGTGACGATGTTGCTGGTATTGTTGTGGTTGTAGAAATTGTAATTGCCGTCGAGGCGAAGCCCCTCGAAATCCTTGCGCAGGACGAAGTTGACCACGCCCGAGATCGCGTCCGAACCATAGACCGACGAAGCACCGCCCGACAGCACGTCGACGCGCTCCAGCAGGGTCGCCGGGATGATACCGGTGTCCTGGCCGTTCTGGGTGCCCAGACGCTTGCCGTCGACCAGCACCAGCGTCCGCTCGAAGCCCAGGCTGCGCAGCTTGATCCGCTGGCGACCATCGGAATCGGCATAGTTGGACTGGGCGTCGGGTGCGACCTGCGGCAGGCGGTTCAGCACTTCCTCGACGTTCAGCGGCGCCTGGGCCTGGATGTCCTGGCGCGTGACCGAAGTGATCGGCGCGGCGGAGGCGAGATTGGGCCGGGTGATGCGGGTGCCGGTGACGATCACCTCGCCCCCGCTGCTGGCCTGTGGCGTGCCGGTGATCGCGGCGGACCGGGTGGCGGCGGCATCGGCGCTCAGCGTGGTGTCGCGGTCGCGGCTGTCGCTACCCTCGTCCTGCGTGGCGGTCGATCCGACCTGCTGCGCGATGGCGGGCGCGGCGAGCATCATCGACGCGGCGGACAGGGCCAACCATGATGCGGACTGCTGGATTCTCATATGTCTCCCCTTCGTCCCGGCTGATGACCTGCCGGGTGCGCGGAAAGGACAATTGTTTTGACGTATCAGGTCAATACCTAATGCATACCTATGCAACACCCATCACGACATTAGCCGCTCGGTGTAACCACAAAGACACAAATTCAAACGTTTTCAGTGATTTGACTGGTCCACCAGCAATGTTTTGACACGGTACGGCGACTGCGATGGGTCCCCTCAAGGCGGCGCGGCATGTGAGTCGGACTATTGGTTCCACATCGGTTTGGTCACCGGACTTGCGGGCTTTGGAATCCCCGCGCACAATCGAATCCGATGTCACGTGCCTGGAACGGCACATCGGGGGAGCAGGCGAGTGCAGGACGGACGGCGTGGATTTCTGGGCGGCATGGCGACGCTCGCCGGGATCGGTGCGGGGTGGGCGGCGGCCCCTGCCCGCGCCTTCGCGCAAGCGGCAGGCCCGCGCGCGACGATCGTGTCGACCTGGGATTTCGGTGCCCCCGCCAATGACGCGGCCTTTGCCGCGGGCCGGGCGGGCGGATCGCTGATCGACATGGTCGAGGCGGGCGTGAAGGTGCCCGAGGCCGATCCGAACAACCATTCGGTCGGCTATAGCGGTTATCCCGACCGCGACGGGCATGTCACGCTGGACGCGGTCATCATGGACGATGCGGGCGGGGTCGGCGCGGTCGCGGCGCTGGAGGATACGGTCCATGCCATTTCCGTCGCCCGTGCGGTGATGGAGCATACGCCGCACACCTTCCTGGTCGGCGAAGGCGCGACCCGCTTCGCCCGCGACCGGGGCTTTCCCAAGGTCGACCTGCTGACGCCCGAGGCGGAAAAGGCGTGGCGCGACTGGCTGAAGACCCAGAATTACCGTCCCGTCGCCAATAGCGAGACCGGCACGTACGGCACGGGCCGTCCGGGTACGCCGGGCGGCGCGCTCGACCATGACACGATCGGGATGCTGGCCCGCGATGCGCAGGGCAGGATGGCGGGGGCGTGCACCACCTCCGGCATGGCGTTCAAGATGCGCGGCCGGGTCGGCGACTCGCCGCAGGTCGGATCGGGCCTGTATGTCGAGCGCGGCGTCGGCGGCGCGACCTCGACCGGACTGGGCGAGGAAGTGACCCGCACCGTCGGCACCGCCCGCGTCGTCGCCTCGATGCGGCATGGACTGTCTCCGCAGGCGGCATGCGAGGAAGCCGCGAAGCACATCGCTTCGCTACGCGGCGATGCGATCAAGGGCGTGCAGGTCGGCTTCCTGGCGATGGATACCGGCGGGCGGATCGGCGCGTTCTGTTTGTTGCCGGGCTTCACCTATGCGGTGACCGATGCCGCCGGGCGGACACGGGTGGAAAAGGCCCCGTCGCTGTTCAAGGCCTGACCTTTTCCTCCCCGGTACGGGGAGGTGGCAGGCCGCAGGCCTGACGGAGGGGGGCTTCCTCATCGGACGCCCTTTGCGGAAAGCCCCCTCCACCACCGCTTCGCGGCGGTCCCCCTCCCCGTACCGGGGAGAAATTTTATAGGTCCTCACCCCCATCGGCGATCAGCGCGTTCAAATCCCGCAGCGCCTTGACCAGCCCCAGCCCCCGCGGCCCCGCGATATAGCGCGGCGCCCATTCGGGCTGGAACTTCTCCTTATACGCCCGCAACCCGCGAAAGCCGTAGAAGCGCTCGCCGTGGCGGAAGACCAGCGCCGCGACCTTGGCCCAGGTCGGCGCCATCCGCCGCCCGCCGACGCCCGACAGCGGCGCCAGCCCCAGCGCGAAGCGGGCATAGCCCTCCGCCCGGCCCCACAGCATCAACTCGACGAACAGATAGTCCATCACCCCGCCCGGCGCGTCCTCGACATGGCGCATCAGATCGACCGACAATTCGCGGCGATCGCCCGCTTTCCAGATATTGGCGAAGGCGACGATCCGCCCCTCGGCCCGCACCACTGCGCAATCGGTCAGCGCCAGATAGGCGGGATCGAACCGCCCCAGGCTGAACCCCTTCTCGCCATGTCCCTTGGCCGCCAGCCAGTCGTCGGACACGGACTTCAATTCGGGCAGGATGGCGGGCACCTGCGCGGCGGGGACGATGGCGAAGCTGGCATTCTCGCGCGTGCGAAAGCGGTTGAGCGTCTGGCGCAGGCCACGCATCCGCCCGCCCTCCAGCGCGAAGCCGCTCAGGTCGATCAGCGCTTCCTCGCCATATTTGATGATCTGGAGCCCCATCTCGATCGCGATCTCCAGCGTATCGGGGGTGATCTGGTAGAGGAGCAACCGCCCCTGCGCCGCGTCGGCCAGCGTGCGAAGCTGCCACAGCAAATCGGCCCAGGCGGCGCGCGGGCCGACCGGATCGCCCATCGCGATCCAGCTACTGCCACGCACCTGATACATGACGAAGGCGTCGCCCTCCGGCGAGAACAGGAAACGCTTGTCGCCCAGCAGCGCCAGCGCGGCATCGGTCCGCTCGGCCTGTTCGACGACCGCCAGCACCCGTTCAATCGCCGGATGGTCGGCCTCCCCCTGCGGCGCGGCGAGGAACAGCCGCCACAGCCCCGCCGCCGCCAGCATCACCGCGACGCCCAGCCCCGCACGCAGAAACCGCGAGGCATCGTCCGACAGCGCGAAACGCCACCAGAGGGCTTCCTGATAATCGACATGCTTATAGGCGAAGAAGCCGATCCAGCCGGTGCCGACGATCACCACCGCGACGCTGAACAGCCAGGCGGGCGACAAGGGGCGTGCGACCAGCGAGGTCCGCCGGTAAAAGGCGCGGCGGCTCATCTGAAGGAGCAGCGCGATGGTCAGGCAGACCGCCGCCTCCTCATAATCGATCCCCTTGGCCAGCGAGAAGACCGCCCCCGCGACCAGCAGCGCCCGCGCCGCCAGGCTCGCCCCGTCCAGCCGCCGGTACAGACCCGGCGCGAGCAGCAACAGGCCGGTGCCGACCAGGCTGGCGGCGAAGTGGGACGCTTCGATAAAGGGCAGCGGCACGATATGGACGAGTTCGTGGATACGCTGCGGAATGGCGGGCAGCGAACCCGAGAGCAGCAGGATTGCCCCCCCCCCGAAACAGGCCGCGCTGAGCAATGTCGGCGCGACGCCCAGCAGCACCCGGCGAATGTCGCGCAACGCCTTGATCGGTCGCCGCCGCGCCTCGTCCCACGCCAGCAGCGCGATACCGAGCGCCAGCGGTGCGAGATAATAGAGGACGCGATAGGCGATGAGCGCGGCGAACAACTCGGTCCGGTTGGCGGGCACGGTCGCCAGCACCACCGCCTCGAACACCCCGATCCCGCCGGGCACATGGCTAACCAGCGCGACGATGATCGCCAACGCATAGGCCAGGATGAAGGCGGGCAGCAGCGCGGGCGCGGCCCCCGGCAACAGCACGAACAAGGCGGCGCTGGCACAGGTCAGGTCCAGCGTGGCGATGCCGATCTGCGCCATTGCCTGGGCCGGGGTCGGCAAAGGCACGCTCCAGGCGCGCCAGCCGATACGCCGTCCGGGCCGCAAGGCGCAGAGCAGGATCAGCAGCAGCGCCCCCACGACCACCGCGCCGCCCAGCCAGCGGACGATCCCTTGCCCCAGCACAAAGGCTTCGAGCGTGATCGGCCCCTCATGGAACAGCAGACCCAGTCCGGTGACGCTGAACACCCCGAACCAGAAGGTCGCGCTGGCGATGGCGATCACCCGCGCGATGTCGGGCCCGTCCAGCCCGGCGGCGGCATAGACACGGTAGCGCGCCGACCCGCCGGTCAGCAGCGCCAGCCCCAGATTATGGCTGAGCGTATAGCTGGTGAAGGAGGCCATCGCGGCGGTCCGCCAGCGCAGGGGCCGCCCGATCACGCGCAGTGCGATCACGTCGTAAAAGGTCAGCGCGACATAGCTGGCGATGGTGAAGGCGACCGACAAGGCGATCTGATGCGGATCGATCGCGTAGAAGGCCGACCGGACATCGGCCAGCCTGATCTGCCGCGTCAGGTGATGCAGCGCCGACAGGCCCAGCGCGACCAGCAGCACGACCGCCCCGACCGCCAGATAGCCGCGCCGCGCCCGGGCATAGGCGACGACCCGATCGAGCAATGGCACCGGGCGGACCTTGTCCGTCACGACGCCGATCCCGTCGCGACCGTCACGCTGGGGTCGCCCGTCATATTCTCCCCGCTCACGCGCATCGTCTTCGATCGTCCAATTCTTTTGGCGGTGGCGGGCGCGGCATAGAACCGGCACCGCCCTCGCCGCCTTACGGTCGCATGACAAGTTCGTCATCCCGGCGGAGCCGGGCTTGATGACAGAAGCGTCATGCTTCGCCCACCCTTCGCTTATGTGGTTAAGATTATGAGGACAGCGTGAAAGGACCGATCATGCCCGCTGCCCCCGACGCCGTGCCCGTGACGCCCCATGCGCGCCGCGTGGTCGGTCGGCCGTCCCGGTGAAGGGCCTGCGGATCGTCGGCTGGGGCGCCGGGCTGGCCGCGCTGGTCGGCGGGGCGGCGATGGCGCTGCTCGTCGGGCATATGCCGCTTCACGCCGGTCCTCGCGCGCCCTCAATGCTGTACGGCGCGACCTTCGCCCCCGCCGCCGAGGATCGCCCGGGCCTGGTCGTCACCAGCCTGCGCAGCGATGTGGACGACGGCACCGCCGCCGCGGTCAAGCCGCCGCTGCGGGTCGGGGACACGGTGCTGGCGATCGACGACCGGCCCGCCACCTCCTTCTCGCTGCTGCGCGAGGAAGCGTCGCGAAGCGGCGATGCGCCGGTGCGTTTGCGCGTCGCGCGCGACCATGGCCTCATCACGATCACGCTGCTAAGGAGCGGGTCGGGAGGATTGCGTGGCCAACAGGATTTTGCTGATCGAAGATGATCGCTCGACGGCGGACTATATCGCCAACGGGTTGCGGGAAGAAGGTTTCCTGATCGATCATGCCGCCAATGGGCGTGACGGGCTGTTCCATGCCACGGACGGCACCTATGACTGCATCATTCTGGACCGGATGCTGCCCGGGATGGACGGCATGTCGGTGCTGGCCGCGATCCGCGCCGCCGGGATCGAATCGCCGGTCCTGATCCTGTCCGCCCTGTCCTCGCCCGAGGATCGGGTCGCGGGGCTGACCTCCGGCTCCGACGATTATCTGACCAAGCCCTTCGTCTTCGCCGAATTGCTGGCGCGGGTCCGCCTGCTGATCCGGCGCGGCGGGACGACGGGCAATGCGGTGCAGACCAAGCTGGTGTGCGACGATCTGGAGATGGACCTGCTCGCCCACCGGGTGCGGCGGGCGGGCAAGTCGATCGACCTGCAACCACGCGAATATCGCCTGCTGGAATATCTGCTCCAGCATGTCGACCAGGTCGTGACCCGCACCATGTTGCTGGAGGGGGTGTGGGATTTCCATTTCGACCCCAATACCAATGTCACCGACGTGCATATCAGCCGGTTGCGCAAGAAGATCGACGAGGGCTTTGCCCGCCCCCTGCTCCATACCGTACGCGGTTCGGGCTATAAGCTGGGCGTCGAGAAATAGCGCCCGTCATGCTCCGTTCGACCACGCTGCGTTTCGCGTTGCTGGTCTTCGCGCTGCAACTGGTCGGCGCGGGCGCGATGGTCGCCATGGTCCGCCACCTGACCCGCAGCGAGATCGCGGCGCAGGCGGAAGACGCCGCCAGCGACCTGCGCGACGAACTGTCGGGCATGTGGGCGACCGGCGGATCGGCGGCGGTGCGCGCGGCGGTCGACCGGCGGCTGAACACCGATCGCCTGCCACAGTCGGTCATCCTGCTCACCGATCCGCGCGGGCGTTTCGTGGCGGGCAACATCGCCGACTGGCCGCCCAATGTCCCGGCCCCCGGTGTCGCCACCATCGAGATTTTCCGCATCGGCCATTCGCAGCCCGAGCGGATGCGCGTGATGGCGACCCGCCTGCCCGACGGATCGCGGATGCTGGCGGGGCATGTGGTGGAAAGCGAGTTGCGCGTCGCGCTGGCGATGGAAGAGGCGATGGCGGTCGGCATGGCCGCCGCGATCGTCCTCGCCGCCCTTGCCGCCTGGGCCGCCGCGCGGATGATCGAGGCGCGGCTGGAAGGAACCGTCGCCACCGCCCATGCGGTCGCGGGCGGTGACCTGTCGCGCCGGGTCCAGCGCAACGGCGGCGACGATGCCTTCGACTCGCTGGCACAGGCGGTCAACGCCATGCTCGACCGGATCGCCCTGTTGATGACCGAGTTGAAGGTCGCGACCGACGGGCTGGCGCACGATCTGCGCTCGCCGCTGACCCGGCTGCGCGCGACGCTGGACCGGGCGATGGCGGAATGCCGGGACGAGAATGCGCGGATCGCGGTGGCGCGCGCGCTGGACGAAGGGGACCGGCTGCTCGCCATGCTCGACACCGCGCTGCGCATCAGCCGCGCCGAGGCCGGGTTGGGCCGCGATGCCTTCGTCCAGACCGATCTGGCCGAGATGATCCGCGACGTCGCCGACATGTTCGAGCCGCTGGCCGAGGATCGCGGCATGACGATCCGTGCCGAGGGGGCGGAGACGCTGGTCGGGACGGTCCACCGGGAGCTGCTGGGTCAAGCGGTCGCGAACCTGATCGACAATGCGCTGAAATATGGTGCGGGGCTGATCACCGTGCGGGTCGAGCCCGGTCCCGTCCTGACCGTCGCCGACGACGGCCCCGGCATTCCCCCCGAACGGCGCGAGGAGGCGCTCAAGCGGTTCGGACGGCTGGACGCCGCGCGGACGGAAAGCGGTGCAGGGTTGGGCCTGTCGCTCGCCAGCGCGGTGGCGCATCTGCACGGCGGGTCGCTGGCGCTGGAAGATAATGCGCCGGGTCTGATGGTGCGGATGACGCTGGGGTAACG
>NZ_JALNUR010000041.1 GCF_026540895.1 Sphingomonas sp. GM_Shp_1 | reverse complement strand
GTCACCGGTACCGGCGAGCCCGGCACCATCGTCGAGGTCCGCAATGCGGGCGGCACTGTCCTGGCCAGCGGCGGCGTGACGGCGGGCGGCACCTTCGCCCTCACCCTGCCCGTCCCGCAGGTGGCGGGCGAGACGCTGACCGTGGGCCTGCGCGATGCGGCGGGCAATGTGTCGGGCACCGTCTCCGTCATCGCGCCGTTCGATATCGTCGCCTTCGACGATACGGCCACGGCGCTGGTCGATCTGGTTCCGGTCCAGACCAACCAGAATCTGGGCAATGCCAACTATACCGCGCTCGTCTCACTCGGCCTGGTCAATCTCGACGCGCAGGTGCTGGCGATCCCCAATGTTCAGTTCACCGTCCAGCCGGGCCATACGCTGGATGCGACCTTCACCTATGACGCGACGCTCGACCTGGGCGTGGTGAGCGGCTATTCGGTCGTGCTCCAGCGGTTCGACGGCACCAACTGGGTCGCGGTCGATGGCGGCACCGGCAATTCGACACTGCTCGAGGTCGGCCTGCTGAACGGCAATCTGGTCGCCAGCGCCGATCTGGGGCCGGGCCAGTATCGCGCCTTCGTCTCGTTCGACAATACGCTGGGCGTCGGCCTGCTCGGCGGATTGAGCGTCGCCGGGGTCGATTCCGACTTCACCGATATCGGCCAGATCATCCCCGCGCTCACCACCGGCAACGTCATCACCGATGTCGGGGTCGGCGGGCAGGTCGATGTGGTCAGCCCGCAGACCCGGGTCGAAAGCGTCACCCTGAACGGCGTGACGACCGCCGTCGTCGCTGACGATACGGTGATCGTCGGGCAATGGGGCACGCTGACCATCGATCGCGACGGCGGCTACAGCTACACGCCCAATGCCAGCGCGACCGTGCTCGGCAAGGTCGACAGCTTCACCTACACGCTGCTCGACGCCAGCGATGGCGAGCGGGCGAGTGCGACGCTGTCCATCGCGATCGGCAGCGCCGACGTGACCGGTTCGCCGATCGCGATCAACGATACCGCCATCGCCGCCGCGACCTTCACCAATGTCGTGGAAACCCGGGCTCCCGCGATCGACAGCAGCTTCGGCACCCCCACGGCGATCGCGCTGACCGGTGCGCAGACCGGGCGGATCGTCGACAGCTTCACCGTCGAGCCCAACAGCGTCGCCAACGTCACCCTGTCGGCGGTGATCGCGCCCGGCCTATCGGTCCTGCCCAGCTATACGATCACCGTCACCAACCAGGCGGGCATCGTCGTCGGCACCGCCGCCGGCACGGCGGTGGCCGGGGTCGGCGGGCTGCTGGGTTCGGGGATCAGCGTGACGATCCCCAATCTGCCCTCGGGCACGTACAACTATACCGTCACCAGCACCAATGTCCTGGGCGCGGGCTATACCACCAATGTCTATGTCGGCGAGACGATCACCCATCTCGACCAGTTCGCCCTGACCGGCACCACCCCGGTCAGCGGCGACCTGCTCGCCAACGACACGCTGGGCAGCCCGTTCCTGGGCATCAAGGTGCTGAGCGGCGGCGCGTTCGTCGAGGTGGGCGACACGCCGCTGACCCTGAACGGCACGCATGGCACGCTGACCATCGATGAGGTCGGACGCTACAGCTATCAGCCCTTCTCGACGCTGACCTATGCCGCGACCGATCCGGTGGACCGCTTCACCTATCAGCTCGTCCAGCCCGACGGACAGGTCGCGACGGCGCGGCTGGACGTGGCGGTCGACCTGAACAACGGCGTCGCCCCGGCCTTCCCGACCGCGACGATCACCAGCCTGTCGGTGCATGACGCCGTTACGCTGGACGCCGATGTCGTGCCCCTGTCGCTGACCGCCCAGAGCACCGACCATGCGACGCCGGACCATGTCACCGATGCGCAGGTCACCCTGTCGCTGATGGAAGGACAGGGCAGCCTGGAGGATGTCCTGTCGCGCTATCTCGACGCGCAGCAAGGCATGGCCGAACCGGCCCCGACCGACTCAAGCCTGCACAATGTGCCGACCGTCGCCGACGCTCCGGTCATCGCGTCGGAGCCGGTCGATCCGCTCGGCTATCTGACCGTTTCGGTCGATCCCGAACATGACAGAACGACGCAAATGCACGTCATCTGACCGTCTTGGCCAGCGATCCGAAAATGGAGTTGATTTCCAGTGCCGAAGGGGTTTCCCTTCGGCACTAATTTTCAATCTGTTAAATAGGTTAGCCGGAACCTCTGCGGCGAATGATAAGAAGAGGCCGTTGATGGAACCGCAGTGGCGAGAACGCTACCATTTGCGATCGGGAAGGATCATGACGGCTATGCTCGCCTTTCTGGTCACCACCGCAGCGGGCGCCGAGCCCGCCGTGACGATGGAAAGCGCGATGCATGAGGTGCTGCAATGGCACCCCGCCGTCACCCAGGCCGCCGCGACCGTCGAGGCGCGGGGCGAGGATGTCGAGGTCGCCCGCGCGGGCTATCTCCCCCGGATCAGCGCCGGGGTGGGCAGCGGCTATGACAGCCGGTTGGGCAGCATCTGGCGTCCCCGCCCCCAGGTCTCGGCATCGCAGATGCTCTTTGATTTCGGCAAGGTCGCGGGCGCGGTCGATGCCGCGCGCGCGGGCACCCGGATCGGGCGTGCCGACATGCTGCTGGCGGTCGACGGGCTGATCCGCGACACCGGCTATGCGATGATCGAGGTGCAGCGCAACGCCGCGCTGCGCGACATCGCGATCGAACAACTGGCGCGCATCCGCGAGATCAGCGACCTGGTCGAAAAGCGCTTCGGCAAGGGCGCGACGACCCGTTCCGACGCACTCCAGGCCCAGTCGCGTGTCGCCGCGGCGGAGGCGACCTTGACCCGGATCGAGGCGGAGCAGCGGCGCTGGACCACCGGCCTGTCCTTCCTCTTGGGTCGCGACACGCCCCCGGCGGTCGATCCGGGCGTCCCCGACTGGCTGATGGCCAGTTGCACCCGCGCCGCGACGGTCGAATGGGCGGACGTCCCCGCGATCATGCGCGCCCGCGCCCAGTTCGAGCAGGCGACCGCCGAGAGCCGCCGCGTCCATGCCGCGCGCCTGCCCACCGTCGCGCTGGCGGGCGATGCGGCGGCGGATGTCAGCTCGCCCTTCTCCGACCGAAGCCTCTATAATTTCGGGCTGAACGTCAGCAGCGACGTGTTCGGCGGCAATGCGGTGCGCGCCCGCGTGCGCAGCGCCGATTACGGCGTCCGCGCCGCCGAGGCCGCCGAACGTCAGGCCCGCAACGAGGTCGCCTCGCAACTGGCCGAGGCGCAGCAGCAGATTGCCGGGCTGTCCCATCTGCTCGCCACGCTGGCCGCGCGGCAGGACAATATGGTCGAGACGGGCAAACTCTATCGCCTGCAATATCTCGACATGGGCACGCGCACGCTGGTCGACCTGCTCAATGCCGAGCAGGAATTGCAGCAGGCGCGCTTCGACGCGGTCAACACGGTCCACGACCTGCGGCGGCTGGCGATGGAGTGCCTCTATGTCTCAGGCAAGGCGCGGGATGATTTCGGGCTGACCGGCACCGCGATCCGGGGCGTCACCCTGTGACCGCCGCCACCCTGCCGCCGACCGACTCGCTGGCATGGATCGACATGCTGGGACAGGTCGCGCGGCATTACCGCATGCCCTTTGCCGAGCAGCGCGCGCGGCTGACCGCCTTGTGGCAGGGCGACGACGGCGAGGAGACGCGCGTCCGGGCGATCGCCCGCGCCTCCGGCCTGTCGGTGCGTTTCGTCGCACCGGGCGCGATCAAGCTGACGAGCTGGCGGCTGCCGGTCATCGCCTGCCTGACCGATGGCGAGCTGGCGCTGGTCACCGGGATCGATGCCGAGGGGCAGGTCGAGTTCATCGTCGCGGGCGAGGACGGTCAGGCCGTGCAGCGTCCGCTGGCGATGCTGGTCGAACAGACCCGCCTGTTCGTCGTTCCCCGTCCGGCCCGATCGGCGGCGGATGTCCGGGTCGACAGCTATATCCGCCCGTTCGAGGAACATTGGCTACGCAGCCTGCTGCTCCAGGACGCGCGCAGTTACGGCAATGTCGCCATCGCATCGGTGGTGACCAACTGCCTGGGGCTGGCGGGCGTGTTGTTCTCGATGCAGGTCTATGACCGGGTGGTCCCGGCCCAGTCGATGCCGACGCTCTACATCCTGTTCCTGGGCGTGCTGCTGGCGACCGGGTTCGACTTTGTGCTGCGACGGCTGCGGGTCGGGATCACCGATATTCTCGGCAAGCGCGCCGATCTGCGGCTGTCCGACCGGGTGTTCGGCCATGCCCTGCGCGTCCGCAATCGGGCGCGGCCGACCTCGACCGGCACCTTCATCGCCCAGCTTCGCGATCTGGACCAGGTGCGCGACATGCTGACCTCCACGACCGTCGCGGCGGTGGCCGACCTGCCCTTCTTCCTGCTGTTCCTGGTCATCCTGGCCTTTATCGGCGGGGTGCTGGCGCTGGTGCCGGTGGTCGCGCTGATCGCGCTGCTGCTGCCCAGCCTGCTCGCCCAGCGCCGCCTCCGCGCCTATGCCACGGAGTCGATGCGCGAAACCTCGCTGCGCAACGCCCTGCTGGTCGAGGCGGTGCAGGGGATCGAGGATATCAAGACACTTCAGGCCGAGGAGCGGTTCCAGCGCCAGTGGAACCATTGCAACGCGGTGGCGGGCGAAGCGCAATTGCGGCTGCGCGGGCTGACCGCCAGCCTGTCGACCTGGGCGCAGAGCGTACAGAACGCCGTCTACGCCACCGTCATCTTCGTCGGCGCGCCGATGGTGATCGCAGGCGACATCACCACCGGCGCGCTGGTCGCCACGTCGATGCTGGCCAGCCGGATGATGGCGCCGATGGGGCAGGTCTCGCATCTGCTCGGCCGCTATCAGCATGCCAAGGTCGCGGCGAACAGCCTGGACCAGATCATGGCATTGCCGGTCGACAATCCTGACGCCGGACACCGCATCCCCCTGCCCTCCGCACGCGGCGGCTTCACCCTGCGCACGGCGGTCTTCTCCTATGCCGATCCGCAATCGCCCCCGGCGCTGACCGTCCCCCGGCTGGAGATCGCGGGGGGTGAGAAGATCGCGGTGCTGGGCCGCAACGGAGCGGGCAAATCGACCTTGCTCCAGGGCCTGTCGGGCATGTTGCAGCCGGTCTCGGGCGAGGTGCTGCTCGACGACCTGGCGCTGCATCAGATCGATCCGGCGGATGTCCGGCGCGAGGTCGCGCTGCTGACCCAGAACAGCCGCTTGTTCCACGGCACGCTCCGCGAAAACCTGACCATGGGTGCGCCGATGGCGGGCAATGACGCGATCCTCGCCGCGCTGGAGATGGTCGGCGCGGTCGATTTCGTCCGCCGCCTGCGCGACGGGCTGGAGCATGTCGTGCTGGAGGGCGGGCGCGGCCTGTCGGGCGGCCAGCAACAGGCGCTGCTGCTTGCCCGGCTGTTGATCCGCCAGCCGCAGGTGATGCTGCTGGACGAGCCCACCGCCGCGATGGACGAAGCCTCCGAACGCCAGTTCATCACGCGCTTCCAGGAATGGAGCCGCGACCGCACCGTGGTGGTCGCCACCCACCGGATGCGGGTGCTCGACTGGGTCGACCGGGTGATCGTGATCGACAACGGCCTGATCCTGCTCGACCAACCCAAGGCGCAGGCGCTCGCCACGCTCCAGGGCGCGGCGCGGAGCCAGGCGGCATGAGCGCGGCGGCGACCTTCGACGACCGGCCCTTCGCCGATGAGGGCGGCGCGCAACTGCTGGCGGCGCGGCGGATGCTGTGGGTGCTGACCGCGCTGTTCGTCGTGGCGCTCATCTGGGCCTGGTTCGCCGAGCTGGACGAGGTGGCGACCGGCACGGGCCGGGTCGTGCCGACCAGCCGTGAACAGGTGCTGCAATCGCTGGAGGGCGGCATTCTGGCCAAGATGCTGGTGCGGCAGGACGATATCGTGAAGCCGGGCCAGGTGCTCGCCCAGCTCGACCCCACCCAGGCCGGATCGACGGTCGAGGAAAGCGCCGCCAAGTACCGCGCCGCACTGGCCGCGCAAGCCCGGTTGCAGGCAGAGGTGAACGGCACGCCCCTGACCTTCTCGCCCGAGTTGAACGACTTCCCCGCGCTCAAGGCGGAGCAGCAACGCCTCTATGACGCGCGCCGTCGCAGTCTGGCGAGTTCGCTGGGGCTGATCGACGAATCGCTGGCGCTGATCGGACGCGAGGTCGGGATCGGCGAGTCGCTGATCGAGGTCGGCGCGGCGAGCAATGTCGAGGTGCTGCGCCTGAAGCGCCAGCGCGCCGATCTGGACCTGAAGAAATCCGACCTGCGCTCGCAATATACCGTCGAGGCGCGGCAGGATCTCGCCAAGGTCAGTGAGGAGGTGGAGGCGCTGGCCCCCGTGGTGCGCGGCCGTTCGGACACGCTCAGCCGCCTGACCCTGCGCTCGCCGGTCCGCGGGGTGGTCAAGAATATCGAGGTGTCGACCATCGGCGGCGTCATCCCGCCCGGCGGCAAGATCATGGAGATCGTGCCGATGGACGAACGCCTGCTGGTCGAGGCGCGCATCTCGCCGCGCGACATCGCCTTCATCCGCCCCGGCCAGCGCGCGAGCGTCAAGATCACCGCCTATGACTATGCCATTTTCGGCGGGCTGGAGGGCCGGGTCAGCAGCATCTCGCCCGACACCATCCGGGACGAGGTGAACCCGGACGTCTATTATTACCGCGTCTTCGTGCGGACCACGGCGGACTCGCTGGTCAACAAGGCGGGCAAGCGCTTTCCGATCGTGCCCGGCATGATCGCGACCGCCGACATCCACACCGGCAGCAAGACCGTGCTGCAATATCTGCTCAAGCCGCTCAACCGTGCGCGCGAGGCGATGCGCGAGCGATGAGCCGCACCCTTTCCCATCCGCCGCAATCCCATGGGCGTGGATCGCCCATGGCCTCAGCTCAGGATATTCGCATGCCGAAAACCATGGCCGCGGGCCACCATGTTTCCAACGGATTCGGAAGGGTCCCCGGACTGCGCTCCCGGGGGGAGGGCCGCGCCACGCTGCTCGATCTGGCGCGGCAGACCCAGGCGATGCGCGCCAATGTCGCGGAGTTCTTTCCGCGCGAC
Organism: Sphingomonas sp. GM_Shp_1; assembly: GCF_026540895.1. Lineage (GTDB taxonomy): Bacteria > Pseudomonadota > Alphaproteobacteria > Sphingomonadales > Sphingomonadaceae > Sphingomonas. The sequence goes on along the minus strand of NZ_JALNUR010000041.1, from coordinate 16,575 downwards.
ATCTTCCGCGATTCCGCCTGGGACATGATGCTGGAGCTGTTCATCGCCGAACAGGAGAGCCGTCCGCTCTGCGTCAAGGAACTGATCCTCGTCTCCGGCGAAAGCTCGACCAGCGCGCTGCGCCGGATCGACCGGCTGGAAAGCGCCGGGTTGCTGCGCCGACGGACCGACCCCGCCGATCACCGGCGGCTGGCCGTCACCCTGACGCAGCGTGGTACCGACGCGATGACCGCGATGCTCCGCCACCTGTATCTGACCATGGGCGACGGCGACGGCCACTAGGCCCTGCCGGGACGCGCTACCAGCGCGCGTCCCATCCCAGGGTGAAGGTCCGGCCCCGCCCGGCGAAGAAGGCGAAATTGTCGTTGGGCAGGCGGGTGTCGCTGTTATAGTCGATATAGAAGCGGTTGAAGATGTTCTGCGCGCTCAGCGACAGCCCGCCGAACCGGGTCTGGTAGCGCAGATAGGCATCCGTCACGGTATAGCCGCCGAAATTGTTGCGCGGATCGGGGTTCGCCTTGCCGTAGAAGCTGCGCGACAGATACATCTGCGTCTGGACGCGCGCTGTCACCGGGCCGGACGCGAAATCGGCGGCGGCGTTCATCCGGTCGGGCGAGATGTTGGTGCCGTCCAGATCGGTGTCGACGATCCCGTCCGGGTTGCGCGTATCGCTGTCATAGCGGCCGATCAGATGCGCATAGCCGGTCGAGACGCGTAAGCCCGGCACCGGGGTGCGCAGGCCCAGATTGACCTCCAGCCCCTGTATCTCCACCCGCTGGCGCTGCACCTCGAAGATGCCGTTACCCAGCGCCAGCAGCACCTGGCCGTTGTTGCTGGTCGACCAGAAATAGGTCGTGCTGGCGTCGAGCGGCCCGCGCTTCACCTCCACCCCGATCTCGCGATTGTTGGAGATGACCGGATCGATCGCGCGGAAGCTGCTCAGGTCGGTGCCGGGCGTGGCGACCGCGCGGGTGATCCGCCCGATATCAGCCATGGTGAAGCCTTCGGCATAGCTGGCATAGGCGCGGATGCCGGTCAGCGGCTCCACGATCACGCCGCCATTGGTCATGATCCGGTCGAAGCCCGGCTCGCCGCCCTTGACGTTGACCCCGCCATAGGTCGCCGGATTGCGACCGTCATAGGTGGTGGAGGCGAGCGTACGGTAATCGGCGATGCGGACCTTCACATTCTCCCACCGCGCGCCGCCGGCCAGCCGCACCACGCCGTCGAACAGCTTCAGATTGGCTTGGACGAAGGGCGCCAGGCTGCGGAAATCGGCGGGCGGCACCCAGGCGCGGTCGGTCGCGATCAGCCGCTGTTCCGACTTGTCGGCCAGCGCGTCGAAGCCGATCGTCGCGACCAGCGCCTCGAACCCCGGCACCGCACGCTCATAGCTGGCGCGCAGGCCCAGCTTGCGCGAACGGTTCTCCGACTGGTCGAACAGCGTGCCGACCGGCGCGATCGCCGGGTCCTGGAAAGTCGGGATCGGGTTGGGCTCGCCGCCGAACGTATCGTAGGTGCGGTTGAAGAAGATTTGCGCGACCAGATTGCCGCCCGCCACGTCATGATCGGTATAGGATAGCGACACCGCCTCCGCCAGGTTGGCGGCGGGCTTGCCCGGCGGATCGCCGCGCACCGCGCTGGTCGGCAGGCCGGTCAAGCGATTGCCCGCCAGCGGAACGAAGCGCCCCTCCCCGTTCAACTCATAGCGGTTGAGGATCAGGTCGAACCGCCCGCTGTCGCGCACCTGCGCCCCCAGTCGCGCGAAGATGTCAGTGGCGCGCGAATCCTGCGTCTCGCCCTGGGTCAGGTTGATGCCGATCCGGCGACCGCGCGCATCGTAGAAGACGCCCCGCCGTTCATAGGACGCACCCACCGTCGCGTCGAAGATGCCCGCCTTATACTGGACCAGCCCCGCGACCTTGCCGCCCGGCGAGTCCGCCTCGAACCCGTTGGCGACCGTGCCCTGCACCAGCGTCCGGCCCGACAGTCCCTCGGTCGTCGGCGGGCCGACCGTCACCTGGTTGACGATACCGCCGGTCCCGCCAATCCCCTGAAGCGCGTTGGAGCCATAGATCAGCTCGACCCGATCGACGAAGAAGCCGTCGATGGTGAAGCCGTCCCGGCTGCCGTCGCGAAGCGGCGTCGTCTGCGGAATGCCGTTGATCGCATAGAGCGGCGAGCGACCGCGCAGCGTCTCCCCCGCGCCGGACAGCTTGCCGCGCGTCGGCGAGAAGCTGGGCGTCAGCGCCGCGACCGCGTCGGTCACGCTGCCCGAGATCGCGATCTGGCGGTCCAGCGCCTCCTTGTCGATGATGTCGATGGTGAGCGGCAGGGCATTGGGCGGCAGAACGGTGCGCGCGGCGGTGACGACCACTTCGCGGTCCTGCGGCATGTCGGTCCGCTCATCGGACGCGACATCGGCCTGTGGCTGGCTCTGCGCCAGCGCGCCGGAGGCCCCGACCATCAACGCCGTCAGCGATGCGCCGAACACCATGGTCCGGCACACGCTATATGCCACGCTCTTCCCCCGATGCTTCATTCCTACCCCGTAACCATTGACGTTATTTGCACGGTCGCCTAACGCAAGTGATTATCAATAACAAGGGCTGACAGGCCGGTGATTTCGACCCGCACGATCCTGTTCCAGATCCACTGGTTCCTGGGGATCACCGCCGGACTGGTGCTGGCCGTGATGGGCGTCACGGGTGCGCTGATCAGCTTCGAGCCGGAGATCGTGGCGGCGACCAATCCCGGCATCGTGACGGTGACGCCGGGGCGTAGCGCGCCGCTTTCCGCCCCGGCCCTGATCGCCCGGATCACCGAGCAGGTGCCGGACATACGCATTGCCCGCCTGGTGGTCGACAGCGACCCGACCAAGGCGGCTTTCGTCGGCTATACCCTGGGCAAGGATAAGACGCGGCTGAACGCCTATGTCGATCCGACGACGGGGCGGATGCTGGGCGAGCCGCGCGGCGCGGGCTTCTCCGAGACGGTGGAGGAACTGCACCGCTGGCTCGCGCTGCCCGGCAAGGGCAATGGCATCGGGCGCCAGATCACGGGTTTCGCCGCGCTGTCGCTCATCTATTTCGCGCTGTCGGGTCTCTATCTGCGCTGGCCGCGCAAGCCGCTGGACTGGCGCAACTGGTTCGTGCTCGACCTGCGGATGACCGGGCGCAACCTGTACCGGGCGCTCCATGCGGTCATCGGCGGCTGGGTGCTGATCTTCTATCTCATCAGTGCGGGCACGGGGCTGTGGTGGTCCTATGCCTGGTACCGCACCGGGGTCCGGCATCTTCTGTCCAGCGAACAGGCCGCGCATGCCCCGCGCGAGGGGGGCAAGGGCGGTCGCGGCAAGCAAGCCGGGGAAGGCAAGGACGCGCCCCTCGACCTCGCCGCCATCTGGCAGCGTTTCGACCAGGCGACCGGCCATCGTCCCTATGCGCGCGTCACCGCCTCGGTTCGCGACGGCGTGGTCCAGTTCCGGGGCAAGCTGGCAGATGGCCGGCACGACCGCGTCTCCGACGAAGTCAGCATCGACAGCGCGACCGGGCGCGTCACCTCCAACCAGCCCTATGCGAAGCGTCCCTTGGGCGACGATATCGTCACCAGCGTCTATGAAATCCATCGCGGCGCCTATTTCGGTCTGGCCGGGCGGATCGCCATGACGCTGGCCAGCCTGACCATGCCGCTGTTCACCATAACCGGCTTTCTCCTCTATTTCGCGCGGCGGCGGCGCAAGGTGGCCCTGGGCGCGGTCCTCACCGATACGGCTCCGGTTCCGGCGGAGGCGGCGGCCACCCTGGTCGCCTATGCGAGCCAAACCGGCTCCGCCGAGCGGATCGCCCGGCTGACAGCGCAAGCGCTGCCCGGTGCCGCCGCGCTGCCCATCGCCTCGCTGACCGCCGAGCAACTGGCGCGGGCCGACCGGCTGTTCGTCGTCGCCAGCACCTATGGCGAGGGGGAGCCTCCCGACGCCGCGCGCGGCTTCGCCCGGACCATGGCACGGACGCCGACCGACCTGTCGCACCTCTCCTACGCCGTATTGGCGCTGGGCGACCGCGAATATCCCGACTTCTGTGCCTTCGGGCACCGGATCGACCAGTGGCTGCACAGCGGCGGCGCACAGCGGCTGTTCGACGCGATCGAGCAAGATGGCGAGGATGCCGATGCGCAGCGTCTTTGGCAGCAGCAACTGGCCGGGCTCGGCGCGCGCACCGACCAACCCGACTGGGCGCCTGCCGCCATGGCCGACTGGCGGCTGGTCGAGCGGCGCCTGCTCAATCCGGGCAGCAGCGGCGGCGAGACATGGCACATCGCACTGGAGCCGCTGGCGGGGCCTGCCGACTGGGCGGCGGGCGACATATTGGAGATCCTGCCCCGCCAGGATCGCCGCCGGGTCGACGCCTTTCTGGCGGCCACCGGGCTGGCCGATACGCCCGAACTGCGCGAGCGACTGATGGACAGCATCCTGCCTGCGGAGGCGGGTCCCGGCTTCGACCCCGCCACGCTGCGTCCCCTCGCCCACCGCGAATATTCGATCGCCTCGATCCCTGTTGCGGGCCGCGCCGAGCTGATCGTCCGGCTGGCGGAGGCCGAGGATGGCCTGCCGGGGCTGGGATCGGGATGGCTATGCCATGGCGCCCCGCTGGGCTCGGTGGTGCGGGCGCGGGTCCATGCCAATGCGGCGTTCCACTCGCCCGCCGATCCGGCCACGCCGATGGTGTTGATCGGCAACGGCACGGGCCTGGCGGGCCTGCTCGCCCATCTGCGCGGACGCGCGGCGAGCGGTGGCGGACCCGTCATGCTGTTCTGGGGGGAGCGGCATCCCGAGCATGACGATTATCACCACGAGGAACGCCGGGCGCTGCTCGACGCCGGGGTGCTGTCGGGCATGACCACCGCCTGGTCGCGCCTGGGGCATGGCCCGCGCTATGTGCAGCACGCGCTGGCAGACGCGGCGGATGTGCTCCGCGACGCGGTGGCCGCGGGCGCCGCCATCTATGTCTGCGGCAGCCTGAAGGGCATGGCGGGCGATGTACACCGCGTGCTGACCGATATTCTGGGCGACGACAGGCTGGAGGATATGGCGGCGACGGGCCGCTACGCCCGCGATATCTATTAGGGCCGGTCGTCCCCTTCCCTCTCCCCTCTGAGAGCGGAGAGGGAGGGCGTGATCACCCCCATGTAGTTCGGCTTCATGATAGGCGACACCGCCCTCAGCCCGCCGCCCCGTCATCGGGACGATAGCCCAGTTGCTGCGAAATGCGGGCGGTGGTCTCGGCCAGGATGCGCCGCGCTTCCTCGATCGTCACCGATTGCGAGCCGTCGATGGTCTCCAGGAACGGGATGGTCAGCGCCGCCATGCAGTCGCCGCCGAACCCGAACACCGGATAACTGATATCGGTCACGCCGCGCGTGATCGGGCTTTCGCGCAGTTCATAGCCCTGCGCACGCACCCGCTCCAGATCCTCGATCAGGCGGGTCCGCCCGATCGGCCTGCCCTGCGCCAGTTCGACCCGGTCGACGATCCGCCCGAACTGCGCGCGCGGCGCGAAGGCGAGCAGCACCTTGCCCGAGCAGCTGGTGACGATATCGATCGACGCGCCCATTCGCAGCGCGAAGCCGCGCGTCCCCGGATTCTCCTCGCGCGCGATGACCAGCCCCGCCCCGCCCTCGATCACCACCAGGTGACAGGACTGCCCGACCGTCAGCGCCAGCGACTGCATCTCGGGCAGCGCGGCGGCGGTCAACTGGCGCGCGGGCGTGGCGCGATAGGCAATGTCGAGGAATTTGTACGTCACTCGGTACCGATCGTCGATCGGCGACTTTTCCAGATAGCGCGCTTCTTCCATCACCACGACGATGCGGAACAACTCGCCCAGCGAACGGCCGAGCGCGGTCGCCATCTCGCTGACCAGCATGCCCTGCGGATGGCTGGCGAGCAGTTCGATGATGAGAAACGCCTTGTCCAGCGCGGGCGCGGCATAGCTGCCCTTGCGGACACGCCCCTCGACCGTCTTGCCGCCCTCACCCGTCATGCCATCCCCTTCCATCGTCATCGGATTAGGACGACGCCGGATGGCGGGCAATAGGGCATGGGGATCATGCGATGGTGACGATCGCCTTCAGCACCGAATCCGCCTCCGCGATCAGTTCGGGCAGGCGATGGGGCGCCTCGTCCAGCGTCAGCGCATGGGTGCGGATCGCGTCGGTCGGGATCACGCCGCTGCGGATGCTGGCGATGACATGGTCGAAATCGACCGACAGCGCGTTGCGGCTGCCGATCAGCGTTGTCTCGCGCTTGTGGAATTCGGGATCGGGAAAGACCAGATCGTCCTTGCACACGCCCACCAGCGTGAAGCTGCCGCCATGCGCCAGCCAGTTCAGCCCCGCCCGCATCGCATGGATACTGCCCGTCGCATCGAAGACATGGTCGAACATCTCGCCATTCGTCATCGCCGCCAGCCGCGCGGCCATATCGACATCGGCGACCACCCCCTCGGCAAAGCCGAGATGCTCGCGCGCATAGGCCAGGCGCGGTGCGCGGGTATCGACCAGCACGATCCGCCCCGCCCCCGCGATCCGCGCGAACAGGGCGACCGCGATCCCGATCGGACCCGCGCCGATGACGATCACCTCCTCGCCCGCGGTCAGCATCGATCGCCGCACGGCATGCGCGCCGATCGCCAGGAACTCAACCATCGCCGCTTGGTCGAGCGACAGGCCCTCCGCATCGATCACCGCGCTCTCGGGCACCGACAGCATCTCGCACATGCCGCCATCGGCGTGGACGCCCAGCACACTGATCCTGGCGCAGCAATTGGGCTTGCCCCGGCGACAGGCGCGACAGGTGCCGCAGGCGATATAGGGATTGATCGTCACCACCTGCCCGACCGCGAAGCGCGAACCCGGTGGCGTCTCGATCACCTCACCCGCCAGTTCGTGCCCGATCAGGCGCGGATATTCGAGGAAGGGGTGCTTGCCGCCATAGATATGATAGTCGGTGCCGCAGATCCCCGCCCGACGCATGCGCAGCAGCACCTCGCCCTCGCCCCGTACCGGCGCGGGGCGATCCTCCACGCGAATCTCATTCGGCCGCACACAGACCAGAGCCTTCATTCCACCCTCTTCCACATTCCTATATGCGACCATGCTCTCACATATGCCATTGAAGCGCTAGCGCAGGATGGCTAGTCTGGCAAGAATTGCTCTCGGGACGATCAGTGGTACGCATCCGGGGGCGACATAAGAGAAGAGAGGAGGCCCGTTATGGCCCGACGCCTGTGTTTCGCGCTCGATCTGGTCGCGGATGCCGAACTGATCGCGGAATATGAACATGCCCATGCCGCCGGACGGGCCTGGCCCGAGGTGACGGCGGCGATCCGGGCCAAGGGGTTCCTGGCGATGGAGATCTGGCGCACCGGCGACCGGCTGTTCATGATCGCCGAGGTCGCGGACGACTGGCCCCGCGCCATCCCCGCCGACCTGGCCGCCACCGATGCGCGCTGGGAAGCGGCGATGGACCGCTTCCAAAAGCCCCTGCCCCATGCCGCGCCGGGCGAGAAATGGGTGGCGATGGAGCGCATCTACTCGCTGGACGAACAATGACCGGCGCACGCCCCGCCGATCCTTGCATCCTGCAATTCGGGACCAGCCGCTTCCTCCAGGCGCATGTCGACTTGTTCGCCGAGGAAGCGCGCGCCGGGGGACAGGCGGTGCCGCCGATCGTCATCGTCCAGACCACCCGCGACCCGGAGCGGGCCAAGAGGCTGGCGGGATTTGTCGATCCGGCGGGCTTTCCGGTCATCCTGCGGGGCTTGCGCGAGGGCGCTCCCTTTGAACGAACGGTCACGATCCGCAGCGTGCGCGAGGGGTTGAGCGCCGCCGCGCAATGGGACCGGCTGACCCGGCTGGCCGTGGAAGAGGCGACGCATATCGTCTCCAACACCGGTGATAGCGGCTATCAGGTGCCCGACAGCGATCGCATCGCCCCGGATGAAGGCGGGGTTCCGGTGAGCTTCGTCGGGATGCTGACCGAATTGCTCCATCGCCGGTGGCGGGCGGGCGGTGCGCCCGTCACCATGCTGCCGTGCGAGCTGGTTGCTCGCAACGGCGACACGCTGAAGGGCGTCGTCACGGGGCTCGCGCGCGAACAGGGGCGCGACCCTGCCTATCTCGACTGGCTGGAGCGGGCCTGCGTCTGGGCCAACACGCTGGTCGACCGGATCGTCAGCGAACCGCTCTCCCCCGCCGGGGCGGTCGCCGAACCCTATGCGCTCTGGGCGATCGAGCGGCAGCCGGGGCTGGTCCTGCCCTTCATCCATCCCGACATCGTCCTGACCGACGATCTGGAGCGGTATGAGCGGCTGAAGCTGCACATCCTCAATCTCGGCCATAGCTGGCTGGCGGCGCGCTGGCATGCGCAGGGCGGCACGGCGGACCAGACGGTCCGCGCCGCGCTGGCCGATGGCGAAACGCGAGCGGCGCTGGAGCGGGTGATGGCGGAGGAGGTCATCCCCGGCTTCGCCGCCCATGGGCTGACCCAAGAGGCGCGGGACTATGCCGCGACGACGCTGGAACGGTTCGCCAATCCGTTCCTCGACCACCGGCTGTTGGATATCTTTTCCGGACATACGGCGAAGATCCACAAGCGGGTGGGCGCGTTCGTCCGCTGGGTCGATGCGACGGGGGAGACGGTCGCGATGCCGGAGTTGCGGACGCTGGCCGAAGGGGCGGACTGACCGCGTTCCACCGCCCCGTTCGCACTGAGCGAAGTCGAAGTGCACGCCCCTACGCTTGCGGCAAGGAGCGGCGCTTGGCCTTCGACTTCGCTCAGGCCGAACGGAGGTGGAGGTTAGGTGGCGCCACTCCTCACGCCGCGCGCGGCAGACAGGCAGGTCCCTTGGCCCCCGCCGCCTTGTAGGTCAGGACGAATTCCTGATGCCCCAGCGCTTCGGACTTTGTTTCCGCGCCCGCCGACACCGCGACGATCAGGTCGACGATCTCCGCCCCCACTTCGTCCAGCGTCGCCTCGCCATAAAGGATACGACCGGCATTGACGTCCATGTCGCCTTCCATGCGCGCGTACATTTCCGGGTTGGCCGCGATCTTGATGACCGGCGAGATGGCCGAGCCGACCACCGAGCCGCGCCCGGTCACGAACAGGTTGATATGCGCCCCGCACGCGATCAGCTCGCCGATCTCGGCATTGTCGACGATATTGGGGAAGCCGAACTTCGGGTCGCCCGCAGGGACCACATCGAGCAGGTACAGCCCCGGCCCCGGCGCCTGTTCGGCGGGCAGGATCACGCCGGTGATCGGGCGGCAGCCCGACTTGGCATAGGCCCCCGCCGACTTCTCCTCCTGGCTCGACAGGCCGCCCTCGGCATTGCCCGGCGCGAAGCTGCCATAGCCCATCGCCCGGTAATAGCGTTCGGCCTGCGCGACGGAGGCGATCAGGGCTTCGGCCACCTCCGGCGTCGCGGCGCGCTCGGCCATATGGCCCTCGCACCCGATCATCTCGCCGGTTTCCTCGAAGATGCAGATCGCGCCCGCATCGTACAGCGTGTCGAAGGCGCGACCGACCGCCGGGTTGCCGGTGATGCCGCTGGTCCCGTCCGACCCGCCGCAGATGGTGCCGATCACCAGCTCGGACATGGTCATCGGCACCCGCACGGCCTGCGCATCCGCCGCCGCACGGACCCGCTCGACCGCAGCGATCCCCGCCTCCATCGCGCCGCGCGTGCCGCCAGACTGCTGGATGACGATCGTCTCCACGGGACGCCCCTGTTCGCGTGCATTGGCGGCCAGCGCCTCCCGGTTGAAGCTCTCGCAACCCAGCGACAGCAGCACGACGCCGCCGACATTGGGATGCGTCGTCAGCGCCTTCATCATCGCCAGCGCATAGTCATTGGGGTAGCAGCCGGGAAAGCCGATCAACTGAACGCGCGGGTCGTCCATCCGGTCGACGATCCGCCGCGCGACATGATGTGCGCATTCGACCAGATAGACGACGACGATCGCATCGCGAATGCCCTTGCGACCATTGGGACGGGCCCAGGCCTGCCATGTCCGTTCGGTCATGCCCGTCGTCATGCGTGATCTCCGTGCGCGTCGCGCAGATGCGCGGGAATATAATCGCTTTGCATATTGTGCATGTGGACCCAGCCCCCGGCAGGCGCGTCCTGCGTCATCGAGCCGATGGGCATGCCGTACTTGATCACCTTGTCGCCCGCCGCCAGCGGTATGACCGCCAGCTTGTGGCCCAGCGCCACCCGCTCGCCGATGACGAGTTCATGGCCGTCAACGACGATATGCTCGCCCGGCTCGACCGTGCGACAACAGACCGCGACATTGTCGGTCGGGGTCAGGCGGATCGCCGCGACGCTCATGCCACGTCCCCCGGAACGGGTGCATCGGGGCGGGCGAGCCCTTCGGCCCGCAGTTCCGCCCAGAAGGCGGACGGAATGGGTTCGGCATAAAGACGCATGGTATCGGCCACTTGTTGCGGATCGGCGATGCCCGGAATGACGCTCGCGACCTGGGAGTGCGCCAGGACGAAGGCGAGCGCGGCGGCGGGAAGCGAAACATGGTGCCGCGCCGCGACCTTTTCCAGCGCGCGGACCTTGTCCAGCACGGCGGCGGGCGCGGGGGCGTAGTTGTAGCGGGCGGCTGCATCGCTGCCCGTCGCCAGGATGCCGCTATTATAGGGCCCACCGACGACGATGGCGGTGTCCGCCTTCGCACAGGCCGGGAACAGCGCGTCGAGCGCCCCCTGTTCCAGCAGCGTATAGCGCCCGGCGAGCAGGATGACGTCGAACCGCGCCACCTCCATCAGCTCCAGACAGACCTCGACCTCGTTGACGCCCAGCCCGAACCCGGCGATCGCGCCCTCGTCGCGCAATTGCTCCAGCGCCTTCAGCCCGCCGCCCGCGATCAGTTGCTCGCGATATCGCGCGTCCGCCTCGCCATGCGTGACGCGGCCGATATCGTGGATGAAGGCCAGATCGACCTTGGCCAGCCCCAGCCGCTGAAGGCTGTGCTCATGGCTGCGCATGATGCCGTCATGCGTATAGTCGTAGCGCATGCGGAAGGGCATGGCGGTGTGGAAGCCATCGCGCTCGCCGTCGTCGGTGATGCGCGCATCCGGGTCCATCAGCCGCCCGACCTTGGTCGAGACGATGACGTCGCCCCGCCCGCGCAGTGCGTCACCCAGCCGCCGTTCGCTCAACCCCCGGCCATAATGCGGCGCGGTGTCGAAATAGCGGAAGCCCGCGTCCAGCGCCGCCTCCAGCGTGGCGGCGGCCTGCGTATCGCTCATCGCGGCATAGAGATTGCCCATCGCCGCCGCGCCGAAGCCCAGTTCGGGAAGCTGGCAACCGGTCGGACCCACCGGGCGGCGGGGAATATCGGTCATAGGTCCAGGTCCAATCGATAGATTCGGTTGGCGTTGCGGCCCCACAGGTCACGTCGCTCATCCTCCGAAAAGCCCGCCAGCAGCGTCTCATAGGCGCCGAGCGTCCGGTCGAGATCGGCGGCCAGCCGGTCGGTCGGGAAGTTGGTCGCGACCATCACGCGTGAGGGGCCGAACCGGTCGATCACCTCCGCGACGATGTCGGCGAAGCCGGCGGGATCGAAGCGTGGCCCGACAAAGCCCGCCCCCGACAGCTTGATCGCGGCATGCGGCATGGCGGCGAAGGCGATCAGCCCGGCGCGCCATTCCTCCAGCCCGTCCGCCGGGATCGGCAGCGCGAGATGGTTGAGGATGACCGGCACCTCCGGATGCCTGCCCGCGACCTCCGCCAGCCCCGCGAGTTGCGCCGGAAAGCCGTGAAAGTCGTAGCTGAGGCCGTAACGCCCGAGCAGCGCATAGCCTTCCCGCCAGCGCGGATCGCGGGTCAGGTCGCGATCATAGGCCCGGCGCGCCGCATCGCTCGGGTGCCAGTTGATCAGGTGACGGACGCCCTTCACACGGCGGTGTGCCGCCTGCCATGCCAGTTGCGGCTCGACCGCCGGATGGTCCAGCTCGACCCGCGCGACGATGCCGCTCGGCAGTCCGTCCGCATCGGCGACATGGTTCAGCCAGACCGTCTCGTCCGCGCCTTGGTCGGGATGCGCGCCCGCATCGACATGCACCGCGCCGACCAGGTTCCAGGCGGCAAGCTCCGCCCGGTAATCGGCGATCCGGTAATCCTCCGCGATCGCGGCCTGGGCCGCATCGTCCAGCCAGGGATAGCGCAGCACGCCATGATCCCACAGGTGGAAATGCGCATCGACAAAGGGCGGGCGCGAGGGGCTCACGCCATCGTCCATCCGCCGTCGATGACGTGCATCTGCCCGGTGGTATAGGCGCTCTCGTCCGAGGCGAGGTAGAGCGCCAGCGCGGCGATCTCTTCGGCGCGGCCCAGCCGTCCCATCGGCTGGCGTGCGATAAAGGCCGCGCGGGCCGCCTCGGCATCGCCGGTCGCGGCCAGACGCTCGTCCAGGCTCGGCGACTGGACGGTGCCGGGACAGATCGCGTTGCAGCGTATCCCCTTGCCGACATAATCGAGCGCGACCGAGCGCGTGATCCCCGCCACCGCGCCCTTGGACGCGCAATAGGCATAGCGGTTGCCCACGCCGATCACCGCGCCCGCCACCGACGCCATGTTGACGATCGCCCCGCCACCTTCCGCGATCATCGTGGGCAGGAAGGCCTGGAGCATATGGGTGATCGCATGGACGTTCAGGTCGAAGGACAGCCGATATCCGGCATCCTCCGTCGCCAGCAGGTCGCCCGCATCGACATAGCCCGCGCAGTTGAACAGTATGTCCACCGCCCCCGTCCGCTCGCCGAACGCCGCGATCGCCGCCGGGTCGAGCAGGTCGAGCGTCTCGGTCTCGCAGCCCTCCAGCGTCGCCAGTGCGTCCGCATTGCGGTCCACCGCGATCACCTCCGCCCCCTCGGCGGCGAACAGTTCGGCGGCGGCGCGGCCGATACCCTGGCCCGCGCCGGTCACGATCGCACGCTTGGCCTGCAAACGGCCCATCAATTCATCTCCTTGTGACGCTTCATCAATATGGCGAAGGCGGTGACGACCGCGAAGCTGACGGTCGGAACGAGCATCGCGGCGGTGATGCCCGCACGGTCGGACACCAGGCCCATCAGCGCGGTCAGCCCCGCACCGCCGATGATCGCCATGACGATCAACGACGCACCGGCACGGCGCAGCGGCCCCAGCCCCTCGATCCCCAGCGCGAAGATCGTCGGAAACTGGATCGACATGAAGAAGCTTGCCGCGACCAGTGCGATCAGCCCCGGCCAGCCGCCGAGCAACGCGGCCATGGCGGTCAGCACGATCGATGCGGTCGCGAAGACGGCCAGCAGTCGGACCGGCTCCAGCCTCGCCATCAGCGCGCTGCCCAGGAATCGCCCCGCCGCGAACAGCACCAGCGAGACGAACAGCGCATCGGCCCCGCCCCGCTCGCCCAGCCCCGCATTGGCCTGCGCATAGCGGATGGTATAGCTCCACACCCCGACCTGTGCACCGACATAGAAGAATTGTGCGACGACTGCGCCGAGCAGCCGGGGACGGTGGAAGACATCGACGAACCGTCCGCCGCCGCTGGCTTCACCCGCCCGCGCCGGGGCACCGGCGGGGAAGCGGACGAACGCCGTCGCCAGTGCGAAGATCAGCACGACGATCGCGATCGCGACATAGGGCGGCGCGATCGCCTGCACCTCGGCCTTGTAGAAGGCGGTGCGGGCGGCAGCGTCCATCGTCGCCAGCGCCGCCTCGTCATGCTCGATGCCCGACAGGATGAAGAAGCGCCCGATCAGGATGCCGGTGATCGCGCCCAGCGGATTGGCCGCCTGCGCCCAGTTGAGCCGCCGAGTAGCACCCGCCGGGTCGCCCAGTTCGCCCATCAACGGGTTGGCCGAGGTCTCCAGGAACGCCAGTCCCGCCGCGATGACGAACAAACCGAGCAGGAAAAGCTGGTACAGGCTGGCCGCCGCCGCCGGATAGAAGAGCAGCGCGCCGGTGCCGTACAGCGTCAGCCCCAGCACGATCGCCGCCTTATACCCATAGCGCCGCATCACCAGCGAAGCGGGCACCGCGAGCAGGAAATAGCCGAGATAGAAGACCTGCTGGACGAAGCTGGTCCCGAAGTCGCTGAGCGTGAAGGCCTTGCGAAACTGCGCGATCAGAATGTCGTTCAGATTATTGGCCATGCCCCACAGGAAGAACAGGCTGACCGTGATGATCAGCGCGGGCAGATAGCGCCGCGATGCGGTGCCTTTACCGGAATCCGCAGGGCGTGGAGGGGAAGCGGTCAGCGTGTCGACCGGCAGATCGGCGGGAATGGCCATGCCTATCGTTCCTCATGCCCAGGGGATGCTCCGACTGGCACCATGGCGGCGCTCCTTCTCCATGAAATCTGTCTTTTATAGGCGTAATCCTACGACTTCACCGCTTCGATTGGCAAGGGCAATCGCAGGCAGGATCGGGATTCGGTCGAGCCATTCCACCCTCGCCTCTGCGAGGGGCCAGGGAAAAGAAGGGCATATCTGAATGTCGATCGGACCCAGAAGGAGCGAAGGAGGCCATGGCGATCGAAGGTCGATTGCGTCTATGGGAACCGCCCCCGCACTCATCGGTACATCCCTACACGCATGACCGATTTCATCCTCAACCTGATCGCCTGGGGCGGCTATTTCGGCATCTTCCTGCTGATGGCGCTGGAAAACATCGTGCCCCCCATTCCGTCGGAGGTCATCATGGGCCTGGGCGGCATGGCGGTGGCGCGCGGGCAGATGGAGATGATCCCGCTGATCCTGTGGGGCACGGCGGGGACGACGGTCGGCAATTATGCCTGGTATGCGGTCGGTCGCTATATCGGTTATGAGCGGTTTCGCCCCTTCATCGACAAGCATGGCCGCTGGCTGACCATGGAGTGGCGCGATGTCGAGCGGCTGCATCTGTTCTTCGTGCGGCATGGCGGCTGGGTGGTGTTCGTCTTCCGCTTCATGCCCGCCTTTCGCACGCTGATCTCGCTGCCCGCCGGGATCACCCGGATGCCGTTGGGCAAGTTCCTGCTCTGGACCTTTGCGGGCAGCACGATCTGGAACGTCATCCTCGCCTATGCGGGGCTGTGGCTGGGCGAGAATTTCGAGGCGATCAACCGCTATGTCGGTCCGGCGGCGGTGGTGATGACGGCGGCGATCGTGATCGGCTATCTCTGGCGGGTCATCACCTGGAAACCGTCGCGCAAAAGCTGACGCTCAGGCGCGGGGATGCGCGGTGCGATAGACGTCGAGCAGATGCGCCGCGTCCACCGCCGTATAGATTTGCGTCGAACTCAGGCTGGCATGGCCCAGCAATTCCTGAAGTTGGCGAAGATCGGCCCCGCGCCCCAGCAGATGCGTGGCGAAGCTATGCCGCAAGGCATGGGGCGTCGTCCGCGCGCCCAGCCCCAGCCGGTCGCGCGCGCCCTGTACCGAGCGCCGGATGATCGCGGGCGACAGCGGCCCGCCCTTGGCCCCGCGAAACAGCGGCTCATCGGGTTCGAGGGCGAAGGGCACCAGCGCGGCGTAGCGCTCGATCGCCTCGCGCAATTCGGGCAGCAGCGGCACGATCCGCGTCTTGCCGCGCTTGCCGGTCACGCGGATCGTCTCGCCGAGCGGCAGGATAGCGGCCGGGAGCATCATCGCCTCCCCGATCCGCAACCCCGCGCCGTAGAGCAGCAACAGCACCGCCCAGTCGCGCGCCGCGATCCAGGGTTCGGCGGCGCTTTCGCAGACATCCTCCGACAGGGCGATGATGTCGGCGGGCGCTTGCGGGCGCGGGATGCTGCGCTTGCGACGGGGGCCCTTCAGCGCGGGCGGCTCGGTTCCGGTCCAATGGAGGAAGGTCCGCACCGCCGACAATTCGCGCGCCGTAGAGGCGGCGGTCAGCCCCTCACCACGCCGCCTGGCAAGATAGGCCCGCAGATCGGCGGCGGTGATCCGCGCGAGCGTCGCGCCATCGATCGCCTCACCCCAATGCTCGGAAAGGAATCCGCATAGCCGCTCGGCGGTGGCGACATAGGCGCGCACTGTGTGATCGGACCGGCGCAGGTCGACCGTCAGGTGGCGGTAATAGTCGGCGATCAGCGCGGTCATGCCGGGGGTTTAGGGCCGGAACTTGCCGAGCACGAGGGGATAAGACGTTTTTGCACGTAACGTGCGTTGGGAGTTTCACTGGGGGTCGTTACTCGGGGCGAGGCCCCCTCCCCAAACCCCTCCCCCCTTCCGGGAGGAGGGGCTTTGCGCGCGGCGATGCTTTGGCTAGACGACGTTGCGCCGTCCTCACCAGAGCGTCGGTCAGCGACAAGAAGGCCAAATAGCACCTCTGGCCGCTCCCCTCCCGCAAGCGGGAGGGGATGGGGGAGGGCACGGCGTCTCACCGAGACCATCGCTCGTGGCCGAGCCCCCACTCCAAACCCCTCCCCCCTGCCGGGAGGAGGGGCTTTGCGCGCGGCGATGCTTTGGGTAGACGACTTTGCGCCGTCCTCACCAAAGCGTCGGTCGGCGGCAGCAAGGCCAAACGTCAC
>NZ_JALNUR010000040.1 GCF_026540895.1 Sphingomonas sp. GM_Shp_1 | reverse complement strand
CCACCGCACGCGAAGCCCCCTCCCGCAGGCGGGAGGGGGTTGGGGGAGGGGACACGGTCTGTGGCGGCGTGCGCCGGTCGCGTGACTGGCGTTGGGGTAAGAGTGCGTGGTTATGGGGCGATGGTGGGAGACCCAGGCCCTCCCCCGGCGCCTCCCGCTTGCGGGAGGGGAGTTG
Organism: Sphingomonas sp. GM_Shp_1; assembly: GCF_026540895.1. Lineage (GTDB taxonomy): Bacteria > Pseudomonadota > Alphaproteobacteria > Sphingomonadales > Sphingomonadaceae > Sphingomonas. Next base: position 24,627 of record NZ_JALNUR010000040.1, on the reverse strand, counting down.
AGGGGGGAACCCGCCGCGCGCGAAGCCGCCTGCATAGGCGCGGACGGACGTCACCTCATCCCATACCCCCATGCGCTCGACTTTATCCCCCGGCGCCATGTAGATGGCCCGATGACCCTCGATCCGACCGCCTATCCGATCGACCATGTCCTGCGCGGCGCGGGCGATGCCCCTGCGTTGATCGAGCGTGACGCGGCCCTGACCTTCGCCGCGGTCGAGGACGCGGTCGGGCGGCTGGCGGGGTGGCTCGCGGGACTGGGCTTCGCGCCGGGCGACCGGGTGGCGAGCTGGCTGCCCAAGACCCGCGCTGCCGCGCTGATGCCGCTGGCCGCGCCGCGCGCCGGGCTGGTCCATGTGCCGGTCAATCCGCTGCTCAAGCGCGCGCAGGTCGCGCATATCCTAGCCGATAGCGGGGCGGCGATGCTGCTCACCCATGGCCCGCGCGCCGCGACGCTGGAGCCGGGCGATCTCGCCGGGGGCGTCCGTCTGTTCACCGAGGCGGGGGAGGGCGATGCGCTGCCCCGCTCCGCCGCCGATCCCGATACGCTGGCGGCGATCCTCTATACCTCGGGCTCGACCGGGCGACCCAAGGGGGTGATGCTGAGCCACGCCAATCTGTGGTTCGGGGCGGTCTCGGTCGCCGAGTATCTGCGGCTGACGCCCGACGACCGGGTGCTGGCCGTCCTGCCCTTCAGCTTCGATTATGGCCAGAACCAGCTTTTCTCGACCTGGGCGGCGGGGGGCGCGGTCGCGCCGCTCGACTATCTGACGCCGCGCGACGTGGTGAAGGCGGTGGCGCGGGTCGGCGCGACGACACTGGCGGGGGTGCCACCGCTCTGGACCCAGTTGCTGGCCAGTGCCTGGCCGGAGGAAGCCATCGCGCCGATCCGTCGCCTGACCAATTCCGGCGGGGCGCTGACGCCGCGACTGGTACGGGGCTTGCGGGAGCGTTTTCCGGCGGCGGACCTCTATGCCATGTACGGGCTGACCGAGGCGTTTCGTTCGACCTATCTCGACCCCGCGCTGATCGATGCGCATCCCGATGCGATTGGCCGGGCGATCCCCTTTGCCGAGGTGATGGTGCTCCGCCCTGACGGGACGCGCGCCGCGCCGGGCGAGCCGGGGGAGCTGGTCCATGCCGGGCCGCTGGTCGCGCAAGGCTATTGGCGCGATGCGGAGCGGACGGCGCAGCGCTTTCGACCCGCGCCGGGCTGGCCCCGCGCCGTCTGGTCGGGCGATACGGTGGTGGAGGGGACGGACGGGCTGCTCCGCTTCGTCGGGCGCGATGACGAGATGATCAAGGTCGCGGGCAACCGCATCAGCCCGCAGGAAGTCGAGGAGGCGGTACTCTCCGGCGGCGAAGCGCGCGAGGCGGTGGCGATCGGCGTGTCGGACGAGGCACAGGGGCAGGCGATTATCGTGGTGCTGGCGGGCGATCCCGCCCAGGAACCCGAATTGCGCGCCCGGTTGAAGCGCGACCTACCCAATTTCATGCAGCCCGCACGGTTGGAGTGGCGCGATGAACTGCCGCGCAACGCGAACGGCAAGCTGGACCGCGCCGCGCTGCGCCGGGAACTGCTCGACAAGGATATGACGCGATGAAGCCGATGGGCCCCATCCCCCCCGAATTCGCCGTTCAGCAGGGCGCGCTGACGATCGCCGGGCGGAGCGCGGAGGATTGGATGCGCGGGCGTGACGGTCCGCTCTTCGTCTATGATCCCGTCATCGTCGCCGGGCGGGTCGCCCGGTTCCGGGCCGGTTTTCCGTCGATCGACCTTCATTATGCGATCAAGGCCAATCCGTTTCCGCCGCTGCTCTCGGTCATGGCGGAGATGGTGGACGGGTTCGATGTCGCCTCGGCGGGCGAACTGGCCAAGGTGGCGGGGCTGGGCAAGCCGGTCAGCTTCGCCGGGCCCGGCAAGCGCGACGCGGAACTGACCGCCGCGATCCGGGGCGGCATCACCCTCAATCTGGAATCGGAGGGCGAGGCGACCCGCGCGCTCGCCATTGCCGAGCGGCTGGGGATACGGCCGCACCTTGCCGTCCGGGTGAATCCCGATGTCGAGTTGCGCGGATCGGGGATGAAGATGGGCGGGCGGCCTTCGCCCTTCGGCATCGATGCGGAGCGGGTGCCCGCGCTCGTCCGGCATCTGGTCGCGGGCGGCGCGGACTGGCGCGGTTTCCATATCTATGCGGGCAGCCAGGCGCTCGACCCGCAGGCGATCATCGATACGCAGGCCGCCACCATCGCGCTCGCGGCGCGGCTGGCGGAGGCGGCGGGACAGGCGCCGCCGCTGGTCAACCTGGGCGGCGGCTTCGGCGTTCCTTACTTCGTGGGCGACACAGCGCTCGACGTCGCGCGGGTGGGGGAGGCGCTGGAACAGGCGCTGCACGCGCGACCCGCGATCCTGGCCGACAGTCGTTTCACGATCGAGCTGGGCCGCTGGCTGGTCGCGGAGGCGGGGGTCTATCTGGCGCGCGTCATCGACCGCAAGGACAGCGGGGGCGAGACGTTCCTGATCCTCGACGGCGGGCTCAACCATCAATTGGCGGCGAGCGGCAATTTCGGTACGGTGGTCCGTCGCAACTATCCGCTGGCGCTGGCCCATGTGATGGGGGCGGAGCCGGTGGAGACGGTGTCGGTGGTCGGTCCGCTCTGTACCCCGCTCGACCGGCTGGGCGACCGGGTGGCGTTGCCGTTCGGGCGGGTCGGCGATATCGTCGCGATCTTTCTGGCGGGGGCTTATGGCGCCTCGGCCAGCCCCGCCGCGTTTCTGGGCCACCCCCCCGCCGGGGAAGAGATGGGTCCGTTCGCAAGGGCATAACGCTCTGTTCACCTATTGGGTGTCATAGCGGACCATGCGCAATTTGCCTTTCGTGACCTGTCGGCGCGGAAGGTTCAGGAGACTTGTTCGCATGGCTTGGTTCGCCCGTCCCCTTCTGCTCGTCGGCTTGGCCGCCTCGACGCTGACCGCCTGTTCGACCGGCGGAACCAAGGCCGAGCTGCCCTCGGCCGGCTATGTCGCGCGCAAGGAGCAGCCGGGCGAGGAATATGTGATCGGCCCGCTCGACACGCTCAACATCTTCGTGTGGCGCAATCCCGATCTGTCGACCAAGGTGCAGGTGCGCCCCGATGGCCGCATCACCACGCCGCTGGTCAACGACATGCCCGCCGTCGGCAAGACGCCCGCCATGCTTCAGGAGGATTTGAAGAAGGCGCTCTCCGAATATGTCTCCAACCCGATCGTGTCGGTGATCGTCGAGAACTTCTCCGGCACCTATAGCCAGCAGGTGCGGATCGTCGGCGCGACCGAGAAGCCCGCCGCCATCCCCTACCGCGCCAACATGACGCTGCTCGACGCGATGATCGCGGTGGGTGGGCTGAACCAATATGCGGCGGGCAACAAGGCGAAGTTGGTGCGGACCGACCGCGCGACCGGCAAGCAGCAGGAATTCGCTTTGCAGATCAACGACCTGTTGAGGAAGGGCGACTCCAGCGCCAATGTCCGGCTGGAACCCGGCGACGTCATCATCATCCCCGAATCGATGTTCTGAGGTCGATCGCCGGTGTCGAGCATTCAGGACGAAATCCGCATCGCGATCCATGCCATATGGATACGCCGCTGGCTGGCGCTGGCGGTGGCGTGGACCGTGTGCATCCTGGGGTGGCTGTTCGTCGCCCAGATCCCCAGCAAATATGAATCCCGCGCGCGCATCGCGGTCCAGAATTCGCAGATCCTGCCCGACGGCATGACCAACGGCCAGCCGAACGACATGGATTCGGTCGACCGGGTGCGCCAGACGCTGATCTCCGCGATCAACCTGCAAAAGGTGGTGCGCGGCACCGATCTGGCCAGCACGGTGTCGAGCGACGCGGATGTCGCCGCGCGCGTCTCGTCGCTGGCGCAGGCGATCAAGATCGAGAACCAGCAGGATACGATCTTCCAACTGACCGTGACCCAGTCCAGCCCCAAGCTGGCGCAGCAGGTCGCGCAGAAGCTGATCGATATCTTCGTCGAATCCAATCTGGTCGGCGATCGCAACAACACCAACCAAAGCCTCGCCTTTCTCGACAAGCAGTTGAACGACCGGCAGAAACAGCTCCAGATCGCGGAGGCGCGGCGCGCGCAATATCAGAACCAGTTCCTGGGCGGGTTGCCGGGGACGGGCTCGGTCGCGGACCGGATCGGTCTGGCCCGCTCGCAAATGGCGCAGGTGGACAGCGATCTGGCCGCCGCCCAGTCGAGCTTCGCGGCGGTGCAGGGGCAGTTGGCGGGCACGCCGCGCACGGTGAGCGAAGGCGGCGGCGTCGCCGTCAGCCCGGCGCGCGCGCGGCTGGCGGCCATTCAGGGCCAGCTCTCCGACGCACGGGCGCGGGGCTATACGGAGAACCATCCCGATGTCGTCGCGCTGAAGAACCAGTTGTCGGCGGCGCAGGCGGCGGTCCGCGCCGAACCGGCGGGCGGCGCGGCGGGGGGGCAGCCCAATCCGCTCTACATGTCGCTCCAGTCGATGGCGGCGGAGAAGCAGTCGCAGCTCGCCAGCCTGAAGATCCGCAAGTCGCAGTTGCAGAACGACCTCGACCGGCTGAACGCCAGCCTGTCGAGCGATCCCGAGGCGGCGGCGGCGCAGGGCGCGAACGACCGCGATTATCAGGTGCTGAAGGACAGCTACGACCAGTTGCTTCGCCAGCGCGAACAGGTCGCGCTGCGCGGACAGGCGCAGAACCAGACGGACGCGATGCGCTTCACCCTGATCGACCCGCCGACCTATTCCCGCGCGCCGACCGCGCCCAACCGCATGTTGCTGCTGAGCATGGTGTTCGCGGCGGGGCTGGGGCTGGGCATCGGATCGGCCTTCGCCCTGTCCAAGCTGCGTCAGACCTTTACGACGCCCCAGTCGCTTCAGCGCACGATGGGCCTGCCGGTGATCGGCGCGATCGGCGAAGTGGTGACGCGCGGGCAGGCGACGGCGCGGGCGCAGCGGATGAAACTGTTCCTTGGCGGGACGGCGGCGCTGGGCGGGGCCTATGTCATGGTGCTGGCGATCGAGCTATTACAACGGGGAATGGCCGCGTGAACGGAAGCGTGAAAACCCCCAAACCCCGCCGGGAACCCTCGCTGCTCGAAAGAGCGGCGAACGTGTACGATCTCCGCACCTATATGCGCGGTCCGATCCCGGACGAGTCCAAGGCGGAAGTCGCGGAGGATGCAGCGGCGGCGGAAGTTGCGCCCGAGCCCTTGCCGGTGGCTGAGCCGACCCTGTCGAACCCGCCCCCGGTCGTCGCGCCTCAAGAGCCGGTCGCTCCGCCGCCCATGGCGCCGGTCGAGCTGCCCGCGTCTTTGAGCGCCATTCCCGCCGAGTTCCTGGCCCAGCCGGGCGACGAGGAATTCTTGGCGAGCGAATATAATCCCGGCTTTTCCGACGTCGCGATGGTCGATCGCGCGATGCTGGCCGAAAACGGGATGATCGTCCCCGGCGCGCCGATCGGTCCGCTGGCCGAGGAGTTCCGGCTGGTCAAACGCCAGCTCATCATCACCAGCCAGCGGCTGGTCGCAGACGGCGAGGGGGACAAGGCGCGCGTCGTGCTGGTCTGTTCGGCGCGGCCGCAGGACGGCAAGACCTTCTGCTCCGTAAACCTCGCTCTGTCGCTGGCGGCGGAGCGGGATACCGAGGTGCTGCTGGTCGATGCCGATGTGGCCAAGCCCGACGTTCTGGCCCGGCTGGGGCTGGCGGAGGGGCCGGGGCTGCTCGACGCGCTGGACGACGGCAGCATCGACGTCGAGTCGCTGGTGATCCCCACCGACGTTCCGCACCTCTCGGTCCTGCCCTGCGGCACGCGGACCGCCAGCGATACCGAACTGCTCGCCTCCGCCCGCACCCGCACGGTGGTGCAGCGGCTGTTGTCCGCCAATCCGCGTCGCCTGATCATCTTCGACTCGCCACCCGCGCTGGCCGCGTCGCCCGCCTCGGTGCTGGCGATGCTGGCGGGCCAGGTGATGATGGTCGTCCGCGCCGACCGCACGCCGGAAAGCGAAGTGTCGGCGGCGGTCGCGCTGCTCGATGCGTGCGAGCATATCCAGCTCGTCCTGAACAGCGTGGCCTTCGTCCCCGGCAGTCGCCGGTTCGGCTATTACGGCAAATATGGGAAGGACGGCGCACTGTGATCCTTCGCCGCTTCCTTCTGGCCGGTGTCGCGTGCGGGTTGGCGGCATCGCCGACCGCGCTCGCGGCACAGGTTCGGGATGGAGCGGTCGCGCCCGGCGGGGGAATGGCGGCGGGCGAGTCCGACCCGCCCCAGGCGGGTTCGGCACCCGGCGGCACCGCCGCCAATGCCGCGCCGCCCGCCCGCCTGGCGCGGATCGCCCCCTATGTCGAGGTCGGCCAACTCCTGAGCGCCGATCTCAATCGCGGCGATGTCGTGACCTATACGACGCTGGCCGCCGGGGTGAATGCAGCGGTGCAGACCGCGCGGGCCGAGGGGCAGATCAGCTATCGCTACGAACACCGGATCGGCTGGAGCGATCGCGCGGGCAGCGGCGACGTGCATAGCGGGCTGGCGCGTGGCAGCTATCGCCTGACCCGCGATCTCAGCGTCGAAGGCGGCGCGCTGGCGACCCGCAGCCGCGCCGATATCCGGGGTGCCGCGCCGGGCGTGCTGGTCGGCGATATCGGCAATATCTCGCAAATCTACACCGCCTATATCGGCCCGTCGCTGGTGACGCAGGCGGGGCCGGTGCAAATCGGGGCCAATTACCGGCTGGGTTATACCCGGGTCGACACGCCGGGGCTGAGCGGCCTCGCACCAGGCCAGCCGCGCCTCGATTATTTCAGCGACAGCGTGAACCAACTCGCGACGTTCAGCGCGACGGCGCGGCCCGGCGCGGTCGCCCCTGTCGGCCTGTCATTCAACGCCGCCTATGACCGCGACGATGCCGGGCAACTCGCCCAGCGTTACGAGGGCTGGTTCGTGCGCGGCGACGTGCTGAAGCCGATCTCCCCCTATGTCGCGCTGACCGCCGGGGTCGGCTATGAACGCATCGAGACCAGCCAGCGCGATCCCGAACGCGACGCCGCCGGTCGTCCGCTGGTCGACAGCCGGGGCCGTTTCATCACCGATCCCGACGGCCCCCGCCGTATCGCCTATCGCACAGACGGGGTCTATTACGACGCGGGCGTGATCTGGCGGCCCGATCGCCGCACTTCGGTCGAGGGGCATGTCGGCGAGCGTTACGGATCGCTCAGCCTCACCGGACTGGCGCGCTATCAGGCGTCGCGCGGCGTTGTGATCCAGGCGGCGGTCTATGACGGCATCCAGACCTTCGGGCGGCAGCTTCGCAACGGCCTGTCCAACCTGCCGACCGACTTCATCGAGACGCGCGACGCCTTTGGCCAGCAGTTCAACGGATGCGTCTTCTCCGCCACCGGCACGACGCCGGGCGGGTGTCTGAACGATGTGCTGCAATCGGTGCAGACCTCGGTCTACCGCGCGCGGGGCGTGGATGCGACCATCGCCATGTCGCGCGGGCGCTCCACGCTGGGCTTCGGCATCGGTTATGCCAATCGGCGGCTGTTCGCACCCGAAGGATCGCCCGGCACCATCGTCTATGGCGCCGAGGACGAGAGCTACTACGCGCAAATCTTTTTCGCCCATGCGCTCGGCCTCCATTCGGGGCTTAACGTGAATGGCTTCGTTAACTATTACGCCAGTAGGTTGGCGGGGGCCGAGGACGTGGTATCGCTGGGAACGACCGCCAGCTATTACCGCAACTTCGGTCGGCTCGGAACAACCGCGTCGGTAGGATTGTATCATTTCACGGTCGGCGACCTGACCAATGCCCTGTCGGCACAGGCCCTGATCGCCGCGAGATATCAATTCTGACCGGCCGAAAGGCACGATGATGTACGAGACCCATTTCGGTCTGGGCGAACGCCCGTTTCAACTGACGCCGGACCCGCGTTTCTGGTACGAGACCGCGACGCATGGCAAGGCGATGGCCTATCTGGGCTATGGCCTGGCGCAGGGTGAGGGCTTCATCGTCATCACCGGCGATGTCGGCGCGGGCAAGACGACGCTGGTCGGCCATCTGATCGAAACGCTCGATCCCCGGCGGTTGAAGGTGCTGCACATCGTGTCGACGGCGGTCGAGCCGCACGATCTGCTCCGGGTCCTGGCCGAACAGCTGAACGTCGATGCGCAGGGGCTGACCAAGGCGTCGCTGCTATCCGGCATCGAGCGTGCGTTGCACGGCGTGGCGCGCGACGGTCGCCGCATCCTGCTGATCGTCGACGAGGCGCAGGCGCTGCCGCTCGGCTCGCTCGAAGAACTGCGCATGTTGTCCAACTTCCAGGCGGGCGGCCATGCGCTGCTCCAGATCCTGCTGGTCGGACAACCCGAATTTCGCGAACGCCTGCTGGGTTCGGCGGCGGTCGAACAGCTTCGCCAGCGGGTCATCGCCATCCACCATCTGGACCCGATGGAGGCGGACGAGGTCCCCGATTACATCGCCCACCGCCTGGCGGTCGCGGGCTGGACCGGCCGCCCCGATTTCGCCGCCGATGCCTTCGACGCGTTGTACGCCGCGTCGGACGGCGTGCCGCGCCGCCTGAACGTGCTGGCGGGGCGCGTGCTGTTGCAGGCCGCGATCGAGGGGATCGAACTGATCGGCCAGGACACGGTCGAGAGCGTCGCCGCCGACATGGCCGCCGATCTGGGCCGCGATCGCCTTTCCACATCTCCCCAAACCAATGCCACTATCCCTGTGATCGAGGAACGTCTGATGAATGGCGCGTCGACGATGAAGTCCTTCAAGCTCAACGGTGCCACCGTTCATGTCGCGACGGACGGCACCATGCGGTCTGCGATTTTCGGCAACGGTCATGCGGCGATGCCGGTCCGTGCGGGTGACCCGATCCAGCGCACGCCCGTCACGCCGCAGGCCGAAGCGCCGCGCCACCGCGTCGTCGCGCCGCCTGCGCCGGAACCCGTCTCGCTTCGCCCCAAGCCCGAGGTTCAGGCAGAGCCCGAGCCTCGGGCCGAGCCCGTCGCCGAAACCCCTGCCGTCGCGCCCTCGGTCGCCGCGCTGGAAGACCGTGTCGCGCAACTGGAAACGCGGCTGGAGCAGCAGGAAGCGGCGCTGCGCCGGATCCTGACCCTGCTGGTCGAATGGTCGGAGATCGACAATCGGGGCGGTGACGCCCGCCGTGAAGACGTCTCCACCATCCGACCGGGGGCGTGGGGCCATGCCGCCTGAGGGCAGGACCGACACCCGTCGACCGATCAACGGCATGTCGGTGGATGTCGAGGAATGGTTTCAGGTCGGCGCGTTCGAAAAGACGATCGACAAGGCCGACTGGGATCGCCTCGACAGCCGGGTCGAGGCGAACACCGATGCCGTGCTGTCGCTGTTCGCCGAGACGGGCACGCGCGCGACCTTCTTCACATTGGGGTGGGTCGCGCATCGCCACCCTTCGCTGATCCGCCGCATCGTCGATGCCGGGCATGAGATGGCGAGCCATGGCTGGGACCATCAGCGCGTCTTCACCATGACCGCCGACCAGTTCCGCGCCGACCTGGCCCGCGCGCAGGTAGCGATCGAGGATGCGAGTGGCCAGCCCGTTACCGGATATCGCGCGCCGAGTTTCTCGATCGACCGCCGCACGCCCTGGGCACATCCGGTACTGGCGGAGGCGGGTTATCGTTATTCCTCCAGCGTCGCGCCGCTTCGCCACGACCATTATGGCTGGGCGGAGTCGCCGCGCTATGCGTGGCGACCGGTGGCCGATTCCGACCTGATCGAGCTGCCGGTGACGGTCGCGCAGTTCGGCCAGCGGCGGCTGGCGACGGGCGGGGGCTTTTTCCGGTTGCTTCCGGCCAAGCTGACCGATGTCGCGGTCGGGCAGGTCCAGCGCGACGCTCACGGCGCGATCTTCTATTTCCACCCCTGGGAAGTCGATCCGGGCCAGCCGCGCGTGGCGAACGCGCCGCTTCGCTCGCGCATCCGGCATTACAGCCGCCTGGGCGCGATGGCGGGCAAGCTGCGGGGGCTGCTGACCCGCCATGACTGGGGCCGGGTCGATCAGGTCGCGGCCGAGGAAGCGGCGCGCCTGGCATGAGCGCGGGCGGCCCGAATATCCGCGTCGCCGATCTGGCGCGCGAGACGGAATGCGCGCGGATCGATGCCTTCGTCACCGCGCAGGCGGAGGGAACGCCCTTCCACCTGACCGGCTGGCTGAAGGCGGGTGCGGCGGGCTGCGGACAGACGGCGCATTACCTGATCGCTGAAGGTGGCGAGGGCGCGATCACCGGTGTCCTGCCCCTCAGCGAAATTCGATCGCCCTTGTTCGGGGCGGCGATGGTGTCGACGGGCTTCGGCGTCGATGGCGGTGTGCTGGGCGGGCATGGCGATGCGCTGGCCGACGCCGCCTGGGCGCTGGCGGCCGAGCGGAAAATCGGCTCGGTCGAGTTGCGCGGCGGTCCGGTTCCCGAAGGCTGGACGGCGGATGCGGACAGCTATCTCGGCTTCGTCCGTCCCCTGGCGGCGGATGACGAGGCCGAGTTGAAGGCGATCCCGCGCAAGCAGCGGGCCGAGGTGCGCAAGGCGCTGTCGCAGGAGCTGGAGGTGGTGACGGGCCGCGATCCGGCGATGCTGGGCGAGCATTACCGCATCTATGCCGAGTCGGTCCGCAATCTGGGGACGCCGGTCTTCCCGGCCCGGCTGTTCCGCGAGGCGATGGCGCGCCTCGATGCCGATGTGCTGACCGTGCGGCACCGGGGGCGTGCGGTGGCGAGCGTGCTGAACCTCTATCATGGCGGCACCGTCTATCCCTATTGGGGTGGCGGGACGCAGGCGGCGCGGGGGCTTCGCGCCAACGACATGATGTATTTCGCGCTGATGCGCCATGCCCGCGCGCGCGGGTGTCACAGCTTCGATTTCGGTCGGTCGAAGGTCGGGACGGGTGCGGCGGCGTTCAAGAAGAATTGGGGTTTCGAGGGGCGACCGCTGGTCTATGCCAGCCGCAGCGAGACAGGACCGCGCGCTATCAATCCGCTCAACCCCAAATATGCGCTGATGATCGCGGTGTGGAAGCGCCTGCCGGTCTGGGCGGCGCGGCTGGCGGGGCCGCCGATCGCGCGGGGCCTTGGGTGAGGGACCTGCTGTTCCTGGCGCACCGCGTGCCCTTTCCCCCCGACCGTGGCGACAAGATCCGCAGCTATCACGTCCTGCGGCACTTGGCGCGCGAGTGGCGGGTGCATCTGTGCGCCTTTGGCGAGCATGAGGCGGACTTCGATCCGCCGCCCGCGTTTCGCGACCTGCTGGAGAGTTGCCATATCATCCGCCGGACCAGGTCGATGCCGGTCGCGGCGATCCAGGCCTTGGCGAAAGGCGAACCCATCTCGCTCGCCGCCTTCGCGCATCCCGACATGGTCCGCGCGGCGGCGCGGGTGCGGGCCGATCACCGGGTCGCGGCGACCTATATCTTCTCCGGCCAGATGGCGCAGTATCGCGGGCCCGAGCCGACGGTCATGGACATGGTCGATGTCGACTCCGCCAAATTCGCCGCCATGGCGCCAAAGGCCCGCTGGCCGATGCGCGCGATGCTGACGCGCGAGGCGAAGCGACTGGGTGATTATGAACGCCGGGTCGCTCGCGAGGTCGATGCGACGCTGTTCGTCAGCGAGGCGGAGGCGGCGCTGTTCCGCGCGGGCGGCGGGCAGGGGCGGATCGTCGCCATCGAGAACGGGATCGACGCCGCGACCTATGACCCCGATGCGATCCGTGAGCCGCGTTCGGACGAGCCCCTGATCGTCTTCACCGGGCAGATGGACTATCGCCCCAATATCGACGCGGTGACGCGTTTCGCCACGCGCATCCTGCCGCTGGTCCGCGCCGCCTGTCCGTCCGCGCGTTTCGCCATCGTCGGACGCGCGCCGACCCCGGCGGTGCGGCGTCTGGCGGGGGAGGGGGTGATCGTCACCGGCGAGGTGCCCGACACCCGCCTCTGGCTGGCCCGCGCCCATGTCTGCGTCGCGCCGCTGGACCTGGCGCGGGGTATCCAGAACAAGCTGCTGGAGGCGATGGCGATGGCGCGGCCCGTCGTCGCCTCGACCGCGGCGGCGGAGGGGATCGATCATGGCGGCACCATCGCGGTGGCGGAAGGGGATCGCGACTTCGCCGACCGGGTGATCGCCGCGCTGAACGACCCCGCCGACAATGACGCGGCACGCGCGCGGGTGCTGGCCCGATATGACTGGGCGGCGCGGCTCGCACCGCTGGACCTGTTGCTGAAGGATGTGGCGGCGTGACACTGGGGGAGCGGATGAAGCCGGGGCGCTGGGCCTGGCATCTGGCGCTGCTGGGCGCGGCGGCGCTGGCGGTGCTGTTCCTCTTCCGGCGCGATGCGGCGCATCTGGTCGATATCTGGTGGACCAGCACGACCTATGGCCATTGCCTGTTCATCGGCCCGGTCGTCGGCTGGCTGATCTGGCAGCGTCGCGCGGAGCTGTCGCAATTGACCCCCGTCGCCTGGTGGCCGGGGCTGTTGCTGGTCGCGGGCGGCGGGCTGCTCTGGCTGCTGGGCGAATCCGCCACCGTCGCGCTGGTGCGGCAATTGGGGCTGGTCGCGGTGATCGAGGGGCTGGTCGTCACGCTGCTCGGCCCGATGGTCGCGCGGGGGATGCTGTTCCCGCTCGCCTATGCCTGGTTCCTGGTGCCGTTCGGCGCGGAGTTGGAAAAGCCGCTTCAGCAGATCACCGTGTCGATCGTCATGCCGCTGCTCGACTGGAGCGGCATCCCCGCCTCGGCGGACGGCGTGCTGATCCATGCCGGACGCTATTGGTTCGAGGTGGCGGAGGCCTGTTCGGGGTCGAAATTCGTCCTCGCCATGGTCGCCTTCGCCGCGCTGGTCGCCAATCTGTGCTTCAAGTCGCCCTGGCGGCGCGCCATATTCATGATCGTCTCGCTGATCGTGCCGATCCTCGCCAATGGCGTGCGCGCCTGGGGGACGATCTTCGCCGCCGACAAGACCTCGATCGAGGTGGCGGGGGGCGTCGATCACATCATCTTCGGCTGGGTGTTCTTCGCGATCGTGATGGCGGCGGTGCTGGCGATCGGATGGCAGTTCTTCGATCGCTCGCCCGACGATCCCGCCTTCGATCCCCAAAGGCTGTCGGCCAGGCCGGGGCATCGGATCGACCCGTTGCTGGCGGCGGTGCTGGCGGTGACGATCACCGCCCTCTATCCCAGTTGGAGCGGTTTCGCCGGATCGCGCACCGCGACGCTCCCCGCCCGGATGGCACTGCCCGATGTGCCGGGTTGGAGCCCGGCGGAGCAGGTCAGCGTGTGGCGGCCCTATTATCCCGGCGCGGATACGGTGCTGATGCGCAGCTACAAGGACGCCGACGGGCATCAGGTCGATCTGGCGGTCGCGGTCTTCTCCCGCCAGCGGGAGGGGGGCAAGCTGGGCGCGTTCGGCACCGGTATCCTGCACGAGGACGATCACTGGATTCGCGTCGCCGATCTGGGCCGGATCGCGGGCGGCGACGCGGTGCGGCTGATCACGACCGGGTCGAACGGCCAGCAGGTGCAGCGCGACGTTGCGACCTGGTACCGGATCGGCGATAGGCTGACCCCGGATATGCGACGCGTGAAGATCGAGACGATGAAGGCCCGCCTGCTGGGCCAGCGCCAGGCTGCGGTGGCGATCCATGTCGCGAGCGAGGGGGACGATCCCGCCGCGATCCAGGCCTTCGTCCGCGCGCTCGGCCCGGTGGATGCGTTCGCCGACCGGCTGACCGGGGCACGCTGACCGCGCATGTGCGGGATCGCCGGTCTCTTCCACCCCGCCACGCCCAAGCCGGTCGATCCCGCCCGGCTGCGCGCGATGATCGGGGCGCAGGCGCATCGCGGCCCGGACGGGCAGGGGATATGGACTGCGCCGGGCGTCGGCTTCGCCCATGCCCGGCTGTCGATCATCGACATCGAGGGATCGCCCCAGCCGATGGTCGAGGACGAGGTCGCCGTCTGCTTCAACGGTGAAATCTACAACTACCGCGAATTGCGCGAGGAATTGCGCGCGCGCGGCGCGGTGTTCCATACCGATGGCGATACCGAGGTGCTGCTGCATGGTTGGCGGCACTGGGGGCCGTCGATGCTCCATCGGCTGGTCGGCATGTTCGCCTTCGCCATCCATGATGCCAAGGCGGGATCGCTGTTCCTGGCGCGCGATCGGCTGGGGGTGAAGCCGCTGCATTGGGCGGAACTGCCCGACGGCGCGGTCGCCTTCGCCTCCGAGATGAAGGGGGTGCTGGCGCATCCGCTGTTCCGCCGCCGGCCGGACATCCGCGCGGTCGAGGATTATCTGGCGCTGGGTTATGTACCCGACGATGCCAGCATCGTCGCGAGCGTCAACAAGCTGGCCGCCGGGCATTTCCTGTTGATCGAACGCGGGCGGGACCTTCCCCGGCCGCGCCTGTGGTGGGACGTGGACTTTTCCCACCGCGAAAGCGGCACGGCGGCGCAATTGGGCGAGGGGCTGCTCGACCGGATGCGCGAGGGGGTGACCAGCCGGATGGTCGCCGATGTGCCGCTGGGCGCGTTCCTGTCGGGCGGCGTCGACAGTTCGGGCGTCGTCGCGCTGATGGCGGAGGCGTCCCCCCGCGCCGTCCGCACCTGCACCATCGGTTTCGAGGAAGCGGGCCATGACGAGCGTGGCTATGCGCAGACGATCGCCCAGCGCTTCGCCACCGACCATGTCGAGCGGGTGGTGCGGGCGGACGATTTCTCGCTGATCGACACGCTGGTCGCGCAGTTCGACGAGCCCTTTGCCGATGCCTCGGCGCTGGCGACCTATCGACTATGCCAGTTGGCGCGCGAGCATGTGACGGTCGCGCTGTCCGGCGACGGCGCGGACGAGGCGCTGGCGGGCTATCGCCGCCATGTCTTCCATGCGGGCGAGGAGCGGGTGCGCGGTCTGTTCCCGGCGGATCTGCGCGCCGGGCTGTTCGGGACGCTGGGCCGTTTTTACCCCAAGGCGGATTGGGCACCGCGTCCGCTGCGCGCCAAGACCACGCTGCTCGCGCTGGGGATGGACGGGGCGGAGGCCTATGCCCGCGCGGTCGGCGTCACCAGTCCCGAATGGCGGGCGCGGCTATTCTCGAAGGAAGCCAAGGCCGCGCTGGGGGGGCACCGGGCCGAGGATCGTTATGTCGCCGCGATGCGCGCCGCCCCCGCGCGCGATGCGATCGACCGGGCGCAATATGCCGATCTGAAGATCTGGCTGCCCAGCGATATCCTGACCAAGACCGACCGCACCTCGATGGCGGTGGGGCTGGAAGCGCGCGAGCCGCTGCTCGACCACCGGCTGGTCGAATATGCCGCGCGCCTGCCCGCCGCGATGCGGATACGCGGCGGCCAGGGCAAATGGCTGATGAAGAAGGCGCTGGAGCCCTATCTGCCGCGCGACATCCTCTATCGCCCCAAAATGGGGTTCGTGACGCCGATCAGCGCCTGGTTCCGGGGCGCGCTGGCCGAGGACGCCGCGCGGCTGGAGCATAGCGGCCTGCTGCGTGAGACGGGATGGTTCGAGCTGGCCGAACTGGGGCGGATGGCGGCGGATCATCGGGCGGGGCGGGCGGATCATGGCCGCACGCTGTGGCAGATGCTGATGCTGGAGCGGAGCCTGACGCGGTTGTTCTGAGGGGAGCACATCCCATCCTCCGTTCAGCGCGAACGGAGGATGGGATGGGGTATCACCCCTTCAACGTCTGCGCGATCCAGCGATCGAACAAATCCGGCCACAGCCGCTCGGGTGACCCCTCCGGTGCGCTCAGCGCGCCGAAGCCATGGCCGCCGCGCTCGAAGAAATGCGCCTCGACCGGCACCTTCGCCGCGCGCGCCTGGGTCAGCACGTCGAGCGACTGGTCGATCGGTACCAGCCCGTCATCGACCGCATGGACCAGGAACAGCGGCGGCGTGCTCGCGTCGATCCGGCGCGGCGTGTCGTAGCGGGCCTTGGTCGCCGCGTCGGGATCGGGTCCGAGCAGATTGTCGCGCGACCCGGCATGGGTGGTCGGGGTCGAAAGGCTCGCGACCGGATAGATCAGGCCCGAAAAGCGCGGCTTCGCCGATTGCCGGTCGGCGGCGTCGATGGCGGCATAGACCTTGTCGTCATGGCCGACCGTCAACGAGGCGGCGAGGTGCCCGCCCGCCGAGAAGCCGACAATGCCCAGATTGGCCGCGTCGATCCCATAGCGCCCCGCATTCGCGCGGATCAGCCGCATCGCCCGCTGCGCATCCTGAAGCGGCACATCGGCCTGCCGGTCCCAGCCTTCCGAGGGCAGGCGATAGGATAGCGCGAACACCGTGATGCCATGCGGATTGAGCGTCCGGGCGACGTCGATCCCCTCATTCTGGATCGACACGAAGCCATAGCCGCCCCCCGGAATGGTCAGCACGGCCCGGCCATCGGGGCGTTCGGGGCGGAAGACGGCGACGATCGGATTGGCGGTGCCGCGCAGCCACAGATTCTGCTGTCCGGCGGGGCCGTTCATCGAGGGATTGGGGGTGGGCAGCTTGGCCCGAGCGCCGGGCGGGCGGCCGGGCCAGAGCGGGAAATGCTCGGCCGGCGGCCAGGGTGTCATCGCTTCGGCGGCGGTCGTGGGCGCGGCTTGCGCGGTCGCCCGTGTCGTCAGCGGCGCCGCGGCCATCGCCCCGATCAGGGTGCGTCGATCAATCACTCTCTTCCCCTCCGTATCGCGCATGGCAGCGCCACGGCGTGGAGGGTGCCGGGGCGCGGCGGGTCAGGCAAGTGAAAAGGGCGGAACCTTTCGGCCCCGCCCCTTTACTCAATGACCGTATTTCTTGATCCCGCGACGGCGCAGCTTTTCGCGCTTGCGCCGTCGCATATAGGGGATCGCGAATGCCGCGACCGACAGCAGCACTGCCCCGATAATCAGATAGGCAAGCTGCTCTCGTTCAAGAAACTCTAACATCAGTCGAAAATCGCTCCCCAACGACGCTTGGCGCGCTCACGCCAATGGCCGCGATGATAAGCGTCCGAGGCAAGGAGCGGCATGACAGAACCGGCTTCGGCGAATACCATCTGTTCGAGGGCCGTGTCCACCTTGCCCCAGCTTGCCGCTTCCTTCAGCGTCGAAGACGAGCAGGCGCCGTCGCGAACATCGGCGACGGTGATCTGCACCGCGTACTTGTGCATCTCGACATCGTCATGACCCAGGATTTCGGCACAAACCACCGTATCCTGGATGAAATTCTTCGGAACGCCGCCGCCGATCATCAACAGGCCGGTGGTGCCAGCCTTGATCTTGATGTCGGTCAGTTCGCGGAAGTCGGCGATGGCATCGAGCACCATATAGGGCTGATTATTTTTCATCCGCTCGACCTGATGCTTCACCAGACCAAAGCCCGCCGACGAATCGACGAAGGCCGGGCAGAAGATCGGCACGTCATGCTCATACGCCAACTTGACGAGGCTGTTGTCCTTCTTTCCGTGTTCGGACAGATACTTGCCCATTTCACGGATGAAGGCGCGGCTGGAATAGGGCTTGGGCTCCAGCGAATCGGCGATCTTGCCGATCGTGTGGTCGCAATCCTGAAGCTGCTCTTCGTCGATATAGGTGTCGTAGATGCGGTCGATGTAGAGCGAACGCAGCGTGTTGTCGTCCGGCACTTCCAGCGCCTGATAGTGCTTGTGACCCAGGCCTTCGAAGAAATCCATGTCGACGATCGACGCGCCGGTCGCGACCACGCCGTCGATCATGTTCGAGCGCAGCAGCTCGGCATAGAGGTCCATGCAGCCGCCCGCCGAGGTCGACCCTGCGATGACGAGGAAGATCGAGCAGTCCTTGTCGGCCAGCATCTGGTTGTAGATGCCGGTCGCGCGCGCCAGGTCGCGGCTGGTGAAGCTCATCTTGCCCATCGAATCGATGATCGGGCGGGCGTCGAACTTGGTGATGTCGATATGCTCGACCACGCTGGAGAGCAGCTCGGCCTTGCGGTTGTCGTTGATCGTGTCGGTCATGATGGTTCCATCATCATCGAGAAGCCGTCGTCGTTGATGGGGACGCGGTAACCCGGCTGGTCCGGGCCTGCACGAACGGCGGGTCCGGTATGCGAAGGGGCCTTATCGCGGTGAACGCCGCAATGCCACCCCATTCCCCTTCCGCCGAAGCGGAAGGGGATAAAGGCGTGCTAAAGTCGCTGGGTTACAGCTTGACGACGTTGGCGGGCAGGGCCTGCTCGACATCGTCGCGATAGACCGACAGCATCGGTTCGTCGTCGGTCGTCACGAACTCGGCGCAACCGAAACCGTTGAACTGGGTGCGCATGGCCTGGCCGTAGGCGCCCAGCATCCCGATCTCGAAATAATCGCCGGTGTTCGTGTCCGCGGGCAGCGGGAACGGACCCTGCATATAGTCCAGATCGTCGCAGGTCGGGCCCCAGAAGCTGAAGTCCATGTCGCGCGCGTCCGAGTCCGGTTCGCGCAGCAACTGGACCGGGTACTTCCACCCGATATGCGCCGCATCGAACAGCGCGCCATATGCGCCGTCGTTGATGTACAGCTCATGCCCGCGACGCCGCTCGACGCGCACCACTACGGAAGAATATTCCGCGCACAGCGCCCGGCCGGGCTCGGCCCAGAGCTCGGCCGAATAGGACACCGGCAGGCTCTCGAACGCGCGGTGGATCGTCTCAAAGAAACGCTCCAGCGGCGGCGGGGTCATGCCCGGATAGGCCGAGGGGAAGCCGCCGCCGACATCGATCACGTCGACGGTGACCGCCGCCGCGACGATCGCCGCACGTACGCGCTCCATCGCCGCCGAATAGGCGTCGGGGGTCATGGTCTGGCTGCCGACATGGAAGCAGATGCCCAAGGCATCGGCGACCTGACGGGTGGCGATCAGCAGGTCCTTCGACTCGTCCAGGCTGACGCCGAACTTCGACCCCAGGCTGAGCTTGGCATATTCGGACGACACACGCATCCGGACGCACAGGGTCAGGTCGGTCGCACCTTGCGTGGCGCGGACGATCTTCTCCAGCTCTTCCATGCTGTCGAGCGAGAACGTGCGGACGTCGTGCTTGAAATAAGCCTCGGCAATCGCCTCTTCCGACTTCACCGGATGCATGAAGCAGCAGACGGCCTGAGGGACGACCGACTTCACCATCCGCACTTCCGCGATCGAGGCGGTGTCGAAATGGGTGATGCCATTGTCCCACAGGATCTGGATCAGATCCGGCGACGGATTCGCCTTCACCGCATACATCGGCCGACCCGGAAACTTCTCGACGAAGAATCGGGCGGCGCGCGCAGCGGCGTGCGGGCGAAGCAGCGTGACCGGATCAGCCGGACGACGCTTGGCGATGTCGATGCCGCGCTCCATGTTGGAGGGGACGGCGGTCGAGTGGGTAGCTAGCCCCAGCGCGCGATGATTCTGGTGCAACTCAAGGGACCTCCAATTGCCTGACGGCATACGGTGACAAAAAGCTGCCTTGCGGTTGGAAGTCCCATGGGGCAGCGGAGGCGCGAAATAGGGTCCGCTTTTTCGAATGTAAAGCGGTAGAGAGGGCAGCGGAGATAAAAAGTGACAATCTTAAGACAACCGACAAAAGCCGGGGTCCGCGACGCGGCCGAAAAGATCGCCCGCATCTTGCCGCCATCGCCGTTATTCGTGTTGAATATCAATGGGAAAGACGTCGCCTTCAAGGCTGAATCGCTCCAGCCGATCGGCGCGTTCAAATTGCGCGGCGCTTGGCACCGGTTAACCGCTTTGGACGCGGATTCGCAGGCGCGCGGGGTGGTCGCCTTCTCGTCCGGCAATCATGCCCAGGGAATCGCCTGGGCCGCGCGGCGACTGGGAATCGCAGCGACCATCGTGATGCCCGCCGATGCGCCCGCATCGAAGCGCGAGGGGACGCTCGCGCTGGGGGCGGAGATCGTCGATTACGACCGCGCGACCGAAAGCCGCGAACTGATCGCGCGGAGGCTGGCCGAGGCGCGGGGCGCGACGCTGGTGCCGAGCTTCGACGACCCATGGGTGATCGAGGGGCAGGGGTCTGCGGGCATCGAGGCGGCCGCGCAGATGGCCGTGCTGGGCCTGGGCGCGCCCGCCCATGTCGTCACGCCCTGTGGCGGCGGCGGGCTGGCGGCGGGGCTGACGCTGGCGCTGCCCGAGGCGAAGGTCACGGTGGTCGAGCCCGAGGGCTGGGACGATATGCGCCGTTCGCTGGAGGCGGGATGGATCGAGCCGGTGGGCGAGAACCCGCCGCCGACCGCCTGCGACTCGCTTCAGACGCCGCGCGTGTCACCGCTGACCTTCGAAGTGCTGGCCCGGCGCGGAGCGGAAGGCGTCGCGGTGAGCGAGGCCGAGGTCGCGGCGGCCCAGCGCTTCGCGGCCGAACGGTTGCGGCTGGTGGTCGAGCCGGGCGGGGCGGCGGCACTCGCGGCATTGCTGAGTGGCAAGGTGGCGACGGAGGAGGGGATGCTGGTCATCCTGTCGGGCGGCAATGTCGACCGCGCCGCCTATGCCCGCGCGCTGGCGGGCTGATGGAAGGGATCGCCCAGGCCGCGCCCGGGATCGCGATGCTGGCGGCCTTTGCCTGTGTCGCGGGCGGGATCATGACGATCCGGCGCGGGGATCGGCGGAAGGGCGTGCTGATGCTGGTGATGGCGGCGGTGCTGGCGGGGAATGTGTTGATCTGGACGCTGTAAAATCCTCCCCGGTACGGGGAGGTGGCAGGGCGTAGCCCTGGCGGAGGGGGGCTTCCCCATGGGTCATCCTTTGGGGCCGTGCCCCTCCACCACCGTATCGCGGCGGTCCCCCTCCCCGTGCCG
The DNA here is from genome assembly GCF_026540895.1 of Sphingomonas sp. GM_Shp_1. Classification (GTDB taxonomy): domain Bacteria; phylum Pseudomonadota; class Alphaproteobacteria; order Sphingomonadales; family Sphingomonadaceae; genus Sphingomonas. Next base: position 3,774 of record NZ_JALNUR010000040.1, on the reverse strand, counting down.
GGGAGGATCGTTGAGGTAAGTGACCTCACCCTCAAACCCCGCTAAAGCCACCCCATGTTCCGCATCGCTCGCTGGGCCCTGAAGGCCGCGCTCGCCTTTGTGATCGTCAGTGTCGTCTGGGTCGGCATCTACCGCTTCGTGCCGCCGCCCATCACCTTCACCATGCTGGGTGACGTGATCGGCGGACATGGCGTGACCAAGGACTGGATGCCCCTGTCCGAGATGGACCCCGATATGGCGCGGGCCGCCATTGCGGGCGAGGATGCGCGCTTCTGCTCCCACCACGGCTTCGATTTCAAGGCGATGGCGGGCGCGGCCTATCGCAATGCCAAGGGCGGGCGCATTCGCGGCGGCTCGACGATCAGCCAGCAGACGGCGAAGAACGCGTTTCTGTTTCAGAATGGCGGTTATGTCCGCAAGGCGTTCGAGGCGTGGTTCACCTTCCTGATCGAGACGCTATGGGGCAAGCGCCGGATCATGGAGGTCTATCTCAACATCGCCGAGACGGGGATCGGGACATATGGCGCGAACGCCGGGGCGATGCGGTATTTCGGGCATGACGCGTCGCATCTGACCCCGACCGAGGCGGCGCGGATCGCGGCGGTGCTGCCTTTGCCGAAGAAGCGGGCGGCGGTGGCGCCGACGGGATTCGTGCGGCGGCATGGCAATGTGATTGCGCGCTATGTCGGTGTGGTGCGGCGGCAGGGGTTGGATGCTTGTATTCGATAGGGGGGCGGGCGGTCTCGGTGAGACATCTTTCCCTCCCCCATCCCCTCCCGCCTGCGGGAGGGGCGTGCCTGAGGTGAGCGATCAGTTCATTCAACCAATCGCAGGCGCATGACGCCCGCCAAGTGGCGCACCCCTCCCGCAGGCGGGAGGGGATGGGGGAGGGCCTCGCCGCAAGCGACGAAGCCCAGATCCATTACTTCCCGTCACCCGAAATCGCGTTGCCCGCCTTCTTGGCGGTATCACCGACGCTCTGGGCCGCCGAGGTCACAGCCGCGTCGCGCCGGTTCTCCGCGCCGCCACGGCTGAACAGGTAGAAGCCACCGACCAGCACCGCGATCAGCAGGACGATGGCGATCGCCATGCCGCCGCCGCCGCTGCGGCGTTCGATCACGGTGGTGGAGTGCGGTTGGGTGCCGTAGGTTTCGGTCACACGTTCGTCGGCCATGACATTCCCTCCTCTGTTTGGTGGAGGATGCAACGTCATGACCGGCATAGCGTTCCGGAAACGGTGCCCGATCAGAAGGGCAGCTTGAAGCCCGGCGGCAGCGGCAGGCCGCTGGTCATCTTGGACATTTCGCTGCCCGAGGCGGCATCCGCCTTGGTCCGCGCATCGTTGATCGCGGCGGCGAGAAGATCCTCCAGCATGCCCTTTTCCGACGGCTGCATCAGCGAGTCGTCGATAGTGATGCCGATGATCCGGCCCTTGGCCGAGGCCTTCACCTTGACCAGACCGCCGCCCGAGACGCCCTCGACCTCGATATTGTCGAGATTGGCCTGCGCCTTTTCCAGCTCGTTTTGGACGTTCTGGGCCATCGCCAGGATTTCGTCGAGATTTTTCACATCATGCTCCGTTCATACTGCGTTTGCCGGGCCATTCCATCAGTTCGGCCTCGGGGAAAGCCTCGCGGGCGGCGCGGACCATGTCCGATTCCCACGCGGCGGTCTTGATCGCTTCCTCGGCCGCCATCTGCTGTTCGTGCAGCGTGGGCTGGCCGGGCATGTCCTCCATCGTGATGCGCCAGACCTGGCCGGTCGCCGTCTTCAGCGCGGCGGTCAGTTCGTTCAGCGTGTCCGCCGCGATCGGGCGCGATCCGCTGAACGCCACCTCCGGCGGGGCATAACGCACCAGACGCGCGCCGTGACGCAACCGCGCGGCGAGCGCCAATTGTCCCATATCGTCCAGCCGGTCGATCATCGCGACGAAGCTGTCGGGCAGCTTGGGTTGCTCGGGCTCCGGCGGGGCGGCGATGGCGACGGGTGCGGGAGCAGGGGCAGCGGTCTGGGTGATCTGCGGCGCGCTGGGGGCGGAAACCCCGCCATCGCGGATTTGCCGCGCCAGTTCCCCCGGATCGGGCAGGGTCGAGGCATGGATCGCCCGGAGCAGCGCCATTTCCGCCGCCTCGATGGGCAGCGCGGCGCGCGCGACTTCGTCATGCCCCTTCAGGAACAACTGCCACAGCCGGTGCAGCGCCGGGAAGCTGAGCGAACCCGCCCATTCCTCGCGCGCGGCACGCTCTTCCAGCGGTTGCGCCGCGTCGGAGGGCGTGCCGACCTTGGTCAGGGTGATGCCGTGCACCGTCTCCAGCAAGGACCGCAGCACCGATTGCGGATCGACGCCATAATCATATTGCCGCCGAAGCGACGCCAGCGCCCCCGCGCCGTCGCCGTTCAGGATCAGCCCCAGCAGGTCGCGAACCGCCCCGCGATCCGACAGGCCCAGCATCTCGCGTACCGCCGCCGCGGTCACGCCGCCGCCCTCCAGATCGGCATGGGCGATGGCCTGGTCCAGGATCGACAGGCCATCGCGCGCCGAGCCTTCCGCCGCGCGGGCGACCAGCATCAGCGCTTCTTCCTCGGCGCTGACGCCTTCCTTGACGCAGATGTCGGCGAAATGCGCGGCCAGCTTGTCCGCCGCGATCCGCCGCAGGTCGAAACGCTGGCAGCGCGACAGGACGGTGATCGGAACCTTGTTCACTTCCGTCGTGGCGAACAGGAACTTCACATGGGCGGGCGGCTCCTCCAGCGTCTTCAACAATGCGTTGAAGGCGTTCTTGGAGAGCATGTGGACCTCGTCCACGATGTAGATCTTGAACCGCGCGGAGACGGCGGCATAGCGCGACGCCTCGATGATCTCGCGCACATCGTCGACGCCGGTATGGCTGGCGGCGTCCATCTCGATCACGTCGATATGGCGGCCCTCGGCGATGGCGCGGCAGGGCTCGCATTGTCCGCAGGGGCTGATGGTCGGGCCGCCGGTGCCGTCCGGGCCGACACAGTTCAGTGCCTTGGCGATCAGCCGCGCGGTCGAGGTCTTGCCGACCCCGCGCACGCCGGTCATGAGGAAGGCATGGGCCAGCCGGTCGCGCTTGATCGCATTGCCCAGCGTCTGGACCATCGCGTCCTGCCCGATCAGCGCGTCGAAGGTCTGCGGCCGGTATTTGCGTGCGAGGACGCGGTATGCCTCGGCCTTTGCAGGCTGGGGCGGTTCGCCCAGGTCGAACGAATCAGCCATGACGGGCCGGCAGGGTCGGGGTGTTGGAAAGCATCGCCGACCAACATAGGCGCTCGGGCGAGCCTCGTCAGGTCAAATCGTATGTACAAGATACTCCGTCATCCCAGCGCAGGCTGGGATCTCTCACGAGCGTGCCCGCGCACGGTGAAAGACCCCAGCCTGCGCTGGGATGACGAATGTCTGATGTCGGAGGTGGGAGCCGGGACGACCCGCAGCGAAATCGTTGCGGCTGCTTCCGTCAGGACCTGACCGGGTTGGCGATGACTACGTCCGCCCGACTCCCGCCGCGCATATGGCGAAACGGGGCCGGGGGATCAAGTCCTTATCCCACCGGCCCCATCCCGTGACGAACTGTCGGATCAGCGATAGATGTTGAAGCACTGACGCTGCGGACCGTTCCAGGTGCGGACCCAGCGACACGTCACGCGTGGACGGCCATAGCCATAGCCGTAGCGGGGACCACGATCCCAGCGCGGCCCGCGGTTCCAGCCGGGGCCACGGTCCCAACCCGGCCCGCGATGATGCCAGCCCGG
>NZ_JALNUR010000004.1 GCF_026540895.1 Sphingomonas sp. GM_Shp_1 | reverse complement strand
CGAGAAACCGTCCCGCCGAACCTGCGACGGTCAGGCGCGATAGCCGCGCTGGCGCTCCAGCATCCAACCGGGATATTCCGCCGGCAGCTTCGTCACCGCATCGAGCGCGGCGAGGTCGTCCGCGTCGAGCGACACCTGGGTCGCGGCGATATTGTCGGCGAGCTGGTCGACGCGCTTGGCGCCGACGATCACGCTCGTCACCACCGGCTGATGAAGCAGCCAGGCGAGCGCGACCTGTGCGACGGTGCAGCCCTTGGCCTCGGCGATGCGGCGCATCTCGGGGATCACCACCGAGCCGCGCGTCCGATCGACCGGCGGGAAGTCGAAGCTGGCGCGCCGTCCGTCCGCCGCCTGACCCTCTCCATCGTACTTGCCTGACAGATAGCCGCCGGCCAGCGGGCTCCACACCATCAGCCCGATCTTCTCGGACCGGAGCATCGGCACGATCTCGCGCTCCAGGTCGCGGCCGACCAGCGTGTAATAGGCCTGGAGCGACAGGATCGGCGCGAGCCGCCGTGCCTCGGTTATGCCGACCGCCTTCACCACCTGCCACGCCGCCCAGTTGGACAGGCCGAGATAGCGGACGTGACCATGACGCACGAGCGTGTCGAGCGCCTCCAGCGTCTCTTCGATCGGCGTGGCGGGGTCGAAGCCGTGGATCTGGTAGAGGTCGATATGGTTAAGGCCGAGCCGCTGGAGGCTCTGCTTGCACTGGCTGAGGATATGGCCGCGTGAGGCGCCGCGTGCGTTGGGACCATCGCCCATCGGGCCCAGCACCTTGGTCGCGATCACGACATCGTCGCGCGCGACGCCGAGGTTCTTGAGCGACTGGCCGAGGATGCGCTCGCTTTCGCCCCCGGCATAGACATTGGCGGTATCGATGAAATTGATGCCGGCGTCGAGCGCGGTCCGGACCAGCGTGTCGGCCTCGTCCTGACTAAGTTGGCCGATCTGACCCCATATGCCCTCGCTGCCGCCGAAGGTCATGGTGCCGAGGCAGAGTTCGGATACGAACAGGCCGCTATGGCCGAGCTGGCGCATACGCATGGGAATGGTTCTCCTGATGGGATGGATGAACCCGAGATACGCCGCGAACGTCCGACCGGCGACGCCGATCCGATCAATGTCCTGCCCGATCCTATCAAAGTGAGGCGCAGGCCGGTGTATCTGGAGCACGACGAAGCTAAAGTGCGTTCCATGACGACGCTGTCCGACCTCGCCGAACTGATAGAGCGCCACTGGTTCGTCCATGGCCGCGAAACCCCGATCCCGGGTCTGCTCATCACCCGTGCGGAGGAACCGACCGGTATCATCCGGTCGGTCTATCGGCCCTCCTTCTGCCTGGTCGTGCAGGGTGCCAAGATGTCAATGCTCGGACCCACGCCCTATCATTATGCCGAGGGCCAGTGTCTGCTCGCGTCGGTCGATCTGCCGGTCACATCGCGCATCGTGCGGGCGAGCGTGGAGAAGCCCTATCTGGCGTTGTCGCTGGCGATCGAGCCCGTGACCGTGGCCGAACTGGTGGCGGAGCACCCCGGTGTGCAAGGTCCGGCCGCTGCCTTCAACGCGCTGTCGACCAGTGACCATGACCCGGCGTTGCGCGATCCTCTCAGGCGGCTGCTCGAACTGCTCGACCATCCGGCCGACCGCGCAGTGCTCGCCCCGCTCATCCGGCGCGAGATCGTCTGGCGGTTGCTCGGTGGTACGCTGGGACCGGCGCTGCGTCAGATGGGGCTTGTCGACACGCATGCCGCACGGATCGGTCGGGCTGCGGCCCATATCCGCAACCATTATGCCGAGACGTTGCGGGTGGCGGACCTTGCTGCACTTGCAGGTATGAGCGTCCCCGGCTTCCATCGGCATTTCAAGGTGGTGACGACAATGACGCCGGTGCAGTTCCAGAAGCAGGTGCGGTTGCAGGAGGCGCGTCGCCGCCTGATCTCCGCCGAAGAAGTCGCGCGGGTCGGCTTCGCGATCGGCTATGAAAGCCTGTCGCAGTTCAGCCGTGACTATCGCCGCTTGTTCGGCGCACCGCCCGGCCGCGATGCGGCGGCTCTTCGCGCGCAATTGGTGCCGGAGCCGACTTTGCCCTGATACTTGACTCGGTCAACAAATATGGTCCAGCATGGCGATCATGGAAGATGCAGACATCACCGCCATCCGCCGCTTCAACCGCTTCTACACCCAGACGATCGGCGCGCTTGACGCGCATTTCCTGGGCACGGAGGCGAGCTTGCCCGAAGCGCGCCTGCTGTTCGAGATCGCCACGCGCGAACCGGTGACCGCAACCATGTTGCAGGACGCGCTCGGCATGGATGCGGGCTATCTCAGCCGCTTGGTCAAGCGGTTCGAGAAGCGCGGCTGGATCGTGCGCGAGCGGCGCGAGGACGACGCCCGCGCCCGTGACCTGCGGCTGACCGAAGCGGGGCGGGCGGCCTTCGCGGTCGTCGACCAGCGGCAAAGCAGCGCGGTCGGCGACCTGCTCGGCACCGTGGAAGGGCAGGGGCGGCGCGATCTGATCGAGGCGTTGACGCGGGCGCGGCTGTTGCTCGACCCAGCATCAGGCGGACCGTTCGTCATCCGGTCTTTCCGCACCGGCGAACCCGCACTGGTCGCCGCGCGCCAGTCCGTCCTCTATGCCGAGAGCCATGGCTGGGGTCGCGAACTGGAGGTGATCGAAAGCGAGGTGACGGCGGCCTTTCTCCGCGATTTCGATCCGGCACGCGAGCAATGCTGGATCGCCGAGATCGACGGGGTGATGGCGGGCGCGGTGTTCGTCACCGACGAAGGGGAGGGGATCGCACGGCTGCGCCTGCTCCATGTCGAACCCTTTGCCCGCCGCCGGGGTATCGGCGATGCGCTGGTCGGCGCGTGCGTCAGCTTCGCGCGGGAAACCGGCTATCGCGCGCTGGTGCTGTGGACGCACACGGTGCTGGAGTCGGCCCGTCGCATCTATGCCGCGCACGGCTTCGTGTGTGTCGAGACGGCGATGCACGAGCGGTTCGGCGCTCCGCTTCAGGGGGAAACGTGGCGGCTGGAGCTGGCGGCATGAGCGGTGACCTGACCATCCGCCTTGCGACCGAAGCCGATCTGGGGGCGCTCCGCGAATTGATGACGCTGTCGATCGACCATGGGCAATCAGCGGTGCTCACCCCCGAGCAGATCGTGGCCAGCCGGGCGGTGATGGGGCTCGACACGCAACTGGTGCGCGACCGCACCTATTTCGTGGTCGAGGACCATGGCGTGCCGGTCGGTTGTGGCGGGTGGAGTCGGCGGGCGACGCTCTATGGCGGCGATCATAGCACCGACTTGCGCGATCCGGCGCTGCTCGATCCGGCGAAGGACGCCGCCCGCATCCGGGCCATGTACACGCACCCGGATCACGTCCGGCGCGGGATCGGGCGGATCATCCTCGACGCTTGCGAAAAGGCGGCGCGGGGCGAAGGTTTCACCGCCGTCGAACTGATGGGTACGGCTGGCGGAGTACCGCTTTATGCGGCCTGCGGCTATGAACCGATCGAACGCGCCGATACGGAGGTGGAGGGCGTCGTCGTGCCGTTGACCCGGATGCGGAAGCGGCTGCGTGATATGGCATAGCGGGCCAGCGGCGAAGATTCCGGATGGGCATGTCACACCGGCCATCGCTGCCTCGTCATGGTGTCGGAACCCAAGGAGATCGACCATGACACCCCGTATCGCCAACCCGCACGCTCTGGCCCCGGAAGCGATCAAGGCCATGATGGCGCTGGAGCAGAGCTTTGCGAAGAGCGGGCTCGACCACAATCTACTCAAACTGGTGAAGTACCGCGTATCGCAGATCAACGGCTGCACCTTCTGCCTGCATATGCACTCGACCGATCTGCGCCGTCATGGCGAAAGCGAGATGCGGCTGTACATGCTGAGCGCATGGCGGGAATCGACGCTCTATTCGGATCGCGAGCGGGCGGCGCTCGGATGGGCGGAGGCGTTGACGCGGCTGCCGGAGACGGGTGCACCCGATGCGGACTATGATGCGCTCAAGGCAGTGTTTTCGGATGCGGAGCAGGTGTGGCTGACCATGGCGATCGGCGCGATCAACACCTGGAACCGCCTGCAGGTGGCTTTTCGCGTCGCGCATCCGGTCGACGATGCCTGACACCGCGCTGTTCGAGGCCGAGCGGCCGAGGCTCGTCCGGCTTGCCTATCGCATGACCGGCTCGCTCGCCGAGGCGGAGGATCTGGTGCAGGATGCGTGGCTGCGCTGGTCGCGGGCGGAGGGCGTCGACGCGCCCGCCGCTTGGCTGACGCAGGTGGTCACGCGGCTGTGCCTCGATCACCTGAAGTCGGCGCGGATGCGGCGCGAGACCTATGTCGGCACGTGGCTGCCCGAGCCGCTGCTCGGTACGACCGATCCGAACGAAGTGGCCGATGACCTGACCGTCACGCTGATGCTGGCGATGGAGCGCCTATCGCCCCTCGAGCGGGCGGCGTTCCTGCTCCACGACATATTCGACGTCGACTTGCCCGAGGTCGCGAAGACGCTCGACCGGGCGCCCGCGACCGTGCGGCAACTCGCCTCACGCGCCCGGCGGCATGTCGCCGAGGCGCGGCCACGCTACCCGGTCGACGCGCAGGAGGCGGCGCGGATCACCAGCGCCTTCTTCGCGGCGTCGCGGGACGGCGATCCACGCGCGCTGTCGGACCTGCTCGCGGAAGATGTGGCGATCCATTCGGATGGCGGCGGACGTGTCCCGGCGTTCCACAACGTCATTCGCGGGCTGGCGAAAGCACAACGCCTGTTCGCCGGGTTGCGGCGGAAATATCCCGACGAGCCTGCCGAGCTGATCCGCTTCGCTACGATCGACGGTCTGCCCGGTTATGTCAGCCGTGCAGGAGGCGGCGTACTCCAGACCACCGCGCTCGACATCCGCGGAGGCCGGATCGCGGCGATCTATATCGTCCGCAACCCGGACAAGCTCATCCGCGTCGTAACCGCTCTTCAGACCGGACAGACCGCTGCACGCGGCTGACGCCGGATTGCCATCAGCATCACCAGCGCCGCCGCCGCCATCGCTGCCCCGGCCAGCGACACCACCGGCAATCCCAGTCCGGCGCCGATCACGCCGCCGCCCAGCGCCGCGCCAAAGGCATTGCCGAGGTTGAACGCCCCGACGTTCATCGCCGAGGCAAGGTTCGGCGCGTCCGACGCCGCGACCATCACGCGCATCTGCAGGGGCGGCACGATCGCGAAGCTGGCGATCCCCCAGATCAGGATGGCGACGGCGGCGGGCCATGGCCATTGCATTACCGCCGCGAACGCGACCAGCACCGTGGCGAGGACGGCGAAGCTGCCGATCAGCGTCCGCTCGATCGACCGATCGGCCAGTCGCCCGCCCAAGGTGTTCCCGATCGTCAGCCCGATGCCGTACAGCACCAGCATCGCGGTCACGAAGCCGCTCGATGCGTGGGTTTCCTCGCGCAGGATCGGGACGATATAGGTGAAGACGGTGAACATCGCGCTCGCCCCGACCACGGTCAGCGCCAGCGCCGCCAGCACCGGACCGCGCCGCAACACGCGCAATTCCGCGCGAATGTCTCCGCCCTCGGCAGTCGGGAGCGGCGGCAGGGCAAGGCGGAGCGACAGCATGGCGACCGCGCCCACGCCCGCGATCCCGGCAAAGGCGGTGCGCCATCCGATCGCCTCGCTGACCCAGGCCGCCGCCGGCACGCCGCCGATGGTCGCGACGGTCAGACCGGTAAACATCGCGGCCACCGCGCCCGCGCGCTTGTCCGGCGGCACGAGGCTGGCGGCCACCACCGACCCGACGCCGAAAAAGGCGCCATGGTTGAACGAGGTCACGACCCGCGCGGCCATCAGCATCCAGTATCCGTCCGCCATCGCCGACAGCGCATTGCCTAGCGTGAAGATGCCCATCAACGCGATCAGCAGCGTCCGCCGGTCGATCCGCCCTGTGGTGAGCGTCATCAGCGGCGCGCCGATCAGCACGCCCATCGCATAGGCGCTGACCAGCAGCCCGGCGGCGGGGATCGATACATGCAGGTCGCCCGCGATCACCGGCAACATACCCATCGGCGCGAACTCGGTCACGCCGATGCCGAAGGCGCCGACCGCCAGCGCGATCAGTCCGAGGTTGAACTTCATGATCCTGGCTCCTCAAACCATCGGTGGCGCGAGGCGGGCGAAACCCTCCTGCTGCCGATAGGGGGTGTGCGGATAGGGCGGCAGCACGTCGCTCGCCGCGTCGAGCGCGGCCACATGTTCGGGCGTCAGCGTCCAGCCGACCGCGCCCAGATTGTCGCGCAATTGCGCCTCGTCGCGCGCGCCAATGATCACCGACGACACGGTCGGTCGCCGCAGCAACCAGTTGATCGCGACCTGCGGAACGGTCTTACCGGTCTCGGCCGCCACCGCCTCCAGTGCATCGACGACGCGGTAGAGATGCTCGTCCTCGACCGGCGGCGCGAACTGGGCCGTCTCGTGGAGGCGACTGCCCGCCGGGATCGGCCGCCCACGCCCGATCTTGCCGGTCAACCGCCCCCAGCCGAGCGGGCTCCAGACCAGCGCGCCGACGCCCTGATCCGCCGCCAGCGGCATCAAATCCCATTCGTACGCACGGCCGATCAGCGAGTAATAGACCTGATGCGCGACGAGGCGCGGCCAGCCATGGCGATCGGCCAGGCTTTGCGCCTTCATGATCTGCCAGCCGGGATAGTTGGAGACGCCCGCATAGCGGACCTTGCCGTCGGCGATCAGCCGGTCGAGCGTGCCCATCACCTCCTCTGTCGGGGTGGAGGCGTCGAAGGCGTGAAGCTGGAGCAGGTCGATCCGGTCGGTGCCGAGCCGCCGCAGCGCCGCCTCGACCGCGCCGATCAGCCGTGCCCGCGACGCGCCCCAGTCCTGCGGGCCGTCCCCCATGGGCAGGCCGGTCTTGGTCGAGATGAGCACGGCGTCGCGCCGCCCCTTGATCGCCTCGCCCAACACCTGTTCCGACGCGCCGTCCGAATAGACGTCGGCGGTATCGAACAGTGTGATCCCGGCGTCGAGGCAGATGTCGACCAGCCGCCGAGCCTCAGTGGCGTCGCTTGTGCCCCAGGCGCTGAACAGCGGTCCCTTGCCACCGAAGGTCCCCGCGCCGAACGACAGGGCCGGAACGCGCAGGCCGGACGATCCCAATTGCCGATATTCCATGACACCTCCTTTGCGAATGTCATTGTCAGGCGCATAGATGGCCGGTGAAGCCGCGCTGCGGAACCGCCTGCGGGTGCAAAGGATCTATGCCTTGGACGCAAAGATGACCGGCAATGACGACCGCGCCCGGTCGCTCGCCCTGTTCGCGAGCGTGGTGGAGGCGGGCAGTTTCTCCGCTGCGGGCCGCGCGCTCGGGCTGACGCCCTCGGCGGTCGCGCGCGCGGTCGACCGGATCGAGGCGCGGCTGGGCGTACGACTGCTGCTGCGCTCGACCCGAGCGCTGACGCTGACCGCCGAGGGGCAGGCCTATCTGCTCGCCGCACGCCGCATCCTCGCCGATCTCGACGATGCGGAGCAGCAGATTGCCGACCAAGGCGCGCCGCGTGGACGACTGCGGATCAGCGCGGCGCTGGCACATGGCCGGTTGTGCGTGGTGCCGTTGCTCGGCGACTTCGCGCGCGCCTATCCGCATATCCTGATCGATATCGCGCTCACCGACACGCTGGTCGATGTCGCAGCGGGGCAGGCCGATGTCGCCATCCGCTTCGGGCCGCTTGCCGATAGCGGGCTGACGGCGCGTAAGCTGGGCGAGTCCCGGCGGGTGATCGTGGCATCGCCCGACTATCTGACGCGGGCCGGTACGCCACAGGTGCCGGAGGACCTGCACGCCCACAACTGCCTTAACTTCAGCTTCCGTCGCGCCGAGCCGATCTGGCCGTTCCGTCGTGACGGGAAGGATTTCACACTGTCGGTCGAGGGTGGTATCGTCGCCAACAATGGCGAAACGTTGGGCCATCTCGCGGCGGCCGGTGTCGGCATCACCCGCGTCGGCCGCTTCAGCGTCGCGGCCGAGATTGCCGACGGACGGCTCGTCCCGCTCCTGGAGGACTATAATCCCGGCGACGTCGAACTGATCCACGCCGTCTTCGTCGGTGGCTCCACCACCCCGGCACGCGTACGGGTGTTCGTCGACTTCCTGGTCGAGCGGCTAGGCAGCCCAGTCGGGTGACGGGTGCGATACCGCCGACCGCAAGAAGGCGAAGAGCCGATTATCGTCGCTCATCGCGACATTGAAGCGCAGGTGATCGCGCCAGCCCCCGCTGGTGCTGAACACCGGCCCCGGTGCCAGCACGATGCCCTCAACGAGGGCGCGGCGGGCAAGGTCGACGGCGTCGACGCCATCCGGCAATCGCGCCCATAGGAACAGGCCGGATGCAGGCTCTATCCACGGCTCGATACCGAGCGCGCGCAGTCGTTTGGCGACTTTGGCTGTGGCTCGGGCCAGCCGGGTACGAACGCCGTCCACGTGACGCCGATAGCTGCCATCAGTCAGCACCGCATGGAGCAGATTGGCGGCGAGCGGGCTACCCGCCATCGACGTCGCGATCCGGAGGTCGGCCAGCCCTTCGATCCAGTCGGGCCGCGCCGCAATATGGCCGCAGCGGACCGCCGCCGATAGCGACTTGGAGAAGCTGCCGATCCGGATCGTCCGGTCGAGCCCGTCGAACGCCGCCAGACGGGGCGAAGGCGTGTGTTCGAAGTCGGCGAAGATATCGTCCTCGATGACGACCATGTCATGCGCCTCCGCGATCTTGAGCAGCCGGTGCGCGGTGGCGGCGGCGAGCGACGCGCCGGTCGGGTTATGGACGGCCGAGTTCGTCAGGTAGAAGCGCGGGCGATGCGTCGCCGCAGCCTCGGCGAAGGCGGCAACGTCCGGACCGGTCGGCGTCATCGGCACACCCACCACCATTGCCCGGTGTGCCCGGAGGAGCGCCAGGAAGTTGAAGTAGCAGGGATCGTCGACCAGCACCGTATCGCCGGGTTGGAGCAGGAAACGGCACACCAGATCGAGCGCATGGGTGCCGCTGTCGGTCAGCAGGATCTGGTCGGGTCCGGCCTCGATCCCCTGATCCGCCATTCGCCGTGCGAGCAACGCCCGGAGCGGCGGCGAGCCCAGGGGTGACGCGTAGCCCGCCAGCGTGCCCTCATCGTCCGATCGCGCCACCCCGCGCATCGCCTTGCGAAGCGCGTCGCCCGCCAGCCAGTCATCGGGCAACCAGCCGCATCCCGGCATCAGTTCGTGGCGGCGCTCGCCCAGCGACTGGCGCAGCATCCAGAGCGGATCGACCTCGCGTTCTCGCATGGTAGCGAGCCGATCCAGCGCCAGCGGGGCCAAGGGTGCGGCAACATAAAAGCCCGACCCCGGTCGCGAGCGGATCACACCTTCCGCTGCGAGCCGGTCATAGGCCTCGACCACCGTCGAGCGGGCGACGCCGCTCGTCTCGGCCATGGCGCGGATGGATGGCAGCCGTGCGCCGGGCGTCAGCGTGCGGGCGTCGATCCGGTCGCGGATCGCGCGGACCACCATGCCGGTGCGGGTTTCGTCGGGGGCGCTCACCATCGTACTGCCGTTCTTACCATTACAGTTCGGCATGATCGTACCGATGTGTATCTTTCAGCGCCAGTTGTCACGCGATACGACGGGCCATCATCAACAGGAGATGCCCGTGACCCGCCCCTTCCGCCTCGTCGACGTATTCGGCACCGATCCGCTGACCGGCAATCCGCTGGCCGTCATCGCCGATGCCGATGGCCTGACGACGGACGAGATGCAGGCGATCGCAAGCTGGTTGAACTTCTCGGAGACGACCTTCCTGCTGCCGCCGACCGATCCGTCCGCCGACTATCGCGTCCGCATCTTTACCATGGCGCACGAACTGCCCTTCGCCGGGCACCCGACCTTGGGCAGTGCGCATGCATGGGCGGAATCGGGCGGACAGCCGAAGCGGGACGGCGTGATCGTGCAGGAATGCGGCGTCGGGCTGGTGACGATCCGGCGCGATGGCGACCAGGTTGCCTTTGCCGCCCCTCCGCTATTGCGCGGTGGCGTCCCGACCGAGGCGGAGATCGCACAGGTTGCGGAATTGCTCCGGATCGACCGCGCGGCGATCATCGACGCCGCCTGGGCTGACAATGGACCGGGCTGGATCGCGGTCATGCTGGAGTCGGCGGAGGCCGTGCTGGCGGTTGAACCGGCGCGGCATCATCCCGAGCATATCGACATCGGAATCGTCGGACCGCATGCACCCGGCAGCGAGGTGGCGTTCGAACTGCGCGCACTCTTCACCGACGCACATGGCGGGCTGATCGAGGATCCGGTGACCGGCAGCCTCAACGCCTCGGTCGGCCAGTGGCTGTTCGCCAGTGGTCGGGCCAGCGGCAGTTATGTCGCCGCGCAGGGCACACGCCTTGGACGGAGCGGACGCATCCATGTCTCGCAGGACGAGACCGGGCAGGTCTGGGTCGCCGGTGCAACTCGGACACTGTTCTCCGGGCGGACGCAAGGGTGATGCAGGTCGCGGTCCTGACCTTCGATGGCTTCAACGAACTGGATTCGTTCGTGGCCGCTGCGATCATCAACCGGCTGCGCCCGCATGGCTGGGCTGCGCACATCACCGCACCGACCGAGACGGTGACGTCGTTGAACGGCGTCACGATCCACCGCCAGCGGCCATTGGAATTCCTCGAAGAGGCGGATGCGGTGCTGATCGGCAGCGGCGCTCGCACACGTGAGATTGCCGCCGATGGAGCAATGTTGGCCCGGCTTCGCCTCGACCCAACGCAGCAGTTGATCGCGGCGCAGTGTTCGGGGACCTTGTTGTTGGCCAAGCTGGGCCTGATCGGCGATCTGCCAGCCTGCACCGACCTCACCACCAAGCCGTGGGTGGTGGAAGCCGGTGTCACCGTCATCGACGCACCGTTCGCCGCTCATGGCAATGTCGCGACGGCAGGTGGCTGTCTTGCTGCGCCCTATCTGGCCGCGTGGATGATCGCGCGGGGAGGCGCCCCCGAACTGGCGCGCGCGGCGCTCCACTATGTCGCGCCGGTCGGCGAGAAGGCGCGCTTCGTCGACCATGCCATGACGGTCGTCACGGGCGAGTTGGCGTTCGCCTGACCCGCCCGCGCACTCAATCCTCGAGTGTCACGCCTGCGGACCGTCCCAGCCCTCCAGGACGATCTTGCCCCGCGTCGTGGCACTCTCGATGCGGCGGTGCGCCTCGATCAGGTTGGCGGCGTTGATCGGCGAGAGCGTGTCGGTGGCCGTGGTGCGGATGCGCCCCTCGTCCACAAGCCCGGCGATCGCATCCAGCAGGCGACCCTGCTCGCCGACGTCCGGTGTGTCGAAGAGCGACCGGGTGAACATGAATTCCCAATGGACCGACACCGCCTTGCGCTTGAAGGCGACGATGTCGAGGCTGGCGGGATCATCGATCAGCGCGAAGCGCCCCTGCGGCGCGACCATCTCGGCGATGTCGGCCAGATGGCGATCGGTATGGGTGGTCGAGAAGACGAAGGCGGGTGCGCCCATCTCCAGCGCAGCGATCTGCGGTGCCATGGGCTGGGAATGATCGATGACATGATGCGCGCCGAGTTCGCGCACCCAGTCTTGCGTCTCGGCGCGGGAGGCGGTGGCGATCACGGTCAGGTCGGTGCGGGCCCGCGCGATCTGGATCGCCGCGGAACCGACACCACCCGCGCCGCCGATGATCAGGATGGCGCGGGCACCGCCGGCCGGCTGGTCGTCGACCTTCAACCGGTCGAACAGGGTTTCCCAGGCCGTGATGGCCGTCAGCGGCAGCGCCGCCGCCTCTGCGAAGCCGATGCTGCGGGGGCGATGGCCGACGATCCGCTCGTCGACCAGCTGATATTCGGCATTACTGCCGTCGCGGATCAGGTTTCCCGCATAGAAGACCTCGTCACCCACTTTGAAGCGGGTGGCCTCCGGGCCGACCGCCTCGACCACGCCCGCCGCATCCCAGCCAAGGACGCGTTCGTCGCGCCCGTCGAACGGCGCGGCGCTGGTGCGAATCTTCGCGTCGACCGGGTTCACCGAGATGGCTCGGACCGCGACCAGGATATCACGCCCGGTCGGAATGGGCCGTGGCAGTTCGACGTCGATCAGGGCATCGGCCCGGTTAATCGGGCCGGGCTGGCGATAGGCTATGGCGCGCATGGGTCTTGCTCCTTCTGCTGACGCACGCGAGATAGGGACGGTGTCAGCTTATGTCGTAGGCACAAAAAACGCTCATAGTGTCGAAAAGGATACCGCCCGATGGCGAAAGCCCGTCACTCCCGCCTCGATTGTACCCCGGGCTGCGCCGTCGAGGCGGCCGTGAGCCTGATCGACGGCAAGTGGAAGGCGGTGATCCTCTATCATCTCCAGGACGGAACCACGCGCTTCAACGAATTGCGCCGCCGCGCTGGTGACGTGACGCCGCGCATGCTGATCAATCAGTTGCGGGAGCTGGAGGCCGATGGCCTGATGGAGCGCGAGGTCTTCGCCCAGGTGCCGCCGCGCGTCGAATACAGCCTGTCCGATCGCGGCCGATCCCTGTCGCCGATCATCGCGGCGCTGAAGGATTGGGGCGACGCGAACATGGATCTCTTCGCGCGGCGGTGACCATTCGGCCGAATCGCCATCTTTCTCGTTCGACCGGGATAGGTCCTACCCCCGCGTTCCCGCGATATAGCGCGAGACATTGTCGGCCAGGACGTTCAACGGCACATTGCCGCCGTCCACCACCGCCTGATCGAAATCGCGCAGGTCGTAGCGGGGGCCGAGCGCCGCCTTGGCGCGGTCGCGCTGGGCGACGATCTCGGCGCGGCCGACCTCATAGCCGCAAGCCTGACCCGGCCACGCGCAATAGCGGTCCACCTCGCTCACCGCGTTGCTGCGGGGCAGGCCGGTGGCGGCGATGAACTCGGTCAGCGCCTGGTTGCGCGACCAGCCGATGGCGTGGATGCCGGTATCGACGATCAGCCGCACCGCGCGCCACGCCAGTCCCATCAGATACCCCAGCCGCCCGGCCGGATCGTCGGCATACATGCCCAGTTCGTCCGCGAGTTGCTCGGCATAGAGCGCCCAGCCCTCCGAATAGGCGTTGAACGCCAGGATCGAGCGGATCAGCGGCAGGGCCTGCGCGTATTCGCCCTGCCAGACATGGCCCGGAATACCTTCGTGATAGACGAGATCGGGGATGGTCACCCGGTTGTGGATGGTCGGGTCGCCCAGATTGACCCAGACCTTGCCCGGCTCTCGCCCGTCGATGGTGCCGGGTCCGCCATAGGCCGCCGGAGCCCCCGCTTCCTGGGCGAGCGGCATGCGTCGGATCTCCAGATGGCCGCGCGCCAGGCGGCGGAATGCATCGGGAAGGCGGGGCCGGATCGCGTCGATCCGCGCCTGCATATAAGCGACGATCTGCTTCCGCCCCTCGTCATTGTCGGGAAAGCCGATGCCCGGGCGACGCTGATAGGCGATGGCGCGCTCGGCAACGCTGCCCTGGGTCAGGCCTTCCTTGCGCAGGATCGCGTCCATTTGCGCCTGAAGATCGGCCAGGCGCGCGCGACCCATCTGGTGAAGCTCGGTAGGGCTGCGGCGAGTGGTCGTACTGGCGCGCAAGCCCCAGGCATACCATTCGGGACCATGGGGGCGGCTGCCCATTCCCGCCGCATCGGTCGCGACCGCGCGCTGGGCGTGCAACTCGGCCAGCTGTCGCTCCAGCGCGGGCAGAATGCCCGAGCGCACGATCCGCGTCGCGCGCACTGTCCAGTCGCCCGGGATCGCCTGGGTCTTGCGCGCCAGAGGTCCCACCAGCGGGCCGTCGGCGTTCGCCGCTTCGGCGATGGTGCGGGTCATGCCGGTGATGGTCTTGTCGAGCAGGAAGGCGGGCGGAACCAGCCCCTGTTCGCGCGCCTGGCGGATACGCACCGTCTCGCCGTCCAACTGCGCGGCCATGGCGGCTAGGCGGGCGAGATAGGCCTCGGCATCGGTAGCGTTGCGGACCGGTTGGTCACCGTCCAGCATCTGCGGCACGTCGAGCCACGCGCCGACATTCTGGATGACGCCATAGGGCGTGTTGCGCCAGTCGCCGATGGTTGCGACGCCATAAGGCAGGGCCATGCCGTCGAGCGCGGTACGGAAGGCGGTTTCGACCACGGCGATGCTGGTCGCGGTCGAGGGATCCAGCCCGGTGCGGGGCAACCGCGCCAGTTGCTTCAGGCTTTGGGTCAGGAAACTCTGGCGTGCGGCCACCCCGGCGGGCGAGCGATCTTCCAATCGCCGCCGGAGATCGGCTTGCGCGCCCTCGTCCACGCCGAGTGACGTCGCCCGCTCCGGGATCAGCGGCAGCAGGCCCTGCGCGATCCGGTCGAGCAGCGCGGCCGGGTTCGTGGGCGGTACCGCGCCATGCAGGGCGGTCGTGGCGGTCAGGGCGGTGGCGCCGGTCAGGGTGTCGCGGCGCGAGAAAAGGTGGGTCATGCGATAGTGATGACCAGCCGTCCCGCTCGCGTCAAATGTTCGCGACCGCTTATGCATTCTTCCTCCTTGTCGAGGGGAGGTGAAGGGATTTCAACACGATGTCGTCGCCCGTCATGCTCGGTCAGGGCTGACGACGACTTCCTATCGCGAGCAGCGCGAAGCACAGCAGGCTTGCGCCATGCAGAAGATAATGGACCGGGCGCGCGGTGCCGGACATCATCAACAGCGCGATATCCCCCACCGGGATGACGAGCGTTGCCGTCAGTACGATGGTCAGCGCTCGCCACCGCGCCGACAAGGTCAAGCCGAGCAGATACAGTGCCAGCGCCACATCCCGCAGTCCGATGGCCCGGACGAAGGTCGTCGCGGCGACGTCTCGGGTCGGCACGCCGTAGAAGCTCGCGCCCATCTGCGGCATAGTCAGGAAGAACAGCCCCAGCAGGAGGAACACCACCGACAGCGCGACGGTCGTGACCGCGAATGGATGGAACCTTGTCATCGGGGTCCCTCCATCGACCAATTACACGCTTCTTACAAAGAGTTACGGGAACTTCCGTTCCGCGCTTTCGCTGCTGTACCCAAGACGGGAGAAAAGCCATGAGCACAGCCATTCGCGATACCAAGCCCGGCGACCCTTCGCGGTTGCCCGATCCGACGGTCGAGGCCAAGCATCCGGCCTCGCTGCGCAAGGCGTGGCTGATCGGCGCGGCGGCGGCGGGCGTGGTGACGGGCGCGCTGTGGCTGACGCGCGGATCGGCGCGGGGGAAGGGGGAGGTCGCCTATGCCCCGGTGGACATGCTGAAGCCCGTCGCGCCCGATATCTGGATCGTCGACAGCGGTCCGATCAGCGCGATGGGCCTGACGCTGCCGGTGCGGATGACGGTCGTCCGGCTGAAGGACGGCGGGTTGTGGCTTCACTCGCCGACCCGCCACACGCCCGCGCTGGAACGGGCGCTGGCGGACCTGGGACCGGTGCGGCATCTGGTCGCGCCGACCGTCGCCCATTGGACGTTCCTGGAGGCGTGGCAACGGGCCTGTCCCGACGCGACCAGTTGGGCGGTACCGGCGCTTCGCGATCGCGGCGCGGTCCGGCGATCGGGGGTGCGGATCGACCGCGATTTGGTGGATACGGCGCCGGCGGAATGGGCCGACACCATCGAGCAGGGGATGGTCCGGGGCGGAGCGGGCTTCGAGGAAGCCTGGTTCCTCCACCGGGACAGCCGCACCCTGATACTCGCCGATCTGATCGAGAATCTGGAACCCGCCAAATTGCCGCCCGTCACCGCCGCGGTGATGCGCGCGACGCTGGCGACCCGCGCGACCACGGGCGTTCATGTCCGCGCCGCGCTGACCCTGGGCGGGGAAGCGACGCGAGCGGCAATCCGCCGCATGGTCGCGACCGCGCCAGAGCGGGTGATCTTCGCCCATGGCACCCCGTTCGACAGCGACGGCGCGGCGCGGTTGCGGCGGGCCTTCGGCTGGGCCGCCCCTGACGATGCTGTCCCCGTACCGGGATAGGCACAGGATACCCCTTCGCTATTTGAGCACGAGCGCGGCATCGACGAGCTTCGCGTCGTGCATCTGGTTCAGATAGGCTTCGTAATAGGCCTTGTGAGACGCGCCGACGACCGCAAGCAGCCGGGTGCCGGGCTTCCAGCCGAGCACGGCGCGGATGTTGGCGACCATGCGCAGGTTACGGGTTTCCCAATAGGCGACATATTGCCGCCCATAGGCCTGAGGCGAGGGTTCGTTCAGCGCCGCGCCCCAGTCGGACCGATAGGCTTCCGCGCCATAGGCGGGCGCGTTGTACGCGCGGTACAGGTCGAGCAGCCCATCGGGACGACCGAGGCCCGCACTCAACGCATTTCCCTGCGCGATCCGGGCCTTGGTCGCGGGGTTGTCCCAGGCGGCCGTCAGAGCCGCGCCATAGGCCTTGTCGTCCACCGGAGCGCCCGAGGAGGACTGGTCGTCGACGCCCCAAACCCGCTCCAGCCCCAGTCGCGCGGCGAGTGCCGCGACGATCAGGCTGTCCTCGCTCTTCCTGGCCACCCTCTTGTCCAGATAGGCGGCGAGGTCGGCGGTGAGACCATCGGCGGCGCGGCGTTCCGTTGCGGGCAGGCGGAGCCATTGGACCAGCGCCGATGTCGGTTCTCCGGCAGCCAGAAAGAGCAGCGCGAGGCGGCGACGCTCGGCGGGGGAGGGCGAGGCGGGCCAGTTCGCCAGCCGCCGCTCGATCTCCCCATTGGCGGCGGGCACGCTCAGCCCGGCGGCGGTTCCGGCGGCCGTGGGGTCGTAGCAATAGCTCTCGACGGACGATGCCTGACGCGCGCCTTGAGCGCGCAAGCTGAAGCACAGCAGGCCCGACATATTCTCATTGGCGATCGCCGTCGGTTTCCAGCGGGTGAGGCGGGTGAGCAGCGGCTCGACCATCTCGGGGCCGATATTGCCGGGCAGTTGGGACAGATGCGGCGTGCCGAGAACCAGCACCTCGTTCGGGCGGCCCGCAATCGGCCCTTTCAGCATGTCCGGATGAAAGGACGGGCGATACTCCTGCCCCGATGCGGGCGACAGGGCGGCGGTCAGGCAGAGGGCGGCGCCCAGCAGGGATGTGCGCATCGGCTTCGCTTTCGATCGGTCGTGGATGGAGGTCGGCGGATGGTCGTTCTGGGTGCTCTAGTCGTGACGCAGGGCCCAGGCCGGGGCCGCACGGCTCGCGCGCAGGGCTTGGCCGAGCACGGTGAGCACCGCGATGACGAGCGCGAGGACGGACGCGCCGACGAAGAAGACCGGCGACAGTGCGATACGGTCGTCGAACCCGGCCAGCCATGTCCGCATCGCGACGAATGCCAGCGGCCAGGCAATCAGGTTCGCCAGCAGCACGGGGCGCAGGAACTGGCCGACCAGCAGCCTGACGATATCGGCCGAGGACGCCCCCAGCGTCTTGCGGATGCCGATCTCCTTCACCCGCCGCTGCGTGTTGAAGGACGCCAGCCCCCATAGACCCACGCAGCCGATCAGCACGGCCAGGCTCGCCCCGATGCCGAACAGCCGCGTGGCGCGATCATCCTCATCATAGAAGGTCTGGAGCAGCTGGTCGCCGGTATCCGCCCGGAACGGGGCTTCCGGTGCCACCCGGACCCAGGCGGCACGGACGGCGTCGCGCACCGTGCGCGGATCGCCCGTAAAGCGCATCGTCGCAACGGGATAGGGCACGATGCCGTGGGTATAGGTGTAATAGACCGGCGTGGTGGGCAGGCGGGGCGAGAAGAAGCGCAGGTCATCGACCACACCGACGATGGTCATCGCGCGGGGCCACACCGCCGTCTTGCCGATCGCATCCTGTGGCGAAGCGAAGCCGAGCGCGGTGACGGTCTTGCGGGAAATGACGATGTTGCCTGCTTCGCCCTTTTGCCCGTTCGTCGTGTCGTCCATCCGGTGCGCGTCATCCAGCAATCGGCCCGCCACGGGCTTCGTGCCGAACAGGCGGAAAAAGTCCGATCCGACATGGATATGCCGGACGGCGGGCCCCGGCCCGGGCCGCCCCGCCAGAAGCAGATTGTCGGCATTGTTGTTTCCGACATCGCCCAGCCCGGTATCGGAGGTCGTCACCATCGACACGCCGGGCACGCGGCGGAAGGCGGCGATCAGGGCGGGGTGCTTAGCCGGATCGACATAGCCCAGCCACGGGGCGACGAGCAGGCCTTCGCGCTGGAAGCCCAGATCGGCGGCGCGGACATGCCGGGTCTGCGCGACAAGCACCCCCGCGCCGATCAGGAAGGCGATCACCAGGGCGAACTGCCCCATGACGAGCAGCTCCCGCACCCGCGTCCCCGCGCGCCCGCCGCCCGGCGAGCGTGCCGAGGCAAGGACCGCCGCCGCCGGAAATCGCGACAGGAGCAGCGCCGGGTAGAAGCCCGCCGGAATGCCGACGCCGATGGCCAGCAGCACGAGCACCGGTACGACCTGCGCATAGGGCATGCTCAGCGACAGCCCGCCCGCCGCATTGACCAGCGGCAGGCCAAGCTCGGCCAGCATCAGCCCCAGCATGCCCGCCACCCCGGCGGCCAGGATCGCCTCGCCCAGAAACTGGCGGACCAGCATGACCCGGTCGGCACCCAGGACCTTGCGCATCGCGACCTCGCGCGCCCGCAGTCCGGCACGGGCACTCGCCAGATTGACGTAATTGACGATCGCGATCAGCAGCGTCAGCACGCCGACCAGACCCAGCGTCACGATGGTCAGCTTGCGGCTGGCGCTCTCCTGGCCGGATGGCTGGAGATGCGCCTCGGTCAGGGGCAGCAACGGCAGGCCGATCCGCGTCGCCGCGTCGTCGCCCAGGTCGCGACGCCCATGCCGGGTGACGAAGCCGGGCATTTTCTCCTCAAACGCCTTGGCGGCCGCGGCATTGGGGAAGCGGAGATAGGTTTTGAGCGAGGTGCTGCCCCAATGGTTCCACCACTCGCCCAGGTCGCTGGTCGGCAATCTGGCGAGGATCGAGAATTTGAAATCGGTCGTCTTGGGCAGATCCTCGAAGACGCCGGTCACCCGGTGCGGCGCGGTCTTGTCGAGCGCGAGCGTCAGGGTCTGGCCGATCGGATCGGCCTCGCCGAAATATTTCTTGGCGGCGGAGCGGCTGAGGATCACGCTCGCGGGATCGGCGAGCGCGGTGGCCTTGTCGCCCGCCACCCATGGCAGGTCGAACACCTGGAGGAAGCTGGCGTCGACCTGGCCGATATCGTCGAAGGTGGCGATCCCGCCCCGGACCACGCTGCCCCCGTCCTTGCCGTCCATATTGGTGCCACCCATGAAGCGGGTGCCGACCAGACCGGGCAGGTCCTGCCGCAGTTCGTCCAGAAGCCCGCCCATCGTGCTGGGATAGCGGCCCGCGAAGGGGCCGTCGGCGCGCTTCCAGTCGGTCTGGACCAGATAGATTTCGTCATGATGCGGCAGCCATGTCTCGAAGCTCGTTTCGAACCGGACATAGAGGGCGAGGACGAAGAACACCGCGATCCCGACGGCGAGGCCGCCGATGTTGAGCGCCGCGTAAAGCTTGTGGCGCGTCAGCGAGCGATAGAGCGAGGTGAAGGCGAAGCGGTTCATCGTCCTGCTCCTGAAACCACGCATGGGACGAAGGCGCCAGCTTTGGCGAGAGGGCGTGTGCCCGCATGGAGGGATTGTCGTGTCATCGCCACGATCGTCGCTGTCCAGGGCCGAAAAGCCTAACCCGCCATGACGAAAGGGGTTTTGTGCTCGCTGCCGAGGATGGGCAGGGCCGGGTGGAACAATCTGTCCGAAATCGGACAGCGGCACGTCGCGTCAAGCGCCTGATGCAGAGTGTTCACTCAAAAGCATCGCCCGGGCCCCGTCGCCTATGACGGAGCCCGAGCGACAGGCCGTCTTACATCTTCACCCGCGCACCGACGAACATGAAGCGGCCAACGGCCGTCGTCGGTTGGATGATCTGAGCATAGTCGGGCAGCTGATCGAACAGATTGCTGACACCGCCATAGAATTGGAAGTGGTCGGTCGCATCGACGCTGACATAGATATTATGTTGCCAGCGCGGCTTGATGTAGTAATAGTCCGCCGCCACGAAGTCCGGGTTGCTGCCCGAGGTTTCGCGGGTGTAGCGCAGCGTCTTGTCGAACCATTGCAGACCATAGTTCAGGGTCAGCAGCCCCTTGGTCCAGGACAGGTTCGACGTCACCTGATATTTCGGCGCGACTGAGAAGATCGTCCCGCGATAATTGGTCGCGGGCGCCCCCGGCACGCCGGTGAACAGCAGCTTGTCGAGATAGTTGCCGTTCACCTGCAGGTTGAACAGGCCCAGATTGGCGGTCGGCAGGCGCCAGTTCAGGTTGAAGTCGAGACCGGCGGTCTGGAACGACGCGACGTTCTGCGGCCCCACGCTGAAACCGATGACGTTGCCCGCCTGCACGACACCGCTGCCGGGCCCGTTCTGACGGGTGATGGCCCCGCAGAACTGGTTGTTGAGCGTCGGGGAGTCGACGCACAGCTGCGCGAGCTGGATCGGCGAGACGGTGTTGATCGCGTTCTTCAGGCGGATGTCATACCAGTCGGCCGACAGGGTCAGGCCCGGGATGAAACGCGGCGACAGGACGACGCCGGCGGTCCAGGTATTGGCCTCCTCCTGACGCAGCAGCGGATTGCCGCCCGCGGTTCCCGACACGTTGATCGAGCGGTTGTCGTTATAGGTCGCCGGGTCCGCACCCAGGCCCTGCAACAGCGTGCGGCAGTTGGCAGCGCGATACTGGGTGCCGTTGCCGGTGTTCGCCGGGATGCAGGGGTCTTCGTTGAAGAAGGCGAAGGTCTGCGACCGGCCACCGAACAGCTCGCTGATATTGGGCGCGCGGATCGCGACCGAATAGGTCCCGCGGAAGGTGATGTCGCGGATCGGCGCATACATGCCGTCGACCTTCCACGTCGTGGTGCGGCCGATCGTCGAGTAATCCGACAGGCGGATCGCCGCGCCCAGTTCCAGATCATGCGCGAAACGCATGTTCTTGGCGATCGGGGCGTTCAATTCGGCGAACACCTCCTTCACGTCGAACGAACCGCGCGTCGGGCTGAGCGCGTTGGTGAAGGTCAGGCCCTGCTGCTCGATGGGATCGGGGGTGAAGCTGCTGATCTCCTTGCGATACTCGGCACCGAATGCATAGGCGAGCGGACCGCCGGGCAGTTCGAAGAAGCGCGAGAAGTCGCCGCTGACCGAGCCGGACACGACATGCTGCTCGACGCGGGAGCGGTCGGTGGTCGGCGCCAGGATGAAGGCGATGCCCGAGGGATCGGACAGCCCTTCGCCCAGGATGTTGATCGGGCGGCACTGGCCCGGCTGGAACGTCGTGCGCGGTAGGACGGTCCGCCCGCTCGAATAGGGCTGGTTCGGGGCCCAGTTGGGATCGAGGTTGGCGCGGCAGGTGATCTGCCCCGTGGTCGGATCGCGCACCGCGTCGATCGCGGCGAAGAAGCGGTCCGAATAGATGTCGTTGGTGTACTGGCTGCGCACGTCGGTGCGCCCGAAGACATAGGACAGTTCGTAATGCGTCTTGTCTTCCAGATCGCCGCGCAGGCCGATGACGGTGCGATAGGTGTCCCGCTTGATGCTCTCGCCGCGCTGGCCGTTGCCGTTCACGCCGAGATCGAAATTGTCGCGGCTGACCAGCGCGCCGCCGAGCTGCGGATCGATCGCCGCGCGGATGTTGGCGGGCAGATAGGGATTATCGGCTTCGACCAGGATATTATAGTCGAAGGTCGGCTGGGCCAGCGAATAGGACTTGGTCGTCGCATATTTGGCTTCGCCGAACAGCGTGACGGTATCGCTGATATCATAATGACCCAGGAAGTTGGCGATATGCCGCTCGATCCGGGGCTGTAGATCGTTCAGATAGCGCGAGACGGGCGTGCTGGAGCCGCCCACCGCATAGCCGCCGGGATAGGCGGTGCCGTTGTCATAGACTGCGCCGGTGCCGGTGAAATCGGGCACGCCGTCGCCATCGACATCCACCGCGCCATCGGGCGAGCTGCCATAATAGCGAGCGTCGGTGATCGGAATGCGCGCGGGCACGGTGCCGTTGGGGTTGCGCGTGAACACCGGATAGACCGACTGACCGAATTGCGGACGCTGCTTGGCCTGCAACCGATCGTCGATCGAATATTGATAGGCGAGCGCGACATTGCCGCGCCCGTCGGAGAAGTTGCGACCGCCGGTCACCGCGATCAGGCGCTGGCCCGCGTCGCCCCGATCCGAGATGCCGGCCTGTCCGCGAACGGTCAGTCCTTCGAAATTCTGCTTCAGGCGGAAATTGACCACGCCCGACACGCCGTCCGCACCGTAAATGGCCGAGGCACCGCCGGTCAGGATGTCGACGCCTTCGATCAGGTCGGTCGGGATGGTGTTGATGTCGACCGACTGCTCGCCCGGAATGCCGGACACGTGCCGCCGTCCATCGACCAGGGTCAGCGTCCGCTGGCGGCCGAGATTGCGCAGGTCGAGCGTGTTCAGGCCGGTCTCGCCGATGCCCGCACGATCACCCGAATTGTTGGCCGAGCCGCCCGAGCCGACCAGCGCGGGATAGGCGCGCAGGAAGTCGGTGACGTTCGTCGTACCCTGCGCCTCGAACGTCTTGGCGTCGAGCGTGACGATGGGGCTGGGGGTGGAGAAATCCTGGCGGCGAATGCGCGAGCCGGTAACAACTACGTCGCCCGTCTGGCCCGCATTGCTGCTGTCCTCGACCGTGCCGGGATTGGGGTTCTGGCCCGGCAGATTGGCGTCGGTCTGCGACGTGGCGGGTGCCGCTTCCTGTGCCTGGGCGGCGCTGGAAAGGCTGGCGACCGCGACGGCCATCGCGGCCACCCCGTGGGCGAATGCGATCCGCATGATTTAACTCCCTGTAACCTTTGGTTTGTCTTTTGACCAAAACGCCCATGGAGCCGCGGTGACAACAGCGTCATTAACCGAAATCGAAAAATGGCCGTAAGCCGTGACATTTCCACAACAATTTATGACCCGGATGTCACCCGTGCCGATGGTGAGCCGATGGATCCTCATCTGGTGACCATCGATGCGCTGTCCGACATCTCCATCCCTGTGAAGGGAAGCATCCAACCTCATGAAAGGAATGGATTTGTCACGGCTTTCCGGGGATATTGACGAAACCGGCAAAGCAAGACCGGGCGTGGATCATCAGGGGAGGAAGCCGCAATGCGAAAGATCGTCGATCGAACCGCCATGGTTGCGGCGTCGCTGTTGCTGGCGACGGCTGTCCCACTGACGCCCGTGCTGGCGCAGACCGCGCCGAACGCCGCCGATCCTACCGCCTTCGCGAGCGGGCAGGAGATACGCGCACAGGTCGCGGCGATGCGCGCCGAGATGAAGCCCGATCAAGGTTTCATGTGGCGTCCTCTGGTCGGGGACGGACCGCGCGTCGCGGCGATCGAGATCTGGAAGAAGCCGGGCCGTCCCGCCGTTCATCCGGCCGAGGCGGAATATGCGATAGTGCTGGAGGGCGCGGGGACGCTGGTTTCCGGTGGCACGCTGGTCGCACCGGAAACGCGTCAGAAGGGACTGGTCGAGGGGACCGAGATCAAGGGCGGCGCGACGCGGACATTGGGACCGGGCGACGTGCTGCTCGTCCCGGCGGGCGTGCCGCACTGGTTCGGGATCACGGGCGACCGTTTGGTGCTGCTCGGTATGAAGCTGCCCGCAAACCCCTGATTTGCGCCCTCAGGGTTGTGACGGAGCGGGTTGGGCGGGTGCGCTCATCTGTGCCCGGCGCATCTCGTCGATCTCGGCGGCGGTCTTGAAGTCGAGCAGTTCGACCTGGAACACGAGGTCGGAATTGGCCGGGATCGGGCCGGAGGCTTGCGCGCCATAGCCCAGCGCTGCCGGGATGCAGATGCGCAGGATGCCACCACGCCCGATCATCTGGAGCCCCTGCGAAAAGCCTGGAATGACCTCGCCGACCGGCATGGGCGATTGCATGGACTGGTCGAAGACCGCCCCCGTCGCGGCCAGATAGCCGATATAGTTGACCAGTACCGTTGCATCGGCGGACGGCTTCGGCCCCTCGGCGGCACGCAGCTCCGTATAGCCCAGGCCCGACGGCGTGCGCGCGGCGCATTGCCGCTGCCCCGCCGGGATGACGGGGTTGAGGGGCAGCGGAATGACGCCGCCATTCGCCGCCGCCGACTGGCTCGGGGCGGCGGGGGCCGCCTTGTTCGTCTGCGCCGCCGCGGGGAGGGGTGCCGCCGCCAGCAAGGGGAAGGACAGGGTGGCGAGGAGATGGCCCAGGGCCCGCGATGAAAGCGTCATGCCCGCCGCCGTAATCGGCCTTGCGGCAGCAGATCAAGGGGCGCCGCCCTTCGGCCCTATCGCGCCGCCTTACGAATGAGTTGCATCAAGGCGGCGTCGAGCGCCGACAGGAAGCGGGAGCGGTCTTCCTTGCCGAAGGGCGGCGGTCCGCCGATGCGGTCGCCCCCGGCGCGCAGGTCGCTCATGATCGCGCGGACGGCGACCGCATTGCCGATCGAACTGGTGGTGAAGGGCCTGCCGTTCGGCGCGATCACCGCCGCGCCCGCCTTCAGGCAGCGATCCGCCAGCAGGATGTCCGCCGTGACGACCACCGCCGCCCCGTCCGCCCGTTCGGCGATCCAGTCATCGGCGGCGTCGAAACCGTCGCCGACCACGATGCGGCTGATCAGCGGGTGCTGCGGAATGCGCAGATGCGCGTTGCTGACCACCGTGACCGGCACCGACAGCCGATAAGCGACGCGATAGATTTCCTCCTTCACCGGGCAGGCGTCGGCGTCGACCAGGATATGGGGGCGGTTCTGCACGTCAGGCCCTTGCCACGACCGAGCGTCGGACGGCAAGCACCCTCGCTGCGGAGCCCTATGCCCGCCGCTGTCAGAACTTGGCGCGCACGCCGATCCGGTAGAAGCGCCCCAGCGTGTCGTAGAGCGCCGGATTGACGTCCAGCCCGGTATTGGTCTGGGGCGAGGGTTCGGGGTCGTGGTCGAGCAGATTGTCGACCTTGAAGAACATGCTGACCGCAGGCGTGACGTTCAGCGACCCGCCGATATCGAGGTAGAAGGCCCCCTTCATGAAGTTGCGGTCGATGGTCGGGTTGTTCCCCGTCGAGACCGGGCAGTTGGTCGAGCAGACGACATATTGGTTGCCGATCACGCCGTCGCTGAACCAGCGCTCCTGGATCAGCAGGCTGAATTTCTCGGTGTCGTAGCTCTGGATCGCCAGCCACTTCCAGTCGGGCGTCGCGCCCGAATTCGCGCCCGCGCTGTCGACAGGGATCGTGCCGGGCAGGCCGGGGTCGGTCACGAACTTGATGACATGGGTGGCGAGCGCGCGCAGCGTCAGGTTGCCGTTCAGCCCCAGCGGGTTGCGCCACTGATAGCTGCCCTCGATATCGAAGCCGCTGGTCTTGATCGAGGCGAGGTTGAACGCCTGGACGTTGACGAAGTTGGGCCCTGCCGTGTTCTGGAGATTGAAGGCGCCGCAGGTCTCGGTATTGCCCTGGAAGCACAGGTTGACGATCTGCGCCGCGGACAGGCTGGACACGACGTCGTTCACCTTGATCGTGTAATAGTCGAACGACAGGCTGAGCCCCGGCAGCCAGCTGGGCCGGGACAGGACCACGCCCGCCTCGGTGCTGCGCGCGATTTCGGGGCGGAGATTGGGATTGCCCAGCGTGTTCTGGATGATCAGCACCTGGGTATTGCGGAACGGATCGGTGAAGTTGGGGACCGTCGTCGTGGTCGGCGCGGCGAACAGTTCGGACAGGTTGGGTGCGCGAACGTCGCGCGAGGTGACGGCGCGAAGGCGGAATCCGTCGAGCGGCGTGTCCCAGGTGCCGCCGAGTTTCCAGGCATAGACCGCGCCCGAGGTCGAATAATGCGTCGCACGCCCCGCCGCGTTCAGATTGGCGCGGCCCAGCGCCTCCGAATTCACGATCGGCAGGTTTAGCTCGAGGAAGCTTTCATACACATCATATTTGCCCGAGCCGTTCTTGTAATTGCCCGCATACCAGTTGCTGCCCACCGCCGAATTGAGCGACGGGTCGGCGGGATAGAGGGCCGAGTTGGGGCTGATATCGGAAACGCCCGCGCCATAAGGGTCGGCGTTCACGCGGTACGCCTCGCGCCGATACTCGATGCCGGTCGCGATCGACAGCGGCCCGGCCCACAGGTCGATCAGATTGCCCGAGATGGTGCCCGCCGCGACGTCCTGGGTCTGGCGGGTATGCTGGAACGGCCCGTTGGCGGGGACGATATAGGCGAGTGCCGCGGCGGAGGGCACCGCGCCGCCGAAGATGTTGATCGGCTGGCATCCGCTGGCCCGCGCGGCGGCGTCGGCGCAGACGATCTGGCCGTTGATCGTGGTGGCGTTGATCGCCTGATTATAGCGGCCGGTCAGGCTGATATTGTCAACGTCGATGTCGGTGATGTTGATCCCGTGCTCATAATAGACATCGTAGTTCCAGCTGCCGCCGAACACCTCGGCTTTGCCCTTCAGCCCGCCGACGAAGCGGTACTGGCGCCGGTCGGTATTGACCTTGATGTTGGGCAGGATCGCATTGCTGAGGCCATAGCCGAACTGGGTGATACCGTTCGCCGCACATTGTTGCTGGATGGACGCGGGCAGATAGGGATTGGCGCACTGGATCGTCAGCCCGGTCTTGGCCGCACCGGGATTGGGTTGGTTGCTGGTCTTCACCTGCGCGATGTTGGCGGTAACGTAGAGTTCGGCATCGGGCGCGATGTCATAGCCGATCCGGGTATAGCCGTTGATCCGCTCCAGCGCGGATTGCAGCGAGGTACCCGATCCGACATGCCCCGACTGGTCGCCGCCGACGCAGAAGCCGACATAGCATCCGATGACATTGCCCGCCGCGTTCTTTGCGGGCACGCCGTTCGAGCCATATTGGAAGGGGAAGGGGTTGCCATTGGCATCGAACGCGGTGCCCTGAAGCGGTCCGGAACTGATCAGGCCGTATTTGGTGTATTGATAGGCCTGGCCATGGTCGCGGTAGAGGAATTGCGGCGTGCTGCCGTTGCGGATGCCGGTGTCGACCAGGGTCGTGGCGCGATACCAGTCGCGGCTTCCGGCCAGATCCTCGCCGAAATTGCCGGGCCCGACCCCCTGATCCTTGGCATATTCGCCGCTGAGGATCAGGTGCAGCCTGTCCCCGGCCAGCGACTTGCCGAACGCCGCCTGGGCCAGCACCTGACCATCGTCGCCATAGGTGGTGACGCCGGATTGCAGATTGCCCTTGAACCCGGTGAAGCGCGTATCGGTGATGAAGTTGATGACGCCGCCCACCGCGTCCGATCCCCAGGAGGCCGATGCGCCGCCGGTGACGACATCGACCCGCTTGATCAGCAGTTGCGGAAACTGGCTGATGTCGGGAACGCCCGTGACGTTCGCGCCGACCACCCGCTGCCCGTCGAGCAATGTCAGCGTACGGATCGTGCCGAGACCGCGCAGCGAGAAGGAACTGAGGCCCTGCTGGCCGCTCGACGTGCTGAACGTGCCGGTGGTCGCGCCGGTCGATCCCTGGAGCGAGGGCAGTTGCGCGACGGTGTTGAAGATATTGGGTTGGGCGTTCTGTTGGATCTGCTCCTCGCCGATCACCGTGGTCGGGGTGGGGGCATTATAGCCGTTCGCGATGATGCGCGTGCCGGTGACGATGATGTCCTTGGCGCTGGTCGTATCTTCCTGCGGCTCGGGGGTGGTAGCGGGTGCCTGTTGCATGGGTGCGGCCCAGGCGGGCGTCGCGACCAGCGCCAGCACTGCGAGGCTGGTAGCGTTACCGGATTTCGTCGTGACGCCAAGGCGCCGCTTGCCCATTTTCATCGATCCATCCCCTCATCGCGATCGGACCGCCCCTGTTCGAGGGAGCGGTCCTTTCTTATCCCCCATCTTATCGCGGGAGCCGGGGCGGAGCATATACGACCATGGTCGATATGGTGATCGCTCAGGGATGCGCGGCGTAAAGCGCGTGATGGGTCAGGATGAACAAGGTCCGCCCGTCCGCGCCGCCGAACAGCAGTTGCAGGGGGCGGTCGGGCACGTCGATCCGCCCCTGCTGGCGACCGTCCGCGCCATAGACGAAGATCTGCCCGTTCGCGACATAGACGCGGCCGTCCGGCCCCGTCGCAACGCTTTCGCCGCCACGATCGGCGAAGGGTTTGAGGTCGGTGACGGTGCCGCCGACGCCCAGCAGACCGGTATAGGTCCGATCCTCCGATCCGTTGGCGATCGCGATGCGGCCGCCGGGCTTTCCGACGACGAAGCCATAGGTGTCGAGCGTATCGGAAAAGCGCCAGCCGCGATGGTCCGCCGGCCCCTGCTGCCACACCCGGAACGCGGGCAGGGCGATGCTGCCATCGGGGGCGACATAGGATGTGGGTTTGGCGACGGCGATGTCGCGCGCGAACATCTCCGCCAGCGTCGTGAAGCGGTCAGTGGCGGGGTCATATTGATCCCGGAACTCGCCATTGTTCCACAGGCTGCCGGGCATGGCGATCCGGGCTCCGGGCGGCGGCGCTGTGGTCGGCGACAGCGGGGCGATGGCGGCGGGCGCCTTCGGATCGATGCTGTAGACCGTCGCTGTCGGACCCGCCGAGGATAGCACCATCAGCTTGCCCGAGCCATCGACCGCCAGGTTGACCGGATCGAGCGGAGCCTCCGACACGATCGAAAGCCCTTCCGCCTCGCTCCAGCCATGGATGCGCTGGAAATGACGGTCGACGAAATAGAGCTTGCCGCTCGCATCCGTCGCACCGCCGCCCAGCGAGTAGAAGCCCTCGGCCAGACGGCGGACCGTCGTCAACGCCGGCGAGGGGGCGGGCAGGGGCGCGGGGGTAACGTCCAGCGTCGCGAATTCGCGCTCGCGGACCTCGGCCCCCCGCGTCATGTCGCGGATCGCATTCTCATAGGGGTATTTGCTGGCGCGTAGATAGGTGCCGCAGCCATCCGCCTGGCAGGTCGCGAAGCCGCTCTCGGCATTCACATGGACGTTGCGGAAACGGATGTCGTTCTCGCCGTAAAGGGCGACCGCCGCCCGCGCGGGCTGGAGCGAGCGGGTGACGCGATAGGCGTGGAGATTGGCGAACAGAACATCGCGCGAATTGCGTACCTCGAAGGCGACAGCATCGCGGCTTTCGCCCCCCTCCTCCTCGGTCTGGGGCGCCAGGAACTCCCAATGCGCGACGCGGTCCAGCACGATCTCGGCACGGCGGTGATGCTCGGCGGAGAGTTGATAGACATGGCCCGGCGTTTCGGTGTTCGACACCTTCATTCCCGCCGAGGCATAGGTGTCGGGCGTCCACAGCCCGTTGAACGTACCGCCGCCGCCATCGGTCACCCACAGGCTGGGATAATGACCGTCCCAGCGCTGCATCGGATCGGGATCGCCGCTGTGATCGGCGTTATACGGATCGAAGCGGCTGCCATCGGCCCGGAAGGTGCCGTGGCCGCCCTGGAACTTCACGTCATCGACCAGCGAGCGTTCGCCCGCGCGCCAAAGCAACGCCGTCGCACGGGGATTGCGCCCGCCCGCCGCCAGCCCCAGGCCGGAGACGATGGCATCGCCGCCACGGGCGCTCTCGATGAGTCCCCTGGCGCTGCCGACACCGCGAAAGGCGGGGCTGTCGTCGGTCAGGACGATCTGGGTCAGGCTGGGGTGCAGGCCGATCAACACGCTATCGGGGCGCAGGCGCAGCGTGTCGCTGACGCGGTAGAAACCGGCGGGGAAGTAGAGGACAGAATGGCTGTCGATCGCGCGTTGCAGCGCGGCGGTATCGTCGGTCGCGTCATCGCCCTTCACTCCAAGAGCGCGGACATTGGTCCAGTCCCCGACCGGCGGCAGCGACCGTATGGCGCGCGCGGTGAGCCTGGGCGTGGACGACAATGGTGTCGCATCGACCTTCGTCTCGTACCGCCCGGTCTGTCCTGGCGAAGGCACCGCCATGCCGTGGGTGAAGCGGCTTACCCGATAGCGGCGCGACGGACCTGCGACGTCGCGACCGCTCTCGCGGAAACGGGCGAAGACGGGCGTGTCGATCGCGCTCGCCCCCTCGAACCCGATCTGGGTATAGGCATTGTCCTCGTTGCTGATGATGACGCCCGCACGGCGGACCCGCTCGAACCGGACATCCTTGCCCCACAGCCAATCGCCATAGCCCCGGTCGATCTCGATCCCGACGGGCGTGTCGCGGATGACCGTATTGACCAGCGTCAGCCCCGCCTCATGCTCGCGGATGGCGGCATCGCGCTGTCCGTCGAAGCTGGAATCGAGCAGCGTATAGGACCAGGCGGGCGAGGGCTTCTCGGTGAGGATACCGTATCGTCCGCCATGGAAATGCAGGTCCTGCCCCAGATTGCCGACCTGATAGATGCCCGCCAGCGCATCGCCCAGCCGAAAGTCGATATGCGCCAGATAGCTATGCTGCGCGGTATGGAAACGGACGGCGGTGGCCGCCGGATTGCCCGCGCCGATCTCGAAATCGACATTGGCCATGGCGGAATAGAAGGTGCCCGAATTGGCGTCGGCAATGGCCGGGTCGAAGGGCACGCTGGTCGGCGGCGGCACGGGGACGCGGGGGGCGTCCTTGCCCGCTTGCGGTGGCAGGGTGCCGGTGAAGAAGATCATGCTCCCGACGCCCTGCTGGAAACCCGGCGTTCGCGGAGCCAGCACGAAAACGGGGCGCGTCCTGCCCACGCCGAACAGCCGGACGCCGGGTCGCATATAGAGGGTGCGGCTCAGGCGATAGCGACCGGACGGCAGGAAGACGATGCCGCCGCCGCCCTGACCCGCGACACGGTCGATCGCCTGCTGAATCGCCGCGCCATCGTCGCTTCGCCCATCGCCCTTCGCCTGGACGGTCACCGTACGGGGATCGTCCGGCGAGCGGGTGAAGACGGAGGTACGGTCCGCTGCCAGCGCGGGGTATGCGACGCTCCCGACCAACAACAGCGAGACGGCAAGGCGAAGGCGGCGCGGCATGGCGGTCATCCTCTTGGACTGGAACGGATCGGGGGCAGGGGAATTGCGATAGGCAAGTACGCGATCGGGCGCGATTGCGACAAAGGTCGTAATGGCGTTTCCGCCCACCACGTCGGATAGCGGTGATCGGACAGGCCCGGCAGGAAGGCCGGATGAAAGGACAAGGGTGACGGGTGACGGCGGGCAACAGCATCGAAGCGGCGACCGACCCCTATGGCATCGTGGTCATGGGGGTCAGCGGCAC
The DNA here is from genome assembly GCF_026540895.1 of Sphingomonas sp. GM_Shp_1. Classification (GTDB taxonomy): domain Bacteria; phylum Pseudomonadota; class Alphaproteobacteria; order Sphingomonadales; family Sphingomonadaceae; genus Sphingomonas. Next base: position 189,926 of record NZ_JALNUR010000004.1, on the reverse strand, counting down.
CGGCAAGTCTACGCTGTCGCAGCGGCTGGGGGCCGAACTCCATTGTCCGGTGCTGGAGGGCGATGATTATCACTCGGCGGCGAATGTCGCGAAGATGCGCAGCGGCCATCCCCTGACCGATGCGGATCGCTGGCCCTGGCTCGACCGACTGGGGGCGGCGATCGGGATGGAGGCGAAGCGCGGCGGCGTGGCGGTGGCCGCCTGTTCCGCGCTCAAGCGGAGCTATCGCGAACGGCTGCGGAGCGCCGCAGGATTGCCCCTGTTCTTCGTGTTGCTGGATACCGATACCGATGAGATCGCGCGACGGATGCGCGGCCGTGCGGGCCACTATATGCCGCCCAGCCTGCTCGACAGCCAGTTGGCGACGCTGGAGCGACCCCTGCCTGGCGAATGCGCGCTGACGCTCGATGCCGGGCATTCCCCCGATCGGCTGGTCGCGGAGGCGCTGGCCTGGATCGACGGGGCAAGGCGCGCCTGAGGCCGTCACGGCATCAGCCGCTTGCGCCCCTGCGACAAATGCCACCGCATGGCGAGCGCTGCGCCGTCGGCGTCGCGCGCGCGGATCGCGTCGACGATGGCGTCATGCTCCTCCATCATCGCGCCGATCACCTCGGGCGGGCGCGAGCGCGAAATGTCGACTCCGGCGCGCAGGATGTGCATCACCTCGTCCTGCAAATGATCGAAGACCGGCAGGAAGGCCGAGTTGCCGGTCGCCTCGACGATCGCGCGGTGCAGCCACCAGTCCTCGTCATGCGCGGGCGCGTCGGACAGCAGGGCGGCGCGGAGCGCGGCGAGCGCCTTCTCGATCTCGTCCATCTGGTCGCTCGACCGCCGGATCGCGGCCAGTCGCGCCGCCTCCGCCTCCAGCACGAAGCGCACCTCATAGGTGCCCAGCGTCTTGGCGAGTTCGTCCATCGGCATATGGGTGCCCAGCCGCTCCGACGGGCGACGCTTGACATAGGAGCCCGCGCCCCGCCGCGCCTCGGTGATGCCGTCCGAAGCGAGCCGGGCCAGCGCCTCGCGCACGATGGTGCGCGACATGCCGAACGTCTCGGCCAGCCTCGCTTCGGAGGGCAGGCGGTCGCCGATGCCCAGCCCCTCGTCGTTGATGATGCGGACGATCGCCGTATAGGCCCGGTCCGCCAGCCGCCCCTCGTTCATGCCCACCCCCGTTCAGACGATATGGCTCAGGATCATCACCAGCGCGAGGCCGACGACCGAGATCACCGTCTCCAGCATCGACCAGGTACGGAAGGTGTCGGCGGTGCTGGTCCCGACATAGCTTTTGACCAGCCAGAAGCCGGGATCGTTGACATGGCTGAAGAACACCGACCCCGCGCCGATCGCCAGCACGACCAGTTCGGGCGCGACACCCGATCCCGCCACCACGCCGGGCATGATGCCGACCGCGGTGATGGTCGCGACCGTCGCCGATCCCGCCGCCAGCCTGATCCCCACCGCGACCAGCCAGCCGAGTAGCAGCGGCGAGATGGCGTACATGATCACCAGTCGCGCGAGCAGATCGGACAGCCCCGCGCTGACCAGCACCTGTTTCAGCGCGCCGCCCGCCCCGATCGCGAGCAGGATGGCGCCCGCTGCGCCCATGGTTTCGTGCCAGACCGCATCCTGGATCTTCGCCTCGCGCAGCCGTCGTCCGAACAACAGCGGCAGCGCGAGTAGGTTTGTGACGAGCAACGCGATCACCGGATTGCTGGCGGCGACCAGCCAAGCGCTGCCCTTCCATGCCGGGGATAGCTGACCCAGCTCCCCGGTCGCGATCAGCAGTACGGGGAGCAAGACGATGAACAGTGCCGCCCCCAACCCCGGTGTCGCGATGTCCAGGCGGTGATCGCCCAGCACCGGCGGGGCCAGTCGGACGCCCGGCGTCACGATGCGCGCCAGCACCGGTCCCGCGATGATCGCGGTCGGGATGGCGATCAGGATACCGTACAGCATCGTCCGGCCCAGATTGGCCCCCAGCGCCTCGACCGCCAGCAATGGGCCGGGGTGCGGGGGAACCAGCGCATGGACCACGCCGAGCCCAGCGAGCGCAGGCATGATGAGGCGCAGCTTGGCCGCGTCGCGTGCCGGGCCATCGGGTGCGTCCATCGCCTCGGCAGCTGCGACCACGATCGGCAGCAACAGGACCAGACCGGTCTCGAAGAACAGCGGCAGGCCGATCAGGATCGCGATGCCCAGGGTCGCCCAGGGAGCGGCTCTCGCGCCGGTCAATCGCAGGGCGCTTTGGGCCAGTGCGGCGGCGGCGCCCGACAAATGCAGCATCGCCCCCAGCGACAGGCCGAGTGCGACGACCAGGCCGGTTCCCCCGACGATATCGCCCACGCCCTTTTGCACCGCCTTGGCGATATCGGCCAGCGGCAATCCGGCGAGAAGCCCGACCGCGAACGCGCCGCACAGCAATCCGATAAAGGGATGAAGCCGTCCGCGAACGATCATCAGGACCGCCAGCATTATGCCCGCCAGCGCGGCGGCGATCAGCCTGACGTCACCGCCCGTCATCGCATCGCCCGTCGCAAGACGATGGTCATGCTTCGCGGATCGCGCATCGACACCCCTCCTTCGGCATTGGGGCGGTGCGTTCACCTGCCCATGGCTCTGGCGGAGTTGTACGACAGGTTTTTGCGATCCGGCAATAGAAAAGGGCTTGATAACAAGCAACATCCGGGCGCATGGTGAAAACCTGTCCAACCGAATCCGTCCAAATGGAGCGCGTTCGGGGATGATCGGATCATGTCGGCATGAATGACCGGCAACCGATGGCCCGACGGGCCACATGGAGGATGACGATGGAAGGGATGCACTCGATCGCCCGTCAGCCCGCAAGTCCGGGCCTTACCGCACCGATGGCGGCGGCACTCGCACAATTGACTCCGACCCAGATGAAGGTCCTGCGCGGCGTTCATTCGGGCCTGCTCAACAAGCAGATCGCGTTCGACCTGGGCATCGCCGAGGCGACGGTGAAGGCGCACATGACCGCGCTGATGCGCAAGCTGAACGTGCGCAACCGGACCCAGGTGGCGATCGCGGCACAGACGCTCAGCCTCCACGCCTGACATCGGGCTTGATCCAGTTTGGCGACGTCGACGGCCCGGCGGTTACGATGAGGCCGAAACAGGGAGAGGACCATGAAAGCGAACTGGCTGCTCGGCGCGGCGGTGGTGATGGCGTTCGCGCCGTCGATGGCGACACCGGCCGCGGCACAATCCTCGAAATCGGTTTATAGAACCGCCCCGTCCGATCCGCAGGCGGTGACGATCCATGGCGTGGGCGATGGCCGCGCCGACGATAGCGCGGCGATCCAGCAGGGCATCGATGCGGCGGCGGAGAGCGGCCATGGCGGCATCGTCTTCCTGCCGTCCGGTCGATACCGGATCAGCCGCACGATCATCCTGCGCTCGGGCGTGCGGATATTCGGCGTCGGCGCAACCCGGCCCGAAATCCTGCTGGGGGATGCCACGCCGGGTTTCGGATCGGGTATCGCCGCCATGCTGACCTTCGCAGGCGAGGACCAGTATCGCGCGGGCAAGCCGCCGGTGCCGGTGCCGACGACGGTGCCGTTCGACGAAAGCCTGTTCGACGCGACCTCGACCACCTTCTACTCCGCGCTGGCCAATATCGATTTTCGTGTCGGAGAGGGGAATGCCGGCGCGGTGGCGGTGCGCTTCCGCGTCGCCCAGCATGGCTATCTGCGCCATGTCGACTTCCATCTGGGATCGGGCTTCGCCGGTATCTATCAGGCGGGGAACGCTGCCCAAGGCCTGCGTTTTTTCGGGGGACGATATGGTATCGTTACCGAGAAGACCTCGCCCGCATGGCAGTTCACGTTGATCGACTCCGATTTCATCGGGCAGCGCGAGGCGGCGATCCGGGAACATGAGGTCGACCTGACGCTGGTCAACGTCGCGATCCGCGACACCCCGGTCGGAATCGAGATCGATCGCGGTTATTCGGATTCGCTCTGGGGCAAGCAGGTGCGGTTCGAGAATGTCCGCGATGCGGGCGTACTGATCTCGTCGGAAAAGAGCGTGTTCACGCAGATCGGGTTCGACGATGCGGTGGGGATCGCGACGCCGGTCTTCGCACGGTTCCGCGACAGCGGCCGGACGGTGAAAGGTGCGGGAGCGCGCTACCGCGTGGCGGACTTCTCCTACGGCCTGAAGGTTCCGGCGCTGGGCCAGATGGGCGACTTCGCGACGGATGTGCGGATGATGCCGCTGGCCAAGGCACCCGCCCGGCCCCGTCCCGCCATCCCCGCGCTGCCCGCCGTGAACGCCTGGGCCAATGTCCGTGACCTAGGCGTCAAGGGCGACGACACGACCGACGACACCGCCGCGCTGCAACGCGCGATCGACATGCATCGGGTGCTCTACCTGCCGATGGGGCGCTATCGGGTCAGCGATACGCTGAAGCTGCGGCCCGACAGCGTTCTGATCGCGCTGCACCCCAGCCTGACGCATATCTATCTGGCCGACGACTCGCCCGCCTATCGCGGGGTCGGTTCCGCCCGCGCGCTGATCGAGAGTGCGAAGGGTGGGGCGGGGGTGATCTCCGGCGTCGGGCTGTGGACCGGCGGCGTCAATCCGCGAGCGACCGCGCTGCTGTGGAAGGCGGGCGAGGCGTCGCTGGTGGATGATGTGAAGATCCAGGGTGGTGGCGGCACCGTGCTGACGCCCGGCAGCCCGATCGGCTTCGGCAGCGATCGCGCGCGGTTCGACGGACAATATCCCAGCATCTGGGTGACGGACGGGGGCGGGGGTACGTTCAATGCGCTATGGTCGCCCAATACGCTGGCGTCGGCGGGCTTTCATGTCTCGAACACCACGACGCCGGGGCATGTCTATCAGCTTTCGGCCGAGCATCACTACCGCGCCGAGATCGTGCTGGATCACGTCGCGAACTGGGAGTTTCTGGCGCCCCAGACCGAACAGGAGGTCCGCGACGGGGTCAATGCCGTCTCGACCGAATTCCGCCACAGCCGCAACATCCTGTTCGCCAATTACCATGGCTATCGCGTGACGCGCACCGCCAAGCCGATGGATGCGGCGGTCAGGCTCTACGGCTCGGGTGATATCCGTTTCCGCAACGTCCATGTGAATGCCGAGAGCGGCTTTGCCAGTTGCGACGAAAAGGGGTGCGGGACCTTCATCCGCGCCAGCAAATATCCCTTCGAGAACGCGATCAAGGACATGACCCGCCAGACCGGGGTGCGCGAGCGCGAGTTCGCCAGCCTGGACGTGCCGCCCGCGCCTCCAACGGCGGCGACCCAGTCCGCCGTGCCGGTGTCGCCCGGCGTTCGCAAGCTGGCGGACGGCTTCTACTCGATCGCGGGAGGCGCGATGGATGCCAAGGGCAGGCTCTATTTCATCGATCGCTTCTTTCAGCGCATCTATGGCTGGTCGACGGAGGAGGGGCTGAACGTCGTCGCCGATGCGCCGCTCGACGCGGTCAATCTGGCGGTCGATCGATCCGGGCGATTGCTGGTCCTGTCCTCGGCGGGACGTGACGGCACGGTGTACAGCATCGATCCCGCCCGCCCGGCGGCGGTCACGGTCATTCCGCCGACGCCGGCGCGTCCGCATCAGGGGGCGACGACGCTGCTGCCGGTCAATGTCTGGGCCAATGGCGAGTTCGCCGACCGGATCGACCCGAAAAGCTATGCCTATCCGACCATGGCGGACCTGTTCATGGCCAAGATGGGCGAGGCCAAGGCGCAGGAATATGTCTCGCCCGATGGTTCGCTGGTGCTTCCGGCCTTCCGCGTATGGAACCAGGGGCCGGACGATCACCGGGGCTGGCGCTGGTCGGATACGCTGGATGCCCATGGCTTCGCATCCGCGCCCAGCGGCGGCGAGGTCGTCGTCACCAACGAGTCCGAGAACCGGACCTATGCCGGACGGGTCGGGGCGAACGGCACGGTCACCGATTTCCGCGTGCTGGCCGAACGGGGCGGGGAGAGCGTGGCGCGCGATGCGGCGGGCAATTTCTATGTCGCGAACGGACAGGTGTTCGTCTATGCGCCGGACGGCCGATTGCTACGGCGGATCGACATGCCCGAGCGCCCCCTGCAACTGGTGATGGACAAGGACGGTGCCGGACGTTTGTTCGTCCTGACGCACCATTCCCTCTACGCCGTCGATCTTTGACCCTCTCAACGCCCCCAGACGCCGGGTACGGCATCCACCGCCTGGGCGATCGCCGCCGCGATGGCGCGGTCGTCCCCGGTGTTGGGGTGGGAGCCGCATCCCCGGAAGGACAAGCCCTTCACCGGCACGAAGCTGATCCGTCGTTCGCCTTCGTTCCTTAGCCGGTCGGTGACCTTGCCGACCTCGACCGCGATCTCGCCATCGGCCAGGTCGGTTGCCCAGAGGACGAAATAGGCCTTGGGGTATTTGCGCCGCAGGTCATGGACGAAGGCGACATAGCGGTCCTCGAAATCGCGGTGCAGCGCATCGCGATCGGGCCAGCGTTCCCCGGCCTTCAACGGCGTGGTGAAGTCGTTGGTGCCCAGGGCGATGACGACGATCTGCGGGTTCCAGCCCGGAGAACTCGCCGCGATCTTGGAGTTGAACAGGGCGAAGGGATAGGCCTCCGGCAGCGTTGGCGCGGCAAAGCCGCCATAGTTGCGCACGATCCCCCGGCCAGAAATGGCGTTGATCTGATAGTCCGCGTCATAGCCCGCCGCCGTCACGCCCGCTGGGCCGAGCGAGGTGTTCGTCGTCTCCCAAATGGCGTCCTGGCTGCATTGCCGGGTGGTCGAGGTGTTTCCATAGCCGACCGTATGGGAGTCCCCGATGAACTCGATCTGTCGGACACGCGGACGCGGGGCAGGGAGCGGCGTCGTGCCGCCGGGGGCGAACAGGCCGCGAAACTCGGTCGGCCCCGCCTGACTTTCGCTGACCACCTCGACGCGGATGCGGTGCTCGCCAGCACCTTGGGCGGTGAGACGATACAGGCCGGGCCCTGGACGGACGAGCGATGCAGGCGCACCGCCGTCGATCGCGATACGAAGCGAGACGGCACCCGGCCCAATCCCCAGATCGACGGCGGGGCCCCGGAACGCTCCCTCCCAATAGGTGCCGGGCCATTGCCGACGATAGCTTTTGCCATCGACCACGCGTCCGCCGACATGGAGGGGCAGGGGACGCCCCACCGGTGCTTCCGCCGCCAGGGGCCGGATCGCGCCCTGCGGATCGGTTCGAACCTGCGAAGCGGCAGGCAGGCCGGTCAACAGCAACAGGCTGGCGGGGATTAGGCTACGACGCATCGTCTCTCCTGAAGGGACATTGTTCGTCTTGTCCCACCCGGATTGCTAACTCCGTCGCGATCCGGTGCAATCAGAATCCTCTGCCGGATTTGCCTTGTTGACAGTTTCGTCATGAAACCGGCACGGCGGGGAAAAGCGATAGGAGAGATTTGACGATGGCGTTTCCCCGGAGCCTGGCCATGATCGTGGCCGCGACCGCCCTGAGCAGTGGCGCGATCGGACAGCAGGCGGCCCCCGTCGCGCCCGACGCCACGGCGGTGGCGCATCCCGATCTCTGGCCCAAGCTGCCCCTGAAGCGCCAGCGCGATGCCAAGGTCGAAGCGCGGGTCGAGCAAATCCTGTCGCGGATGAGCGTCGAGGACAAGGTGGGGCAGCTGATCCAGGTCGACATCGCCTCGATCACGCCCAAGGACCTGGAGACCTATAAGCTCGGCTCGATCCTGAACGGCGGCAATTCCGCGCCCAATAACGATGAATTCGCGCCCGCGCCCGAATGGCTGAAGCTATTCGATGCCTTTTGGGACGCCTCGATGAAGCGCAGCGACGGTCGCCCGCAGGTGCCGTTGATCTGGGGTACCGACGCGGTGCACGGCGCGAACAATATCGTCGGCGCGACGCTGTTCCCGCACAATATCGGGCTGGGTGCGGCGCGCGACCCTGAGCTGATCCGTAAGATCGGCGCGGCGACGGCGGCGGAGACGGCGGCGACCGGCATCGACTGGAGCTTCGCGCCGACCGTCGCGGTGGTGCAGGACGACCGGTGGGGCCGCACCTATGAAAGCTATTCGGAGGATCCCGCGATCGTCGAATCCTATGCCGGACAGATGGTCGAGGGCATTCAGGGCCGCGTCGGCGGCGACTTCATGAGGCCCGGCCACGTCATCTCGTCGATCAAGCATTTCCTGGGCGATGGCGGAACCGGCGGGCGGGACCAGGGCGATACACGTGTCTCGGAGGAGGTGCTGCGCGACGTACATGCCGCCGGCTATCGCAGCGGCCTGGTCGCGGGCGCGCTGACCGTGATGCCCAGCTTCTCTAGTTGGAACGGCACCAAGATGACGGGCAACAAGAGCCTGTTGACCGGCGTGCTGAAGGACCGGCTGGGCTTTGACGGCTTTACCATCGGCGACTGGAACGCCCATGGGCAGGTGCCGGGTTGCAGCAACGAGGATTGCCCGGCGGCGATCAATGCCGGGCTCGACATGTTCATGTATTCCGGTGCTGGCTGGAAGCAGCTCTATGACAACACGCTGCGCGAGGCGAAGGACGGGACGATCCCCGCCGCGCGTCTGGACGATGCGGTGCGCCGCATCCTGCGGGTGAAGATGCTGGCCGGTTCGTTCGAGGCGGGCCGCCCGTCCTCTCGGCCCGTCAGCGGGCAGTTCAAGCTGATCGGCGCACCCGAGCATCGCGCCATCGCCCGTCAGGCGGTGCGGGAGTCGCTGGTTCTGCTCAAGAACAATGGCGGCGTCCTGCCGCTGAAACCCGGTGCGAACATCTTGGTGGCGGGGCGCGGTGCGGACAATATCGGTCAGCAGGCGGGCGGCTGGTCGATCACCTGGCAGGGGACGGGCGTCACCAACGCCAATTTCCCCAACGGCCAGTCCATCTGGTCGGGGATCGACGAGGCGGTGCGCGCGAGCGGCGGCAAGGCGACGCTGGCGGTCGATGGCCGCTATGCGACCCAGCCCGACGTCGCCATCATGGTGTTCGGCGAAACCCCCTATGCGGAATTCACCGGCGACCGTCCGACATTGGAATATAGCCCGGAAGACAAGAGCGATCTCGCGCTGCTCAAGAAACTCAAGGCCGCCGGTATCCCGGTCGTCGCGGTGTTCCTGTCGGGCCGCCCTCTCTGGGTGAACCCCGAGCTGAATGCGGCGGACGCCTTCGTCGCGGCCTTCCTGCCGGGAACCGAGGGCGGCGGCGTGGCCGATGTCCTGATCGCCGGGCGTGACGGCAAGCCGCGCCACGATTTCCACGGCAAGCTCAGCTTCTCCTGGCCCAAGCGGCTCGACCAATATGTCCTGAACAAGCGTGACCCCGGCTACGATCCGCTGTTCCCGATCGGCTATGGCCTGACCTATGCGCAGGGCGGCACGGTGCCGATGCTGAGCGAGGCGCGTCCGGCGGTTGCGGCGGGGGACCAGAATGCCCTGTTCGTGCGGGGCCGCGTCGTCGCGGGCGCGCGGCTGGACCTGAGCGGCGCGGTGCAGCAGAGCCGTATCGACCGTGCCGCACAGGAGGACAGCCTGCGCTTCATCTTTGCGGGCAGCGGCCCCGCCCGCGCCGCGATCGAGGAGGCCAAGCCGATCGACGTGACGCGCGAGTCCAATGGGCAGTTGAGCCTGTTGCTCGATTACCGCGTGACGGCGGCACCCACGGGTGAGGTCAGTCTGGGCATGGAGGGCGGCAAGGCGGCGTCGGTGCCGATCACCGGTGCGCTCAAGGGAACGCTCGGCGAATGGCGGCAGTTGGCGGTCCCGCTGCGCTGTTTCGCCGATGGCGGGGTGGACATGGCCGCCGTAACCAGGCCCTGGGTACTCGCGACCTCCGGCAAGCTGACGCTCGATATCTCGTCGATCCGGATCGCCAGTGCGCCTCCGGGACCGGTGAGTTGCGGCGTGCGCTGAACCAACGTCGATGACGGGGGATGACCGGTCGCGGTCATCCCCCGCCTTGTTCGGCGTTCTCCAGACGGAATTCCACGCCGTCCCAGAAACGCTTCAGGCGATCCAGCGCATGTTGCCTGATGCGGCCGACCTCGTCGTCGGTCATCGCCTGAACCCCGGTCGCCTGCAATCGGCCGAAGTCGCGCAACATGCTCTGCGCCGTCGCGCGACAGGCGCCCACCGGGTCCTTGTCGCCGACGAGCAGCAGCGCGTACAGATTCTCCATGATGAAGCCATGGGCGGCCAGATTACCCGCAATGGCCTCCGCGAATTCGTCGTCCAACACCGATCTCCTTATCGCCGGTGTAAGCGCCGGAGCGCGTTGGAAGTTGCAGGACGAGTCGATCAGAGCCGCAGGCGCAATTCCGCCAGCAGCGTGCGCGGCTCGCCGGGAAAGCTGCCCGTCTGTGCGGAAAAGCCCGAGGCGGTATAGCGCTTGTCGAACAGGTTATCGACGCGCAGCATCAATTCCGCGATGCCCAGGCTCTTGGTGATCGAGGCATCGAAGATCGTATAGGGTTGCACCGTCTGGCCCGACAGGCTGATCCGGCTGGACAGATATTCGCCGCCGAAGCCGATCGCCGTGCCGATCGGCGCGATCTGATAGCGTGTCCAGAAACCGAGCTGATGGCGCGGGGCATTGGCGAAGCGATCGCCGACCGCGTTGGTCAGCGATTGTCCCGCCACCGTGCCGGTGATCTTCGTGTCGTTATAGGCATAGTTGGCCAGCAGCACCCAATTGGGTGTCAGGTCGGTCGACAGGTCGAACTCGAACCCCTTGCTCGTCACTTCGCCGATCGGACGGAGTTGATCCACGCCGTTGACGGGCGGCTGGGACGGATCGACCTGGAGCAGGTTGCGCCGGATGATCCGGTAGATCGCGGCATTGGCCTGAAGCCGCCCGCCCAGCAGCACCGACTTGACCCCCGCTTCGATCTGCCCGCCCGTCACCGGCGCGAAGGGCCCGCCCGCATCGACATTCTGGCTGGCGGCGCTTTGCGGCTCGAAGCTGCCGGACCAGCTTGCGTAGAGCGACAATCGCTCCTGCGGCTTGAAGATCGCCCCGCCGCGATAGGTGAAGCGGCCATCGCGATAGGCCGAGCTTGCCGTCGTTCGTCCGCCGTTGGCCGTCGTCACGGCATCGTCGAACCGGTCATAGCGAACGCCGCCGACGATCAGCAGCGCGTCGGTGATGCTGATCTGATCCTGAAGATAGCCGCCCTGCCGCTTGGTCCGCGTATCGGTGACGGCGAAGGGCAGGGCGGCGACGCGGGCAACGTCGCGCCCGGTGACGGTGTAGACCGGCTTGCTCAGCGACAGCGGCGTGACCCCGTTCCGCAGGATCCGCGAGTCGAGGATGCTGGTCTCGTCATACCAGTCGGCACCGGCCTGGAACTTGTGGACCATGCCCGCAATCTGAATTTTGGCGGTGGCGTTCGCCATGAACGACAGGCCGTCGACGCTGCGGATCTGGTCGCGGAACTCGCGCGCGACCAGATCGGTACTCCCCGCCACGAAGCCGCGTGGCTCGTGATATTGCTGCGTCTCGGTCGCGTCGAAATAGCGGGCGCCCGCGTCGAACGTCACCGCATCGCCGATCGTGGTGGCGTAGCGCGCCTGAAAGGCCTGCGACTTCAGATGAAGGAAGTCGGTCGGCTCATTGGCGTTCCAGCGGATGTCGCCCAGAAAATTGCCGTCATTGTCGACCGGCACGCCGCGAAGGCGATTGGCCCGAAGGAAATTGTCATAGACGGTCGCCTGGACGGTCAGCTTGCCGCCCTGATTGGTCCGGAACGACAAGCCGCCATCGCCGATCATTGCGCTGTTCTTCGTATTGTAGCGAAAGGGCTTCATCGCTTCATAGAAGCCCCCGATGCGATAGGTGACGATCCCATCCGCATCGACCTTGCCCGTCGCCTCCGACGAAATGCCCGCCCGGTCATAACTGCCGAGCGTCGCAACCGTGCGCAATGTGCTCACCTCGCTCGGTGTCTTGGAGACATAGTTGATGATGCCACCGGGAGAGCCGGGGCCGAAGAACAGACCCGCCGGGCCTTTCAGCACCTCGACCCGGCTGATGTTGAACAGTTGCGGGACCGAGAAGCCGATAAAGGGATTGCCGCGCTGACCGTCGTAGAAGGACTGGTCCTGCCGAAAGCCGCGAAAGGTGATCCCGGCATAGCTGAACGCGCTGACGCCCGAGATATTGCGGTAAATGTCGGTCGCATCCCGCGCGCCCTGATCCGTGAACAGGTCGGAATTGATGACCTGCAACGCCTGCGGGATGTTCAGCGGGTCTTCGGCGGCCTTTCCGACCGTGGTGGTATCGACCCGGTAAAGACGCTGCGCCCGCCCGGTGACGACGACTTCCCTGTCTTGACCAGCATCCTCTTCGATCCGGTCGGACGGGGAGACGGGTGGCTGTGCCATGGCGGGCGCACACGCCAGCGTCGCGACCCATCCAGCCGCCATCGTTGCAAATTTCACCTATTCCCCCTTTAATGATATCGACTCGCATTAACGAGTGTGGGATGCCGATGCAACCGTGATCGATGATGGCCTATGAAGACAGGGGATGCCGCTCGGTGTCATTCGCGGGCCGACACTTGGTATCGCGTCACCCGCATGGCCCTGCGACCGAAGAAAACAGGGTGTCCGCCATCTTCCATGAGCGGAATGCGTTAAGGCACTATCATGACCGACGCATCGTTTCCCGCCGCCCTCAGCAAGGGCTCTCCCGAATATCGACGCTTGACCCTGGCGATGCTTTTCGCCGGGTTCGCGACCTTTTCCACCCTCTACGCGGTGCAGCCCTTATTGCCGGAACTTGCCCGGCATTATCGCCTGAGCGCCGAGGCCGCCTCGCTCGCCGTGTCGATGGCGACCGGGCCGCTCGCGATCGGCATTCTGGTGGCGGGGGCGGTTTCCGATCGATGGGGACGCCGCTCGCTGATGACGATCGCCATGATGGCGGCGGCGATCCTGACCCTCGCCAGCGCGGTCGCGCCGAGTTGGTACGCGCTGCTCGCGCTGCGACTGCTGGCCGGACTGGCGTTGGCGGGCGTCCCGGCGGTCGCCATGGCCTATGTCGCCGAAGAGGTGGACGCCGGTTCGATCGGCTCGGCCATGGGCCTTTACATCGCGGGAAGCGCGCTGGGCGGAATGGGGGGCCGGTTGGTCGCCAGCCTCGTCGCGGCGGTGGCCGATTGGCGCTGGGCGATCGCGGCGGTGGGCCTTGCGGGGCTGGCCATGGCGGAGGCCTTTCGCCGTCTGGCCCCCCTATCCCGACGGTTCGTTGCCGGCGAGGCCGACTGGCTTTCGCTGCCGCGCGGTGCGGCGACCCTGTTTCGCGATCCGGCGCTGCGTTTGCTCTATGCGGAAAGCTTCCTGCTGATGGGCATGTTCGTGACCGTGTACAACTATGCCGGATTCCATCTGCTCGGACCGCCCTATCATCTGGGACAGGCCACGGTGGGGGCGGTCTTCCTCCTCTATGTCCTGGGATCGGTGAGTTCGAGCCTGTTCGGTGGCCTGGCGGGTCGGGTCGGGCGACGGAGGATATTCTGGCTTCCCACCGCGCTGCTGATCGCCGGGGTCGCGCTGACCCTGGCCGCGCCCCTCTGGCTCGTCATTGCGGGGATCGCGGTGGTGACGATCGGCTTCTTCGGGGCGCATTCGATCGCCAGCGCCTGGGTCGGCAGGCGCGGCGGCGCGATGCGGGGGCAGGCGGCGGCCTGGTATCTGTTCTTCTATTATATGGGGTCGAGCATATTGGGCTCGGCTGGGGGGATCGCCTGGACGCACATGGGCTGGCCCGGTGTGGTCGGCTTCTGCCTGATGCTGGGGCTGCTCGCACTGATTGGCAGCGTCTTGCTGTTCTGGGTCCGCCCCCTGACGGTCGAGCCGGTCGCGACGCCGGTCGTGCCGCCTCAGGCCTGAGCGAACTCGTCGGAAGGTCGGACTGTCGACGATGGTTTCAACCGGCACGGTCCAGGGGCGGACGATAAAACCCTAAATCGTTGCCGGAAGGGTCGATCACGGGCAGGGAGGGGCATGTCCCCATCCGGCCCCGAACCGATCCCGCCGCGATCATCCCCTCCTTTATGGCTTTTCGGGCTTGCCAATGTCGGGGGCGTGATCGCCTATCTGCCGCTGCTGACCTTGCTGGTACCCCTGAAGGTGCAGGCGATCAGTCCGGACGGGCGGATCGCGCTTCTGTCGCTGATCGCCGTGTCTGGCGCGGTGGTGGCGAGCCTCGCCAATATTCTGTTCGGCTGGCTCAGCGATCGGTCGGCGCAGGCAGGCCGGGGTCGGCGGCCATGGATGGCGGTCGGGCTGGTCGGGATCGCGGGAAGCTATGCTTTGATCGGTCTGGCGACGACCCCTGCCTCGGTGGTCGCGGCGATCCTGTGCTTTCAGGTCGCGGTCAACGCCGTGCTTGCTCCGTTGATGGCGATCATGGCCGAGGAAATCCCGGATGCGAAGCGGGGCATGGCCGGAGGGTTGATCGCGCTGGGCAACCCGGCGGCGGCGGCGCTGTCCGCCTGGTTGGTCGGCGAAGCGACGCTGGGAGAGGAGGGGCGACTTGCCGTCGTCGGCGGAATGATCGCGGTCTGCGTCTTGCCGCTGCTCCTGGCCCGCGCGCGGACGCTCAACGTACCGATGGTCCCCGACGCGGCGCGATCACGCCCCCCTCGTCGGGACTTGTGGATCGCGGGCCTGTCCCGGCTGCTGATCCAGATCGCGGGGGTCGTGCCCCAAGGCTATCTCCTCTATTATTTCCAGACGATCGTGCCGCCCGCCGGGCGCGCCGATCTGCCTCGCTGGATCGGGCAGGTCTACACATTGGGCTTCATCATACCGCTGCCGATCGCATTGCTGTTCGGTCGGGCGGCGGACAGGCTCGAACGGCGCAAATATGTCCTCTTGCTGGCCGCTTTGGTGGCGGCGGTCGGGTTGGTCGCCATGACCGCCGCGCAAAGCCGAGAGGCGGGGGCGGCCGCCTTCATCCTCTACACCGCCGGATCGTCGGTGTTCGTCGCGCTGCATTCGGGGCTCAGCTTTCAGTTGCTGCCCGATCCGCGTCGGCGCGGACGGGATCTGGGGCTGTTCAATCTGACCAATACCCTGCCGAGCCTTTTGGGAGCGATGCTGGCCTGGGTGTTCGCGACGCCGCAGGATTTCGATACCGTCCTGCTGGTGCTGGCCCTGATCACCCTGTCGGGCGGGCTGGCGGTCCTGGGGGTAAGGACATGGCGGTGATGGGCTGTCCCGACGTCATGGACGATCGGCGTTGTGACTGGGCGAGCGGGTGAAGGGACTGTAGAACCACGATATGCTGAAGTTCCTGCGCCTGCTGATGGCACTGATCGCCTGTATTCTTTCCACCGCCGCCCTGGCGGAATGTCGCATAGGTGCTCTGGACGCCTTGCCCGAACGCGCCCTCATCCATCTGCCTGCAAAGCCGTCGGCCGCTGCGATGCCGTTGGTGGTGCTTCTCCACGGCAGCACCAGCAACGGTGCGGAGATGCTTCGGGACAGCAGGCTCGCCGAGACCGCGGACCGCCATGGCTTCATCGTCGTGGCGCCGAACGGGGGTATCCCGGCGGGCCGTGGCTTCGTCTGGAACATTCCGGGTGTCCCGACCGTCACGGGAGCATTGCCGCCGAAGACGGCTCGTGACGACATCGGCTATCTGACCGGACTGGTCGATCGCATGATCGCGACCGGTTGCGTCGATGGCGCGCGGGTCTATGCGACGGGCCTGTCCGGTGGCGGACGGATGACCTCGCTGCTGGGTTGCCGCGTGCCGCACCGATTTGCCGCGATCGCGCCGGTCGTCGGCTTACGGGCGGGCCGACCGCTCAAAGGCGATCCCGACCGCGTCGATCCCTCGACCTGCCGCCCCCGAGTTCCGATGCCCGTCCTCGCCTTTTCGGGCGACGCCGACACGACCAATCCCATCAGCGGCGGTGGCGCGCCCTATTGGCGATATTCGCAGACTACGGCGCTCGCACGCTGGGCCGCGCTTAACGGTTGTTCGCGCCCCTATGCCAGGATCATCGACGCGAGCGACTATGAACAGGGCTATACGCGGTGCCGGGGCGATGCGACCGTCGCGGTGCGCGTGAAGCGCGGCGGCGGGCATAGCTGGTCCACCGTCGATAATGAGGCGATGTGGGCCTTCTTGTCCCACCACACGCGCTGACCTGCGGCGGTCAGGCGGCGAGGGCGTAGCGGCGGCAATGGTCGAGATAGCCCGCCTCATGGCTGCCCGCGAGCGACACGACGCTTTCCCACAGCCATGACGGGGTATCGAGCGCGCCCCGCCGGTCCGCCTCCAACGTCTCCAGCCAGTCGCAACGGGTCCGGTCGTCCATCTGCCGCACATGGGCCTTGCCCACGACGAAAGCGAGATGACGCGCCGCCTTCACCGCCTCGCCCTCACTGAACTGGTCGACCTCCAGCTTCAGGTCATGCGGGGTCAATTCGCGGATGAAGAGCGAACGGCCCAGCATATGCACCGGCATCATCCGCGCACCCAGATAGGGGGACATCGCCTTTGCCGCCGTCACGACCCGCTCCGCATCGTCCTTTGGCATATCAGTACCCGGCGCGGCGGGGGCGATGGGGGTGGTCGCTTCCTTCAGATCAATGAGGGCATAGGACCAGTTGCCCTTGCCCGTCTTGAGCCCCACGATCGCGGCATAGCGCAGCAGGCCCAGCGAACTGCAACCCTTCATCCAATAGGCCGCATCGACCAGGCGAACCTCACGACCGCCTGGCTTGCCCTTCAGCGAAAGGACCATCCGGGCGACGTCTTCGTCGGCGAACAGCGTGGTCAGGGCCTCGCGTTCCTCCGGCGTCAGATCCCAGAATTTCTTGCCGAGCGGAATACGCGGCTCGACGGCGTCCAGCCGTTCCTTGGCAAGGTGGCGCCAGCGTCGCCCCAGCGCCTCACGCTCGACGCTGCGGACGATCTCGGACCTGGCGCCCGGATCGTCGCTGCCTGGATCGCGCATCGCGGCGGCATAGCCGTCGACCATTTCCTCCATCATCCGCATGGTGACGACGCCAGGAAGGTCGGAGCCACGCGCCGCCGTCGCCAGCGACAGGCCCAACCGGATCAGGTCATGCGCAGGATTGCCGATAACGGCCTGGTCCAGATCGCGGATCTGGATTTCCACTGCGCCCTCGCCGTTCGCGACGGGCCCGAGATTTCCGAGATGGCAGTCGCCGCAAATCCAGATGTCCGGTCCCCGAGGAACCCGTCGGACCGAAGGCGATTCCGCCAGCCATTCATAGAATTTAGCCGTATTGCCGCGAACATAGGCATGGGCGGATCGGGCCATTTTGAGGGTGCGTTTGGCTTCGAGAATGGCGAGACGTTCGGTGGGAAGGGGCATTTACGATGGGGCCTCGGACGATGGGTGAAGCGATAACGCCGCACGGCCGCAAAAGTGACAAAACATTGCTGAAGTGGCGTGCTACCTCGCCGAGCCGACGACCGCGCGCGTCACATCTCCCATCAGGCGCATGCGAGCGGGGATGGGTTGCTGCGTGCTGGCGATCATGACGGCGACGGCGTAGCGGTGGCCATCGGGCGCGACCAACAGGCCGACATCGTTATATCCGGTCGATAGGCTGCCCAAATCCTGGCCGGTCCCCGTCTTGTGCGCGAGCGTCCAGCCGGGACGAAGCCCGGACTTGAGGCGGAGCGGCCCGGTCTTGCTCGATCGCATGAGCGTGAGCAGCGAAGCCGTCGATCGAGAGGTTAGCAACTTGCCCTGTGCCAGGAGCGAAAGGCCGAGCGTGACGCCGTTCGCCGACGCGCCGTCCATCGGTGCGGCCAGATAGCGACGCAGGGCCTTTTCCCGTGCTTCGTAGCTCATCGCGGCCCGGGCCTGAAGGAAACCCCAGCCGCCGGCCCATTCGGGCCGCCATTGCAAGCCGGCGGTCCGCGCTTGCAATTCCCGCTCGCCGGGGCCGAACTTGACGCCCGTCACGCCCTTTTGGGACAGCATGCGATTGATCGCGTCGGGTCCGCCGACCCGCCACAGGAGCACGTCGTTGCACGTATTGTCGCTGCGCGTCATCGCCCCTCGGAGCAACTCGCCGATGGTCGTTCGATAACCCGTCTTGCCCACCAGCGCGCGGATCGGCTGGTGGAAGACGGTCAGGTCCGACCGATTGACGGTGATCGGGTCGGAGAGCGACAGGCGACCGCGATCGACCGCCTCCATGACGGCGATCGCGACCCACAGCTTGCTTACGCTTTGTTGTGGGCGGGGCCGGTCGCCTTCCCACGCCACGACCCAGCCTTCGTCGATATCGCGGACGCTGATGCCCACCTCGCCCTTGAAGCTGCTGCCCAGCGCCTGAACGGCATTGAGCAGGTCGGCGGAGGGCTGGACGCGGGCGGGACGGGCGCGAACCGGCTCGGGACGCGGCGCGGCGGGGGCGGTGGTCTCGACCGTGATTGGTACGGCGGCGGGTGGCACGGGTTGGCTGACGGTGGGTACGCATGCGGACGACAGGATCACACAGGCGAGCAGAGCGGTGCCGCCGAACAGCGATTTCAAAACCAACGCAACTTCCCTTTTTCCGCGTCTTGTAGCGGCGCATCGGGAAAGCGACACCCGATCCCTTTTGTGTTCGACGCTCCTGTCGGTCCGCTCGTCGCAGGGCGGCGTGGCTGATGGCGAAAAGTCGAAGCGAGCCGGAACATTAGCGCCGCGCATGGCTTGGCGGTCCGAACATCGAAAGGCTGATCCATGTCCTCGTCCACACCGATCTGGTTCATCACGGGCTGCTCGACCGGCTTCGGTCGCGAACTGGCGAAGCTGGTCCTGACGCAGGGAGCGCGGGCGGTCGTCACGGCGCGGCGGATCGGCGACGTGGCGGACATCGTGGAGGGGTATGAGGAGACGGCGCTGGCGCTGGAACTCGATGTGACGAACGACGAACAGATCACGGCGGCGGTGAAGGCGGCACAGGAGCGCTTCGGCGGCATCGATGTGCTGGTGAACAATGCGGGCTATGGCTATCAGAGCACGATCGAGGAAGGCGATGACGACGCGATCCGCAGGCAGTTCGATGTCAACGTCTTCGGCCTGTTCGCCCTGACCCGTGCCGTCCTGCCCATCATGCGGGCTGCGCGCCGGGGGCATGTCATCAACATCACGTCGGTGGCGGGGCTGATCGGTTATCCGGGCTCAGGCTATTACGCGGCGTCGAAACATGCGGTGGAGGGCTGGTCCGATGCGCTCACGGTCGAAGTCCAGCCGCTGGGCATTCATGTGACCTGTGTCGAGCCCGGCCCCTTTCGGACCGACTGGGCGGGACGTTCGCTCCAACAGACGCCCAATCGGATCGCGGACTATGCCGAGACGGCGGGTAAAAGGCTGGCGAGCACGCGGGACATCAGCGGCTCTCAAGCGGGCGACCCGGTTCGCGCGGCTGAGGCAATGATCGCGATCACCCGGCAGGAAAAGCCGCCCCGCCATCTGGTGCTGGGCCGCTGGGGCTTCGACGCGGTCACCGAGCGGCTGAAGCAACGTCATGCCGAGATCGAAGCGAACCGCGACCTCAGCCTGGGTGCCGATTTTCCGGAAAGCTGAGGCTTGGGCGGTCAAGGGCGCCGGGGCGTCATGCCGCGCGGCGGCTGGCCGGGGTCCCACTATGAAGCCAGGCCTCCGCCTTGGCCAGGGCGGGCTGGTCGTCCACGTCGATCCAGTCGACATCGCTGCAATCCAGCGTCCGGGCCGTCCCGCGCTCGGCCAAGACACGCATTCCTTCGGTCAGCGAGGGGGCATCGAGCCCGTGGAGAGCGTCGAACAGGCTGGGCCCGATGGCGAAGACGCCGGTGTCGAAACAGTCATAGTCGCCCAAGCCCTTGCCGATCGCGACGATCCGCTCGCCCTGCGTTCGGACGCAGGTGACGTCCTCCAGATCGACCCAGTCGCTGTCGATCCGACGATCGATCGCCAGCCGGGCCCCACCGCCCGAACCCGCTTCGGCGGTTCGCCGATAGAGTTGGGGATCGGCAAGGTGGTCGCACATGGCGAGCAGCGCATCCCGGCCAGCGAGCCGAGGTTCGGCCGCGAGCAACGATACGCCGTTGGGCTTGCGATAATCCGCCACCCGCACCGTCTCCACGGAGATCGGCCAGTTTCCGGTGGCGAGGTGGCGCTCGATGCTCTCCTCACCATAGCCGAGCACCACCACCGCGCGCCGCAATCCCGCTATTGCTAGCCCGTGCAGCGCATGGTCGATCAGCGCCCGGCCGCCCACATGGCACAGTGGCTTGTACGGGGCGGCGGAGCGCAGGCGGCTGCCTTCGCCCGCCGCCAGCAGGATCGCGGTGTCGATCATCTTATTGGATCGTGATGAAGTCTTCGACCGCCTGCGCGGCGAGATCGTCGGTCATCTGGGTGCGGGGGTGCTTGCAGAAATAGGCCGATGCCGCATCGATCGGACCGGCCAGGCCGCGATCCTTGGCCAGCTTGGCGCAACGGATCATGTCGATGGCGACGCCCGCGCTGTTCGGGCTGTCCTCGACCGAGAGGCGGAGTTCGAGGTTCATCGGCACGCCGCCGAACATCGACCCTTCCATGCGCAGGAAGCAGACCTTGTTGTCGTTCTGCCACGGCACATAGTCCGAGGGGCCGATATGGACATTCTCGTCGTCCAGACGCTCGGCGGCGACCGACTGAACCGCTTCGGTCTTCGAAATCTTCTTCGAGGCGAGGCGGCGATGGTTCGACATGTTGAGGAAGTCGGTATTGCCGCCGGTGTTCAACTGATAGGTGCGCTCCAGCTTGACGCCGCGCTTGGCGAACAGGTCGGTCAGCACGCGGTGGACGATGGTCGCGCCCAACTGCGCCTTGATGTCGTCGCCGATGATCGGCACGCCCGCCGCCTCGAATTTTGCCGCCCATTCGGGGTTGCTGGCGATGAAGACGGGGATGTTGTTGACGAAGGCGACGCCAGCTTCCAGGGCGCATTCGGCGTAGAATTCGCTCGCCTTCTGGCTGCCGACCGGCAGGTAGTTCATCAGCACGTCGGTGTTGGACTCGCGCAGCGCGGCGACGACCTCTTCCTTGGTCGGCTCGGGCGCATCGGCGAGCATGAAGGTGCGGTCGTCCTGATATTCGGACATGTGCTCGGCCACGCCGTCCAGGATCTTGCCCATGCGCACGGTCGCACCGGTCGTCTCGATCGTTTCGCAGAAGATGGCGGTGCAGTTGGGCTTGGCGAAGATCGCCTCGGCCACGTCCTTGCCGACCTTGCGCGTGTCGACGTCCCAGGCCGCGACGACCTTGATATCGCTGGGCCGGTAGCCGCCCAGGTCCCAGTGCATCAGGCCGATCGTATCATTCGCCCCGTCGCGATAGTGCGACAGTCCCTGGACCAGTGAGCTGGCGCAATTGCCGACGCCGACCACAGCGATATTGATGCTCGTCATTGGGTGTTCATATCCTTCGAGTGGATCAGGTTTTGTTGATGGAAAGGGGTGTCGGAACGGATCAGGCGGCGCTCCACCTGGCGGTGCCAGACCAGCCCGATGAGCAGGATCACCGTCAGCGGCCCGATTTCGACCCACCAGAACCAGCGGGGATCGCCCGCCAGACAGGCCAGGAAGATAGTATAGACGCGTACATTGGCGCTCAGCAGGCTCATCAACCGCATCGGCGGGACGGCCGCGACGCCATAGGTGGTGGCGAGCGACATGGGATCGCTCTGGCGCCCCAACGCCACGTCGAAGCGTCCGGCGAAGCGTTCCAGCGTGCCCGCGACCCAGTCATAACAGCGCACCAGCGGGTTGCGGCTGAGCGGCAAGGCGGCGGGGGCGGTCAGCCCCTTGCATCGGCGGTGGAAGCGCGCCCGCTCGCTTTCATAATAATTGGACTGGACCGCATGGGCCGCCCCGGCGGCGATCGCGAGCAGCCAGCCGCCCGTCGTTCCGATCGACCAGGCCAGAACGATATAGATCAGCGCGAAGACGCCATGGTCGCACAGTCCGTCCAGCGCCCGGCCCAGCGGACTGGCGGTGCCGGTCGCGCGGGCGATCATGCCGTCCAGCCCGTCGGCGATCAGCCAGCAGATGGAGAGGATCAGGCCGAGCAGGACGAAACGCCAATCCTGCCACTGGGCATAGCTGAGCGCCGCCAAGGCGCCTAGGAGCAAGCCGCCGCCCGACACCATATTGGCCGATATTCGCCGGGCGACGAACCAAGGCAGCAGCAAATCGGCCGCTGGGTGTACGATCCAGAGATTGGTCGGATCCTCGATCCGGCGATCCCGCGACCGGTCCGGTGGAGGACGTGTCATACACATGTCACATACAGCGCCTCCGCGAGGTCCGGCAAGCGATTTGCCTGCACTTCCAATAAAAAGACCGCCTGCGTCGCTTTTCAGGCGCGCGATGGCGCCGAGGGACGTCCAGCGCCATCCGCCAAGCTCGCTTTCGTGAAGGCCGCGAACAATCAACGACTTGTGCGAGGTGCCGTCGCCGTTAGCTTGGGCGGCGGACAAAGGGGGACGATGATGCGCGACTTCATGCTCGGACTAGCGATCACGGCTTCGGTCCTGGCTCAGCCCGCGGCGGCGCGGCAGGTGAAGGTCGAAGAGGTATCGATCGACCAGTTGCAGGCGATGATGGCCAAGGGGCAGGCGAGCAGCGCCGATATCACACGAGCCTATCTGGCCCGGATCGCGGCGATGGATCGCAAAGGCCCGACCTTGCGCAGCGTCATCGCGCTCAACCCCGATGCCGTGGCGCAGGCCCGCAAACTCGACGAGGAACGACGGCGCGGCCGGGTTCGCGGACCGCTTCATGGCATTCCGATCCTGATCAAGGACAATATCGAGACCGCCGACCGGGTCGCGACGACGGCGGGCAGCCTTGCCCTGGCCGACAACGTCACCGGCCGCGATGCGCCGGTGGTCGCGCTGCTGCGGCGGGCGGGGGCGGTCATCCTGGGCAAGACGAACCTGTCGGAATGGGCCAATATCCGCTCGACCCATTCGATGAGCGGTTGGAGCGCGGTCGGCGGGCTGGTGCGTAACCCCTATGCGCTCGATCGTACCGCCTGTGGCTCGTCGTCGGGTTCGGGGGCTGCCGTTGCGGCGAGCTTCGCGGCGACCGCGGTCGGGACCGAGACCGATGGATCGGTGGTCTGCCCCTCATCGGTCAACGGCCTGGTCGGGTTCAAGCCCTCGATCGGCCTGGTCAGTCGCACCCATGTCGTGCCGATCAGCCATAGCCAGGATACGCCGGGCCCCATGGGGCGCAGCGTTCGTGATGTCGCGACGATGCTGTCGGCCATGGTGGGCCGCGATCCCGCCGATCCGGCGACGGCGAAGGCCATGGCCCGCGACTATACGACGGGCCTGTCGACCAGCGCCTTGTCGGGAATGCGGGTCGGGGTGATCCGGCCAAAGTCGATGTCGGCCCCTTTACGGGAGCGATATGATCAGGCGCTGGATACGCTCAGGTCGGCGGGTGCCATTCTGGTCGATGTGACGGTGCCCGAACTGAAGGGGCTGGGCGATGCCGAACAGACCGTGCTGATGACCGAGTTGAAGGCCGATCTCGACGCCTATCTCGCCACCACGCCCGCCGCCGTGAAGACACGGACGCTCGATCAGGTCATCGCCTTCAATCGCGAACACGCGGCCGAGGAAATGCCCTTCTTCGCACAGGAATTGTTCGAGCAGGCGGTAAAGACGAAGGGCTTGAACGATCCCGCCTATCTCGAAGCCCGGCGGACATCCCTGCGGCTGGCGGGCGAGGACGGCATCGACGCGATGTTGAAGACGGCGCGTGTGCAGGTGCTGGTCGAGCCTACCTATGGCGCGGCATGGCTGAGCGATCCGATCCAGGGCGATCAGTATGACGGACCCTCGGCCTCCGAACTGCCGGCGGTGGCGGGCTATCCGCATTTGACCGTACCGATGGGGCTGGTTCGGGGAATGCCGGTCGGCCTGTCCTTCATCGCGACCCGAGATGCCGACGCGGTAGTGCTGGGGGCTGGCTATGCCTATGAACAGCGTGCCGGGGCCCGGCAGGCGCCGCGCTATCTGCCGCAGGCCGATGTGGGGAACGGGTTGGACGGACGGTAAGAAAAAGGCCCCGGCGGAAACCGGGGCCTTTCTCGTTCGGTGCGAGGCGAAGTTAGAAGGTTCCGCGCAGGCCGATCAGGAACTGGCGACCGGGCTTGTACTGGGTGAAGGTCGCATTCTCGAACTGGAAATAGGACCGCAGCGTCGCGTTGGTGAAGTTGGCGACGTTGATGGTCAGCTGCGGCGCGCCGGGGATACCGAAAATCTTGTCGAGGTCGAACGCCGACGAGAAGTCGTAGGTGGTATAGTCGGTCCCGAACAGCGCGGCGGCGGGAATGCCGTTCTGCGCCGCGCCACTGTTCTGCGATCCCTGACGCGAGGTGGTGGCGACGCGCAGCATCACGCCGTTCTTCTCGTAATAACCGGTGATGTTGTAGGTGAACGGCGCGACGCCGAAGGCGATGGCCGGGCCGTCGCTGCGCTGGTCGACGATCGTCGCGTTGGCGTTGAAGCCGAAGCCGGTGATGCCGATCGCGCGGGTCAGGAAGTCGAGCGGCTGGACCCACTGGAATTCCAGGCCGTTGATCGTCAGCTTGTTGGGGACGTTGACCTGCGACGTGACCTGGACCTGCGCCTGGCTGGGCCCGCCGCGTGCGTTGATCGCGATCTGCTGCGTCGGGTTCAGCGTGTCATAGGTGATGCCGTACTGCGCCAGGTTGGAGAAGGGCACCGTGTTGATCGCGGTCGTCGTGAAACCCTCGATCGACTTGCGGAAGGCGTTGAAGCTGATCACGCCTTCCCGACCGGTATAATATTCGAATCCCAGGTCGAGATTGGTCGACAGATAGGGCGCCAGCGCCGGGTTGCCGATCGACGCCTGATCTGCCGAGGGCGCGCCGAAATTGACGCCCGGAAGCTGAGCCGAAGGATCGGGCCGGGTCATGGTGCGCGATCCGGCGACGCGGACCACCGCATGCTCGCCGACATCATAGGCGAAGGTCGCGGCGGGCAGCCATTCGGAATAGACGTTGCGCGTCTGGGCGATGTTGACGATGTTCGGATAGCGGCTGCCATCCGGAAGCGATCCGCCACCCGCCGGCGCGTTGCGCGGATCGGGCAGAGAGACGCGGCCCGAGATGGTCTGGATGGTGTTGACGTAGCGCAGGCCGACATTGAAGCGCAGCGTGTTGCCGCCCAGGTCCTGCGCGCCGTTCAGGGTCGCGAAGGCCGACTTGACGACTTCGCGGATGAAGCCGCCGCTGGCCCCGGTGTTCGCACCCCCGCTCTCCGGCGCGGTGTCATGGAAATACTGGTAGTTGCTGGCGGCGGCGAAGGCGGGCCAGTCGACCGTCACGAACCCGGCGCGGCCCGGCTTCAGATAGCTGGGGGCGGCGCTGTTGGGGATCAGCGATCCGCCATAGCTGACCGGGCCGCTCATGCCCGCGCTGAAGCCGGTGCCATAACCCGGATAGGTCGGGTAACCGGCGGGCGCCGCGCCGGGGGCGTTCAGTCCTTCGCACGGCGGCTGCGAATTGGGCGAGGGGACGGCGACGTTGGGATTGTTGCCGCACACCGCATTCTGCCAGAACTGGCTGTTGTCGAAACCGCGGATCTGGCGCGACGTGTTGTCATAGGCACCACCCACCTTCAGGTTCAGCGCGGTGTCACCCCAGGTCAGATCGCCCCGGAACCCCTTGTTGATGTTGAGGCGGCGTTCGTCCTGGAGATTGACGCGGCTGCCCGCATACCAGCCGAAATTCTTCGGATCGTTGAGGTCCAGCGCGCTGGTGATGGTCGGCAGGCCGCCATCGTTCGAATAGGTGACGGTATTGCCGACGCCCAGCGGCGTGGTCATGCCGACGGTCGGGCTCTCGCGGTGGAAGGTCGAGCGCGCGTAATTGCCCTGGAAGTTGAGCTTGAGCTTGTCGGCGATCTCCCACTCGCCGCCGGGATTGACGCTCCAGAGATGCGTCGTCTCGGTATAGGGGCGGAATTCGTTGAAGAACTGGACATTGGCGAAGGTGCCGCCGGTGACCGTGCAGCCCGCGCTGCAATCCGCCTTGTCGAAGGTCAGGTTGGTGGGAATGATCGCGCCGTTGCGCACGATCCACGCCATGTTCTCACGGGTCAGCTCGTTCTTCTTGTAGCCATAGAGCCCGTCGACATAGAAGTGAAGGGTATCGGTCGGGCGATATTCCGCGCTGACGATCGCGTTGACGCGGTCGCGCGGACCCCGGATGCTGGTGAAGCGACCGAGACGCGGCAACAGGCCGTTGTCGATCTGCTGGATCGTCGCGCCGGGATTGTTGGCCAGCAGGAAGGCGCGGTCGATCGTCGTGCCAGGGACCAGCCCGGCCCCGGCTCCGTTGGGAACCACCGCCGGTATCGTCCAGTTGCCGCCGCCGGTGCTGTTGCATCCGCTCGTCGCGCCGCACTGCGCGGCGGTCAGCGCGGGGTTGGTGTAGCCGATCGTCTCATACCCGCGCGTATCGGTGAAGATGCGCTGCGCCGAGACGCCGGCCAGGATGCCGAACGTATCGTTGCGCCAACTGCCGATCAGCGATCCGCGTGCGCCGATCCGGTCTTCCGGCGTCTGCTTGGTGCCTTGGATATTATAGGCCAGGAACGGGCCGTTGCGATCGAACGGCCGGGCGGAGCGCAGGTCGATATTGCCCGCCGCGCCGCCTTCCAGAAGGTCGGCGGTGTAGCTCTTGTTCACGGTCAGCTTGGTGAACAAGTCGGTCGGGAAGAAGCTGAGGTCGACCGAGCGGTCGGTGCCCTGCGCATCGGTCGCGCCCGACGAAGCGACGGCGATCGGCGCGCCGTTCAGCGTGACGTTGGTGAAGTTCGAGCCGAGCCCGCGAATGGCGACGTTGGTGCCTTCGCCGGTCACGTCGCGGGTGATGGTCACGCCGGGAATGCGGTTGAAGGATTCCGCGATGTTCGTGTCGGGGAACTTGCCGATATCCTCAGCGAAGATCGAGTCGGTGAAGCCGGTCGACGCGCGCTTGGCATTGGTCGACTTGGCAAGGCTGGAACGATAGCCGGTGACGACGATATCCTCACTCGGCGTGCCCTGGGTCTGGTCGGTCTGCGGCGCCGGCGGCGTCGAGGGGCCATTGTCCTGGCCATCGGCCGGAACCTGTTCCTGGGGAGGGGGAACCGCCTGGGCGAGCGCCGTGGAGGCAGTCATCGCGCCGACCGCCGTGGCGCACAGAAGCGTCAGGCGGCACAGGCGGATGTTGGGCGTGGATTTCATGTCAGGTCCTCTCTGTCGGCCCGCTGCCGTTCGTCGCGGCATGCGGGGGCATTCATGTGATGATGATGGCGGAAGCGCCTCAGTCAGGCGGAATAGGAAGGGTGCCGTCGATGGGGTATGCTGCATCGGGCAGCGGCGAAGAAGCCGCAGGTCTCCACCGCGCCGAGCGCCATGTCCGACGAAGCCGGAGATGCTATTGCCATGGAAACCATTCCGCTTCCCCTCATGACCGTCTGACGCGGTTTTATTGATAGCGCTATCGATATGCCTATCGGTCAGGAAGTCAAATGCAAATTGGTTAGGCCGGAATGAATGACGGCAAATTCATCATCAGCGGTGAGGATAGCCTTCATTAGAGCCAACCCAGCTCCTTCCGGTGCCAGAAGCGTCCCTTACCTCGGCGTTCGAATCGAAATGAAAAATCGGACGGACCAAAATGCAATCGTTGGTCATTTGAACCAGCATGGAGAATCGTCCGACCAACTCGAGCGAGGGAGCGGTCGGTCGGCCGTCCATAGCCCCATCTCTAATGAGCTTGGCCCGGCGCATAGGGGAATTGCTGCGCCTTGTACCACGCCAGATCATGCTCGGGCGGCCGAACGCCTGAGGGGAGTGGGCGATGGTTGACCGACATCCAATAGGCCAGGCTCGCATCCCGCCACCAGCGCGCCTCGCGCTCCTGCACGGCCAGATAGGTCGCGGTCTTCTGCCAGCGCTCCGCATCGATCCGGTCGCGCAGGCTGTCCCACTGCCGCTGCATCTGCTCGACATAGGCGACGCCCCGATCATAACGCGCGACCAGGTTGGTCCATAGGGTCTGTCCGTCGGCCATGCGCCGGTCCCATGACACGTGATGGAACCAGAGGAGCATCGACTCCGGCGTCGTCTCCGGCTTGGCGAATGCCTTGGCGACGGGGCCGGCATATTGGCCGACCGCGTTGCTGCCCGATACGGTCCGGTCGAAGCCGATCCCGGCGGCGTCGGCCCGGTGGTAATAGACGGGATTCCATTCCGGCCGCGCCAGCTCGGACACCCAGGGGCCGGGTCCGTAATGGTGGCCGGTCGCCATCAGATGCGCCAGCCCGAAGGCGCCGGTATAGTCGACGACCGCTTCGCGCGATCCCATCATCATGGCAGTGATCGTGTCGACGATCTGCGGATCGGTGCCGAAGGTCTGCGCGACCCAGGCGCGGGCGATCGCCTCCGCCGACAGGTCGGGGTCCCAGGCAAGGCGGCCGAAGGCATACCAATTGGCCTGGTTGAACGTCGATCCGCTCCAGTCCCGGTCACGCCCGATATTCGCGACACCCGCCATGCCGGACAGCTTGTGGTGCTCGGCCTGCCCGTCGACGACATCGGCCACCGTCTCACCCGACTTCTGCCCGGTCCGGGCGTCGAGCGTCTCGGTAAAGAGCGGGCCGAGATAGGCGAGGTGGGTCGCGAAGCCGAGATACTCCTTGGTGATCTGGAACTCGATCATCAGGGGCGTGCGCGGCATCGCGCCGAACAGGGGGTGGAAAGGCTCGCGCGGCTGGAAATCGATCGCGCCGTTCTTGACCTGAACGAGCACATTGTCGGCGAACTTGCCGTCCAGGGGCTTGAATCCGGTATAGGCCTGCTTGGCGCGATCCTCGGGGTCGGTCTCGGCATAGACGAAGGCCCGCCACATTACGATGCCGCCATGGTCGCGCACGGCGGCGGCGAGCATGTTCGCGCCGTCGGCATGGGTGGCGCCATAATCGCGCGGACCCGGCTGGCCTTCGCTATTGGCCTTGACCAGAAAGCCGCCGAAGTCGGGAATGGCGCGGTAGATTTCGTCCGCCTTGGCCTTCCACCAGGCGGCGACCGCCGGATCGCGCGGGTCGGCGGTCTTCAGTCCTCCGAGTTCGATCGGCGCTGAGAAGCGCACCGACAGGTAGACGCGGATACCCCATGGCCGGAACACCTCCGCCAGCGCCGCCGCCTTGGCGATATAGGCGGGCGTCAGGCTATCGGCCTTGGCGTTGACGTTGTTGAGGACCGTGCCGTTGATCCCGATCGACGCATTGGCGCGGGCATAGTCGGTATAGCGCGGATCACGAAAGTCCGGGAGTGTCCACCAATCCCAGAGCGATTGCCCGGCATAACCACGCTCCACCGATCCATCCAGATTGTCCCAATGGTTGAGGACGCGCAGTTTCACCTTAGGGCTGGAACGGAGCGAAAGGGCGTCAGCTTTGCCGCCCGCCGCAAGATGGCGGATGAGCGCGAACGCCCCGTACAGGACGCCGCGGTCGCTATTGCCCGCGATGAGGAGGACCCGCTGCCCGTCCAGTGTCACATTGCGAATCAGATAGCCCTCATCGCCTAAATCCTCGGCGGCGAGGTGCAGCGGCTGAAGACCGGGTGCGGAGGTGGTGGCGATGACGATGGGTGGCGTAACGGCCGAAATGTCGCGGCGAAGCTCCGACTCCGCCAGGCGGAGGGTGGGGGTGTCGCCTAACCGCTTTATATTTATCTGTCCGACCGATGAGGCGGCCGTGCGCAGCCAAAGGGCGTAACCGTCATCCGCGTGCGCTGAAATCGGCAGTATTGCCAGCGGGATAGACAGCGCTCCCAGCAATAGGCGTATCCGGTTCATGCCATTCTCTCCCGCTGCACCGCCGATTGACAAGCTGGCGCTTGATCATCACGGTACCGCTATCAGACCAATTGGCAAGTCGATTGAACGACTTTTGGACAGAGGAGAGGGTGTGATGGCCCATAAATCGGACCTGCCCCACCGGGTGGCGGCGATGAACGCCCCCGCGCATGCCCTTAGCGCACCATCCGCCAATGGGTTTCTCGATGCCGTTTGCGGCGACGCCATAGTCGTCGTCATCGATATCGCCTGAAGGACCGTTCATGCCCAAAATCGTCGCCGCCCGCCTGATCGTGACCTCGCCGGGGCGCAATTTCGTCACGCTGAAGATCGAATGCGACGATGGCACCACCGGCCTGGGCGACGCGACGCTCAACGGTCGTGAACTCGCCGTGGCCAGCTATCTCCAGGATCATGTCATTCCCTGCCTGATCGGTCGCGACGCGCATCGGATCGAGGATATCTGGCAGTATCTCTATAAGGGCGCCTATTGGCGGCGCGGCCCGGTGACGATGACGGCGATCGCGGCGGTCGACATGGCGCTGTGGGATATCAAGGGCAAGCTCGCCGGAATGCCCGTCTACCAACTGCTCGGCGGCGCATCGCGCGAGGCGTGCCTCGTCTATTGCCACGCCAACGGCACTACCATCGAGGATACGATCGCCACCGCGATCCGCCACCGGGACGAGGGCTATCGCGCGATCCGTCTGCAATGTGGGGTGCCGGGGCTCGCATCGACCTATGGCGTCGCCAAGGCGGGGCAGCGTTACGAGCCGGCCGATGCCGATCTGCCGAGCGAGAGCGTCTGGTCGACCGAGAAATATCTGCGGATCGTACCCGAACTGTTCGCCGCCGCGCGTGAGGCGTTGGGTTGGGACGTGCATCTGCTCCACGATGTCCACCACCGGCTGACCCCGATCGAGGCCGGGCGACTGGGCAAGGACCTGGAGCCCTATCGCCCGTTCTGGATCGAGGACGCGACCCCTGCCGAAAATCAGGACGCCTTCCGCCTGATCCGCCAGCATACCACCACGCCGATCGCGGTGGGCGAGGTGTTCAATTCGATCTGGGACGCCAAGCATCTGATCGAGAACCAACTGATCGACTATATCCGCGCGACCGTCGTCCATGCGGGGGGGCTGACCCATTTGCGGCGGATCGCCGCACTGGCCGATCTCTATCAGGTCCGCACCGGCTGTCACGGCGCGACCGACCTGTCGCCCGTCACGATGGCGGCGGCGCTGCACTTCGGCCTGTCCGTGCCCAATTTCGGCATTCAGGAACATATGCCCCATACCGAGGAGACGGATGCGGTCTTCCCGCATCATTACCGGTTCGAGGACGGCATGATGCACCCGGGCGACGCGCCGGGCCTGGGGGTCGAGATCGACGAGGAATTGGCGGCGACCTATCCCTATAAGCGCGCCTATCTGCCGGTGAACCGCCTGGAAGACGGCACGCTGTGGAGTTGGTGATATGAGCGACCTGACCCAGGCGGCCGAGACCGCGCCGGACACCGCCGCCCACGCCGTACCGCCGCCGCGCGGTCGGGTGCGATGGGTGATTTGCGGCCTGCTCTTCGCGGCGGTGGTGCTCAGCTATATCGACCGGTTGGTGCTGGGGGTGCTCAAGCCGCAGCTGACCGTGCTCTATGGCTGGACCAATAGCGGCTATGGCGACGTCACGGGCTATTTCCAGGTCGCCTATGGCTTCGGCTTCCTGTTGTTCGGCTGGCTGATCGACCGGACCGGGCCGCGTGCGGGCTATCTGGTGGCGATGGGGGCGTGGACGGTCGGGCATTTCGCCCAGACGCTGGTCACCTCGACCACCGGTTTCGCCATCGCGCGCATTCCGCTGGCCTTTGGCGAGGCGGGCACCTTTCCCTCCGCGCTGGCCGCCGCGTCGCAATGGTTTCCCAAGAAGGAACGGGCCTTTGCGATCGGTATCTTCAATGCCGGGGCGAATGTGGGGGCGGTGGTCACGCCGCTGCTGATCGGTTTCCTGATTGCCGATCTGGTGCTCGACTGGCGCTGGGCGTTCGTCATCACCGGCTTGTTCAACCTCGTCTGGCTGACCGCGTGGTGGCGGCTCTATCATCCGCCGCACGCCCATCCGCGAATCACGCCCGAGGAACGCGCCTGGATCGAGGCGGAGCCGGTCGAGACCACGGGCCGCGCGGGGTTCCTGACCGTCACGCGGCATCGCGAGGCCTGGTCTTATATGACAGGGCGCTTCCTGATCGATCCGGTGTGGTGGACGTTCCTCTTCTGGCTGCCGGACTTCTTCCACAGCCGCTATGGATACGACCTGAAGAGCTTCGGGCCGCCTCTGGTGGCGATCTACATCATGGCCGATGTCGGGGCGATCGTCGGCGGCTGGTATTCCTCACGCCTGCTCAAGCAGGGGATCGCGACCGGTCGGGCGCGCAAGCGGGCGATGTTCGTCTGTGCCCTGTTCGCGCTGCCGGTGATGTTCGCCGCACAGGCCAGCAGCATCTGGATCGCGGTGGCGATGATCGGTCTGGCCTGTGCCGCGCACCAGGGGTTTTCGACCAATCTCTTCGCACTGCCGGGCGATCAATTCCCGCGTTATGCCCAAGGGACGCTGATCGGGCTGGGCGGTTTCGCCGGGGCGACGGGCGGGTTCATCGCGTCGAAGGCGCTGGGCGTCCTGCTCGACCGGGTGGGCAGCTATCAGCCCTTCTTCATCGCGTGCGGCGTCGCCTATCTGGTCGCGCTGCTGATCTTCCATCTGCTCAACCCGCGCTACCGGGACGTGCGGATCGCGACATAAGGAAGGACAGGATCCCGGCGGCGGGCCGGGATCCTGTCCTGAGCGAACGTCAGGCGCTGACGTTCAGCGACGCGGCGTCTAGATCGACTTCCAGCTCACGCGGCCAGAAGCGCAACTCGCCGCATTTCGCGACGAACGCCTTGGCCTCCTTCGCCTTGCCGAGCGCGATGAAGCCCTCGTCGCGGTCCGTCACACCGGCGGCCTGGAACAGCGCCTCTGCATCGGCACTGTGACCGATGAACTTGCAATGCGCGAAGGCATCCGCGACGAAGTCCTTGGCGGTCGCATCCTTGGCCAGCATCGCCACTCCCGCGGAGGACGGCAAGACCGCCACCGCATCGTAAAGCACCGAGGGGCCGCCATCGATCTTCTGCTTGGCCGCGACCCTGGTCCCGTCATCCAGCGTCACGCCGCCGATCTTGGGTGCCACGACCTCCCACAGGCCACCCACGGCGTCGAGCGCCTTGGTCAGCCCGGCGAAGAGCTCTGCACTCGACCCATCGGTCAGCAAGATACCCATCTTGCGCCCCTTGAAGTCCTTCGGACCGTTGGCGACGATGCTCAGCTTGGGCGATGGCGAGAGTTCGAGCGTGGGCTTGGCCGCCTTGGCGGGTTCGGGCAGATCGAGCCCCAGGCCATCCGCCACCGTCGCTGCCAGACCTTCGTCGATCAGTCGCAGGTGGGAGACGGCACGGGCGCGGATATCGACGCGCTCGACCTTCGACAGCTCGAACACCAGCGCATCGCCGATATGCTTCTGTTCGATCGGCAACTGGCTGACAAGGAACTGACGCGCCTGGCTATAGTGGTCGGAGAAGGTCTCCGCCCGGATGCGCTGCTTGGTACCCTGCACCTCGGCGGGGTAGCTGCGATAGCCGATGGTCGGATTTTCCCGCGGACCGCCGTCCGGACCCCAGCTATTGGGCTCGTAATTGGCGCGTCCCTTGGGGTTGTGCATCGCCATATGGCCGTCCTGCTGGAAATTCATCACCGGACAGCGCGGCGCGTTGACCGGGATATGGGTGAAGTTCGGCCCGCCCAGCCGCTTCAATTGCGTGTCGAGATAGGAGAAGTTACGCCCGTGCAGCAGCGGATCGTCGGAGAAGTCGATGCCCGGCACGACATTCTGGGTACAGAAGGCGACCTGTTCGGTGCTGGCGAAGAAATTGTCGACATTGCGGTTGAGGGTCAGCGTCCCGATGATGCGGACGGGAACATCCTCTTCCGGGATCAGCTTGGTGGAGTCGAGATGGTCGAAGGGCAGCTTGTCGGCCGTTTCCTGATCGAACAGCTGCACGCCCAGATCCCATTGCGGGAAGTCGCCGCCCTCGATCGCCTGCCACAGGTCGCGGCGGTGGAAATCGGGATCGGCGCCGTTGATCTTGACCGCCTCGTTCCACAGGACCGATTGCAGCCCCTGGCGCGGTTTCCAGTGGAATTTGACGAAGGTCGACTTGCCCTCTGCGTTGACCAAGCGGAAGCTGTGGACGCCGAAGCCCTCCATGGTGCGGAACGAGCGGGGGATCGTCCGATCGGACATCTGCCACATCACCATGTGCCACGCCTCGGGGCTGAGGCTCGCAAAGTCCCAGTAATTGTCATGCGCCGACTGCGCCTGCGGAAAGGCGCGGTCGGGTTCCTGCTTCACGGCATGGACGAGATCGGGAAACTTGATCGGG
Organism: Sphingomonas sp. GM_Shp_1; assembly: GCF_026540895.1. Classification (GTDB taxonomy): domain Bacteria; phylum Pseudomonadota; class Alphaproteobacteria; order Sphingomonadales; family Sphingomonadaceae; genus Sphingomonas. Next base: position 155,551 of record NZ_JALNUR010000004.1, on the reverse strand, counting down.
TCCTGGATGAAGAACACCGGGATATTGTTGCCGACGATATCCCAGTTGCCCTGCTTCGTGTAGAATTTGACGGCAAAGCCTCGCACGTCGCGGGCGAGGTCCATCGATCCCTTGTTGCCCGCCACGGTCGAGAAGCGGACGAAGACCTCGGTCTGCTGCCCCACCTCGCTCAGCACATCGGCGCGGGTATAGTCGGCCAGGCTGTCGGTAAGCTCGAACACACCGTGCGCGCCGTAACCGCGCGCGTGGACGACGCGTTCGGGAATGCGCTCATGATCGAAGTGGAAGATCTTCTCGCGCAGGATGAAGTCTTCGAGCAGCGTCGGGCCGCGTTCACCGGCGCGCAGGCTGTTCTGATCATCGGCAATCGGCACGCCCTGCTGCGTGGTCATCGTCCGTGCCGGGTCCTCGGTCGTCTGATGCGTCTCCCCGCCATGACCCTGGGGTTCGGCGTAATGGGTCGGCATCTCGGCGCCGGCGGGGAGGGGCGGGGCCTTGGCGGGCGTTTCGCCCTTGAGCTTTCCGGCATCGCCCTTGCTGCTTTTAGTCGCCATGTTGCTCTCTTTCGCTATTGATCGGGGTCATCCCGTCAACGCGCGAACCCCCACTTCGCCCGACAATTAAATGATTGATATGCGTCAAGTCGGGTTAGGCAGTGGACCGGGATGGTTCAGGGGATCAGGCGATCCTGGCGGAGTTGCTCGAACAGGGCGTAGAACGCATCGTCGGTCGGTCGATAATCGATGAAGCCCAGCCGACGGCTCTTGCTCATGTCGGTCACCACCTCGATCGGGCGGCCGAGGTCCGCGTCGGTGTGCCATGGCGAGGCCAGCCGGTTGAGATCCGTCTCGACCAGCCCCTCACGCTCGGCGATCCGACGCCAGAGTGCCGCCTCGTCCGCCATCTGCTGTTCCAGAGGACGGACCGTGCCGTCGAAGGGGGCAGGCGTCACCCCGAACCACTCGGCGATACGGCCCCACATCCATTGCCAGCGAAAGACATCGCCGTTGACGACATTGAAGGCTTCGTCATGCGCTGCTTCCGTCTCGGTCGCCCAGAGGAGATGGCGGGCGAGCTGTTCGGCGTCGGTCATGTCGGTCAGCCCGGACCACTGCGCTGCGGAGCCCGGAAAGGTGAAGGGCCGCCCCGTCTCGCGGCACAGCGTCGCATAGACGGCGAGCGTCGTCCCCATGTTCATCGCATTGCCCACAGCCAGCCCGATCACCGTATGGGGCCGGTGGACGCTCCAGGTGAAACCGTCGCGGGCGGCGGCGGCGAAGACCTCATCCTCCTGCGCATAGTAGAAGTTCTCGACGTCCAGCCGGCCCTGCTCCTCGCGGAAAGGCGTCTGCGGCAACGTGCCCTTCCCATAGGCTTCGAACGGGCCGAGATAATGCTTGAGCCCGGTGACCAGCGCGACATGGCGCGGCCCCTTGGGCTTGGGGAGGCCGTCGAGCAGGTTGCGGACCATTGCGCCATTCACGCGGATATTCTCCGCCTCGCTGTCCTGGCGCAGCCATGTGGTGATGAAGACGGCGTCGGGGTTCAGGACACGTAACGCCTCGGCCGTGGCGGTCGCATCCTGCAGGTCGGCCGCGACCGGACGGACGCCGTTCTGTTCGCGAGGGCGACGGGCGAGGCCATGAACGTCCCAACCCTGTTCCACGAGCAGTTTCGCCGTCGCGCTGCCCACGATACCGCTCGCGCCCACCACCAATGCCGTTTTCGTCATGAAGAACTCCTTGTCACCGGGGAGTTAGGCATGGCTGGACAGAGGTTCCAGAAGGCACCATCTGGTGCCCTGGGTACCAGGGAGTAACCATGTGAAGCCAGGCACGGCGGACGACGAATGGCGGGAAGACTGCGCGCCCCGGCGCGTCCTGGAACTTTTCGCCACCAAATGGACGAGCATGGTGCTGCACACCCTCCATGCCCGTCATCAGGGCGCGGCGCGGACCGGCGTATTGCTCCGCAGCCTGCCGGGTATCTCCAAGAAGATGCTCACCCAGACCGTCCGCGACATGGAGACGAGTGGCCTGATCAGCCGCCATGTCCAAAGCGCGATCCCGCCGATGGTCGAATATCGTCTGACGGAACTGGGCCGACGCTTCGTGGAGCCGGTCGAACTTCTGTACGGCTGGGGCCGGGACAATGCCGACGCGTTGGACCGGTTATTACCGCGCCCCGGTTCACGACGCGGTTAACGGCCTTTCGATCGAACGCTCGGCATGCAGCGTCACGGCTTCGCATAGGGTGTGGGTGGCGATGATCGCATCCGCCTGGGTTCGGCCACCGTCGCGTACGGCCGTCAGGAAGGCGGTGCACATCGCCTCGAATCCCCGCTGTTGCCCGACCGGCGTCCAGTCCCCCCGGCGATGGCGGCACTCGGTGCCGTCCATATGGACCTGCTCGGAAATGTTGAGAACGGAGCGCCGCATGCCGTTCCCCATCACATCCAGCCGCTCTTCGTTCAGCCCGCTGTCCCGGTGCATGGTCCCGATCGCGGTGAAGTCCCGACCCGCCAGCATCAGGGTGACCGCCGTCAGCATTCCGCGCTCCACCTGAGTTTCGATGGACTGACGCTCCACCACCCCCGGCGCCAGGAAGAGAAGCGTGTCGATGACATGGATGAAGTCGTCGAAGATCACGCGGCGTGGCGTGTCGGGCTGTCGATGGCGGTGCTTTTCCATGACGATCAGGTTCGCCGCCGATCCCCGAAGCGCGGCATAGCTGGGGGCGAAGCGTCGGTTGAAGCCGACGGTCAGTAACGTCTGCTGTCGCTGAGACAGGGCCACCAGTTGCTCGACCTCCGCTAGATTGTCCGTAAGCGGCTTGTCCACGAACGTCGGGATGCGACGCTCCAGCAATGTGCGTACCAATGCGGGATGCGCTTCGGTTGCGGCGTGAACGAAGGCGGCGTCGAAGTCCGCGCCATCGATCGCATCCGCAAGGCTGTGATGCATGGATGCGGCGTGGAAGGCCTGGGCCGCATGGTGGAGCGCCTGCGCGTTGCGGCTCACCAGATGCAGTTCGATGTCGGGCCGGGTGCCCAATATAGGCAGATAGGCCTTGCGCGCGATATCGCCCAGACCGATGACCAGCACGCGCATTTCCATCTCCCTCGCCATCATGACGGATTGCGCCACCTATCGCGAATGTCTACCAAATTCGGGTGCATCCTGTCCCATCCGATCCCGTCGAGGCGCGCGTCAAATTGTGCGACGCGCTGGGGCGTATCGGGTCAGAGGACCGGGATGCGCTGAGCGACCTTTACCGGATGACATCGGCCAGGCTGTTCGGCATCTGCCTGCGCATTTGCGGTGATCGCAGCGCGGCCGAGGATGTCCTTCACGATGTCTATGCGACGATCTGGAAAAGGGCCGGGGCCTATGAGCCAGGGCCCGCAAGCCCGATGGCCTGGCTGGCGACGATCGCGCGCAACCGTTCGATCGATTGGGTCCGGGCGCGGCGCAAACGTCCCACGTCGCCGATCGATGAGGCGGCGGAGATCGCGGATGAGACACCCGACCAGTCCCTGACCGCCGAGCGGACCGAAACCGCACGGCGCCTGCACGAATGCCTGGAGGCGCTGGAGGGGCGGCAAAGGGACGCCATCCGAACCGCCTTTTTCGATGGCAAGACCTATGCCGAACTGGCCGATGCCAAGGGAGTGCCGCTCAGTACGATGAAGAGCTGGGTCCGGCGCGGGCTGATGCAGTTGCGGGGGTGCGTCGGTGACGACTGAGCCCGATCCCGACATGATGGCCGCCGAACTGGTGCTCGGTCTGCTCGACGGCGAGGAGCGGGCGGCGGCGCTTCGTCGCGTCCTATCGGATCGCGATTTCGCGCGGGAGGTCGATTGGTGGCGTCGTCATTTCGATGAGCTGTTCGACGAGTATCGCCCGGTCGCGGCACCGCATGACATCGTCGATCGGATCGTGGCACCGCCGCCTTCCGCCTCACGGGCCCCGCTATGGGCGGCGGTCGCCGGGGCGGTGGCGATCGCGGCGGTCCTGCTGCTTCTCGTACTCCAGCGGCCGGAGCCGGCGTCGCTGCCCCGGCCCGAGGCTCCATCCTCGAACGTCATGATCGCCGCGCTGGCGCCCAGCGACAAGCGCCTCACCCCGATCGGTGCAACGGTCGATGCGGATCGGGGCGAGATCCGTGTCGCCGCGACCGAACTGGCCCCGCAGGACAGGGCGGCACAGCTCTGGATCATTCGGGATGGCACGCCATATTCGCTAGGGCTGCTGAACCGGGCGGGAGCGACGCGGATCGCACTTCCCAGCGGCGAGCGGGCGAACCTTCGGAGCGGGGCCGTGCTGGCCATCTCGATCGAGCCGCCGGGCGGATCACCCAAGCCGGTGCCGACCGGCCCGGTCGTCGCCACCGGCACGCTCGCAGCGACCTGATCTAGAAGAGCAGCGCCCCGCCGGTGACAAGGCGCAGGCCGGGTGAAGCGTGATTGAGGCCCGCGACGGCCAGAACGTCCAGCTGCATGACCTTTGTCGGTCGCCACGCGGCGGACAGCGCGGCCAGCGCCATCGTATCGTGCTGATCGGGTTCGTTGTCGCGTTCCAGCGATAGCTCGGCGGTCGCGGTGACCTTTTCGGTGAATTTGTAACGCAGCCCGGTGATCTCGCTATAGGCCAGGTGCCGACCCATTCCCGACTGATTCGCGGCGGCATCCGCCTCGCCGGTCAAAGCGACGGCGAGTTTCTCGGTCAGGTCATATTGGACCGGAATGATGACGCCGGTCGACCAAGTCCCCGCACCAACGGGATAGCGGCCGGTAGGGGCGGTGACATAGGCCTGGACACCGGCGGAAAAGGCCTTGCCCTTTTGCCCGGCCAGATGCTGGCGGATCGCGAAGGTCAGATCGCCCGTGCCGGTCACGGTATCGATGCTGCCATCGGCCTTGTCCCGCGTGCGATCGCGCCCATAACCGACCCAGTCGAGTTGCAGCTCGGTATTCTTGCCGACGCCGACACGGGTCAGGATATCGGCGGTGACGATCCGGTCCTCCCGCTGATCGGGTTGATCGTCGCGTTGCCAGTCCAGGGTCGAAACCTCGACATGGACGCGTCCGGGTTCGGTGGTGCAACTGGAGCCGCCGATACTGGGGCGGGTCGGGCAGAAGCGGGGCTCGTCATCCTCGGCGCACACGGGCGTTGCGGCGAGGATCGCCATGACGCCGGCCGCCGCCATCATCGTACGTGCCACCCGCATCATCTTCCCCCCAACCATTTGAAATACGACTTAGCCTTTTGTCCCGTCACCGTCCAACGCATCAATAGGGCGGGATGTCCGGGCGCGTTGCTCTCGCGCGGCGGAAGTCCACCAAGCCAGATCATCGGCGAAGCGGGGAAAGGCGCGGGTCAGCGCGGCTCCGCCATCGCCGGTCGGCTTTCCTTCCGCATCCAGTGTTTGGCCGATCCCGCCGACCGTCAGCGTGCTGGAGACGACCACCATCCCCATCTCCGACAGCGTTCCATGCCAGGCGACGCTGGCATGCGCCCCCGCCAGCCGCCCCGCCGAGTAGCTGGCAATCGCGGCGGGGCGCCAGAACCACTCCTCCAGGAAATGGTCGGTCAGGTTCTTGAGGCCCGGCTGCTGTCCCCAATTATACTCGCCGGTCACGAAGACGAAGGCGTCCGCATCGCGAATCTTGCCCGCCAGCCGCTCCATGGCCTCCGGCGCTTCGCCCTTCGGATATTCCTTGTACATGCGGTCCAGGATCGGAAGACCGACCGCCTTGGCGTCGATCAGTTCGGGCTCCGCGCCGCGCTCCGCAAAGGAGCGGACGAGGTAATCCGCCAGGCGGATACCCTGTCGATCCGAGCGGTAGGAGCCATAGAAGATCAGAATGCGGTCGGCCATCGCTCACCTCGGGTCGTGGAACGACAGGATCAACGCCAACGCGCGTCGGACGATCCCGCGAGGCTCACCCCTTCGCCGCGATCGCCCCCAGTTCCTCCAGATCGAGATCATGTTCCAGATCATGCAGCGTTTCGTCATCGATCCGCCCGGCGCGGTGCAGACGGACCAGTTCGGCGCGTCCCGCCTGGACGGCGGCGATGATGACGTTGAAATGGCTTTCGATCGCGACGGTGCGCTCCTCCGCCGTTCCTTCGAAATTTTCGCCGGCCGTTGCGCGCGTGCGATATCGGCGGAGCAATTGCGGATGGACGACTTGTCCCTCGGCGTCATGCGCCTCGCGCTCCACCGCCGCCAACTGGGCCCGGAACATCGCATGTTCGGCGGCATGAAGATCGAGCGGCGGCCGGGATGCCACGTCCTCGGCCGGCTTCGCCCACCGGATCATCCAGCCGAGCGATGTGCCCTGGACCAACACGGTGACCAGGATGACCACGAAGGCGGTCACCAGCATCAGGTCGCGGGCGGGCATGGTCTCGGGCAGGGACAATGCGACGGCAAGCGTCACCACGCCGCGCATCCCGGCCCAACTCATCACCAGCGCCGCGCGAGGTCCGAGCGGGCGGGCATTTCTCCATCCCATCCGGCGCAGGGCCGCGACGATCGCGTCGATGCCGAAAATCCACAGGAACCGCGCCACGACCACCGCCGCCACGATCCACAGCACGGGCCCCGCCATCCGCTCGAGGAACAGCGCCGGATCGCCGACCCGCTCCAGCAAGCCGCGCAAGGACAGGCCGATCAGCGTGAACACCGCGGCCTCCAGCAGGAATACCAGCACCTGCCAGAAGGCCAGCGCGCGGATCCGGACGCTCGCACTGAAGACGACATGCTGGTGCCAGCCACAGGTCAGCCCGGCGGTCACCACCGCGATGACGCCGGATACATGGAGCAACTCCCCCGCGATATAGGCGCTCCAGCATACCAGCAAAGTCGCCGCGATCATCAGCGTGTCGTCGCCCAGACGGCGGAGCAACAGTACCCACAGCGTCCCGATCGCCGCGCCGACCGCAACGCCACCGATGACCAGCAGGAAGAAACTGCCGGTCGCCGTACCCAGGCTGAACGTCCCCGTCAGCACGGCGGCGACCGCGAAGCGGAACAGGACGAGCCCTGCGGCATCGTTCAACAGGCTTTCCCCCTCCAACAGGGTCGACAGCCTTCGCGGCAGCCGCACGCGCTGAAGCACGGCGCGGGCGGACACCGCATCGGGGGGCGAGAGGATCGCACCCAATGCGACGCAGGCCGCCCATGGCAGATCGGGCGCCAGCAATCTGGCGACCACCGCCACGACCGCCGTGGTGAAGAAGACCGCTCCCACGGCCAGCGACAATATCCCCACCATATGGCGGCGGAACGCGGCGATGGCGGTGAACCAGGCCCCGTCCATCAGCAGCGGCGGCAGGAAGAGGACCAGCACCAGTTCGGGATCGATCGCAATGCTCGGCAGGCCGGGAACGAACGCGATCGCCCCGCCGCCCAGGATCAGGGCAGCGGCGGGCGGCAATGACAGGCGGTGCGCGAGATAGTGCAGGCCGATCACCACGAGAAACATCGCGATGATCAACTCGAAACCTGCCGCTGCATGCATATCGCCGCTCCCCCGATCTGGCTTATCCGGGCAAAGCGGAAGAAGCCCGCCTAATCAATATGGATACGCGCTCATCCCAGAGGAGGAAGTTCGACTACGGGCCCGCCCGATCGGAGGCCTGGCCGCTCGCGATCGTCCGCGCGCGGTCTTCGAGCCTTTGCCAGACGGCACGCTCTTCCGCCGCGTCGGCCAGCGCGCGATGGTCCGGCGTGGCTTGCTTGCTGGCGGTCGCCCATGCGATCAGATCCGTCGTCACCGGCTCCAGCCGATCGGGCTGCACCACGTCACGCAGGATGCGCATCGCACTCTCCCGCAAAGCGACATCGGTATCCTTCAGTCGCAGGGCGTGCCGGGGCAGTCCCGCCGTGCGCAGCAGCAGGCTGAGCCATTTCCCGTCCCAGGACGGTGCGCTGGCAAAGAGATCATGGCCGGAAAGCTGTTCCAGCATTCGGCGCGCGACCATGTCATGGGGCGCGCCTTCGCTGTTCAAGGTTGCACGCGAAATCCCGTGGATACGCTCTGCCGCCTCATCCCAGTCGTCCCAGGTCGGGGCGGGGGCGATCAGGTGGCTTTCCGACCGGCCATCCTCGAATATCCAGGCGACTTCGATGGGGTGGCTCTTGTCGGAAAGCGAGGATGCCTCGAAATCCAGAAAGACATTCATCGGTCTTCCTCCAAGCCTGCATACCAGGGCGCATAGCGGGTGTTCCGCGCCATCCGGCGGTTCAGGTCCGGGCTACCATCGTCCCACCAGACCGGGCCGCGTTCGCCCATGGCCGTCTTGGCGGCCTGGACCCTCGACCGCGCCAGGCGGAGCGCCCCGTCATCGCCCTTTTGCATCGCGCCACGCACCGCGCGCCGCGCATCCATGAGGTCGTCGACCAGCGCCTGCCGTTCTTCGGCACCCAGATGGGGATTGCTCGTACGCCACAAGCGTCCCCGGACGACGACGTAACGGCCATCCGGTGTCGTCGGCGGCGCACCATCGACCGCCCGTGTCACCGGTTGCCGGCCTCCCGCTGTTGGGCGGCGCGTTCGGTCAGGGTCTTGAGCGTCTCGTCGAAGCGTCCCTCGCGCTCGGCCTGGCGGAGGAACTGGACCTCATCGACCAGGATCTCGGACGGCGTCGGCGACTGAGCGAACTGCGCCGCCACGGCATCGGCAAAGGCGTCGAGCGGCATATAGCCGGGCCGGTTGGCCTGCCCCGGTGTCAGGTCGGTCTGAACGCCCGGCGGGGCCAGCTCGATGATCTCGACCTTGCCCGCCAACTGGGTCCGCAGCGACACGGTGTAGGAATGGATGGCCGCCTTGGTCGCCGAATAGGTCGGCGCGGCGACCAGGGGCACATAGGCGAGCCCGGACGTGACATTGACGATCGCGGCGTCCGGAACGCCGACGAGATGGTCGACCAGCGCGTTGGTCAGGCGGATGGGGCCCAGGATGTTGATCGCCAGGGTCGCCTCGGCATCGGACAGGTCGCGGCGATGCGTCAGGTCTTCGAACTTCATGATCCCGGCATTGTTGAACAGGACATTCAGAGCGGGGAAATCGCCGACGATCTTGCGAGCGAATGCATCGACCGCATCGGCATCCTCGACGTCCAGAACGGCGGTATGGATACGCTCTCGCCCGGCGGCGGCCCTGTCCAGTGCGTCCTGACGCCGTCCGGCGATGATCACGGTGTCGCCCCGATCATAGAAACGATGGGCCAGCGCTTCGCCTATACCGCTTCCGCCCCCGGTCATCAGGATGGTGTTGCCGCTGGTCTTCATGCTGGATCGCTCCCAATTCCTGTCGCGCTGTCTCGACCGAGGGGCGGTGGTTCACCAATCGCGATGATGCAGCCCCCTGGCCGGGTCGATGGCGTGTCAACTCAAGCGGTAAAGGCACGTTCCGGTTGCGTGAATTTTCGGTCACGATTTGCCACGCTGCTGCCCCCCGGCGCTCAGATTTCCAGCCTTAGCGATGCGCGGACGGTACGGGGGGCACCGGGATAGATCCACAACCGGCTGTAGGAACTGGCGGCATAGCGCGCGTCGAACAAATTGTCGGCCTCCAAACGGAACCGCAAGCTGTCGGTCACGGGCGCTTCGATGGCCGCCTTTGCCTTGACATATTCGGGCAGGACCAGTGGCTGGGCGTCGAGCGATCCGGCCCGGTCGCCGACATAGGCGACACCGCCGCTCAACTGCCATTCTCGTCCGGCAAAGGGCAGGCGATGGACGACAAGGATGGTGCCTGAATGCTCGGGCACGCCAAGAACGGCGGGCGTGGCGAAGCTCTTGTCGTCGTTGCGCGCATCGACCCAGCTATAATTCGCGATGACCTGCCAGCGATTGCCGAGGCGCAGCGACGCATCCGCCTCGATCCCCCGGCTGTTCAACTGGCCCACCGGGGCGTTGAAGCCCGGATCGACGGGATCGGTCGTCAGGATATTGCTCTTGGAGATGTTGAACCAGGTCATGCCGACATCCAGTCCGGCCCAGCGTCCGGCGATGCCGACTTCATAGCCACGCGCTTCCTCCGGCCGGAAACCTTCCCCGGTCCGCCCGGTCCCGGAATTCAGCAGGAAGGACTCGCCCCAATTGGCATGGACCGAAATATGGTCGCCCACGGCATAGCGGGCGCCCGCCCGGAACTTGAGCGGTTGCTCGACGATCCGGCCGACGCCGCCGGTCTGGTTGTTGACGATCTTCTGCCGATAGGGATCGACCCGCGCACCGCCCACCAGGGTCAGCCGGTCGGTCACCGCCCACATGTCCTGGACATAGATGGTCCCCGCCCAGCGGTTCTCATCATTGTTGGTGAAGGGCAGCAGCGGCGCGGCGGTGCCACCGTAGCTGGACGCCGGATCGTAGAGATCGACGGCATAGGGCGCCGCGGCGGAGGGATTGCGTCGCATCCACCGCTCGCCATAGGCCATGCGATAGCCCTTGAGGCCCAGGCTGACCTGGTGCCGCCCGATGCGACCGGCCAGTTCCATCCGGGCCGCCAGATCGTCGATCGCGAAGTCCCGCGACCGCCGCTGCCGCCAGACCTGCGTGCCGACGATCCGCGACTGATCCGCCGAGAAGCCCTTGAGCGATCCGGTACGCCAGACGATGCCGCCATTGAGCGTCCAGCCGTCACCCAGTTGCGCCAGCCCCGTCAATTGATGCCGCTCGTTGCGGAAGCGGGTGAGGCCGTTCGACGGCTCGCCATAATAGTTGGAGCGGGGCAGGGCGTTCGCATCGTTGCCGACCGCCGGAATACCCCGGTCGAATGGGGTATCGAACTGCATGAACTCGGCCAGATAGGTCAGCCGTACCGCGTCGCTGGGTCGCCAGGTCAGCGAGGGCGACACCACCCGGCGGCGCAGCGTCACCGTGTCGCGCCACCCGTCGCTATCTTCCGCCGCAACGACGATGCGGGCGGCCAGGCTGTCGGACAGCGGCCCGGTGGAGTCGATCTCCGCCCGCCGGGTATTGAACGAGCCATAGGTGATCGTGGCACGCGCGGCGGCCGTGAAGCGCGGTACCTTGGACACGATGTTGACCCGGCCACCCGGATCGATGTCGCCGAAGATCGCCCCCGCCGGACCTTTCAGCACTTCGATCCGCTCGACGGTCGCCGGATCGCGCGGCGGCACCATGCCGCGATTGGCGGTGAACCCGTCGACATAGAATTCCGCGCCGCCATCGGGTGTGCCCAGAAAGCCCCGGATCGCGAAATTGTCGAGCACGCCGCCGCGATTATTCTGCTGGCTGAACCCGCTGACGAGTTCCAGCGCGTCGTTCAGCCGATAGGTTCCGGCCGCCTGCAACACATCCTGCTCGAGCGATCGGCTCGACTGAGACATGCGCTCGGTCGCCGGATCGGAGGACAGGGTGCGGTCGATCGTGCTCCGTGTGCCGAGCACCACGATATCGCTGCGCGTCTCGGCATCCTCGGGCCCTTCGACCTCTTTCTGCTCCGCCAGCGCGGGGGCCGCGCACCATGCCATCGCCAAGCCCAAAGCGGAGATACGAAAACGCGAACTGGCCAGTGCAGTGAACATGGATGCTCCAGATAGGGAAGTGTCGGCTACCCCTCGATACAAGGGTATGTTGCAACGTCTCATAATCAGCGAGCGTGGCAAATCAACTGCTCAATTTGGAGGCAGGAAGGTGGGGCTTGCCGGTCGAACCATAAGATAATGGCCCGGTTTTCCTGCGAAAACCGAGCCATCGTCATGTGTCGTCTGAAGCGAGCGCCGTCAGTCGGAGCCGAAGATATCGCGCGTGAACAGCTTTTCGGGGACGTCGGCGAGCTCGGGCGCGTTGCGGTTCGCGATGATGACATCGGACTCCGCCTTGAACGCGTCGAGATCGCGGATCACGCGCGATCCGAAGAACTGGTCTTCCTCCAGCGCGGGTTCGTAGACGATCACTTCGATGCCCTTGGCCTTGACCCGCTTCATGATCCCCTGGATCGAGGACTGGCGGAAATTGTCCGATCCGGCCTTCATGGTCAGGCGATAGACGCCCATCTTGCGCGGCGCGCGGGCGATGATCTGATCCGCCAGGAAATCCTTGCGGGTGCGGTTCGCGTCCACGATCGCGCGGATCAGGTTCTGCGGCACTTCGGAATAATTGGCGAGCAGCTGCTTGGTGTCCTTGGGAAGGCAATAGCCGCCATAGCCGAAGCTCGGATTGTTGTAGTGCGTGCCGACGCGGGGGTCGAGGCCGACGCCCTCAATGATCTGGCGCGTGTCCATGCCGCCCGCGATCGCATAGCTGTCGAGTTCGTTGAAGAACGCGACGCGCATGGCGAGATAGGTGTTGGCGAACAGCTTGATCGCCTCGGCCTCACGCGCATCGGTGAACAGGACCGGGGCGTCCTTTTTCTCGGCCCCCTGGATCAGCAGATCGGCGAAGATGCGTGCCCGCTCCGACCGTTCGCCGACGATCACGCGCGACGGATGGAGATTGTCGTACAGCGCCCGGCCTTCGCGCAAGAATTCCGGGCTGAAGATCACCTGCGTCGTGTTCAGGCGCGCGCGGACGTCGTCGACGAAGCCGACCGGGATGGTCGACTTGACGATGACGGTCGCGTCGGGCGCATGCTCCTTCGCCAGCTGGATCACCGCCTCGACCGAGCCGGTGTTGAACTTGTTCGTCTCGACGTCATAGTTGGTCGGCGTCGCCACGATGACATATTCCGCAGCCGCCAGCGCTTCACGCGCATCGGTGGTCGCCGACAGGTTCAGCGTGCGGTTGGTCAGGAACTCCTCCAACTCGGCGTCGATGATCGGGGAGATGCGCGCGTTGACCTGCGCCACGCGCTCTTCCGATATGTCGACCGCAACGACCTGATTATGCTGCGCCAGGAGAACGGCATTGGACATGCCGACATAGCCGAGGCCGAAAACAGCGATCTTCATTCGTCAAACCCCATATCAGTGGGTGGAGCCCGTTCAGGTCCGGTACGTCACTGCGACTAGCCGTCCCGGTCGATCGACCACAACCCCATTCATGACGCGAAAGACAGGCAATTTGCCCAAGCGTGGGACTTTTATCGTTAAGCGCTTAACCCCTGTCCCACACCCACGGAAAATAATTGATGCTGCAGTGCGATGCAACCTTGACATTTACAGAGGAGCGCGAAAGCGCGATGGTTTAGCGTTGGTGGACGGGTGATTAACGGCGTGTTGCCAGAAATTCAGGCTTTCGCACCTATTCCACGGTGAGACGCTGCTGCGGCGCAAAATATCTAGTCCCGCAGCGGCCTTGGGGCTACATTCTGTCTCGTTCAAAGAAATCAGGGCAGGTCGGCTATCATGGATATGGGAAGATTCCATAGCAAGGCGCCGATGCAGAGGGTAAGGCGCTTGAGTATTCCAGCTTCGATATTGCGCTTTCGGGCGCTCATTACCCTTATCCTGATAGATTTGATCTGTGTCGCAGCAGGTTTTGCTGGAGCCGCCTATTTCCGTTTCGTCCTTCTCGGGCATACCCGCTGGACGCTTGCGATTGTGACATTGTTGTCAGTTTACTTCCTGACATCCTTCTCGATCCGTGCCTATGATCAGGAAAACCTGACCAATCCGCGCCATGCTGCAGCGCAAGGTGTCAAGGCGCTGCTGCTCTCGGTCTGCGCGGTCATCCTGGTGGCCTTCGTTTTTCAGGCGAGCGAAGATTTCCCGCGCGTCGTCATTGCCCTTGGCGCGCTGATCGGAACCCTGCTGATCGCCTTCGCGCGCTATGCCTTCGTCCGAAATATGGCACAGGTTATCGGCGGCAACCCCTTTACCGTCATGCTGCTTCACGACGGTCGCTCGCCGATTCCGCAGGGCGAGTTTTCGCAGGTCATCGAAACCGGCGATCGCTTCGACCCCAATCTGCACGACCCGATCATGTATGATCGCCTCGCCCGGCTGGTCGCCAGTGCGGATCGCGTCGTCGTGGCATGTGCGCCCGATACGCGGATCGCCTGGGCGAATGCGTTGAAGGGGACGGGTGTCCAGAGCGAGATCTTCGTACCCGAACTCAGCCAACTCGCGCCGCTGGGCATCTCTTCCTATGCCGCGACGCCGACCATGATCGTGGCCGTCGGACCGCTGGGTCTGTTCGATCGCTTTCTGAAGCGTCTGTTCGATATCGTGGTGTCGGGACTGGCGCTATTTCTGCTCGCGCCGGTGCTCGGGATCATTGCCCTGCTCGTTCGCCTGGACAGCCCGGGGCCGATCCTGTTCCGACAGGTTCGCATCGGATGGGGCAATGAGATGTTCCACATCCTGAAGTTCCGCAGCATGTATGTCGAGGGCAGCGATGGGGCGGGCCATCGCTCCGCCTCGCGCGACGACGACCGCATCACGCGCGTCGGGCGGTTCATCCGCATGACGAGCATGGACGAGCTTCCCCAGATCATCAACGTGCTGAAGGGCGATATGAGCATCGTCGGCCCGCGCCCCCATGCGCTGGGTTCGCGCGCGGCCGAGAAATTGTTCTGGGAAGTCGATGGCCGCTATTGGCAGCGCCACTCGGTCAAGCCGGGCCTGACCGGTCTGGCGCAGGTGCGGGGGTATCGTGGTGCCACCCTGATCGAGGACGATCTGCGCAACCGCCTGCAAGCCGATCTCGAATATCTGGAGCATTGGTCGATCTGGCGCGACATACGGATCGTGCTTCAGACGTTCCAGGTTCTGCTCCACCGCAACGCCTATTGAGGACTGCGGCAGCGCTCTCCGTATGAAAGGCCTCGCCCGGCCCCGATCGACATTCGCTCTATTCCTCCCCTGGAAGGGGAGGTGGCAGGCCGAAGGCCTGACGGAGGGGTGTCCCAGTTGGAGAGATCGACCAAACTCACGGCTGGCTACATCCCTCCACCATATTTCGCATGGTCCCCCTCCCGGTGCAGGGGAGGAATAAGGATTGTGCAGCCTGAATGTCGATCCGCGCTAAGCGAGACCCCGTCGTCATTGGGTGATCGACGACGATGGCCGATCCGGCACGGACGTGTCGCTACCCTTCCGTCCATAGGCCAATGAGGGAAATCGCATTCTTTGACTGATCGGGTTCCCAATGAGAAAGGGGCGCGCATTACCCCTTGAGCTTCGACGGCGCATATTCCTGATAGGAATGGCCCAATATGCCCATGGTCAGTCCGGCCCCCCGCAGCAGGTGGACCATCGCCCGTCCGCCCCAATAGGGCGAAACCAGCATCGCGGGCGACATCGCCGCGCCCAGGCCCATGCGGACCAGCCCACGGGCCAGTTGCTTGGCCTTCTCCCCACGCGATCCCTCGATCCGGGTCGCGACGGCGAAGGTATTGCCCAGCCGATACTGGCGCTGGCGCTGCCACTTCATGGTCAGCCGATTGACCGGGAACATGTCGTAGACGAGCGCCTGATCCGACCAATGGATTCGGATGCCCCGTCGCCAGGCCTGGTTGAAGAACAGATAGTCGCTGCCGCCGGTAAACCGCATCCGCGCATCGAAGCGCAGATCGAGTTCGCGAAACCGCGCCAGATCGAACATGACGTTGTTCGATGCGGCGAAATTCAGCTTCTCGCCTTCGGCATAGCGTTTGCGGTCGTAAAGACGGCTGCGACGCAGCCAGTCGTCCACCGGCCCCTCGAAGACCGGTTCGATCGGTCCATAGACGCAATCGGCGCCGGTCGCTTCGCGTGTCCGCAGCATCGAATCGAGCCAGCCATCGACCGGCCATTCATCATCGTCCAGGAAGCAGAAAAGCTCCGTCCCCTCGGGCGCGCTGTCCATCGCGCGATTGCGGGCGATGGGGATGCCCTGCTGCGGCTCGACGACATAATGAAGGTCATATTCGGGGTGACCGGCATGGGCCATCACCGCCTCCCGGCTGCTACCCGACGCATCGTTATCGACGACCACGATGCTGAGCCGCCAGGGCCGTGCGGGGTCGCAATGCTGATTCCGCATGACGCGAAGCAGCTTGTCGATCCCCTCCGGTCGCCGAAAGGTCAGCACGCCCAGAGTGATGTGGATCGGTGCGCGTTCGGCGGACATGGCGCTCACCGGCCCAGCAGCGACCGGGCCGCGCCGGTGATACGCTTGCGGATGACCTGCGTCGTCAGATTCTGCCGGGTCCAGCCCATGCCCCGTGCCTCGCGCGCGACGCGATCGATCTCGGCCAGCGTGTCGGTAATGCCCAGATGCGCATCGGCTATGCCGCCGGTGACCAGGCTCTTGCCCATCCGCCCCAGTCCGTCGAACCGACGCGCCAGATGCAGCCCAGTCGCCATCATGATCTGCGGCTTCAGCGACTTGGCGCGATCGGTGTTGGTGTAGCGATTATTCTCGTGCAGCCGCTGGAAGGTCAGCGGGGTCTCGACCAGCACGCCCGGTGCCAGATAGGCCGCCGCGAACTTCAGGTAATTGTCGCTCAGCACGACGTCATCGGCCAGCGGCATCGGCAGGATCTGCGACAGGATCGACCGATGGAAGGTCAGGCCGGACGTCGGAACGGGCAGGGTCGGGAAGCCGCCCGCACGCATCGTCTCGCGCTTGTCGATCGGCGTGATCGCGATGTCGTCGGGAACCGCCCCGCCATCGTCATTGGTCACGCGGTCGAAACACCAGCCGACCTGCCGCTGGGCATAGATGTCGGCGATGCGCGCCAATTTGCCGGGAAGAAAGAAATCGTCCGCGTCGAGCATCATCAGCACGTCGCCGGTCGACGCCGCAAAGCCCGCATTGAAGCTGGAGGCCTGTCCACCATTCGGCTTGAGCACCGGCGTCACCGCATCGCCATAGCTGGCGATCACCGAACGGGATTCGTCGGTCGATCCGTCATCGACCACGATGATTTCCGCGCCCAGGTGATTTTGCGACAGCACGCTGTCGATGCACGCACGCAAATATCTGGCATAATTGTAATTGTTGATGAGGACCGACAGCTTCATTGCACTTCCCCGTTTGCCCTCAAAAACATGTCGCTATGCAGCATTAGCATAAGCGGGCGCATGTCCGCGATGACGAACCATTGCTGTCCCATAAGAAAATTCATTCCGGCTGATCCGCCACCACCGCCTCGTCGGCACCGATCCGGCCATAACGGGCGACGATGCGCAGGTTGCTGCGAATGACGCGCGCGGGATTGCCAGCAACCAGCGAATTGGGGGGGACGTCCTTCGTCACCACCGATCCCGAACCGATGACGCATTCGTCGCCGATCCGAATCCCCGGCAGGATGATGCTGCGCGCACCGATGAAGCAACGACGGCCGATCCAGGTGTCCAGATACAGGCCGCGGGTCAGATCATGCGTCAGGATCGCCGCGTCGAACGCGACGTAGCTCTCTTCGCCGATATGCAGCCCTTTCGGGTTCGTCCGATCGAACTTCGCCGACAGCGAGAATTGCGCGGTCGGATGGATGTCCATCCCCCAGAACCGGACATACCAGAAACGCTTGGCTTCCACGAAAATGTTGCGCAGCTTCTTGAGGCGGTTGAGGCCCCATTGCGGCTTGGCTCCGCTGGTGCGTGCCACGATCAATTCCTCCGATAATCCGCGAGGACGCGGTCGTAATAGTCTTCGAGCAGACGGGTCTGCACATGCAGGTCGAAACGCTCCGCCACCCAATCCGGCGCCCGCCGATGGAAAGCACGCCAGCGGTCGTCGTCCGACAATAGGGCGCCAATGGCGTCGGCCATCGTGGCGACGTCCCGCTCTTCCGCCAGCAGTCCGGTACGCCCTTCCTCGACCGCCTCGCCGACGCCGCCCGAACGGAAGGCGACCACCGGGGTGCCTACCGCCTGCGCCTCCAGATTGGCGATCCCGAACGCCTCGGCATGGCCGTTGTCCAGCGTCACGCTGCCGTGCAGATAGAGTTGCGCCTGGCCCAGCTCGGCCCGGATCGCGTCCTGGCTAAGGCGAGCGTGATGGGACACGCGTGGCAGGGTGACCCGGGCATAGTCCAGCGTCGCCGCCGCTTCGGGGCCGTCGCCGATCATCACATAATCGACCGGAACACCCCGAGCCGCGACGCGGGCCAGCGCATCGATCATGTACCGATAGCCCTTATACTCGACGAAGCGCGCGATCGACACCACGCGGCCCGGAATGCGGGGGCTGGGATCGGGACGGAACAGGCCGCGGTCGACGCCGATATAGTGGCGATGGATGGACTCCGCCGGGAAACCCAGGTCGAGCAACCGGTCACGGATGAAGTCCGAAACCGCGATATGATAGCCGCCACCGCGCGCCATCTGCGCGCGCCCCTTGGCGAAGAAGCGGACCTGGTTGAACCCGCCCGGCTTTTTTGGATCGCCGCGATAGGTCGCGTCGAAGCCGTGAAAGGTCGTCACCAACGGCTTGTCCATCGCTCGGGCGAGCGGGGAGAGGACATAGCCGTTCTTGCCGAAATGCGCATGGATCAGATCGGCACGGGCCAGCGGGGGAAACAGGGCAGGTGCCGCGATGCGTGGGATCTTCAACAGAAGCGACCCCGCCTTCATCAGCGGCGAATTCGCGATGGAATGGACGGGCAGGTCGGTTTCCGCGCCATGCCCGTCACCCATGCGCTGGCCGACCAGAAACTCGGGCGAATAGCGTTCATAGCCCCGCGCCTGCGCCAGCACGAAAGCCTGACTGGGCGGAAGAAAGCGCTCGACGAAGATCGCGACACGCTTGCCGTCACGGCTAGGCACGGCGCTCATCGGCTGGGCCCCGCCTGACGCAGCGCGCCCGCCAGCGCATCGAGCGCGGGCAGGGGCACCATGTTCTCGTCATAGAGCAACGCGCGGGCGCGACAGCCATGGCCCTGCGCCGCCTCGGCCTTGCTGAACTTCTCGCGAAGACCCCAGGTCGTCACCCCGCGCAACGTGCCCGAGGCCGATACGGTACGAACGAGGTCGGCAAAGGTCCGGCCATAGACGTCGGGATCGGGATCGCGCAGGCGATGCGCGAACTTGCACGAGCCGTCCATCTCCGTGATGTAGGTGCCCAGACCCAGCCGCTTGGTCTCACGCAGGAAGGCGCTCAGCGCGGGTGCGTCGAGGCGGTCGAAACCGGGACGGAAATGGGCCTGAAGGCCGATGGCGTGGACTGGGACATTGGCGGCGCGCAATTCCCGCAACATGTCGAGCATCATCGCCCGCCGCGCATCGTAATTGGCGCCCGCCTTTTCGAGATGGGTTTCGTTGATGACGAGCGTCGCCTTCGGATCGGCCCGGTGCGCGCGCTCGAACGCCTCACGCACATGGTCCTTGCCCAGCAGGCGATAGAAGACCGACGACCGCCACTGAGCGGAGTCATATTCCATCACCTCGTTGACCACGTCCCAGGCATAGACCTGGCCAGCGAAATGGCCGACCGTCTGGTCGATATGACGGTTCATCGTGTCGCGCAGCTCGGCAGGGTCGGTGATCGCGGCGACCCAGCGGGGCACGCGGTACCAGATCAACGTATGGCCATAGAGACCCGCGCCGATCTCCTTGGCGAAGGCGGCGATCTTGTCGGCATCGTTGAACTGGACATGGCCCGGCTGCTTTTCGGTACCCACCCATTTCAAGGCGTTGCGCGGGGTCAGCGACGAGCAGTGGCGGCGAAACAATTCGCGCATGGCGGGGTCGCGCAAATCCTCGATATCAATGGCCGCGCCGAACCGGATGCCGCGCGTGAGATTGCGCAGGCTGAGGTCGTCGGCGGCCGCACTCGGCATCCCCATCGTCAGCACGGTTGCACCACCACCCAGAAGCAGTCCACGCCGGGTGAAAGCCATGTCCTCTGCACCCTTCGCCATTACCGGGCCCCGGCGCTGCGGATGATCGAGTCCAGATGCTGCATCAATCGCTGGCGTCCGGGCGGGACCACGTCGCCACCGGGGGGCGGGGCGAGATCGCTGGCGAGAAGCGTGTGAAGCTCCTCCGCGGTCCGCGCGACATAGAGGCCAGGCCGCCCCTCCAGCTGCGACACGGTCGCCATCTGGTGATCGTTGCGATGTTCGCCATGCGCGGCGAGGCGCGGGAAGAGGATGGCGGGGCGACCGACCCGCTGACAGGTCAGGATCGTACCGATACCGGCATGGGCGACCACGACCCGCGCGCGCCCGAAATAGGCGTCGACATCCAGCGGACGGATGCGCGGGCTCCATTCGATATTGCGGGGGACATAGGTAGACTTGCCGGTCTGGGCGAAGATCGGCTCGTCCAGGGTCGGGGCGATGCCGTCGATCGCCTCGATCAGCCGGTCGAAGGGCAGTTGCGTGCCGACGGTGACGAAGATCACAGTACGGCCCCCGCGTGATGCGGCCCGTTCGGCTTGGCGAGATGCGACCATTGGGTCAGCCATTCGGTCGCGACGAATCGCGCCAATGTCCCACTTTTGGACAGTTGCTCGACATTGGCGACGCTGTCGATCCACACGGTCCGTGCCCCGATCAGACGTCCGGCGAGAAGACAGAAGAAACCGGGGGCCGCGCCCGTCGAGATGATGACGGCGGGACGCAGCGAGAACACGGTGCCGAACGACCGGATGAGGCACTTGAGGCTCTGAAGAGGCTCGTTGCGGTTGCAGTCGGGCAGGACGATCCCGTCGGTGATCCCAGCCTTTTCCAGCAGGTCCGGCTCGGTCGTCGCGAAGCGGGTCGCATGGGCGTCGAGCATGCTGCGGAGCAGCATCATCTGCTCCCAATGGCCGCCCTGCGATGCGACCGCGAGAACCCGAGGGCCTGATCGGCCGTCTGCGGATTTGCCATTCAAAGCCATCTCGCAACCTCCCATTGCAAAGGGCGATCCCGTTCGCCCGACGCCCCGCGACATGCGGCGTGTCTTTGAGGCGGTAGCCTATATCAGGTGCTTCGTAACCCGCAAAAGCCAACATTTATGGGACAGTTGCAGTGCAGCAAAATTTGCCCGAAGACGGTGTCGGCTGTACGGGCCCGCCTGTCCTATCACGGATCGGTGGCGTTCCGGGGGACGATGCGCATTACCTTGCGTCAGGGTCGGAGACACCGGTACACAGCCGGATGACCAACCACGGCGCAGGATATCAAATGGTCGGGACGGAGATACGAGTATGAACCCGCTGGTGCCTGTCGAACAGGATTCGGCCAAGATCATCGACATCGGCGCGGTCATGAATGCGGTCCGTCGGCGTATCATTCCCATCGCGATCACGATGGCGATCGTCCTGGTGCTCACCGCGATCAGCTACAAGATGGCCACCCCGCGCTATAGCGCGGAAGGGCAGGTGGGCATCGAGCGGACCAACGAGGAAATCGTCAATGCGCAACAGGATCAGCGCCAGCAGCCGCTGACCACCGATTCCTCCTCCGTCGACACCGAAGTCGCGCAGATCCTCTCGCCCGAGACGCTGGGCCGCGTCGTCGACCGGCTCGGTCTTGCGAAGAACCCGAACTTCGTCGGCACCGATCCGCTCGATCCGACGACCGCACGAAACAACGCGATCGGCGCGCTGACCGGGCAATTGTCGGCGAAGCGTGCGGGCACCTCCTATGCGATCGACGTCAGCTTTTCGTCGACCGACCCCGTTCTGGCGGCCAAGATCGTCAACACGGTGATGGACGAGTATCTGAACCGTCAGCAGCTCCAGAAGCGTGACGAGCGGAACAAGGAAATCGCCCTGCTCAGCTCGCGCATCGCCAGCGCGCGCGGCGAATTGCAGGGTGCCGAAACCGAGGTCGCCCGTTTCCGTGCCGCAACGAACCTGGTCGATATCCAGAACCAGAGCACCAATGCGCAGCAGTCGATCGCCGTGCTGAACCAGCAGCTTGCCGACGCGCAGGCGCAACAGGCGGTGGCGGAAGCGCGCAACACTGCGCGCAGCGCCAGCAGCGCCGGGGCGGGCTCGGCCGTGACCTCGCCGGTCTTGCAGCAGCTCCGTACCGAAGAAGCGGCTCTGAGCGCGCAGCAGGCGTCGCTGTCCGAGCGTTACGGCGACCGCCATCCGCAGGTCATCGAAATCAACGAGAAGCTGCGCGAAACGCGCCGCCAGATCACCAGCGAGACCGCACGGGTGCGCCAAAGCCTCGCCGCCGAAGCGGATGTGGCGCGTCGCCGGACGTCCTCGATCGTTTCGTCGCTGGGTGCGCAAAAGGGGCAGTTGCTGGAGGGCAATGCCGCCTCTGTCCGTCTTGGCGAACTGGAGCGCAAGGCGACGACGCTGAAGGGCCTCTACGAGGCGCTGCTCGAGCGTTATCAGCAGGCGGTTGCCCGCCAGGGCACCGAGCGCAGCGCGGCGTACATCATCGCCCGCGCCTTCGTTCCGCAAAAGCCGGACAGCCCCAAAAAGATCGTCTATGGCGGCGGTGGCCTGCTCGCCGCGATGCTTGCGGGGGCGGTGGTCCTTGCCGGGCTCGAAATGGCGGAGAATGGCTTCACCACGCGCCGCCAGGTGGAGCGGGCACTCGGCCTGCCGGTGCTCGCGTCGATCCCCGACCTGCGAACGCTCGATCGCAACCGGATCAAGTCGCCGACCCCGGCGACGATCAGCCATCATCTGGTGGAGCATCCCGGCAGCGTCTTCTCCGAGGCCTATCGCTCGATCCGGACCGCGTTGAAGGTCGGACGTGAGGAGCAGTCGGTGAAGGTCGTCGCCATATCCTCGGCGCTGCCCGGTGAAGGCAAGACCTCGACCTCCTTCTCGCTCGCCCGTTCCTCGGCGCTGGCGGGCATCACGACGGTGCTGGTCGATTGCGACTTGCGACGCCAGGCGACCAGCCGCCAGATGGAAGGTGCGATCCAGTACGGGCTCGCCGACCTGCTGCGCGGCGAAGCGACGCTGGATCAGGTGCTGGTCCGCGACAGCGCCAGCGGGGCCTTCCTGCTGCCGCAGCGTCCGACCAACGGCGACACCGCCTATGACCTGATCGCGTCCAGTGCGATGCAGAATCTGGTCGAAGAACTTCGCGAGCGTTTCGATCTGGTGATCCTCGACACCGCGCCGTTGCTGGCTATCGCGGACTCCCGTGCCATTGCCTCGATGGCGGATGTCGCGCTGCTTGCGGTCCGGTGGCGCAAGACGCCCGCTCCGGCGGTGCGGCTGGCGCTGGACCATCTGTCGATGGCGGATGCGCGCATCGGCGGTATCCTGATGACCATGGTCGATCTGAAGGCGCAGCGTCGCGCGGGTGCCGGTGACGAGCTGCGTTATTATGATCGTTATTCGAGCTATTATAACTGATCCCTGCGACCCGCCGGATCGGCAGCGATCCGACTTGCAGAGCCGCCGGTGCCTTCATGGTACCGGCGGCTTTTCGCTATCCGGCACCGGCCGGTTCGGGCGACCCCAGCCCTATCCGGGACGCCCCTTGCCGCATAAGGCGTTGCAATGCGTGCACGCCCCGATTAGGGCGACGCCACTTCCAGCCAACCCCCTATCAGGAGCTGCGTGACCATCATGGCCGCGAACCGTACCTTTTCGATCATCAAGCCCGATGCGACCCGTCGCAACCTGACCGGCGCCGTCACCAAGATGCTGGAGGAAGCCGGCCTGCGCGTCGTCGCTTCGAAGCGCATCCAGATGACCCGCGAGCAGGCCGAGGGCTTCTACGCGGTCCACAAGGAGCGTCCCTTCTTCAACGACCTGGTCGAGTTCATGATCTCGGGCCCCGTCGTCGTGCAGGTGCTGGAGGGCGAGAACGCCATGCAGCGCAACCGCGACATCATGGGCGCGACCAACCCCGCCAATGCCGAGCCGGGCACGATCCGCAAGGAACTGGCCGAGTCGATCGAGGCCAACACGGTCCATGGTTCGGACTCGGATGAGAATGCGGCGATCGAGATCGCCTATTTCTTCAAGCCGGAAGAGATCGTCGGCTGATGGAATGGCGGCTGCGACGGGCGGAGGCGGGCGATGCGCCCGTCCTGTCGTTCGTCGCGGCCGCGACGTTCCTGGAAACCTTTGTCGGGATCATCGCCGGTCCCGACATGGTCCGCCACTGTTCGACGAACAGCTCGGCGAGCAAGTTCGACCAATGGATCGCCGATCCGCAATGCGTGGCGACGCTGGCCGAACATCGCGATGGCGCGGCGCCCGTCGGCTATACGCTGTTGACCCCGCCCGACCTTCCCATCGAGACTTACGAGCGCGATATCGAGTTGCGCCGCATCTATACGCTGCTGCCCGCGCGCGGCACCGGGCTTGGCCATGCCCTGATGGCTCGGGCGATCGATGACGCACGGGCGTTGGCGGGCAAGCGGATGCTGTTGGGCGTGCTGGGCATCAACCATGTCGCGCGCGCCTTTTACGAGCGGGAAGGCTTCGAGCTGGCGGGCATGCGCCACTTTCGGGTCGGCGACACCGTTTTTGACGACGCGATCTACGCCCGCGCCATCTGATCGTTCAGGGACGCGCGCTGGTCCATGCCGCCGCCAGCTTGGCGGGCGTGCCCACCCGGTCCCGCAGCCGCAATCCCTCCAGGCGTAGCGTGCGACCGCGCAGCAGGCGTCCTTCGGTCCGCCAGATGATGTCATAGAGGCCCGTCGCCGTCCGTGCGGTATCGCCGTCCCAGTAACGCGCGGTGATCAGCACCGGCAAACGCCCTTCGCGTTCGTCCGACCCGCCATCGGTCAGCGCCAGCAGAGGTGCCGCCATCGGTGCCGCTTCGATTGCGGGGGCGGAGAGGGGCGTCTGACGCTCTATCCCGGAACCCTTGGGAAATTCGATGGTCAGGTCCGACAGATCATGGCGGGGATCGCGAAGTGCGATACGGCGTCCGCCCTGCTCGACATCGGCCAGCAAATCCAGCCGACCGCGCTCATGCCGCTGTGCGCTGGCGGTCGCCGCCTTGTCCGCCGCGTCGCTCCGGCGCTGCGACCAGTTGAGATAGAGGGTCAGCGCGGCGACCATCAGGCCCGCCACCGCCACGAACTCGGCCAGCGTCAACAGTCGCCGCCGCGACCGCGCGCCGGGCGACGATGCGTCCCCGGCCTTGTCGCTCATCGTCCGCCCGCCTCCAGCAGCGCGGTCGGTGCGACCAATTCCCAACTCCGCGCGATCCGATCCTCGATCGACGTCCAGTCGACATCGCCGCTCAACGGAATGTCTGCCCAGCACGGCTCGTTGCTGGGATCGGCGGTGCAGACGTGCAGTGCGGCCGCTTCGGTCGGCACACGAACGAACGCCTCTCCCTCGACCAGGAAACAGGCTTCGCCATCCGTTATGTCCTCGGTCGTACCGGGCAACAACATGGCGATGTCACGGATGCGGGACAGGTGATCGGTCATCGGCGCACAAACTCCGTCAGGACGCGAGGATAGAGGCGATGCTCCTCGACCAACACGCGCGCCGCCAAGGCATCGGCGTCGTCACCGGGCAGGATCGGCACTTCCGCCTGGCCCAACACCTCGCCATCATCCAGTTCCTCGGTCACGATATGCACCGAGCATCCCGCCTTGTCGTCGCCCGCCGCGATCGCGCGAGCATGGGTGTCCAGCCCCTTGTACAGCGGCAATAACGACGGATGGATGTTGACGATCCGTCCCCGCCACTTCGCGACGAAATCGCCCGACAAGAGCCGCATGTAACCGGCCAGCGCGATCACCTCCACGCCCGCGTCACGAAGCGCGGCGTCGATCGCGGCCTCATAAGCGGGCTTGCCGATTCCCTTGGGCGACAGGGCGAAGGTCGCGATGCCCTGCTCCGCCGCCCAGGCGAGACCCGCCGCATCGGGCTTGTCGGAAGCGACGAGCGCCACGGTATAGGCCGCGTCCTCCGCCTGCGAGGCGGCGACGAGCGACTGCATATTGGAGCCGCGCCCCGAAATCAGGATGCCGACCCTCACCGGCAAGTCAGGCACCGGCGTGTCAGGCCGCATGGGTCGCCGTCCAGTCGGCCTTGGCGCTCCAGGTGCCTGCCGAGCCCTTGACGGTGCAGCCGCGTTCGCCTGCCTCGACCCGGCCGATCGTCACGACCGTCTCACCCGCCGCGCGCAGCGTTTCGGCCAGCGCCTCGGCTTGATCGGCGGCCACGATCACCGCCATACCGATCCCGCAGTTGAAGGTGCGCGCCATCTCCTCGGGCTCGATCCCGCCCTGGGCCTGGAGGAAGGCCATCAGGCGCGGCTGTTCCCAGCCATCGGCATCGACCACCGCGTGAGCCCCCACGGGCAGGACACGCGGGATATTTTCGAGCAGCCCGCCGCCGGTGATATGGGCCAGCCCCTTGATCGTCCCCGCCTTGAGCGAAGGGAGCAGCGAACGGACATAGATGCGAGTCGGGGCCATCAGCGCCTCGATCAGCAACCGTTCCTGATCGAACAGCGCCGGGCGATCGAGCTTCCACCCCTTGTCCCCCGCCAGCCGCCGGACGAGCGAGAAGCCGTTGGAATGGACACCCGACGAGGCCAGGCCCAGGATCACATCGCCATCGGCAATGCTCGCCCCGGTCAGGACCTGGGTCCGCTCCACTGCGCCGACGCAGAAGCCCGCCAGATCGTAATCGCCAGGGGCATACATGCCGGGCATCTCGGCGGTTTCGCCACCGATCAGCGCGCAGCCCGCGATGCGGCAGCCTTCGGCGATCGAAGCGATGACCCGCTCGGGAACATTGCCCTCCAGCTTGGCTGTCGCGTAATAATCGAGGAAGAACAAGGGCTCCGCGCCCTGGACCACCAGGTCGTTGGCGCACATGGCGACCAGGTCGATGCCGACGCCGTCGTGGCGGTCATGCTCGATGGCGAGCTTCAGCTTGGTGCCCACGCCGTCATTCGCCGCGACCAGCAGCGGATCGGTGAAACCCGCCGCCTTGAGGTCGAAGAAACCGCCGAAGCCACCCAGGTCCGCATCGGCTCCGGGCCGCCGCGTCGCCTTGGCCAGCGGGCCGATCGCGCGGACCAGCGCATTGCCCGCGGCGATCGAAACCCCCGCATCGGCATAGGTGTAGGACGTGCCGGAAGCGGCGGGCGACGGAGTGGCGGACGGCGTGCTGTTGTCGGTCATGTTTGCCCGTTAGCTATATCGCGCTTGGATTTCCACGCCTGCTTCGCCAAAAGGCCGCGATGCGTTTGCGATTGCCCTCCGTGATGTTCGGTCTGGCCGCTCTTGCCGGCCTAGGCGTCGGGGGCGGTGCCGTGCTTGCCCAGATCGAGGGGCAGGCGCGCGGCGTCACCCCGATCGACAGTGGCGGCGCCTATGAGGTGACCGGCGTGTCCGTCGACGTGTCGGGCAAGACGGCGGAGGCGGCGCGTCTGGGCGGCTGGCGGATTGCGCAGCGCAAGGCCTGGACCGTGCTGGCGCAGCGGCTGGGGCGTGGCGGCATCGGCGCATCCGATGGCCTGCTCGATTCGCTGGTCAGCGGCATCGTCGTCGAGAATGAGCAGATCGGCCCGACTCGCTATGTCGCGCGGCTGGGCGTACTGTTCGACCGGACACGGGCGGCGGGCGTGCTGGGCGTGTCCGCCTATGCCGACCGGTCGCCGCCGATGCTGGTCCTGCCGCTTCAGGTGTCGGGCGGCACGTCGCAGATGTTCGAGGCACGGACGCCCTGGCAACAGGCCTGGGCACGCTTCCGCACGGGCAACAGCTCGATCGACTATATCCGGCCATCGGGCACGGGTTCGGACCCATTGCTGCTGAATGCCGGGCAGATCGGGCGGCGGTCGCGGGGCTGGTGGCGGACGATCCTCGACCAATATGGCGCGTCGGACATCCTGATCCCCGTCGTTCATGTCTATCGCCAATGGCCCGGCGGCCCGGTGATCGGTGTGTTCGAGGCGCGGCACGGGCCCGACAATGCCCTGATCGAAACAGTGACGCTGCGGGTCGGGAGCACGGACGCGATCAACCAGTTGCTCGATACCGGCGTGGCCCGCCTGGACGGCATTTATCAGCGCGCGCTGGCCAGCGGGATGCTGCATCCCGACGCGACTCTGAACCCGCCGCCGAAGCCCGAGGAAACGGTGATCGACGACACGTCGCCGGGCGAGGAGCCGATCGCCGGACTGGATGCGGTCATCGGCTCGACGGGTGCGGGGATCGCCGTCACGCTGCAATATGACACGCCCAGTGCCAGTGCGGTGGCGAACGCGGAAAGTCTTATCCGCTCCATTCCTGGCGTCGTGCGCGCAGGCACGACCAGCCTGGCGCTGGGCGGTGTATCGTTGATGGCCGTCACCTATGACGGTGATCCCGAGCAGCTTCGCCGCGCGCTGGAACAACGCGGATTGCAGGTGTCCGGCTCGGGCACGACCTTGCGCATCCGGCGCGCGGCCCAGGTGCCCGCGCCCGCGCTCCCTTCGGATAATGCGATTACCGGATGAACCAGATGGCGTTGCCGCTGCAATGGCCGGCGGACCCCCGATCAGATGCGTTTCTGCTGACCGATTCGAACCGGATGGCGGCCAGGATGCTCGACCAGTGGGAGGCGTGGCCCACCATGGCGGCGATCCTGACCGGGCCGCGCAAGTCGGGCCGGTCGCTGCTCGCCCGCATCTTCGCCGCCCGCAGCGGCGGCACGATCATCGACGATGCCGAACGCGTGCCGGAAGTGCAGATCTTCCACGCCTGGAACAATGCCCAGGCGGAGCGTCGTCCGTTGCTGATCGTCGCGGACGCGCCGCCGCCCCGCTGGCAGGTCAAGCTGCCCGACCTTCGCTCGCGCCTCGCCAACAGCAGCCTGGCCGAGATCGCCGCACCCGACGACGAACTGGTCGCGGCGCTGTTCGAGCTGCTTTTCCAGCGGCGCGGACTGGACGCCCGTCCCGATCTGATCGAGTGGCTGACGCTGCGGATCGAGCGTAGTCACCTTTCTGTCATCCGAGCAGTGGATATGCTGGATCAGGGGGCGATGGAACGGCGTGCGCGCTTGTCCATTCCTCTTGCACGATCCACCCTGACCGCGGCTGGCCTGATCGCCGAGCCGTAAGCCGCAAGCGAGCAAAGATGACCCGTCCAGCCCATATCGCGCAAATGTCCGAACCGGACGACGACCATTTCGCGGCTGAGCCCAACGGGCGGTATTTCAATCGCGAACTCTCCTGGCTGGCGTTCAACCGCCGCGTGCTGGAAGAGGCGTGCAACAGCGCGCATCCGCTGCTGGAGCGTCTGCGCTTCCTGTCGATCTCCGGGTCGAACCTGGACGAATTCTTCATGGTCCGTGTCGCGGGGCTGAAGGGACAGCAGGCGCAGGACGTCGAGCAGCGCTCGGTCGACGGGCTGACCCCGGCGCAACAGCTGAGCGGGATCGTCGCCGAGGCGGATCGCCTGATGGCCAGCCAGCAGGAAGTATGGGGGGACCTGCGCGTCTTGTTGGATGAGGCGGGGATCTTCGTCCTGCGGCGTGACGCGATCGACCAGGAAGCCAGCGCCTGGCTGGAAACCCATGTCCGGGAGCAGATCTTCCCGATCCTGACGCCCCAGGCGCTCGACCCGGCTCACCCATTTCCGTTCATTCCCAACAAGGGTTTGTCGATGATCTTCGACCTGACCCGCGTGTCGGACAAGGCGCCGATTCGCGAGTTGGTGATGATCCCCGCGACCATGCCGCGCTTCGTCCGGTTGCCGGGCGAGGGCGCGCGCTATGTCGCGATCGAGACGATCCTGCGGCGCTTCTCCGGGCTGCTGTTCCCCGGCTATGTCGTCAACGGTGCCGCGACCTTCCGCGTGCTGCGCGACAGCGATATCGAGATCGAGGAAGAGGCGGAGGATCTGGTCCGTTACTTCGTCAATGCGATCAAGCGGCGTCGGCGCGGCCGGGTGATCCGGCTGGAGCTGGAGACGGGCATGCCGGACGAACTGGCCGATGTGCTTCGCGATGAGCTGGGCGGGACCGGCGCGATCATTACCGAAAGCGGCAATCTGCTGGGCATCGGTGACCTCGATATGCTGGTCGACGAGAATCGGCCCGACCTGAAATTCCCGCCCTATGCGCCGCGCTTTCCCGAGCGGATTCGCGAATTCGCGGGCGATTGCTTCGCCGCGATCAAGGCCAAGGACATCGTCGTCCATCACCCGTACGAGACGTTCGAGGTGGTGATCGCCTATTTGAAACAGGCCGCCGCCGATCCCGATGTGGTGGCGATCAAGCAGACGCTCTATCGTGCGGGCAAGCAATCGGCGGTGATCAACGCACTGATCGCCGCGGCCGAAGCGGGCAAATCGGTGACCGCCATCGTGGAACTGAAGGCACGGTTCGACGAGGAGCAGAATCTCTACTGGGCCTCCGCCTTGGAACGGGCGGGCGTGCAGGTCGTCTATGGCTTCATCGACTGGAAGACCCATGCGAAGGTATCGATGGTCGTGCGGCGCGAGGGGAACGACTTCCGCACCTATTGCCACTTCGGCACCGGCAATTATCATCCGATCACCGCGCGCATCTATACCGATATCAGCTTCTTCACCGCGGACCCGTTGATCGGGCGCGATGCGGCGCAGATGTTCAACTATATCACCGGCTATGTCGAACCGGCGGCCATGAACCGGGTCAGCCTGTCGCCGCGCGACCTGCGCCACAATCTGATGGCCCTGATCGATGCCGAGATCGCCCATGCCCGTGCCGGTCGCCCCGGCAGCCTGTGGGCCAAGGTCAACTCGCTCGTCGACCCGCAGGTCATCGAAAAGCTGTACGAGGCGAGCGGTGCGGGGGTGGAGATCGACCTGATCGTGCGCGGCATCTGCTGCCTGCGCCCCGGCGTTCCCGGCATGTCGGAGAATATCCGGGTCAAGTCGGTCGTCGGCCGTTTCCTGGAGCATAGCCGCATCTGGGCGTTCGGCGACGGAAAGCTGCTGCCGCACGACGCGGCCAAGGTCTTCATCTCCTCGGCCGACTGGATGCCGCGCAATTTCGACCGGCGGGTCGAGTATATGCTGCCCATCCTCAATCCGACCGTCCATGACCAGATATTGGACCAGGTGATGGTCGCCAATCTGCTCGACAATGAACAGAGCTGGGAGCTGGAGCCGGACGGCAGCTATGTTCGCGAAGAGCCGGGCGACCAGCGCCCCTTCAACCTGCATCGGTATTTCATGACCAATCCTTCCCTATCCGGGCGCGGCGCCGCGCTCGACACCAGCAAGGCGGTGCCGACCCTGTCGCTCCGGCGGCAACGTTGATGCGGGTTCGCTGATCGATGGCGGGACCTCGCGCGCCGCGCACGGCGATCATCGACATCGGGTCCAACTCGGTCCGCCTGGTCGTCTATCAGGGACCGGCACGACTGCCCGCGATCCTGTTCAATGAGAAGGTGATGGCCGGGCTGGGACGCGGTCTGGCCGCTACGGGGTCGATCGATCCCGCGGCTCTTGCCAAGGCGCAGGTGGCCTTGGCGCGCTTCGCCATGCTGGCGCGGGAAATGGGGGTGACGAGCCTTCGCACCGTGGCGACCGCAGCGGTGCGCGATGCGGCCAATGGCGGCGAGTTGATCGCCTGCGCCGAATCGTTGGGGCTCGACGTCGAACTGCTGTCCGGTGAGCAGGAGGCCAACGCGGCGGGCGAGGGTGTCCTGTCGGCCATTCCCGACGCGGACGGCATCGTCGGCGATCTGGGTGGTGGCAGCCTGGAACTGGTTCGCGTCCGGGAAGGCGATGTCGAGGACCGGGTGTCCTTCCCGCTGGGCGTGTTGCGTATTCCCGCCTTACGCGAACGCGGCGGCAAGACGTTCGAGCGGCATATCGCCCGGCTGATCGAGGATGCGGGCTGGGAAGGCCGGGGCAGGGGGCTGCCCTTCTATATGGTCGGCGGGTCGTGGCGCGCGCTGGCGCGGCTGGACATGACGCTGGCCGATTATCCCCTGCCGGTGCTTCATCATTACGAACTGACGCCGGTCGATATCCTGCGTCTGTCGCGGACCATCCCGCATCTCGGCAAGGCTCGCCTGCGTGAAGTGCAGGGCCTGTCCTCGAGCCGCGCCGCCACGCTGGGCGATGCGACCGCGCTGCTCAGCGTGCTGCTCAAGCATCTGGGGAGCAGCACCACGGTCGTCTCCGCCTTCGGTCTGCGGGAAGGGTTGTTGTTCGGGGCACTCGATGCCCGGACCCGTTCGCTCGATCCGCTGATCGTCGCGGCGCGCGAGGAAGGGCGGCTGCTGGGTCGCTTTCCCGAGCATGGCGATCTGCTCGACGGCTGGATCGCCCCCTTGTTCGAGGAGGAAGCGGCGGCCGATGCCCGGCTCCGTCATGCTGCCTGTCTGCTCGCCGATGTCGGCTGGCGCGCCAACCCCGAGTTCCGCGCCGAACGCGGCGTGGAGATCGCCCTGCACGGCAATTGGGTGGGGATCGACGCGACCGGGCGCGCCATGCTCGCACAGGCGCTTCACACCAGTCTGGGCGGCGGACTGGCCGTGCCCGTGCCGCTGACCGAACTGGCGACCCCGGCGCAGTTGAAACAGGCGACGAACTGGGGCCTGGCGATCCGGCTGGGTCAGCGGCTGAGCGGCGGGCTGGCCGGACCATTGGAGCGGACCGGGCTGGTCATGGGCGACACGACGCTCGCGCTCGCCATGCGGGATGAGGATCGGGGCTTTTACGGCGAGGCGGTCGAGCGCCGCCACGCCGCATTGGCCACGGCGCTGGGAAGAACGGCGGAGCGGATCAGCCGCACTTGAAGCGGGTGATCCGCCCCTGCGCGTCGGTTTCGACGTTCAGCCGGTCGGGCCGGAAGTCCATCGTGACGATCGTGTCGGGCGCAATGACCCGCAGGGTGCGCGCGCTGGAGGTCTTCATGACCTGATCGCGCATCGATTCGGCCCAGACCTTGCCGACGAGCCGGGCGACCTTGCCATCACCACAGCCCCGATTGTCGGTCATGGTTTCCGTTTTCGGGGTAGGGACACAAGCGGCGAGGCCGAACGAAACGGCCAGAGCAACGACGCGCATCATGCTTCTTCCTCCGCCGTGCGGACCATCTTCAACTTGCCGCCCTTGACGACGAAGCCGGTCCGCCCTTCCACCAGATCGAGCGCATCGCGACCGAATTGCTCGAAGCGCCAGCCCTCCAGCACCGAAAGGCCGCTACGAACCCCCGCCGCGAGCATTTCCAGATCGTCGGCGCGCGCGAGGAGGCGCGGTGCCACATCGATGTCGCGCGCGCGGATCTTCAGCAGCAGCTTGAGCAGATCGGCGACCAGTGCGCCCTCGCGCCCCATGCCCGGCTTGCGGTCGTCGCGCGCGGGCAGTTCGTCGGCACCCAGCGGCGCGGCGCTTTCCAGCGCATCCATCAGGCGACTGCCGATATCGTTGCTCGCCCAGGTCGCCGACAGCCCGCGCACCTTCGCCAGATCGGCCTGCTTGCGCGGCGGATGGCCCGCCAGATCGGCCAGCGTCTCGTCCTTGACGATCCGGCCGCGCGGCAGGTCCTTGGCCTGCGCCTCCAGCTCGCGCCAACGGGCCAGCGCCTTCAGGCGGCCCAGCATGTCCGGCTTGCGGCCCGATACGCGCACCCGCTTCCAGGCGCAGTCGGGATCGTTGGCATAGTGCGACGGATCGGCGAGCCGCTCCATTTCCTGATCCAGCCATGCCCCGCGCCCGGTCTTGCGCAGCCGCTCCAGCATCTTGGGGAAGATCGCCGACAAATGCGTCACGTCGCCGATCGCATAATCGACCTGCCGCTGATCGAGCGGACGGCGCGACCAGTCGGTGAAGCGCGCGCCCTTGTCGACCTGGATACCCAGCCAGCTGTCGACCAGGTTCGAATAACCGATCTGCTCGCCCTGACCCAGCGCCATGGCCGCGATCTGCGTGTCGAACAGCGGGTGAGGGGTCTTGCCGGTCAGATTGTAGATGATCTCGATATCCTGCCCACCGGCATGAAAGACCTTGAGCACCGCGTCATTGTTGACCAGCAGGTCGAGCAGCGGCGTCATGTCCAGCCCCGGCGCCTTCGGATCGATCGCCGCGGCTTCCTCGGTATCGGCGATCTGGATCAGGCAGAGCTCGGGCCAATAGGTGCTCTCGCGCATGAATTCGGTATCGACCATGACATAGTCGGCTTGCGACAGGCGGGCACAGAGATTGGCGAGCGTGGCGCTGTCGGTAATCAACGGATGAACGTGCATCGCCTGCACATAGCCCGGCCCGCGCGGGTTGACAAAGAGGAACGCGTGGGCGGCCCATTCGGGCACATTGGGATTGACAAAAGGGGGGTAGGCGGGGAAGCGGCTGGGCTTTCCAGACGTTCAGAGAATGTTCGCCATGCACGCCTATCGTACTCATAACTGCGCCGCGCTGACGGCCGAAGCCGTGGGCCAGACGGTCCGTCTGTCCGGCTGGGTCCATCGCAAGCGCGATCATGGCGGCGTGCTGTTCGTCGACCTGCGCGACCATTACGGCATCACCCAGATCGTCGCCGACAGCGACACGCCCGCGCTCGCCATCCTGGAAAGCGTCCGGGTCGAGTCGGTCGTGACCATCGACGGCGTGGTGAAGGCGCGTTCGGCGGGCACCGTCAACCCGAACCTCGCAACCGGTGAGATCGAGGTGTTCGCGCGCGGCGCGACCGTCCTTTCCGCCGCTGAGGAACTGCCCATGCCGGTGGCGGGCGAGCAGGAATATCCCGAGGATATCCGCCTGCGCTATCGCTTCCTCGACCTGCGTCGCGAGACGCTGCATGCGAACATCGTCCGCCGGACCCAGGTGATCGCCGACATGCGCCGCCGCATGGAGACGGCAGGCTTCACCGAATATTCGACCCCGATCCTGACCGCCTCGTCGCCGGAAGGCGCGCGCGACTTCCTAGTGCCCAGCCGTATCCATCCGGGCAAGTTCTACGCGCTGCCCCAGGCGCCGCAGCAATATAAGCAGCTTCTGATGGTCGCGGGCTTCGACCGCTATTTCCAGATCGCACCCTGCTTCCGCGACGAAGACCCGCGCGCCGATCGCCTGCCGGGCGAATTCTACCAGCTCGACCTGGAGATGAGCTTCGTCACCCAGGAAGAGGTGTGGGAGACGATGGAGCCGGTGATCGGCGGCATCTTCGAGAAGTTCGCGGATGGCCGCACCGTCACCCCGATCGGCCAGTTTCCGCGTATTCCCTATTCGGAATCGATGCTGAAATACGGCAACGACAAGCCCGACCTGCGCAATCCGTTGATCATCACCGATGTCTCGGAGCATTTCACGACGTCGGGCTTCGGCCTGTTCGAGAAGATCGTCGGCTCGGGCGGCGTCGTCCGCGCGATCCCGGCGCTGGGCACCGCCGAGAAGAGCCGCAAGTTCTTCGACGAGATGAACGAATGGGCGCGCGCCGAGGGCCATGCGGGTCTTGGCTATGTCACCCGCAAGGGCGGCGAGTTCGGCGGCCCGATCGCCAAGAACCACGGCACCGAGGGCATGGAGGCGATCTATGCCGCGCTAGGCCTTGGTCCCGATGATGGCCTGTTCTTCGCGGCGGGCAAGGTCGAGGCGGCGACCAAGCTGGCAGGGCTCGCGCGCACCCGCGTTGCCGAGCAGCTCGGCCTGATCGAGGAAGGCGCGTTCCGTCTGTGCTGGATCGTCGACTTCCCCTTCTACGAGTGGGACGAGGACGAGAAGAAGGTCGAGTTCGCCCACAACCCCTTCTCGATGCCGCAGGGGGGCATGGAGGCGCTCATATCCGCCGATCCGCTGTCGCTCAAGGCATACCAGTACGACCTGGTCTGCAACGGCTTCGAGATCGCCTCGGGCTCGATCCGCAACCAGTCGCCCGAACTGATGGTCGCTGCGTTCGAGAAGGTCGGCCTGTCCAAGGCGGATGTCGAGGAGCGCTTCGGCGGTCTCTACCGCGCCTTCCAGTACGGCGCGCCGCCGCACGGTGGCATGGCGGCGGGCGTCGACCGCATCGTCATGCTGATCTGCGGCGCGCAGAACCTGCGCGAAATTTCGCTGTTCCCGATGAACCAGCGGGCCGAGGATTTGCTGATGGGCGCGCCCAGCCTTCCCAGCGCCAAGCAGATGCGTGAGCTGTCGCTGCGCTCGACGGCCGAGCCGAAAAAGGACGTGGACCAGGTCGTCGCCCCTTCGGCGGGCTGACCCCGTTACCATCGCCACGTAAAAAGGGCGGGCGCCGGTTTCGGCGTCCGCCCTTTCCGTGTCGTGTCCGGGCCAGGGGCCCGAACCGACTCCCTTAAGCCGCGGCCAGCGCCGGCGTAGCGGGCTTGAATTCGCCCTGCTCGTCCATGATGTGCAGCACGCCGTCGGCGATCGCGAAATAAGCGCCGCGCAGGGTCAGCTTGCCCGCTTCCTCGCGACTGGTGACGAAGGGGAAGGTGCGCAGGTTGGCGATCGACGTGCGCACCGACTCCAGTTCCATCTCACGCATCGCGTCGGGACCGTCGCCGTGCTTGGCGATGACCTTTTCGCGGGCTCCGTCGAGCAGGCTCACCCAGTCCGAGACGAAGCCCCCTTCACCCTGCGGGGCGTGTGCGAAACCTTGCGTCAACGCCGCCTTGCAGCCGCCGCACGCGCCATGGCCCATGACGACCACATCGGTCACTTCGAGCTGCGTCACCGCAAATTCCAGCGCCGCCGACACGCCGTGATGACCACCGCCTGTCTCGAACGGCGGCACAAGGTTGGCGACGTTGCGCACGACGAAGATTTCGCCGGGCAGCGTGTCGAAGATCTGGGCCGGATCGACGCGGCTGTCGGAGCAGGCGATCACCATTACCTTGGGGCTCTGGCCTTCCTTCAATTCGGCCCAGCGGTCGCGCTGGCGACGCCAATCGGAAGTCCGAAAGCGCTGATAGCCATCCACGAGGTCGTTAAAGTCGGTCATTGCTCTCTCTTATCCAGTCTAGGAAACGATGCTCTAGCAGGCGAACCCGAGCGTGGCCGTTTCGGTTCCATATCAAATTGTGTCTGTCGCGCGATACCCCGGATGCGCATAGCAGGCATTGTGTCCGGCGGGGACCATCGCTATTTCGCGGGGCATGAACGAGTTGACACCGTTGGTCGCGCCGGTGCGCGCGCGCAAGCCGGACTGGATCCGCGTCAAGGCTCCGACCAGCGCCGGGTTCGCCGCCACGCGCGAGCTGATGCGGGCCAAGAGCCTGACGACCGTCTGCGAAGAGGCCGCCTGTCCGAACATCGGCGAATGCTGGTCGAAGAAGCATGCGACCGTCATGATCCTAGGCGACACCTGCACCCGCGCCTGCGCCTTCTGCAACGTGAAGACCGGCATGCCGCGCAAGGTCGACGCGATGGAGCCGCAGAATGTCGCGGATGCCGCCGCACAGATGGGGCTCAATCATATCGTCGTCACCTCGGTCGACCGGGACGACTTGCCCGATGGCGGCGCATCGCAGTTTGTGAAGGTGATCGAGGCGCTGCGCCGCACCACGCCGAACACGACCATCGAAATCCTGACGCCGGACTTCCGCAACAAGGCGCAGGCCGCGATCGAGTCGATCGTCGAGGCGCGGCCCGATGTCTACAACCATAACTTGGAAACGGTCCCCCGGCTTTATCCGACGATCCGGCCGGGTGCGCGCTATTACGCGTCGCTGCGCCTGCTGGAGAGCGTGAAGCGCCACGACCCGTCGATCTTCACCAAGTCGGGCGTGATGCTGGGCCTGGGCGAAGAGCGGCTGGAAGTGCATCAGGTGATGGACGACATGCGCTCGGCCGACATCGATTTCCTGACCATGGGCCAGTATCTCCAGCCGACGCCGCGCCACGCCAAGGTCGCGGAGTTCGTCACGCCCAAGGCGTTCGACGCCTATGCCTCGATCGCGCGCGCCAAGGGCTTCCTGCTGGTCGCCAGCTCGCCGCTGACGCGCTCCAGCTATCATGCGGGCGACGATTTCGAACGGTTGCGGGCGGCGCGCGAGGCGAAGCTGGCAGCCAAGCGCTGATGCCCAAGCATAGCGAGACACGGCATCTGCCCTACACGCCGGAGCAGATGTTCGATCTGGTCGCCGATGTGGCGCGCTATCCGGAGTTCCTGCCCTGGGTCTCCGCCATGCGCGTCCGGTCGGACTCGGATAGCGAGACGGTGGCCGACATGATCGTCGGCTTCAAGGGGCTGCGCGAAACCTTCACCAGTCGCGTGACCAAGACCCGCCCCGAATCGATCGACGTCGACTATCTGGACGGGCCGCTCAAATATCTACGCAACAACTGGCGTTTCCGGCCCGAGGAACAGGGGTGCGCGGTCGACTTCACCGTCGACTTCGCTTTCAAGAACCGGGTGTTCGAGATGCTGGCGGGGCAGGTGTTCGGCACCGCGCTCCGCCGCATGATCGGTGCGTTCGAGGATCGCGCCGCCAAGCTTTACGGCAGCAACAACTCCAGCGCCAACAGCGCCGCCTGAAGCCGGATCGCGCCGCGCCCGATGTCGCCGAATTCGTGGCGCTCGGCCTTCACATCCTCGGGGTCGCCGTCACGTAGCGCACGGGCGAAGACGACGGTGCCGACCGGCTTCTTCGCCGTGCCGCCGCCGGGGCCCGCCACGCCCGTGATCGCCACCGCCACATCGGCCTCGCTGGCCGCCAGCGCGCCCTGCGCCATGCCCCAGGCGGTCGCCGTCGATACCGCTCCGAACGTCTCGATCACCTCGGGGTTGACCTTGAGCATCGCGATCTTGGCTTGGTTCGAATAGGTGACGAACCCCGCCTCGACCACGTCGGACGATCCCGGAATTTCCGTCAAAGCGGCGGACACCAGCCCGCCGGTGCAGCTTTCGGCCAAGGCGACGCGGCGACCCGCCGCGCGGTTCTCGGTCACGACCCGTTCGGCCAGGGCGATCAATTCGCGCGGCAGCAGCACGTCCATCAGCGGTTCCCGTTCGTGCAAAGCGGCAGATCGGGCACGGCCACCTGCCGCCCTCGTGCCTTTTCCGTCTTGAGATATTGCAGCGCGGTCACGACGACCGACGCCATGTTGCGCGGGGGCAAGGGGGCCAACTGCGTCACCAGACGGTCGATCGTCCCGCAATCCTCCAGCCCGATCCGCCCGACGATGAACGGCACGAGCAGCGAGGTTAGCAGCGGACGGGCGTAATCCGACTGCAACAGCGTATCGATCGCCGGGTCCGACAGTTTGACGATCGCGGCACGGGCGGCAGGCCAGGCCTGATCCGCCGCGCTCTCATATTTGGCGATCAGGGTTCCGCCACCCCGGATCAGGCTGGTGGCGGGCAGTCGTGCCCCGCATACCCGACCGGTTTCGCGCAATATGTCGGGCAGGGCGACCAGCGTCATCGCCTCCGCCTCGGACGCGGTGATGCAGGAGCGGGCCTGAGCGCTCGCGATCTCCGGTGCGATCAATGCCGCAAGCGCGACGATCAGACCCAGGCGCTTCATGCGGGCATTCCCCCGGGAAGGCGCACGGTAGCGACCGCCTGCGTCGCGATGCCTTCGCCGCGACCGGTGAAGCCCAGGCGTTCGGTGGTCGTGGCCTTCAGGCTGACCCGGCTCTGTTCGATGTTCAGCAGTCCCGAGATCCGCTCGACCATCGCGGCACGGTGGGGGCCGATCTTGGGTGCTTCGCAGATGATGGTCAGGTCGACGAAATCGATCCGCCCGCCCTTGTCGGCGATCAGCTTGGCCGCGTGTTGCAGGAACTGGCCCGACTCGGCCCCCTTCCATTGCGGATCGCTCGGCGGGAAGTGGGTACCGATATCGCCCGCAGCGATCGTGCCGAGCAGCGCGTCGGTCAGCGCATGGAGCGCGACATCGGCATCGCTATGCCCCGACAGCCCCTGATGATGCGGGATCAGCACGCCGCCCAGCCAGAGTTCCTCACCATCTTCCAGACGGTGAACGTCGAAACCCATCGCGGTCCGGGTTTCCCATGCGAGTCGCATATCGGCGCCGGCCAAGTCGTCGGGATAGGTGATTTTCTCGAGCATGGCATCGCCCTGCACCAAAGCGACGCGCCCGCCAAGCCGTCGCACCATCTGCGCATCGTCGGTCGCCTCGGCATCGGCGGGCCAGGCGGCATGGGCGGCGATGACCGATTGCAGGTGAAAGCCCTGCGGGGTCTGCACCCGGACGACGCCGTCACGCGGCACGGTGTCGCCCAGATGGACGCCGTCCGGCCGCAGGCTTTCCCGCGCCAGCGTATCCGCGACCGGCAGCACCGGCATCGCGCCATCGGTCGTTTCCAGTCCGGCCAGAACGCGGTCGATCACGTCCCGCGAGAGGAAGGGGCGGGCGGCGTCGTGGATCAGCACTTTTTCGACCCCGGCCAGGGCGAGCTGCCGCAAACCGTTCGCCACCGATTCGCGGCGGCTGGCGCCACCGGCCTCGCACCGGGCGTCCGGCAGAATGGTGCGCGCCGTCTCCAACTGGTCCGGCGCGACCATGATCAGAACGGGGCCGATCGCGGGATGGCCGGCAAAGGCGGCATGGCTCCACGCCAGCATGGGCCGACCGCCCAGGTCGCGAAACTGCTTCGGGACACCGCCACCCATGCGGCTGCCGCCCCCCGCCGCGACGATCAGCGCGGCGATCTTTCCATTCTCGCTCATGCCGCGCCGTCTAGCGGCTTTTAGGGGGTGTCGCCAATCTTGCCTCTCGATCCATGTTCGCGTACAGCGCTGCTTATTTTTCAGGCAGTATGATGCGTAATCTCGCCCCCATCCAGGTCGGTCCGGTGACGATCGATAGCCCCGTCGTTCTGGCGCCGATGACCGGCGTCACCGACATGCCGTTTCGCACGCTGGTCCGCCGCTATGGTTCAGGCCTGAACGTGACCGAGATGATCGCCAGCCAGGCCGCCATCCGCGAGACGCGTCAGTCGATCCAGAAGGCCGCATGGCATCCGCTGGAGGAGCCGGTGTCCATGCAGTTGGTCGGCTGCACGCCCTATGAAATGGGCGAGGCGGCCAAGCTGAACGCCGATCGCGGCGCGGCGATCATCGACATCAATATGGGCTGTCCGGTGCGTAAGGTCGTCAACGGCGATGCGGGCTCGGCTTTGATGCGCGACCTGAAGCTGGCGGCGGAGATCATCCGCGCGACGGTGGACGCGGTGGATGTGCCGGTAACGCTGAAGATGCGGATGGGCTGGTGCCATGACAGCCTGAACGCCCCCGAATTGTCGCGCATCGCCGAGGATATCGGGGTCAAGATGATCACCGTCCATGGCCGCACCCGCAACCAGATGTACAAGGGGCAGGCGGACTGGGCCTTCATCCGCCAGGTGAAGGATGCGGTGTCCATTCCCGTCATCGCCAATGGCGACATCTGTTCGGTGGACGATGCCGACATGGCGCTGGACCAGTCGGGCGCGGACGGCGTGATGATCGGGCGTGGCGCCTATGGCCGCCCCTGGCTGTTGGGGCAGGTCATGCACTGGTTCGCCACCGGCGAGCGCCGCGAGGATCCGCCGCTCGACGAGCAATATCGCGTCGTTGCCGAACATTATGACGCGATGCTCGACCATTATGGCACCGAGACGGGCGTCAACATGGCCCGCAAGCATATCGGCTGGTACACGCGCGGGCTTCACGGCTCCGCCGAGTTCCGCAACAAGGTCAATCAGGAAGCCAGTGCCGATCGCGTCAAGGCGATGCTGTACGACTTCTACATGCCGCAGATCGAGCTTGCAGCCGCGGCCTGACACGACGCGCCATGGTCGACCGGGTTTCGCGGCATTGTTCGCCGCCCTGCCGGTCGCGGTCGTGGTGGTCGATCCGGAGGATCGGATCGCGCATGCCAATGGGCTTGCCGAACAGTTGCTGAACCTGTCCGAGCGGTTGATGATCGGACAGCCGCTGGCCGCGATCCTGCCCCCGCCGGATGCGCCGCGCAGTCGCGACGGACATGGCTTCGCCGTGTACGACACGGTCATCGCGACACCACGCGGTCACAAGATCCGGGTAGATTTCGTCGAAGCGCAGATTCCCGATCATACGGGCTGGCGAGCGATCACGCTGCACAGCGCGGGGCAATCGCGCCGTCTGGCCCACGCCTCGGAACGCAGCGCCGGAGCGCGGGCCGCCATCGGTGCCGCCGCGATGCTCGCGCACGAGATCAAGAACCCGCTGTCCGGCATCCGCGGCGCCGCGCAACTCCTCAACGGTGGCGAGTTGACCACGCTGATCACCACCGAGGTGGACCGGATCGCCGCGCTCATCGATCGGATGCAGGATTTCAGCGATACCCGGCCCTTGCCGCTGGCATCGGAGAATATCTATCCGCTGCTCGCCCATGCGCGCGGGGTGGCGCTGGCGGGCTTCGCGCGGGGTATCCAGATCGAGGAACGGTTCGACCCATCGTTGCCGCCCGCGCGGATCAATCGCGACGCCTTGCTTCAGATCGTCATCAACCTGTTGAAGAATGCGCGCGAGGCGGTTCGGTCCGTGCGCAACCCCCGGATCATCCTGACGACCGCCTATCGTCACGGCATGTCGGTCAGCACGGACGATGGACGGACCCGCCTGCCTCTGCCCATTGAAATCTGCGTGATCGACAATGGCCCGGGCGCGCCTCCGGACATCGCGGATCACATGTTCGACCCCTTCGTCTCCAGCCGCCGCGAGGGGCAGGGGCTCGGCCTCGCGCTGGTCGACAAGCTGGTCCGCGACATGAGCGGCATCATTCAATATACAAGAGAGGGCTCGCCCGAAATGACCGTCCTGCGTCTGTTGCTGCCCAGGGCCGCCGCATGAGCCATGTCCTGGTCGTCGATGACGACGCCGCGATCCGCACCGTGGTCGGGCAGGCGCTGCGCCGCGCGGGGCACGAAGTCACGACGGTCGAGACGCTGGCCCGGCTCGACAAGATGCTGGCGGGCGGCGCGCCGGACATATTGGTGACGGACGTCATCCTGCCCGATGGCGACGGCATCGACCATATCCGAAGCGTCGCCCAGCGTTTTCCGACCCTGCCCATCATCATCCTA
This sequence comes from Sphingomonas sp. GM_Shp_1, assembly GCF_026540895.1. GTDB lineage: Bacteria > Pseudomonadota > Alphaproteobacteria > Sphingomonadales > Sphingomonadaceae > Sphingomonas. The sequence goes on along the minus strand of NZ_JALNUR010000004.1, from coordinate 112,805 downwards.
TCAGCGCAGAATACCCTGACCACGGCGGTGCGCGCGGCGGAGGTGGGTGCGTACGAATATCTGCCCAAGCCCTTCGACCTCGACGCGCTGACCAATGCGGTGGCGGGGGCGCTGGCGCGGCGGGGGGTGCTGGTCGAGGACGCCTTGCCGGACGACGATCGCGCGCTTCCGCTGATCGGTCGCTCGCAGGCGATGCAGAGCGTGTATCGCATCATCGCGCGCGTGGTCGCGACCGATCTCACCGTGCTGATCTCCGGCGAGTCGGGGACCGGCAAGGAACTGGTCGCGCGGGCGATCCATGATCTGGGCCCGCGCCGCGCGGCCCCGTTCCTGGCGATCAACATGGCGGCGATCCCGCGCGAATTGATCGAGGCCGAGTTGTTCGGCCATGAACGCGGCGCGTTCACCGGCGCGGCCCAGCGCAATGCGGGCCGCTTCGAGCAGGCCGCTGGCGGCACCCTGTTCCTCGACGAGATCGGCGACATGCCGATGGAGGCGCAGACCCGGTTGCTGCGGGTCCTCCAGTCGGGCGAGTTCACCACTGTGGGCGGCGCGCGGACGATCCGTACCGATGTCCGCATCGTCGCGGCGACGAACCGCGATCTTGGCCAACAGGTCGTCTCCGGCCAGTTTCGCGAAGACCTGTTCTATCGCCTGAATGTCGTCCCCATCGCACTCCCCGCGCTGCGCGAGCGGCGACAGGATATCCCCTTGCTCGCCCGCCATTTCCTGGAGAACGCCGCGCTGCAAGGTCTGCCGAGGCGGCGGATCGACAGTCAGGCGGTCGATGTGCTCGTGGCGCATGACTGGCCAGGCAATGTGCGCGAACTGGAAAATATGATGCGTCGCCTCGCCGTTTTGGCACGCGACGAGGTGATCGATGCGGAGGCGATCCGCGCCATGATGGGCGAAGCGCGTCAGTCTTCTCACGGTCCGGACGATACACATGGCGGCGATCTGGCGGCTGCGGTCCGCAGCTATCTCGCGCGGCTTGCCGTGGAGCGCCCCGCGTCGCTGGACGACGGCTCGCTTTACGACCGTATCATCGGCGAGGTCGAACGCCCGTTGATCGAGGCGATGCTGGCGCGACACGGCGGCAATCAGTTGCGAACCGCCCGCGCGATGGGGATCAATCGTAATACCCTGCGCAAACGCCTCGACACGCTTCGCATTCCTGTCAGCGGCGATGACGAGCCGGCGGACTGACTAACGAAATTTTTACGAATTGTGGCTTGCAGGTCACGCTTCACGTTGTACGATTGCAACGATGTTGGCGTCCCTGAAGCCTGCCGGTCCTACCGAACCGCCGCGATCCCGCTTGGCGGTGACACCGGCGGTGGAGGTGGCGATCGTCATCGGCGCCATCGCCATCGCCGCCGGGACCTATTGGTTCATCGAACAGCGGCATGATGCGCAGGGCCTGATCGCGCCGCCGGTCATCGCCGGTTTGCTGGCGCTCAATCTGGTGCCGGGCATATTGTTGCTGATGCTGCTCGGGCGGCGGGTCGCCATGCGGCGCGCGGCCGAGTCCGCGGTCGGCGGGGGCGGGCGGCTCCATGTACGACTGGTGGCGATCTTCTCGCTCACCGCCAGCGTACCGATCCTGCTGACCGTCGTGACGGCGTCGGTGATGTTCCAGTCCTCGGCCGAATTCTGGATTTCGGACCGCGCGCGCAAGGCCTTCAGCGACGCGATGGACATCGCCCGCCAGTCGCAGCAGCAGATCATCAACCGCTGGGTTTTCGCTGGGCGCGCCATGTCGCAGGACCTTGGCCGCAACCTCCCGGTGCTGCGCGAGAACCGGCGCGATTTCCACGATTATCTGGTCCAGCAGACGATCGTGCGCGACATGGAGGAGGCGGTGCTCTTCTCCTATGATCCCAAACAGGGCTTCAAATTCTACGACTTTTTCAATCAGCCGACCGATGCGAGCTTCCGGGAACTGGTGACGCCGGAGATGATGGGTCAGGCCAGCCGGTCGAACCGGCCGGAAGTCGGCATCAACGAACAACGTGTCTGGGTCGTCACACCTCTGCCGGACAGCAGCGGGATCATGCTTTACGTCGGGACCAGCGTGAACGCCGCGTTCCTCAGCAAGCAGCATTTCGCGGCCGAGGACGTGGTGGAGGGCTACCGCGCTTTGCAGGGCCGGGCCCGGTCACTCCAACTGAAGTTCAACATCGCCTTGTTCTTCGTCGCCCTGCTGATCGTCGGGATCGCGGTGTGGATCGCCCTGGCGGTGGCCGATCGGCTGGTGCGTCCGGTGGGTGAGCTGGTCGATGCGGCCCGGCGCATCGCGGGCGGCGATCTGACCGCCCGCGTACCCGATCCCCGCACCCGTGACGAGGTCGGCACGCTGGCCAACGCGTTCAACCAGATGACCGGCCAGCTCGAACAGCAGAATACCGAACTGGTCACGGCCAACGCCCAGCTCGACAATCGCCGCGCGCTGATCGAAGCGGTGATGGCCGGGGTCTCGGCCGGCGTCGTCGCGATCGGCGCCGATCGCCAGGTCCGGATCGCCAACAACTCCGCCGACATGCTGCTCGGCGTGGAGCCGGGCGGACTGATCGGCCACCGCCTGATCGAGGTGGCCCCCGAACTGGACGCGCTGCTCGACCAGGGGCGGCGCGAGGCGACCGTGCAGGTTGCGCTGCACGGCGACATGCGGACCCTGGCGGTGCGGATCGCGCAGACGGCGGACGGGCCGATCCTGACCTTCGACGACATCACGCAGCAATTGCTCGATCAGCGCCGGGCCGCCTGGTCGGATGTCGCCCGGCGCATCGCGCATGAGATCAAGAACCCGCTGACCCCCATCCAGCTCGCGGCGGAGCGTCTCCAGCGCCGCTATGGCAAGGTCATCGATCCGCAGGACGAAACCTTTGGCCGCCTGACCGAGACGATCGTCCGCCAGGTCGGCGATCTCCGCCGGATGGTGGACGAATTCTCCTCCTTCGCGCGTATGCCCAAGCCGGTCTTCCGCGAGGAAGCGATCGCGGACATCTGCGCCCAGGCGATGTTCCTCCACGAAGTCGCCCATCCCGAAATCCGGTTCGAGATGGAGCAGGACGAGCCCGCGCCGATGATGGTCTGCGACCGGCGGCAGATGAGCCAGGCGCTGACCAACATCGTGAAGAATGCGGTGGAGGCGATCGAGGCGCGGCCGGAGGGGATGAAGGGCGGCCATGTCATGCTGACCGTCGGACAGCAGGGGGGCATGGTGACGATAACGGTCGCCGACAACGGCGTGGGCCTGCCGCCCGAGCGCGATCGGATCATCGAGCCCTATATGACGACGCGCGCGCGCGGCACCGGTCTGGGCCTCGCCATCGTCAACAAGATCATTGCGGAACATGCCGGCACGATCGGCTTTTCCGACAATCCTACCGGCGGCACCATCGTTTCGATGATGTTCGATGCCGGCGCCCTGGCGGCGCTGGATCAGGGTGGCGCCGAACCCGAACTGGCTGGGGAGGGCCAGCTCACCGCTTTGACTCGTACTCGGACGTAAAGAATCATGGCTTTGGACATTCTCGTCGTCGACGACGAACTCGATATCCGCGAACTGGTCGCCGGCGTGCTGGAGGATGAGGGCTATGACGCCCGCGTCGCCGCCGACAGCGATGCCGCGTTGGAGGCGGTGGCGGTGCGGCGACCGTCGCTGGTGCTGCTCGACGTCTGGTTGCAGGGCTCGAAGCTCGACGGTCTGGAACTGCTCGATGAGATCAAGCGGCGCGATCCCTCGATCCCCGTGCTGGTGATCTCGGGCCACGGCAACCTCGACACGGCGGTGGCGGCAATCCGGAAAGGGGCCGCGGACTTCATCGAGAAGCCGTTCGAGGCCGAACGCCTGTTGCTGATGGTCGGTCGCGCGACCGAGACTGAGCGGCTGCGGCGCGAGAACGCATCGCTGCGCGCCAGTGCCGGGCGGGAAACCGATCTCACCGGTTCGTCCAGCGCGATCAACGGCATCCGCGCCACCCTGAAGCGCGTCGCCGCGACCGGCAGCCGCGTGCTGATCATGGGCGCGGCGGGCGTCGGCAAGGAAGTCGCGGCGCGGCTGCTCCACGGCTGGAGCAACCGGTCGAGCGCGCCTTTCGTGGTCGTCAGCGCGGCGCGCATGACGCCCGAGCGCGTCGATGAGGAATTGTTCGGGGTGGAGGAGGGGGGTGACCTCGTCCGCACCGGGCTGCTCGAACAGGCGCATGGCGGCACCTTGTTCCTGGACGAGATCGCCGACATGCCGATCGCGACCCAGGCGCGTATCCTGCGCGTGTTGACCGACCAGAGCTTCACGCGCGTCGGCGGTACGCGGGTGGTGAAGGTCGATGTCCGCGTCGTGTCCGCCACGGCGCGCGACCTGACGCAGGAGATCGCCGAGGGCCGGTTCCGCGAGGACCTTTATTATCGCCTCAACGTCGTGCCGGTGACCATCCCGTCGCTGTCCGAGCGGCGGGAAGACATCCCGCCGCTGGTTGAGCATTTCATGGCGCATTACGCCACCGAACGCCGCGTCCGCACGCCCGAGATCGCGCCCGATGCGATGGTCGCGATGCAATCCTATGACTGGCCCGGCAATGTCCGCCAGCTTCGCAACGTCGTCGAGCGGACCATCATCCTGGCGCCGGGCGACCGGGTCGGCCGGATCGATCTGGACCTGCTTCCCGCCGAAGTGCTGGGCGAGGGGGCCGATATGGGAGGCGGGGGCGCCACCGCCATCATGGGGGCTCCCTTGCGCGAGGCGCGCGAGAGCTGGGAGCGCGAGTATCTGCGCGTCCAGATCCGGCGTTTTTCGGGCAATATCTCCCGCACCGCCAGCTTTATCGGGATGGAACGGTCCGCGCTCCACCGCAAGCTGAAGCTGCTGGGGATCAGCGAGACGCGCGACGAGTGACGCAATAGTCATGCCGTCGCCTCTGGACGAATGCCCCTCGAAACCATAGATATTGGCCGCGCTCGGCACACGGGCGCGGTTCCGACGCCGGGAAACGGCGCTATTCGCGGGCACGGACCCGCCAAGAACAAGGGCTCGACCATGGCCGACAAAACAGGTTCGCTTCAGGACCTCTTTCTGAATGCGCTGCGCCGTTCCAAGGCGCCCGTTACCATGTTCCTCGTCAAGGGGGTGAAACTCCAGGGCATCGTGACCTGGTTCGACAATTTCTCGGTGCTCTTGCGCAGGGATGGACAGTCGCAGCTGATCTACAAGCATGCCATCTCCACCATCATGCCGTCCGGCCCGCTGGACGTGGCCGCGATCGTCGACGGCGTGAACGAACAGCAGCGCAAGAACCCGCTGTTGCAGGAAATCTTCCTCAACGCGGTGCGCAAGTCCGAAGACCCCGTCACCATGTTCCTGATCAACGGCGTGATGCTTCAGGGGCAGATTGCGGGCTTCGACCTGTTCTGCATGCTGCTCCAGCGTGAGGGCATGGCGCAGCTCGTCTATAAGCACGCCGTATCGACCATTCAGCCCGCCCGGCCGCTGAACCTGGCCGAAGAGCAGGCGGGATCGGCCGAGGATTGAGCACCGGTTTCGATCGCGATCGCGGTGAATTCACGCGGGGTGCCCGCACCGTCATCGTCCTGCCGGATCAGGGGGATGCGGCGCGGGACGCCGATGCGCGTCTGGACGAGACCGCGGGGCTCGCGATGGCAATCGGCCTGGATGTGGTCGAGCGTATCGCGCTGCGAGTCCGGGCCCCCAAGCCCGCGACCCTGATCGGCAGCGGTCAGGTCGAACAGGTCGCCCAGCAGGTGCGGATGGAGGAGGCGCAGCTCGTCGTGTTCGACGGAGCGCTCACGCCCGTCCAGCAGCGCAATCTGGAAACCGCGCTGGAGGCCAAGGTCATCGACCGTACCGGCCTGATCCTTGAGATTTTCGGCGAGCGTGCCGCGACCGCCGAGGGGCGGTTGCAGGTTGAACTGGCGCATCTGGATTATCAGGCGGGTCGACTGGTGCGTAGCTGGACCCACCTTGAGCGTCAGCGCGGTGGCTTCGGCTTTCTGGGCGGCCCCGGCGAAACGCAGATCGAGGCCGACCGGCGGATGATCCGCGACCGCATGGCGCGCCTGCGTCGCGAACTGGATCAGGTCAGCCGGACGCGGGGCCTCCACCGTGATCGGCGTCAGCGCGCGCCTTGGCCGATCATTGCCTTGGTCGGCTATACCAACGCCGGGAAATCGACGCTTTTCAATCGGTTGACGGGTGCCGATGTCATGGCGAAGGATTTGCTGTTCGCCACGCTCGACCCGACGTTGCGACAGATCCAATTGCCTGGGATCGACAAGGCGATCCTGTCGGACACGGTGGGCTTCGTCTCCGATCTGCCGACGCAGCTCGTCGCGGCATTCAAGGCGACGCTGGAAGAGGTGGTGTCCGCCGACCTGCTCATCCATGTCCGCGATATCGCGCATCCCGATAGCGAAGCCCAGCGCGCGGATGTCGAAGCGGTGCTGACCGAGATCGGCGTCGATCCGGAAACGCCGCGCTTCGAGGCGTGGAACAAGATGGATTTGGTCGAAGGCGATCTGCGCCACGACCTTCTCGCGGAAGCCGATCGGCGTTCCAACATCGTCGCGGTATCGGCGATGACGGGGGACGGCATCGATGACCTGATCGAGCAGGTGGCGCAGGCGCTGACCTCCGGCCACCGCCGCTACCGCTTGACGCTCGACGCGGGCGACGGGGCGGGGGCCGCATGGCTGCATGCCCATGGCGAGGTGCTCGATCAGGCGATCGAGGGCGAGCAGGCGGTTTATGAGGTGCGCCTATCCCCGCCCGATTATGACCGGTTCACCCGTCGCGGCGTTTGACCTTCTGCCAAAGGGCTTCCTTGGCTTCCAAGTCCAGCGCCGCGAAGCCTTCGCCGGCTTCCTGCTCCATCGCGCGAAAGCGACGCTCGAACTTGAGGTTGCCCTTGCGCAACCCCACCTCGGCGTCGATGCCATGATGGCGCGCCCAGTTGACGACAGCGAACAGCAGATCGCCAAATTCCTCTTCGAGCGTCTCCGGCGTCGCTTCGGCGATCTCCTGTAATTCCTCGTCGATCTTGGCGCGCGCGCCTTGTGGATCGGGCCAGTCGAAGCCAACCCTGGCCGCGCGGTTTTGCAGCTTCTCGGCCCGCATGAGCGCAGGCAAGCCGAGCGCCACACCGTCGAGCGTACCGCTCGCCGCCTTGGCGCGTCGCTCTTCGGCCTTGATCTGCTCCCAAAGGTGATGGCCGCCCTCGGCAACGTCGCCGAAGATGTGCGGATGGCGGCGCTCCATCTTATCGCTGATCGCCGTCACGACATCCGGGAAGGAGAAATGGCCCAGGTCGGCGGCGATCTGGGCATGGAAGACGACCTGCAGTAGCAGATCGCCGAGTTCGTCCTTCAGGTCCGCCATGTCGCCGCGCGCAATCGCGTCCGCGACTTCATGCGCTTCCTCGATCGTATAGGGCGCGATGCTCCCGAAGCTCTGGGCAACGTCCCATTCGCAACCCGTTTGGGGGTCCCGCAGGCGCTTCATGATGGTCAACAGGCGATCCACCGGATCTTACTCCTCAAGTTTGATAATATATATTATGTAAAACTAAGTCACTTGGACTCGTTCAGGATGAGCACGCCTTGTTCCACCCTCCACGACCGCAGCCGTCGCAGCACATTCATTCCGATGACGTCCTGATTGCCGAAGCTGGGCGATACGATCGCGCCGACGTCGTTCAATTCGATGGGCCCGATCGCAAGATGACGGATCGTCGCATGATCGGCGGTGACCCTGCCATTCGCGGTTTCGACCATCGTAGCGAACGGACTTTCACCGAGATCTAATCCGGCGGCCTTGGCCGTCGCCTGCGACAAGGCGGTCGTCGTGGCACCGCTATCGATCAGCATACGTCGTTGGACACCGTTGATCCGCACGTCCGCCCAGAAATGCCCGTCCTCCGCGACCGCGATGCGCACCACGCCCTCCGGCGCGCCACGGCCCGGCAGAAGGCTACTCAGCCGGTCACGCTGTGCGACAACCAGAAAGGCGACGCCGAAGATACCAATCCACATCAACGCCATACGTAGCGTCTGGCCGGTCGGAATGCGCCGAGCCGCCAAGGCGCTCAGCGGCAGCAGAAGGATCAGGCCATAGTATAGGAAGTCCATGACCCGATCCATGCTCACGGTATCAGCTCCAACCCGTCATAGGCCGGACAAACACCGGGCGGCAGTTCCCGGCACAATGTGGCATAGTCCATCGACTGATCCATATGGATCAACGCGCTCTGTCTCGGTTCGAGTTCGTCGATCCATTCGAGAACTGTCGGAAGATCGGCATGCGCGGGATGCGGATGGCGTCGTAGTGCATCCACGACCCATAGATCGACATGACGATAAAGATTGGCCATCTGTTCTGTTAATTGATGAAAATCAGTAGCATAACCAATGCTCTTGCCATCACAGTCGAAGCGCAGGCCCGCAGAGAATATCCGGCCATGCGGCTGATCCAACGACCGGACACGGATCGACCCGATCAGGATATCGTCCTCCAGCACCGTCATGGTGGCGGTCGGCGGATAGCCCGTCTTTCCCTGAAACACATAGCCGAAGCGACGTTGCAAAGCCTCTGCCGTCGCGGGGCGTGCGTAACCGGCAACCGGATGCCCCAGCGCATGGTAGATCTGCCGGACGTCGTCGATGCCGTGGCAATGATCGGCGTGGTCATGCGTCCAGATGATCGCGTCCACCGTGCCGATCTCCGCCGCAAGCAACTGCTCGCGCATATCGGGGCCCGTGTCGATCAGGATGCGCGTTCCGTCATGCTCGATCAGCGCCGAGCACCGCATACGGCGATTGCGGGGCTCGGCCGGATCGCATGCCCCCCAGTCATTGCCGATCCGGGGGACGCCGGAGGAGGTGCCGCAACCCAGAATGCGGATCTTCACGCCGCGGTCTTCGTGAACAGACGATGGAAGTTTTCCGCCGTGGCCCGGGTCAGAACGTCCAATGGCTCACCCCGCAGATCCGCGAGGAACGCTGCGGTATCCGCGACGAAGGACGGCTCCCCCGTCTTTCCCCGATGCGGAACGGGGGCCAGGAACGGCGCATCGGTTTCGACGAGCAATCGGTCGAGCGGCAGGCGCGCGGCGGTGGCCTGCAAATCCTTGGCGTTCTTGAAGGTCACGATACCCGAAATGGATATATAAAAGCCTAACGCCAAAGCCTTATCGGCGAAATCTCCGCTGGCGGTGAAACAGTGGATGACGCCGGGATAGGCCCCCTTCCCCATTTCTTCGGCCAGGATTGCGGCAGTATCGTCCTCCGCATCGCGCGTGTGTACGACCAGCGGCAGACCGGTCTCGCGACAGGCGGCAATATGCGCGCGAAAGCTCGCCTGTTGCCGTTCGCGATCGCTGTGGTCGTAATAATAGTCCAGTCCGCTCTCGCCGATGCCGACGACGCGCGGATGCGCGGCGCGCTCGACCAGTTTCGCGGTATCGACATGGGCATGGGCGTCGGCCTCATGCGGATGGATGCCGATCGTCGCCCATACATCGGGTTCGCGCTCGGCCGTGGCGATTACCGCATCCCATTCGCTCTCCCGGGTCGAGATGTTGAGCATCGCGGTGACCCCACGATCCCGCGCGCGGGTCAGGATCGCCGCCTGATCCTCGACCAGCCCCTTGTAATTGAGGTGGCAGTGGCTGTCGGCGAGCATCAGGCGTCGGCCTCGGCCGGGATTTCGAGGCGGGGAAAGGCCGGGGTCGGCGGCGACAGGGCAATGCCGCTGGATGCGCGGCGGGCATACCAGCCGTCATCGTCGATCGCCGCGTGATCGCGCTCCTCGGCCCCCAGCGTGTCGAGCACCAGCCCTGCCCCACGTGGCGTGACCGGCAAAATGGCGATGGCGAGCATCCGGATGGCGCGGACCAACGTCCCCAGCACGGCATGCATCCGCTCCGGATCGGTCTTGCGCAGCGACCATGGCGCCTGCACGTCGATATACTGGTTGCAGGCATAGACGCCGCGCATCCACGCCTCGATCCCCTGGCTCAGCATCAAGTCGTCGAACGCGGTCTTCAACCCGGCACAGGCGACCACGACCTCCTCGATCAGGACCGCATCGGCGGGATCGTCGCGACCCGGCTCGGGAAGTTCGCCGTTCAAATTCTTGGCAATGAACGACAAGGTCCGCTGGGCGAGATTGCCGAAGCTGTTGGCCAGTTCGGCATTGACCCGCGTCACGATCGCTTCGGCGGAATAGGAACCGTCCTGCCCGAAGCTGACCTCGCGCAGGAAGAAATAGCGCAGCGCATCGACACCGAAGGCATCCGCCAGCCCCATCGGATCGACGACATTGCCGACCGACTTGGACATCTTCTCGCCCCGGTGGAGCAGGAAGCCATGGCCAAACACCGACTGCGGCAGAGGCAGGTCCGCCGACATCAGGAATGCGGGCCAATAGACGGTGTGGAAGCGGACGATATCCTTTCCGATCAAGTGCAGATTGGCGGGCCAGAAACGCGCCAATTCGCTGTCCTTGTCGGGATAGCCCGTGCCGGTCAGATAGTTGGTCAGCGCGTCGACCCAGACATACATGACATGGCCGGGGCTGTCGGGCACCGGCACCCCCCAGTCGAAGCTGGTGCGCGATACGGACAGGTCGGACAGACCACCCTCGACGAAGCGCATCACCTCGTTCCGGCGGCTTTCCGGGCGGATGAAATCGGGATTGTCGCGGTAGAGGTCGAGCAGCGGCTGCTGGTATTTCGACAAACGGAAAAACCAGGTCTCCTCCGCCGTCCACTCGACCGGCGTCCCCTGCGGCGACAGCTTGGTGCCGCCCTCTCCGGTGGTCAGTTCGGCTTCGTCGTAAAAGGCCTCGTCACGGACCGAATACCAGCCCTCATAGCGGTCGAGATACAGGTCGCCCTTGTCCTGCATCGCCTTCCAAATGGCTTGGCTGGCGGCATAATGATCGGCGTCGACCGTCCGGATGAAACGATCATAGCTGATATCAAGACGATCGGCCATCACGTGGAAATGACTGGACATTTCGTCTGCGAACTCGCGAGTGGAAATGCCGCGCGCGCGTGCCGCCTGGGCCATTTTCAGGCCATGCTCGTCGGTGCCCGTCTGGAACAGCACGTCGCGCCCTGCCTGGCGCTGGAAGCGCGCGATGACATCCGCTGCGACCATTTCATAGGCATGGCCGATATGCGGACGGCCATTGGGATAGTGGATCGCGGTGGTGATATAGAATGGATCGGCCATGCCCGGTCCCTAGAACATCGCTTCGTGCAGGTGAAGCCCGACCCGCTCAGCCGCGCAAAGTCCAGGCCAGCCACAGCCAGCCCAGGATCAGGATCGTCCCGCCGATGGGCGTCACTGCGCCCAGCCAGCGCGGCGCACCGAACGCCATGGCGTAGAGCGTGCCCGCAAAAATCCCGCCGCCGATGACGAAAGCCCATGCGACACCCCGCGCCTCCATGCGAAGGGCGACGAGGGCGGCGACCGCGTGGATCAGCTGATACTGACCGCCGGTCCGCAGCCACTCGACCGCGACCCCTTCGGCCCGGTGTGCGCCGAACGCCCCCGCCGCGATGGCGATCGCGCCCGACAAGCCCGCCAGGATACCCAGTAACGCCATGATCACACCTTTCGTTCGTCCTGCGTGATGATCCGGTCGTTGGCCGCCCGAAGGTCGCCCGACGCGGCCTGCGCCGCCAGCCGTTCCTTGTCGCGGGCTCGGTACATGGTTTCGACCCGATCGATCTCGGCACGATCGATCTTCAGGCTGCCCATGGCCAGGCGTGCCATCTTGACCGCTGACTCGAGAACCTCGCGAACCACATAGGAGGCGGGCCCGCCCTTCAGCCGCAGGACGGCGCGGCGATCATAGGCGCGCACGAACAGCGAAGCGTTGGGGAACGCCGCATGGACGCTTTCCAGAAGCTCCAGCGTGATCTGATCCTCGTCGAGGCAGAAGAGGATCAACTCGGCCTCTGCCGCCCCAGCCTGTCGCAGCAGGTCCAACCGGGTGCCGTCGCCATAATAGACCTTAGCCCCGAACTCGGCGGCGATGTCGATCATCTCGATATCGCGGTCGATCAGGGTGACGGGAATGTCGCTGGCGATCAGCATCTGCGCCACCGTCTGTCCGAACCGGCCATAGCCGACGATCAGGGCGTTGGCGCCATCGGTCACCGGGCCCTCGCGCTTTTCGCCGCGCATGATCACCGGTTCTTCGCGAATGCGGCGGGTGGCCGCCATCAGGAACGGGGTCGTCGCCATCGAAAGGGTAATGATCGCCCCGAACAGGCTCGCTGCCTCGGGCGCGATCAGATATCCCGCCTGCGCCTGCGCGAACAGTACGAAGCCGAATTCGCCACCTTGGCTCATCAGCAAGCCCAATGCGAAGGCCGACCGCCAGTTCATCCGGAAGGCCAGGCCGATCAGGAAGATGACGAAGGTTTTCGTCGCGATCAGCGCCAGGGCCATGACCGCGACGAAGATCGGCCGCTCGATGATCGCAGGCAGATTGAGCATCATCCCGACCGCGAGGAAGAACAGACCGAGTAGGATCGATCGGAACGGCTCGACATCCGCCTCCAGCTCGTGCCGATACGGACTGTCGGCGAGCATCACCCCAGCGATGAACGCCCCCAGCGCGGTCGAGAGGCCGAGCATTTCCATGACCGCGGCGCTGGCGATGACGGTGAAGAGGCCGGCAAAGACGAACATCTCCCGCTCGCCCATATTGCCGATCAGCCGGAACAGCGGGCGGAGCAGGAAGCGACCCGCGACGATCAGGCCGATGATCGCCGCCCCTGTCTCCAGCGCCAATATCCATCCGGGAGGGCCGGCATGATCCGCCGGATTGCGCGACATGGCGGCGACGATCGTGATCAGCGGGACGATCGACAGGTCCTGAAACAACAGGATCGAGAAGGCCCGCTCACCAAAGGGGGTGCGCAACCGCCCGGAGGATTGTAGCATCGGCAGGACCTGCGCCGTCGAGGACAGGGCAAGCGGCAGGCCGAGCGCCAGGGCGGCTTCCATCGAGAAATGGGCGAGCAGCACGATGCCGGTGATCGCCAGGCCGCATGCGGTTACCTGAAGCAGGCCCAGGCCGAAAATCTCATGCTTCATCCGCCACAAGCGGGCCGGGTTCAACTCCAATCCGACGATGAAGAGGAGGAGCGTGATCCCGATCTCGGCGATGCCCAGCTTGGACTCGGCGTCCCCGACCAGCCCGAGGACATGCGGCCCCACGACCGCCCCCGCGACGAGATAGCCCAGCGTCGCGCCCAGGCCCAGGCGACGAAAGACCAGAACGAACGCCAGGCCAAAGCCCAGCAGGATCGCCCCGTCCCTCAGCAGCGAAATCTCGCTGTGCATCAGCGGGGGCCCTGCGCCACGGCGTCTCGGGCAGCGTCCTGAGCGGCCTGTGCCGCCGCCTCGAATGCCAGGCGGATGGAGGGATGGCGTGCGCTGTAGGTCAAGGCGGGCGCGAAGACGTCCATACCGGGCCAGTCGGGCACTTCGCTCCGCGTACCGGCCAGCCATTCGGTCAGGGCATCGCGCGCCGTTGCCAGCTCGGTCACGCTGCGGCCGATGACATTTGCGGACAACAGCGCCGACGATGCCTGTCCCAAGGCGCAGGCCCTGACTAGCATGCCGATCTCCGCCACCCGGCCATCGGCGTCCAGATTGAGGTCCACGGTGACCCGGCTCCCGCAAATGGGCGAGCGGCGCTCGACGCTAGCCATCGGGTCGGCCAGGCGCCGATCATGCGGAATGGCGGTGGTCAGCCGCAGGATCTCGGCATTGTAGAGGGGGGCGTTCATGATGGGCTCTCGCTGGCATTGGCCGTACCGCTGTCGTTGGATGGGGCCGGCGCGCCGAAGACCGGCAAGCCGCGACGACGGCGGTCGACGAAGTCGGCGATGCCCGCGCTGGTGGCATTGAGCAGCTTATAGGTGCGGCTCTTCACCATCCATTCGGGCCGCCGCGCCGGACCGCCGCTGACGGTGTCGATCATCAAAGCGACCACCAGGAAGACGAGGCTGGCCAGGATCAATCCCTTGAGCGCGCCGAAGCCGAACCCCAGCGCGCGGTCCACCGGGCCCAGGACGGACGTGCGCGTCCGGCTGCCGATCGCACGCGCGACCATACGCCCGCCCAGATAGGTGACGCCGACGATCAACGCGAAGGCCAGCACGGCCGACCCCGACACCGTCCCCACCACTCCGGTCAGCGCCTGCGCCAGCGGGATATGGAATAATTTGAGCGCCGCGACGATCGCAACCCAGGCGAACAGCGCCAGAACCTCGGTCACAAAGCCACGCAGAAAACCTTGAATGGCCGCGCCGAACACTGCGATCAGGACAAGAATATCGAGGGCGGTCAATGCTTTCTATCCCGTACCTTATCCCGAGCATTACAAACGGGCCATCTCCGCTAAGGGCTGAGGAATGGACATGGCGGCGTCTGGCGCTCTTCGCTACCCCCGGCCCAGCATATGGTCAACGAACTCGGCCAATGTCCGGAAACCTGTCATCCGCAAGCCGCCTTCGTCCCCCGCCATCGCGCGCGGTACCATCGCCTTTTCGAAGCCGAGCTTGCCCGCCTCCTTCAACCGCAAAGGGCCATGGGCGACCGAGCGGACTTCCCCCGAAAGGGCGATCTCGCCGAAGACGATCGCGTCGGCGGGCACCGGTCGCTCCGACAGCGCCGAAATGAGTGCGGCGGCGACAGCCAGATCGGCAGCGGGGTCCTGCACCCGGTATCCGCCCGCGATATTCAGATAGACTTCCGCCGAGGAAAAGCTCAGCCCGCACCGCGCCTCCAGCACCGCCAGGATCATGGCGAGGCGGCCCGTGTCCCACCCCACCACCGCTCGCCGTGGCGTCGCCCCGGATGCCAGTCGGACGGTCAACGCCTGGATCTCGACCAGCACCGGCCGCGTCCCTTCCAGCGCCGGAAAGACGGTTGCCCCGGTGACGCCCTCTTCACGACTGGTCAGGAACAGCGACGAGGGATTGCCGACCTCGGTCAGCCCCTCGGTCTGCATCGCGAAGACGCCGATCTCGTCGGTGCCGCCGAAGCGGTTCTTGATCGCGCGAAGGATACGATATTGATGGCTGCGCTCGCCCTCGAAGGCGAGGACGGTGTCGACCATATGCTCCAGCACGCGCGGACCTGCGATCGATCCGTCCTTGGTCACATGGCCGACCAGCACCACGGCGGTGCCGCGTTCCTTGGCAAAGCGGATCAGTTCCTGGCCCGATGCCCGGACCTGGCTCACCGTCCCCGGCGCGCCCTCGATCAGGTCGGAGTGCATGGTCTGGATCGAGTCGATGATGAGCAAGGCGGGCGGCGTGCCGATCGACAGGGTGGTCAGGATGTCACGAACCGACGTCGCCGCCGCCAACCGGACCGGAGCCTGCCCCAAGCCCAGCCGCCGGGCCCGCAGACGCACCTGATCGGCCGCCTCTTCGCCCGAGACATAGGCGACCGGCCGCCCCGCCATGGCCAGCTTCGCCGCCGCCTGAAGGAGCAAGGTCGACTTGCCGATACCCGGATCGCCGCCGATCAGGGTCGCCGACCCTTCGACGAATCCGCCGCCCAGCGCACGGTCCAGTTCGGCAATGCCCGTCTCCATCCGGTCGGGGAGTGGAATGTCGGCGTCGAGCCCGACAAGCTGGATCGCCCGGCCCCCGCCCTGAAGATTATGCTTGGCCGCAAAGGGCGTGACCTGAACCGGGGCCTCTTCCAGCATGGTGTTCCATTCGGAACAATCGGGGCATTGCCCCTGCCAACGGGACGATACCGATCCGCAGGCTTGGCAGACATAGCGCTTTTGAACCTTGGCCATGCTTTCCATCTAATCAGCCCGGAACGAAAATGGAACATCGTTCGCGATCCGGCTTGGGATAGTTTTTGATGGTCGTGACCGCTATGGGGCGGACTCCATGACCCCAGACCCGTTTCGCGTCGCATTGTTCAGCGGCAATTATAACTACACGCGCGACGGCGCGAACCAGACGCTGAACCGGCTGGTCGGGCATCTGCTCGATCGCGGTGTGGCGGTGCGTGTCTATTCGCCGACCTCTGCGACGCCCGCCTTTCCGCCGGTCGGCGATCTGGTCGACGTGCCCGCCATTCCCATGCCGTTTCGCGCCGATTACAAGCTGGCGCGCGGCCTGCCTGCCAAGGTGCGCGCCGATCTGGAGGCCTTCGCCCCCAATATCGTCCATGTCTCCGCGCCCGAATTTCTAGGCCATGCGGCGGTTCGATGGGCGCGGGAAAAGGACGTCGCCTCGATCGCATCCGTCCATACGCGGTTCGAAACCTATCCGGCCTATTATGGCCTGGGCTTTCTGGAGCCGGCGATCATCCGGCTGCTGACCCGCTTCTACAACCGGTTCGACCGGATCGTCGCGCCCAGCCCCAGCATGATCGCCCTGTTGCGCAGTTGGGGTGTGACGCCGCCGATGGGCATCTGGTCGCGCGGGATCGATCATGACCGGTTCCAACCCTCGCGCCGCAGCCTGGAATGGCGGCGGTCATTGGGGATCGCGGACGATGAGGTGGCGATCGGTTTCCTGGGGCGACTGGTCAAGGAAAAGGGCCTCGACGTCTTTGCCGAGGCGCTGGCCGAGCTTCGCCGTCGCGGCGTGCCGCACAAGGTGCTGGTCGTCGGCAAGGGGCCCGCACAGGACTGGTTCGCCAAGGCGACGCCCGATGCGATCTTCGCGGGCTATCAGACCGGTGACGATCTGGGCCGTGCCGTCGCGTCGATGGACATTTTCTTCAACCCCAGCGTCACCGAGACGTTCGGCAACGTCACGACCGAGGCGATGGCGGCGGGCGTGCCGGTGGTGGCCGCCAATGCGACGGGCGCGATGGACCTCGTCGCGGATGGGGAGACCGGCTATCTGGTCGGGGCGCGCGATATCCCGGGCTATGCCGACGCGCTGGAGTGGATCGCAACCGACGCCGCCCTGCGCCGCCGGTTCAGCGAGGCGGGGCACGCCCGCGTCGCCGATTACCGGTGGGACAAGGTCAACGACGCCGTCCTCGACGCCTATCGCGCGCTGTTCGCCGAGCGAGGCTGAGTCACCCCTCGCGCCAATCGAAGGTCAGCGGCGCCTCGCGAAAGGCGAAGCGGTCGAGGTGGCTGGACACGACCTCCCGCATCCGGGCGGTGTCTTCGCCGTCCGGCACCGTCAGGACGATGTCCAGCGTCTCGCTATCCGCTCGCATTTCCAGCTTCGATCCGTTGGGGAAGAGGATCGTGCCTTCCTCCGGCGTGAAGTCGACCTCCATCTTGTGCGACCAGTGCTTGGCGAGTTGCTGGAGGTAACGGCTGGCCGACAGAGTCGGCACGCGTGCGACGGACCGGCTCATTTCAGGCGCTCCACCTTCTGGGCCAGTTCGTCGATCATGGCGGCGACGTCGTGGATCATCGCCTGCGATGCATCGCCCGCGCCGAAGCGTTCGCCCAATGCCATTTTCAGCCCACCCATGGCCCGCCGGATCGGCGCGGCATCGACGCGCTGCCGGTGCTCGCCCAGCGCCTGGAGACGCGCGAGCAACGCCTCGACCTGCTCGGCATTCTCCGAGAGGTGCGTACGACCGGCGTCGGTGGCCGCGAAACGCTTCTTGGCCCCTTCCGAGCGTTGTTCCTCGATAAAACCCATCTCGTCGAGCAGGGTGATGGTCGGATAGATGACGCCGGGGCTGGGCGCATAGGCGCCGCCGGTCATCGCCTCGATCTCGCGGATCAGGTCGTAACCATGGCGCGGTTCGTCGGCGATGAGCTTCAGCAGGATGAGGCGCAACTCGCCGCCGTCGAACATTCGCCGGCTACGCCCGCCGGGGCCCCGGCGACGATGCTCTCCGTCGTGGAGTCGTTCGCCCCAGTGGAACAAGCGCTCGATGTCCATTTCCGGCGCGAAACCATGGCGTGCGGCGTGATGGCGACGATGACCGCCGCCGTGTGAAAAACGAAACATGATGATTCCTCGATATGAATTGATGCATTCAAGATATATCGCAGAGCCGCTGCGTCAAGATGTTTTGCGATATATCGTCAACCGTCAAGGTGACGTCGCGCTCCGCACCCCTTACATGACGCTCATGGCCGATCTGTTCGCGGGCATGGAGCCCGCCCCCCTTCCCTCCACCGTCCCTGCGGATGCTCCGCTGGCCGATCGCTTGCGCCCTGCGCAACTGAGCGATGTCGTGGGGCAGGATCACCTGACCGGGCCGGAGGGCGCGATCGGGCGGATGGTCGCGGCGCAGCGACTGTCGTCGATGATCCTGTGGGGGCCGCCGGGTACGGGCAAGACGACGATCGCGCGCCTGCTGGCGGCGGCGGTCGGCTTGCGTTTCGCGTCCATCTCGGCGGTGTTCTCGGGCGTGGCGGACCTGAAGAAGGTCTTTGGCGAAGCGCGCGAACATTCCCGCATGGGCCAGCGGACGCTGTTGTTCGTGGACGAGATTCACCGCTTCAATCGGGCCCAACAGGATGGGTTTCTGCCCTTTGTCGAAGATGGTACGGTCACTTTAGTCGGCGCGACCACCGAGAACCCGTCCTTCGAACTGAATGCGGCATTGCTCAGCCGGGCGCAGGTGCTGATCCTCCACCGGCTGGGCCAGACCGCGCTCGAACAGTTGCTGACGCGCGCGGAGGCGGAGATGGAGCGCCCCCTGCCCCTGCAACCGGCGGCGCGCGAGGCGCTGATCGCCAGCGCGGACGGCGACGGTCGGTTCCTGCTCAACCAGGCCGAGACGTTGTTCGCCGTCGACCTGCCCGAACCGCTCGACGCCGCCGGGCTGTCGGCATTCCTGCAAAGGCGGGTCGCGGTCTATGACAAGGATCGCGAGGGGCATTACAACCTCATCTCCGCGCTTCACAAATCGATCCGGGGATCGGACCCGCAGGCCGCGCTCTATTATCTCGCCCGGATGCTGACGGCTGGCGAGGAGCCGCTCTATGTATTGCGCCGCCTGACCCGGACCGCCATCGAGGATATCGGGCTGGCCGATCCGCAGGCGCTGACACAGTGTCTGGCGGCCAAGGATGCCTATGAGTTTCTCGGTTCGCCGGAAGGGGAATTGGCGATCGTCCAAGCGTGCCTCTACCTGGCCACCGCGCCCAAATCGAACGCGGCGTATAAGGCGCAGAAACAGGCGTGGCGGACCGCCAAGGAAACCGGGTCGCTGATGCCGCCCGCCAACATCCTGAACGCGCCGACAAAGCTGATGAAGCAGATCGGCTATGGCGCCAACTATCAATATGACCATGACGCCGAGGGCGGCTTCTCGGGCGCGAACTACTGGCCCGACGAATTGCCGCCGCAGGACTTCTACGCGCCTTCAGGGCGTGGGCTGGAGAAGCGCATCGCCGAGCGGATGGCGTGGTGGGACGAACGGCGGCGTGCCCTGCGCGATCAGGACGGGGAGGATGGCGATCGCGGCTGACCGTTTCACCGGCTTCGTCGCGATCGACTGGTCGGGCGCGCACGGCTCCTCGCATAACGGCATCCGCATGGCGATGTGCGAGGTCGGACAAGCGGCCCCGGAGATCGTCGCGCCGCCGGGCCGTGCCTGGTCGAGGGAGGGCGTCGCCGATTGGGTGCTGGAACGCGCGGCAGAGCCGTTGCTGATCGGCTTCGACTTCAGCTTTTCGGCGCCCTTCGTCGCCCGTGGCGCGCATCTGCCCGGCGATGCCCCGACCGCCGATGCGCGGGCGCTCTGGGCCCATGTCGATCAGAGCTGCGACGATCCGGACCTCGGCGCGCGCAGCTTTCTGGAGGCACGGCGCGGGCGACATTTCTATTTCGGTGCCGCAGATGGAAAGAAGGCCGACTTCCTCCATTGGCGCGCCTGCGAAGTGGCGGCGGATGGCGGACGGAAGCCCTCGACCGTCTATGACGCGATCGGCGCGTCGCAGGTCGCCAAGGCGAGCTTCGCCGGAATGCGTTTGCTTCGTCGGCTCGACGGCCGGGTACCGGTCTGGCCGTTCGATCCCATGCCGCCAGCGGGCGCATTGGTGATCGAAATCTACACCTCCATCGCCGCCCGGGACGCCGGGCGCCCGCGCGGACGAAGCAAGATGCGCAGCGCCGAAGCTCTGGACGACGCGCTGACCCATCTGGGCAGCGAACCGCATGGGACGCTGCAACGCTATGACGATCACAGCACCGATGCGATCCTGACTTCAGCCTGGCTGCGCAAGATGGCGGGGCGCGATGATCTCTGGCATCCGGCGGGCCTTTCTCCCCTGATCGCGCGAACGGAGGGCTGGACCTTCGGCGTTTCTTGAAGCATGGAGCCCGCGACGCCGGATTAGCACAGCGGTAGTGCAGCGGTTTTGTAAACCGAAGGTCGGGGGTTCGATCCCCTCATCCGGCACCATATTCCTCTCGTCTCGCCGTTTCGCCATGGGCACCAAAAGCCCGGCGCTGCGTTACAGTGGCGGAATGATCAAGGTCGCCAGCTATAATATCCGCAAGGGGATCGGCGCCGATCGCAGGCGCAATCCCGACCGTATCATGGACGTACTGCGCGAGGTCGATGCGGACGTCATCGCCTTGCAGGAGGCGGATCGGCGCTTCGGCGATCGCGAAGGCGTGCTCCCTCTCCATCTGCTCGACGATCACAGCGACTGGAAGCCCATCGTCTATGGCATGAAGGCCCGGTCGCTGGGCTGGCATGGCAATACGATCCTGGTTCGCAAGTCGACACAGGTTCTGGACTATGAGGCGATCCACCTGCCCTCTCTGGAACCGCGCGGCGCCGTGATGGCGGATTTGCGGACGACGGGCGGGGTGATTCGTGTCGTGGGCATGCATCTCGACTTGTCGGGGCTGTGGCGGCGGCGGCAGGCGGCGGCGATATTGTCGCACCTGTCGAGTTGCGTGCATCGCCATCCAACCGTGATGATGGGCGACCTGAACGAATGGACGCGCGGGGCCGGGTGCCTGCGCGATTTCTGCCGCGACTTCACCATGGCGGATACCGGGCCGAGCTTTCACGCGCGGCGGCCGATCGGACGGCTCGATCGGATCATGGTGTCGTCCGACCTCCGCATCGCCGATTGCGGCGTTCACGCCAGCCCGACCTCACGAAAGGCGTCAGACCATCTGCCGATCTGGGCTAGGGTCGGATCGCGCTGATGCGCGAGAAGGAACTGCGGCTGGCGCTGGTCTGCTATGGCGGGATCAGCCTGGCCGTCTACATGCACGGCATCACCAAGGAAATCTGGCACGTCGTCCGCGCCAGCCGCGCCTCGCATGAGGGCGATCCGCCCGCTTCGGCGGTCGATGCGGTCTACCACGACCTGCTCGACGAAATGGCGGAGCGGGGCGGCGTGCGGGTCCGCATCCTGGCGGACATCATCGCGGGGGCGAGCGCCGGCGGGATCAACGGCATCTTCCTGGGACAGGCCCTGTCCACCGGCCAGTCGCTCGATCCGCTGACCGACCTGTGGCTGGAAGCGGCGGATATCGAGTCGCTGATCGCCCCCGACGCCGCCCCGACCTCGCGCTTTTCCAAGATGTGGGCACTCCCGATCGCATGGATGGCGGCCGGGCGCAGCGGCGAGAAGGTCGAGGGGCTGGACGAGGAAACCCGTGAGGAGGTGCGGCGCAAGCTGGGCCACCTCGTCCGCTCGCGCTGGTTCGAGCCGCCCTTCGCCGCCGATGATTTCACCGCGCGTCTACTGGAGGCGTTCGACCGGATGGCGGCGGCTCCGGCCGGCAAGAGGCTGTTGCCGCCCGGTCAGCCGCTCGACCTGTTCGTCACCGTCACCGATTTCACCGGCCAGCCGCAGCGGCTTCGGCTCCATTCGCCGGGCGAGGTGGTGGAGACCGAGCACCGCATGGTCGTGGACTTCACCGACCGTGGCCAGGGCAAGCTGGCGGCGGTTCCCGAACTGGTCTTCGCCGCGCGCGCGACCTCCAGCTTTCCGGGCGCCTTCCCGCCCTTCACAGTCGCCGAACTCGACCGCGTGCTGGCGGCGCGCGAACAGTCCTGGCCGGAGCGGGATGAATTTCTCCGCCGCGTCCTTCCGCGTCATCATGCGGCGGGCGCGGCGGACAAGGCGGTGCTGATCGACGGATCGGTGCTGGTCAACGCCCCCTTCCGCCCCGCCATCGACGCGCTGGGCAGGCGTCCGGCCAGGCGACAGGTCGACCGCCGCTTCGTCTATATCGACCCCTTCCCCGGCATGCATTTCCGACTTCCCGGCGGAGGCGGGCATCCCGGTTTCTTCCAGACGATCATCGGCGCGATCAGCGAATTGCCCCGGCAACAGCCGATCCGCGACAATCTGGAAGCGATCGCCGCGCGCTCCGGCCGGATTGACCGGATGCAGGCGATCCTCGCCGCGATCCGCGAAGATGTGGAGCAGGAGATCGAGCAGCTTTTCGGTCGCACCTTCTTCCTAGACCGCCCCACCGCCACCCGGCTGGCGTCGTGGCGGGTCCGCGCCCAGGCCGCCGCCGCTGCCAAGGCCGGGTTCAGCTATGCCGCCTATGGCCATCTGAAGGTCGCGGGCGTCATCGACTCGATCGCGACGATGCTGTCCGAGGCGATCGGCGAGGACGGAGCGCAACGACGCGTGCGGCTTCGCGTGATGGTCGAGCGGACGCTCGCCGCCCGCAGCGCCGATGGCGAGGCGATCGCTTTCACCGGCGGCCCGAGCAACGGGGCCAAGGCCTTTCTGCGCAGCTTCGACCTGGGTTTCCGCATCCGTCGGCTGCGGCTGCTCGCCCGCCGCCTGACCGAGTTGGAGGGCGATCACAGCGAAGCCGAACTGGCCCCGATCCGCGACGCCCTCTACGAATCGCTGGCGGAATATCTGGAGCGGCAGAGCGGAGCCGCGGACGACGACCTGGCCCAGGCGGTGCGGTCCGCGCGCGATCAGGGCGATGTGGTACTGGATCGTCTGGAGAAACGGCTCGACCTGATCCGGCTCGACGGAGAGACGGATACGCGGCTTGCAGGCGCCTTGGCCGGGCTGCCCCGTGCGGCGCGGCGAACGCTGCTCCTGACCTATCTGGGCTTTCCCTATTTCGACGTCGCGACCCTGCCACTTCTCCAAGGCGAGGGGCTGGACGAGTTCGATCCGATCAAGGTCGACCGGATCGCGCCCGACGATGCGACCGCGATCCGTTCCGGCGGGGCGGAGGCGACGTTGAAGGGTATCCAGTTCCTGACCTTCGGCGCCTTCTTCAGCCGCAGCTATCGCGAGAACGACTATCTCTGGGGGCGGCTGCACGGTGCAGAGCGGATGATCGACATCGCCGTCTCCACCCTGCCCCCGACCATCAAGCTGAAGCCCGGCGCGGTGGCGGCGTTCAAGCGGCGTGCGTTCCTGGCGATCCTGGACGAGGAGGAGGACCGCCTGACCGCGATCGCCCCCCTGATCGCCTCGCTTCGCCGTGAGATCGGCTGAAGGCTGGTCATGCCGGGACAACGCGGCTAGACCCCGACGCCAGGCGATGATCGACCGCTCATGGGTCGGCTCGACAGGGGTTAGGCGGAGAAGCGCATGCAGTTCCTGAAAATGCTGTTCTGGTGTCTGCTGGCGTTTCTGGCCGCGGCCTTCACGCTGGGGAACTGGACGACCGTGCCGATCCGGCTGGTTGGCGGACTGGTAGCGGACGTGAACCTGCCGCTGCTGCTGTTCCTGACCTTTCTGCTGGGACTGGTGCCGACGCTGATCTGGCAACATGCGGCCCGCTGGCGGTTGCGGCAGCGGTTGAACGCGAGCGAGCGGGCGCTCGCCGCCGCGACCGCAACGACCGAGACCGGCCCCTATGTCGCCCCGACCGAACCTGCCCCCCTCCCCATCCAGCCGACGGTCTGACCTTCCATGAGCAATCGCATCTATGTCGCGATCGATACGCCCGATCTGGCCCGTGCCCAGGCACTGGCGCAGAAGGTCCGCCATCATGTCGGCGGGCTTAAGCTTGGGCTGGAATTCTTCTGTGCGCATGGCGCGACGGGCGTGCGGGAGATGGCGCATATCGGCCTGCCCGTCTTCCTCGACCTGAAGCTGCACGACATTCCCAACACCGTGGCGAAGGCGGTGCAGTCACTCGGCCCCCTCGCGCCTGCGATCCTGACCGTCCATGCGGCGGGCGGTCGCGCGATGCTGGAGGATGCCAAGGCGGCGGCACCGACGGGAACGAAGGTGGTCGCCGTCACCATGCTGACCAGCCTGGATGCCAGCGACCTGTCCGACACCGGCGTCACGGGCGCTCCCGCCGATCATGTCCGCCGCCTCGCCGATCTGGCGGCGGAAGCGGGCGTCGACGGAATCGTCTGTTCGGGCGAAGAAGTCGCGGCGGTGCGCAAGGCGTGGCCCAAGGGTTTCTTCGTGGTTCCCGGCGTCCGCCCCGCCAATGGCGTCGTCGGCGATCAGAAGCGCGTCGTTACACCGCGCGCCGCGATTGATGCGGGCGCGTCGATCCTCGTCATCGGTCGCCCGATCACCCAGGCCGAAGACCCGGATGCCGCCGCACGAGCCATCGCCGCCACGCTGTAGGCGTTTGTTAGGAAATAGGCGAAAGAGCCGGTTTCCAAACGGCCTTCAAGACGTTTCTCGACTCCTCCCATTCGGGAAAACGATCATGCCGACCACTGCCAAGATCTGCGGACTGACGACGACCGCGACCCTCGACGCGGCGTTGGGCGGCGGAGCCACTCATGTCGGCTTCGTCTTCTTTCCCGCATCGCCCCGGCATCTGACCTTCGACGTCGCCGCCGGGCTGGCGGGGCGCGTGCCCGATCATGTCCAGCGCGTCGGGGTCTTCGTCGATCCCGACGACCAACTGCTCGAAGCCGCCGTCCGTGCCGGAATACTGGGCGCGATCCAACTCCACCGCACCGCGCCCGCCCGCGTCGCCGCGATCCGCGCGAAGTTCGACCGGGAGGTCTGGGCCGCCGTCGCGATCAAGCAGCGCGCCGATGTCGACAAGGCCCGCGACTATGCCGGTGCCGCCACCCTGATCCTCTACGATGCCAAGACCCCGGACGACGCCTCGCTGCCGGGCGGCATGGGGCTGCGCTTCGACTGGAGGCTGCTCGACGGGGTTCACCACCCCCTGCGCTGGGCTTTGTCGGGCGGGCTGGATGCGGGCAACGTCGCCGAAGCCATACGCCGGACGGGCGCGCCGCTGGTCGATGTCTCGTCGGGCGTTGAGAGCGCGCCGGGCGTCAAGGATATGGACAAGATCGCCGCGTTCCTTAAAGCCGTTGCGACAAATCAGTGACAGGATCGTTTGCAGGGCACGCCCCGGCAACGCCCAAGGAATACGAGATGAACGCCCCCAACTCCTTCCGCGCCCAGCCCGACGAGCGCGGCCATTTCGGTGAATTCGGCGGCCGCTATGTCGCCGAGACGCTGATGCCGCTGATCCTCGACTTGGAGCGCGAATATCGCGCGGCTCAGGTGGATCCGGCCTTCAAGGCCGAGTTCGACGGGCTGATGACCCATTATGTCGGTCGTCCCAGCCCGATGTACTACGCCGAGCGCCTGACCGAGATGCTCCGCGAGACCGCGCCCGAGGGCAAGGGCCCCAAGGTCTATTTCAAGCGCGAGGAGCTGAACCACACCGGCGCGCACAAGATCAACAACTGCATCGGCCAGATCCTGCTCGCCAAGCGGATGGGCAAGACGCGGATCATCGCCGAGACGGGCGCAGGCCAGCATGGCGTGGCGACCGCGACGGTGGCAGCGCGCTTCGGCCTGCCCTGCACCATCTTCATGGGCGCACGCGATATCGAGCGCCAGGCACCCAATGTGTTCCGCATGAAGCTGCTGGGGGCGGAGGTTCGCCCAGTGACTTCGGGCGCGCAGACGCTGAAGGACGCGATGAACGAGGCGTTGCGCGACTGGGTCGCGAACGTCCACGACACCTTCTACATCATCGGCACGGCGGCGGGCCCGCATCCCTATCCGGAGATGGTCCGCGACTTCCAATCGGTGATCGGCACCGAGTCGCGGGCGCAGATCCTGAAGGCGGAGGGGCGCCTGCCCGATCTGCTGGTCGCGGCGGTCGGCGGTGGGTCGAACGCCATCGGGCTGTTCCATCCCTTCCTCGACGATCCCGACGTTGCGATGCTGGGGATCGAGGCGGCGGGCCATGGCCTTGCCACCACCCAGCATGCCGCCAGCCTGACCGGCGGCAAGCCCGGCATCCTGCACGGCAACAAGACCTATCTGTTGCAGGACGAGGACGGTCAGATCACCGAGGCGCATTCGATTTCGGCGGGCCTCGACTATCCGGGCATCGGGCCCGAGCATAGCTGGCTGAACGACACCGGTCGCGTCGTCTATGAAGGCATTACCGACAATGAGGCGCTGGACGCGTTCCAGCTCTGCTGCAAGATCGAGGGGATCATCCCGGCGCTCGAAAGCAGCCACGCGCTGGCGGGCCTGATCAAGCGCGCGCCGACTATGGACCGCGACCAGATCGCGCTCGTCAACATATCGGGTCGGGGCGACAAGGACATCTTCACCGTCGCCGACGCCATGGGAGTGAAGATGTGAGCCGGATCGCCGACCGTTTCGCGCATTGCGCTCAGGCGGGCCGCGCCGCGCTGGTGACCTTCGTCACGGCGGGTGACCCGACACCGGGCGATACCGCCGCAATCCTCGACGCGCTGGTCGAAGGCGGCGCCGATGTGATCGAGCTGGGCATGCCCTTCACCGATCCGATGGCCGATGGCCCCGCCATCCAGAAGGCGAATATCCGCAGCCTGGGCGCGGGCACCCGCACCGCCGACGTGCTGTCGATCGCCTCCGCCTTTCGTGCGCGCCACCCGGAGGTGCCGCTGGTCCTGATGGGCTATGCCAATCCGATGACGGTGCGCGGACCCGAATGGTTCGCCAGGGCCGCCGCGGAGGCGGGCGTGGACGGCGTGATCTGCGTCGACGTTCCCGCCGAGGAAGACGATGCACTGGGCGTCGCTCTTCGCGCGGAGGGCGTCGCCTCGATCCGCCTCGCCACCCCGACCAGCGACGCCGCGCGCCTGCCGACGATTTTGACGGGCGCGGACGGCTTCCTCTATTATGTCTCGGTAGCCGGGATCACGGGGCAGCAACAGGCCGCGCAATCCTCGATCGAGGAAGCCGTCGCGCGGTTGAAGGCGGCGACGCACCTGCCGGTCGCGGTCGGCTTCGGCGTCCGTACCCCCGAACAGGCGGCGGCGATCGGTCGCGTGGCCGACGGCGTCGTGGTCGGCTCGGCGATCGTCGATCTGGTCGGCGAGCATGGTGCCGCTGCGCCCGCGCCGGTCCGCGCCTATATTGAAACTCTGTCGTCGGCACTGGCCGACGCGCGCAAGGAACTCGCATGAGCTGGCTCAACAGCGTCCGCAACGTCATCCCCTTCGTCGTCAAGAAGGAGACGCCCGACAATCTCTGGCACAAGTGCAAGGGATGCGGGCAGATGGTCTTCACCAAGGAGTTGGAAGACAATCTGAACGTCTGCCCGAAGTGCGACCATCATGATCGCATCGGGCCCAAGGTGCGTTTCCGCCATCTGCTGGACGAAGGCAGTTGCAGCGAACTGCCCGCCGCCAAGGTGCCGGAGGACCCGCTCAAGTTCCGCGACTCGAAGCGCTATGCCGATCGTCTGAAGGCCGCGCGCGTCAGCGCCGCCGAGACGGACGCGCTGATCAACGCGCGCGGCACGATCCTGGGCCACAAGGTCGTGGTCGGGGTCCAGGACTTCGCCTTCATGGGCGGATCGATGGGCCTGGCGGTCGGCGAGGCATTCGTGCGCGGCGTCGAGGCGGCGATCGCCGACCAATGCCCCTATGTCATCTTCACCGCCTCGGGCGGCGCGCGCATGCAGGAAGGCATTCTCAGCCTGATGCAAATGCCGCGCACCACGGTCGCGATCCAGATGCTGCACGATGCCGACCTGCCCTATATCGTCGTCCTGACCGACCCGACCTCGGGCGGCGTGATGGCGGCCTATGCGATGCTGGGCGATGTGCAGATCGCCGAGCCCAAGGCGACTTTGGCTTTCACCGGTCGCCGGGTGATCGAGAACACGATTCGCGAAAAGCTGCCTGACGATTTCCAGACCTCGGAATATTATCTCGACCACGGGATGCTCGACATGGTCGTCCATCGCCGCGATCTGCGCGAGCGTCTGGCGACGGTCATCGGCTATCTGACGGCGTCGCGCCAGGCGGCCTGATCCGTCGCTTTTCATCGCATACAGCTTTAAGGGGCGGGCCGGGAGGTCCGCCTCTTTGCATATCATTTGCCAAGAGACCGGCCGATGCCCGACCATGCCCGTTCCGACCACCCCGCCGTCCAGGCGCAACTCGATCGCTTATGGTCGCTGTCGCCAGGCGCGGACATATTGGGGCTGGATCGGATCACGACATTGCTCGCCCGGCTCGGCGACCCGCATCATCATCTGCCCCCGGTGTTCCACGTCGCCGGGACCAATGGCAAAGGATCGACCTGCGCCTTTCTGCGCGCGGCAATCGAAGCGTCGGGGCAGACCGTCCATGTCTATTCCAGCCCGCACCTCGTCCGCTTCAATGAGCGTATCCGCATCAACGGCGCGCTGATCGGCGATGACGCGCTTGCCGCCATTCTGGAGGAGGTACTGGGTCATGCGGAAGGAATCGGCGCCAGTTTCTTCGAGGTAACCACGGCGGCGGCCTTCCTGTCCTTCGCGCGCACGCCGGCCGCGGCGGCGATCATCGAGGTGGGATTGGGGGGACGTCTGGACGCGACCAACGTGCTACCCCCGCCCGCCGTCTGCGGTATCGCCGCGCTTGGTGTCGATCACGAGGCATTTCTGGGGCGGAGCCTGACCGGCATCGCACGGGAAAAGGCTGGGATCGCGAAGCCAGGCACGCCACTCGTCACGATGGATTATCCCCGCGCCTTGCAGGAGGCGATCGCGATGGTGGCGGCGAGCGCGGGGGCGCGGGTGGTCGCGCGGGGTCGTGACTGGTTCAGCCAGACACGCGGCCGATCGGTCGAGTATCGTGACGGGCGCTCCGAGCTGGCATTGCCGCGTCCCGCACTGACCGGCGGCCACCAATCTCGGAATCTCGCTTTGGCGGTGGCGATGATCCGGCATCAGCAGGCGGTGTCCGTCCCCGAAGACGCCTTGCGAACCGCCGCGACGCATGCGCGCTGGCCCGCCCGGATGCAGAAGCTGCGCCCCGGCCCGCTCACCGCCCATCTGCCGGAGGGCAGCGAATGTTGGCTCGACGGCGCGCATAATCCCTCGGCGGCGACACCGGTGGCCCGCGCGATGACGGGCTGGCGATCGCAGGGCCCCAGCGCGCTGGTATTGGGCATGCTCGCGAACAAGGAAGCCGGGCCGGTTCTCCAGAAGCTCGGCGCGATGGTGGATGTTGTCGTGACCGTCCCCGTCCCCGATCACGCCACCCACGCGCCGGAAGATCTCGCCGCACAGGCTCGTGCGATGGGGATCGACGCCATCGCGGCTGGCGATCCGAGGGAGGCGCTGGCGATCATCGCCGATCGTTTCAGCCGGCCTGTCCGTGTGTTGATCGCGGGTTCGCTATACCTTGCCGGACAGGTCCTTGCCCTGAACGACGAGGTGCCGGATTGATGCGACGAACGATCGTCACCAATCATCGTATTTGCGATTGACTATCAATAGCGAGCAATTAGCATGGGTCTCGTAATCACGGAGTCCCAGCCGATGGCCGAAACCACCACCCTTGCCACCACGCTTCCCCATATGCTTCCGGCCTGCCCCTATGCGCGGATCGCGCTGTTCGCGGTCCGCAGGATGGGCGCGCATGGGCTCTCCGATGCGCGGGCCGCGCATACTCTGTTCACCGTGTTCGGACAGGATTTCCGGCGACCGCTGCTCCTAATGCGGACGCTGATGGCCGACCTAGCGGCGCATGCCACGGGCCAGATCGCGATCGCACCGTGCTGCTGCGCGCGGATGACGGCGGCGGAGGCGGCGCTGATCACCATCCTGGCGCAGATGGAAACCGCGCCGGAAAAGGCCCGCTTCCTGATGACCGACCTGCTCGGCGTCCGGCGGGTCGACGGCGTGCTGGCGAGCGCGGCGGCGGTCAGCGCGGCCTTTGCCGACGAGGGGCGGCCGATCAGCTTCTGACCGGCTCCCCGCGACGGGCGTCGCCTTCCCCCTCGACGCCCGCGCTGCCGATCGAACGGTCGATCAATCCGGAGCGGGCCATCCACCAGAACAGGACGACGCCCGGCACCGCGACAACGGTGGTCAGCAGGTAGAAATCGACATAGCCGAACCGCTCGACCAGCGCCCCTGCCGTCGTCCCGCTGAGTATCCGCCCCACGATGCTCGCCGCCGCCGAGATCAGCGCATATTGCGCGGCGGTGAAGCGCAGGTCGGTCAGCGCGGAGAAATAGGCGACCACGGTCACGCCGCCGATGCCGCTGGAGAAATTCTCGAACCCGATCGCGCCCGCCATGCCCCAGTTGGAATGGCCTAGCGCGGCGAGCCCCGCAAAGGACAGGTTCGACACCGCCATCAGGACCAGACTGATCAGCACCGACCGCTTCATGCCCAGTCGCGCATAGAGCAGACCGCCGACGAACACGCCGACCAGCAAGGCCCAGAAGCCGACGCCGACATCGTAAAGCGCGATCTCGTCCTTGCTGAATCCCAGATCGTTGAACAGCAATCGGAAGGTGAGATTGGCAAGCGTATCGCCGATCTTGTGGACCAAGATGAAGGCCAGGATGATCGCCGCGCCCTGTCGGCGGAAGAACTCGGCAAAGGGCCCGACGACGGCGCGCACGATGCCTTCGGTCGGGCGCTTCGCGGTGATTTCGCTATGCCGCGCGGGCTCGCCCATCAACAGGGCGGTCAGGACGGCGGGTAGTGCGAAGGCGCAGCTTACCAGATAGGCCACGCTCCATCCCGCGCGCGTCGCCACGACCAGCGACAGTGACGCGACCAGCGCCGAACCGATCCGCCAGCCATATTGGCCCATGCCCGCGCCCACGCCCAATTGGCGCGGTTCGAGAAGCTCGATCCGATAGGCGTCTATGACGATGTCGAAGGTCGCGCCCGCAACCCCCAGCGCGATCGCCGCCATCGCGGTTTGCGCCAGGGACACGCGCGGGTCGGTCAACCCCAGCCCGACCGCCGCCAGACATACCAGGCCAGCGACCACCAGCAGCCAGGATACCCGCTGGCCGAGCCGGTGAAGAACGGGGATCTTCACCCCCTCCACGATCCAGGCCCAGAGGAATTTGAAGTTATAGGCGAGGATGACGAGCGCGAAGGCCGTGACGCTCTTCTTTTCGATCCCCGCCTCCGCCAGTCGGCTCGACAGGGTCGCGTTGATCATCGTCAGCGGGAAGGCGGAGGATATGCCCAGCGCCAGAGAGGCCAGCGGGGCCGCCTCGACATAGGGCCGTACTCCATCCAGCCACCGCGCACTTGCCATATGAAACCGATCCGCCCTATCACAAAGCGCGGACCGTAGAGGGCTTGGTCGCGCCCGGCAACGGGGCGTCGATCAGGCGCGGGCGAACAGGCGAAATCCGGCGGGCAGACGGCCGGGCGATTTGCCGGTCCGCCGCTCCTCGATCGCAGCGATGGCGCCGAGCAGTTCGCGCGAGCCATAGGGCTTCATCAGGATGCCCTCGGCCAAATCTTCCACCCCGTCGGGTGGCGTGCCGGTGAGGAAGAGGACGGGGATGTCACGGGCGTGTGCCGCTCTGGCGACGTCGACACCGCTGCCGTCCGCCAGCCGGACATCCGCGAGCACCAGGTCGATGGCGGCGCCCCCCTCGATCAGGGTGACGGCCTTGCTGACCTGATCGACTGTGGCGACGATCTCATAATCGGCATCGACCAGCACATGCTCGGTATCGAACGCGACCAGCGGTTCGTCCTCGACCACGAGCAGCTTGACCAGCTGCCGCTTTTTTCGCCCGAAGAATTTCATCCCTCTATCGGCCCGTCTTTCTTGCCCCACTCCTCGCCGTAACGCTTTGTCCAGCCGAAACGACGCAATTAATTTCCTTTGGCCCATACCCTATGTATCAGCGTCGATCATGACATCAGATCAACGTATCGCCAAGCTGCTGGCCCGGGCCGGTGTCGCATCGCGTCGAGAGGTCGAGCGGATGATCGCCGAGGGGCGGATCGCCCTGAACGGCACGGTCATCGACACGCCAGCGACCCTGCTCTCCTCGCTCGACGGCGTCACGGTGGACGGCGATCCCGTCGCCGCACCGGAGCCGACCCGGCTGTTCCTGTTCAACAAGCCGACCGGGCTTCTCGTGACCGAACGCGACCCGATGGGGCGGCCGACCATCTATGACCGGCTTCCCGCAGGATTGCCCCGGCTGGTGCCCGTCGGACGGCTGGACGTGAACACCGAAGGGTTGCTGCTGCTGACCACCGACGGCGGGTTCAAGCGCCAGTTGGAACTGCCCGCGACCGGCGTCGAGCGAACCTATCGCGCCCGCGCCTATGGCGAGGTGAGCCAGGCGCAGCTTGAGGAGCTGATCCACGGCATCGAGATCGACGGCATCCGCTATGGCCAGATCGACGCCAATCTGGAGCGGCGGACGGGCGCCAATGTCTGGATCGAGATGACGCTGCGCGAGGGCAAGAACCGCGAAGTCCGCCGCGTCCTCGAACATCTGGGCCTGCAGGTCAGCCGGTTGATCCGTCTGCGTTATGGCCCCTTCGTCCTTGAAGACTTGCCGGTTGGTGAGATTGGCGAGGTGAAGGGATCGGCGATCGTCGAGTTTCGCAGGACGCTGGAGGGCGGCATTCCCGCCGATGCCGTTCGTCCCACGCCGCGCGCCGGTTTTCGAGCGCCGCCGAGCCGGACGGCCCCGCCGCGCGCGCGCCCGGAGCGTGATGATACGGAGCGCCGGGATCGAACGCCTCGGCCCGCAAGCGCGCCCGGAGAGCGTCCCGTGCGTGCCGCCGGAACCCCTTCCACCCGTGACAGCCGGTTTGCCCCCAAGGAACGCCGTGGTGAGCGTCCGACCGGGCGGCCCGCCCAAGGAGATCGGGGCAAGCCTTTCGTCAACCGGGGAGCCGGGGTTCGTGAAGAGCGAGGCGAGCGGCCAGCGCGCGGCACCGGATCGCCGTCGGCGCGGCAAGAGCGGTTCACGCCCAATGACCGTGGTGGCGAGCGCGGCAAGCCTTTCGCCACCCGCCCCTCCGACGACCGCCCGCAGCGCGGCGAGCGTCCTGTGCGCGGCAAGGGACCGCCATCCCCGCGGCAGGACCGGTTCACGGCCAATGAGCGCGGCGGGGAGCGTCCAGCCGGGCGTCCCGCCGGTGGCGACCGGGGCAAGCCCTTCGCCAAGCGTACGACCGACCAGCGCCCGGAGCGGGGCGATCGGCCGGATCGCGGCGGCGCGTCCCCTTCGGCGCGGCCGGGTCGCCCCGCGCGTGACGGGCGGAGCAACAACCGACCGACCGGCGGCCCCGGCGGTCGTCCGCGAGGAGGTCGCTGATGCGGGTCATTGCCGGACAGTGGCGGGGCCGCCCGCTGGTCGCACCCAAGGGCGACGTGACCCGACCGACCGCCGATCGGACGCGGGAAGCGCTATTCTCCATGCTGACCGCGCGGCTGGGTGATTTCGATGGGCTGGCGGTCGGCGATTTCTTCGCGGGCTCGGGCGCGCTGGGGATCGAGGCGCTGTCGCGCGGGGCCGGTTCGTGCCTGTTCGTCGAGCAGGATCGCGGCGCGCTGGATGCCCTCCGCGCCAATCTCGACAAGCTGGGCGCCAAGGGCGACGTTCGCGCCGCCTCCGTCATGGCGCTGGGCCCCGCGCGCCAGCCGCTCGACCTGATCCTGATGGAC
The DNA here is from genome assembly GCF_026540895.1 of Sphingomonas sp. GM_Shp_1. Lineage (GTDB taxonomy): Bacteria > Pseudomonadota > Alphaproteobacteria > Sphingomonadales > Sphingomonadaceae > Sphingomonas. Next base: position 78,962 of record NZ_JALNUR010000004.1, on the reverse strand, counting down.
CCGCCCTATGGCACCGGCGCGGGCAGCGTGGCGCTCGACAAGCTGGCGCGGCTCGGTTGGGTCGGCGTGGGCACCTGGGTCAGCATCGAGACCGCCAAGCAGGAGGAAATCGAGGTCGCGGGCTTCACCGTCGATGCCTCACGCGTCCATGGCAAGGCGCGGCTGACCCTGCTGCGTCAGGCCTGAACCGTCTTTCCGCGCATCAGGGCGAGCCCGGCGAGGCTGAGCAGACCGGCGGCGACCAGATAACCGCCGACGAAGTTCAGCCCGCCCCGCTCGGTCAGCGCCTGCGCGGCGATGGGCGCCAGCGCGCCGCCGATGATGCCGCCCAGATTGAACGTCATCGACACGCCGGTATAGCGCACCCCCGCCGGGAACAGGGCGGGCAGCCATCCGCCGAGCGGCCCATAAGCGAAGCCCATGACGAACAGCGCCAGCGCCAGCCAGACGAACACGACGGCCAGGGACCCCGCACCCAGCATCGGCCCCATGACCAGCCCGACGAGCACGCAACCGGCGAAACCCAGCGCCAGCATCATCGGCGCGCCGCGTCGATCGGCCATCACGCTGGAGATGATGACACCAAGCGCCAGGAACAGGATCGCGACGAGCTGAACCCCCAGAAATCCTTCGCGTGGATAGCCCAGCACGGTCGTGCCGTAGCCGAGCGCAAAGGCGGTCGCGAGATAGAAGATCGCGAAGCACGCGACCACGCCCCCCGTCCCCGCCAGCAGCGCGCGGCCATGATCCTGCACCAGCGTGGCGAAGGGTATGCGGGGCAGGGCCTCGGTCCGCTTGGCCTCGGCGAAATCGGGCGTTTCGGTCAGGCGAAGCCGGACCCATAGCCCCAAGATCACGAGGACCGCGCTTGCGAGAAACGGCAGGCGCCAGCCCCAGGCGCGGAACTGCGCATCGGTCAGGATCAGTCCGAGCAGCAGAAAGAAACCGTTCGCCAGGATGAACCCCACCGGCGCACCCAGCGGCGGGAACATGCCCCAGGTGTTGCGGCGACCCGGCGGCGCATTCTCGACGGCGAGCAGCGCCGCGCCGCCCCATTCTCCGCCCAGGCCGAGCCCCTGCCCCAGCCGCGCCATGCAGAGCAGCAAAGGCGCGACCCATCCGGCCTGCGCATAGGTGGGCAGAAAGGCGATCGCGACCGTCGATCCGCCCATCAGCATCAGGCTGACCACCAGGGTCGACTTGCGGCCTACCCGATCGCCGAAATGACCGAAGGCGATGGCGCCGACCGGACGCGCGACGAAGGCCAGGCCGAAACTGGCATAGGACAGCAGCAACTGCGCCGTTGCGGACGACGCCGGAAAGAATAGCGGGCCGAAGACCAGCGCCGCCGCCGTCGCATAGATATAGAAATCATAGAATTCGACTGCCGTACCGGTCAGGCTGGCCAGCAGGATATGACGGTGCGACGGGGGCGATGCTTGGGTCATGCATCGCCCGTGCAGAAGCGGAACGGTTCCGTAAAGACCTATCCGGTCAAAATCGCCCGGATCGCGGGGGTCATGGCCGATTTAACGGCTCAGCACGCCCGCCAACCCCAGCATCATCCAGTATAGCAGGCCCGACAGCAGCATCGCGGCGGGCAGCGTCAGGACCCAGGCGAGCACCATGTTGCGGATCGTCCGCACCTGAAGCCCCGCGCCGTTCGCCACCGAGGCGCCCGCGACGCCCGAGGTCAGGATATGGGTGGTAGAGACGGGGCGCCCCATGAACTCGGCCATCAGGATGGTCGCCGCGGTCGTCAGTTCGGCGGCGGCTCCCATGCCATAGGTCAGATGGGTCTTGCCGATCCGTTCGCCGACCGTGACCACGATCCGCTTCCATCCCACCATCGTGCCCAGGCCCAGCGCCAGCGCGACCGTCACCTTCACCCAGAGCGGGATGTAGCGAGTGCCGCGCTCCAGTTCCTTGGCATAGCCGTCGAGCGACTCGATCTCGGTTGCGGTGAAGCGGCTCTTGGCGCCTTCGCTCTTGGTGATCATCCGCGTGGTATCGAGGACGAGGTACATGTCGTTGCGCAGATTGGGCACGGCGGCGGCGGGCACGCGGCTCAGCGCACCATAATTGCCGATCCGATCGCCGATATCGCGCGAGAGGACCGCAAGGCCGGTATAGACCTCGGGCTTGTCGACGGTCTTGGCGCGGACACCGGCGACGACGGCTTCACGCGCTCGGTCGATGGAGGGAGTCCCGCCCGCGCCATGCGCGGCATAGGCGGCCGAGGCGACCTGTGCACTCCGCACGAAGGCGGGCATGGCGCTCTCCGGCAAGGTGCGGTTCAACGCATAGGCGGTCGGCGCGCAGCCGATGAGGATCAGCATGATGAGCCCCATGCCCTTCTGCCCGTCATTGCCGCCATGCGCGAAGCTGACCGCCGTGCAGGTGAAGATCAGCAGCGCCCGGATGCCGCGCGGCGGCGGGGCGTTCCCCTCCGGCTCGCGATACAGCCGGTCGTTGCGCAGGAAACGCTTCATCACCAGCAACAGCAGCAGCGCACCCGCGAAGCCGATCAACGGGCTGAACAACAGGGCCGACAGCACCTTCTGCACCTGAGCCATGTCCACGCCCGACGTGCCGGGAATATCGGACAATAGCTGGTTGGCGAGACCTACGCCCAGGATCGATCCGATCAGCGCATGGCTGGACGAATTGGGCAGGCCGACCGCCCATGTCGCCAAGTTCCACAGCACCGCCGCCAGCAACAGCGCGAAGATCATCGCGAAGCCCGCCCCCGATCCGACATGGAGCATCAGGTCGATCGGCAACAGCGTGATGATCGAATAGGCGACCGCCCCGGTCGAGAAGAGGACCCCGAGGAAATTGAAGAAGCCCGACCAGACGACGGCCAACGGCGCGGGCATGGAATGGGTATAGATCACGGTCGCCACGGCGTTGGCGGTGTCGTGAAACCCGTTCACGAACTCGAACCCCAGCGCGATCAGCAGCGCTAGGCCGAGAAAGGCGAAGACGCCGATCGCCATCGGCTCGCCGACCCGGGCGGTGTCGACCAGGATGCTATAGCCAGCATAGCCGAGGCCGCCGACCAGCAGCCCGGCGAATATCCACCGCCCCATGGGATGGAGCCCGGCATCGAGGCGCGGTCCGCGAGCGCGGGATTCGGATTGGCCACCGGCGAGCGCAAAACTTGTCATGACGATACTGCGTTGCGCCCCCGAAGTGACACTTTGATGACGGCGACCGCTATCGATTTCGGTCTGTCCCGCAAAGAAACACGACCAGGCGAGACGACGCGTCGCCCGGTCGTCGGTTTCTCATGATCCTATTGATTGCTGGCGAGCGCGACCGGGGCCTGCGTCGTCAGCGCGGTGACCTTGATCGCGGCATCGGCACGCATTTCCTTGCGGCACCGCGCCACGTCGGCGTTGACGGCCAGGTCGGTGGTCATCGGCCCGCAGGCGAGGGTCGCGGCATGACGGATACGCGCGTCCAGCATCGTACGGTGATCCGCCCGGCGCAGATCGAGATCGGCATGAGGGATAGAGGCGGTGACGGTCTGGCGCTCCGCTGCCTGGACGGAGGGCGCGAAAAGAAGGGCCGCCAAGGCGACCGCACAGAGATTCTTCATCGGTTTCAGCTCCTGCATCGGGTCATGCCCGTCACGGGTCCGTGAGCGCATCTGAAGCGCCCCGGTCCTCGTCGGCACGCAGCGCCTCTAGGCGGGATGCGTGTCGCTTTCGCGTCGGGTGTGCGACGGCATGATGACGATTGCACCCGGGGCCGCGCGAAACAGATGCAGCCCGTGGTTGCCCCAGCTGCAAACGTTCCCTAACTGTTCGCGATGACCGTTGCTTCTTCCGATCCCGCCGCGTCGCTGGCCGATTATCCCTATCTGCGGACGCTCAACCCGGCCCAGCGGGAGGCGGTGCTGACCACCGACGGCCCCGTGCTGGTGCTGGCGGGCGCGGGGACCGGCAAGACCGCGGCGCTGACCGCGCGGCTGGCGCATCTGCTCTATACGCGCAAGGCCTGGCCGTCGGAGATCCTGTCTGTGACCTTTACCAACAAGGCCGCCCGGGAAATGCGCGAGCGTGTCGGGCGGCTGGTCGGCGATGCGGTGGAGGGGATGCCATGGCTCGGCACCTTCCACGCCATCGGTGCCAAGATGCTGCGCCGTCATGCCGAACTGGTCGGGCTGCAATCCAATTTCACCATTCTCGACACCGACGATCAGCTTCGGCTGCTCAAGCAGCTGATCATCGCGGCCGATATCGATGAGAAGCGTTTTCCGGCGCGCGCGCTGGGAGGTCTGATTGACGAGTGGAAGAACAAGGGGCTGGTCCCCGGCGACATCGACGCGGGCGAGGCCGAACGCTACGCCAACGGACAGGGGGCCGATCTCTACCGGCAGTATCAGGACCGGTTGCGCAGCGTGAACGCCTGCGACTTCGGCGACCTGCTGCTCCATATGCTCACCATATTGAAGACGCATCGCGACGTGCTGGAGCATTATCAGCAGCGCTTCCGCTACATCATGGTGGACGAGTATCAGGACACCAACAGCGTCCAGTATCTCTGGCTGCGATTGCTGGCCCAGGCGCGCAAGAACATCGCCTGCGTCGGCGATGACGACCAGTCCATCTACTCGTGGCGCGGCGCGCAGGTGGAGAATATCCTGCGGTTCGAGCGGGACTTTCCCGGCGCTAAGGTCATCCGGCTGGAGCAGAATTACCGCTCGACCCCGCATATCCTGGGCGCGGCGTCAGGGGTGATCGCCCATAATGGCGGGCGGTTGGGCAAGACGCTGTGGACCGAACTCGACGTCGGCGAGAAGGTACGTGTGCTCGGCGTCTGGGACGGTCCCGAGGAAGCGCGGCGCGTCGGCGAGGAGATCGAGGCGGCGAAGCGTTCCGGCACCTCTTACGGTGATATCGCGATTCTCGTCCGCGCCTCGCACCAGACCCGCGAGTTCGAGGACCGGTTCATCGCGATCGGCTTGCCCTATAGGATCGTCGGCGGCTTCCGCTTCTACGAGCGCGCCGAAATCCGCGATGCGCTCGCCTATCTGCGCATCGTCAACCAGCCATCGGACGATCTGGCGTTCGAGCGGATCGTCAACGTCCCCAAGCGGGGGCTGGGCGACAAGGCACTGGCGAAGATCCACCAATTGGCGCGGGCGGAGGGGTTGCCGCTGACCATCGCGTCGGCGCGCATCCTCGATACCGACGAATTGACCCCTCAGGCGCGGCGGAGCCTGGGCAATCTGATCGGCGACATCGCCCGCTGGCGCGACATGGCGCGCGACCTCGCCCATCCCGAACTGGCGCGGCAGATGCTGGACGAAAGCGGCTATACCGCCATGTACCAGAACGAGAAGTCGGCCGAGGCCGCCGGGCGGCTGGAGAACCTGTCCGAACTCGTCCGCGCGATGGAGGATTACGAGTCGCTCGGCGCGTTCCTAGAGCATGTCTCGCTGGTGATGGACCGCGATGGCGACCAACGCGAACCCGAGGTGACCATCATGACGATCCACGCCGCCAAGGGGCTGGAGTTCGACACGGTGTTCCTCGCCGGATGGGAGGAAGGGCTGTTCCCCTCGCAGCGCGCGATCGATGAGGGCGGTACGCGCAGCCTGGAGGAGGAACGCCGGCTGGCCTATGTCGCCATCACGCGGGCGCGGCGCAAAGCGGTGATCCTCCACGCCGCCAATCGCCGCATCTATGGTCAGTGGACCTCCAGCCTGCCCAGCCGCTTCGTCGGCGAACTTCCGCCCGAACATATCGACAGCGAGACGAGCATGACCGGCGGCGAAAGCCTGTGGCGCGCCAACTGGTCCGAACATGCCGACCCCTTTGCCGATATCGGGCGCGGCACAGGGCGCGGGCCGGGATGGCAGCGTGCGGCGACCAGCCAGAACGGACTCCAGGGCCGCCCCGCCCGCGTGGTCGAGTCGCGCGCGCCGTCCGTGGGCCTGGGCCAGAAGGGGCGCGATGACCTGAGCCTGGGAGAACGGGTGTTCCACCAGAAATTCGGCTATGGTCAGATCGCGGCGATCGAGGGCAACAAGCTGGAGATCGACTTCGAACAGGCGGGTCGCAAGCGGGTGATGGACAGTTTCGTCAACAAGGGGTGATGCGGGCGCGACGCCGTTCAGGAACCATATCAATTCGTGTCCGTATCGGTCGCATGGCCCGATTGTCCGGGCATGGAGGATAGGATCGATGGGCTTTCGTCGTCTGGCCATCGCAGCAATCTCGACCGCCGTCGTCGTCACGGCCGTTCCCGCCACCGCGCAATCCGGCGCCGACGATGCGCGGTTCCGCGCGGCGCAGGCGCGGTTCGACCGGGAATATCAAATCTATCGGCAGGAGGTGGATCTGTATCAGTCCCGGCGCGACCGGGGCGGATATGACGATGGCGACTATCGTCCCGCTCCGCCACCGCCCGGTGGCCCCGGCGGGTATCGCGTCGCCCCGCCGCGTCCCGCCGATGGCTATGACGGCAATGGCGAGCCCTATTACGATCCGGTCGGCGACTATCGCGACGGCCCGCAATATCGCGAGCGCGTGCTCCAGCCGCAGGACCGGGTCTATGCCGGGACCGATGGCCGCTATTATTGCCGCCGCTCGGACGGAACGACCGGCCTGATCATCGGCGGTGCGGCCGGTGGTATCCTCGGCAATCTGGTAGGTGGTCGCAGCAGCACGATCGCGACGCTGCTCGGTGCTGCGGGCGGCGCGCTGGCCGGTCGCTCGATCGACCAGAACCAAGTCCGCTGTCGCTGACGATATCGGCGCCGCGCTCCATTATCGAGGGGCGCGGCACCGTTCTGCTCAAGGTCAGCCAGGCTCGACCATCATAAGAGCGGCATTCTGATATTTGTCCGCGTCGCGCTCGAACAGAGAACTCACAGTGAAGCGACGCGGTGTCAGGCGCAGCGAACCCAGCCCAGCCAGCTTGAACGTCCCCATCTTCTCCTCGCGCGGCGGCTTGCCATCGCGCTCGATCGTCGTCGCATCGACATAAAGCTCGTCGTGGCGGGTGAAGATCACGTGAGGCGCCAGCACCACCTCGCCGCGATTGTACATGGCAGACACCGCCTGCATCTTGACGATCGCTTCGAAGATGATGGCGGGAGCGCCAGCCGCCGGCTCAGCCGGACGGCGCTCGGTCGTCGTCATATCGGTCATGCCCTGCATTTGCCCATCCTGCCGCAACGCAGCAAGAAGATTATTGCCGCATACGTCATACGGGAAGCGACCGAGCGGCGCTACCCGCCCGGCCTTCCGACCTCAACGCTTGGGCGTATCCATCAGCTTCTGCGCGAAATAGACCATCTGCTGCGCGTTCAGCCGCGCCCCTTGCGCGATATCGGCATCGCCCGAATGGCCGCCCGCCGTGTCTTCGTAGAAGAGATAGGGGATGCCATATTCCGCCAGCCGCGCGGCGAACTTGCGCGCATGCTGCGGTCCGACGCGGTCGTCCTTCGTCGTCGTCCAGATATAGGGCTCGGGATAGGCGACGCCTTTGCGGATATTGGCATAGGGCGAAATCTTGCGAAGAAACGCGGCCTCTTCCGGCACGTCGATCGAGCCATATTCGTCCTTCCACGAATCGCCCGCCGCGATCTTCTGGTAACGGACCATGTCGAGCAACGGCACCTGGATGGTCACCGCCTTCCACAATTCGGGATGCTGGGTCAGCTCGACACCCATCAGCAGCCCGCCATTCGACCCGCCATAGATGCCCAGCTTCTGCGCACTGGTGATCTTCCGCGCGAACAGGTCCTTCGCGACCGAGGCGAAATCGTCATAGATGATCTGGCGCTTGGTCTTGCGACCCGCGTCATGCCATTTCGGCCCGAATTCGCCGCCGCCCCGGATATTGGCGAGCACGAACGCCCCGCCCCGCTCGATCCAGATCTTGCCGGTCGCACCGAGATAGGTCGGCAGCCGGGCGATCTCGAACCCGCCATAGGCGGTCATCAGCGTCGGCGTGGTGCCGTCCAGCTTCGTGCCCTTGGGCAGGACGACGAAATACGGGATCTTCGTCCCGTCGGTGGAGGTCGCCTCATATTGATGAACCGTCGTGCCGGCCGCATCGAAACGCGCGGGCAGCGTCTTCAGCACTTGCGGCGCGGCAGCGCGGCCCGCATCGAAACGCGACAGCACGGTCGGCGTCGTGAAACCCGCCGTCGCAAGATAGACGACGTCCGAACGGTCGCTGGTGCTGACGACATCGACCGCCATATTATCCGGCACCGGAACCGCCGTCGACGACCACGCCGCGCCCTGTGGCGAGAACACGCTCGCGCGGCCCCGGACATTGTCGATATAGGTCACGACCACCCGGTCCCTGGTGGTCGACACCCCTTCCACCGCCTGCCGATCGGTCGGTGTGAACAGCGCGCGCGGCGCGATCCGGCCCGCTTCCAGTTCGGACAGCGGCGCCCATACGACCGAGCCCGCCGGATGCTCGCCCCAGGGGTCGCTGGTCTGGAAGATCACGCGCCCATCGACCATGCCGGACGGAAAGGCGCGCGCGGGCATGGCGATGGGCTTCGCGCCGCCCGTCGGCGTCCAGAACAGCTTGTCGCCGCCGAAGAAGGTCTGCCGTCGCTCGATCACCACGGCGCGGTTGCCCTTCGCATCGGTCAACACGCTGGCATAGGTGCCGAGCTCGTCCGAGGGCGCGCCCCGGAAAATCTCGGTCGCCTGCGACAGCGGCGCGCCACGCTTCACCATCTTCACGACGAAGGGATAGCTGGACTTGGTCAGCGTCCCCTGCCCCCAGTCGCGGCTGACCAGCAGCGTGTCCTTGTCCAGCCACGCCGCGCCCTGCTTCGAGGTCGACAGGCGGAAGCCCTTCGGTACGAACTGCCCGGTCTGCATGTCGAATTCGCGATATTCGATCGCGTCCTCACCGCCCTCGGACAGCGCAACCAGGCAAAGACGCTCCTCGGGGCTGAGGCAGTTGACGCCCTTCCACACCCATTTCTTGCCCTCCGCCTTGCTCAGCGCGTCGAGGTCCAGCAGCGTCGTCCATTTCGGATCGGGCGAGGCATAGTCGGCCTCGGTCGTCCACCGCCATAGGCCCTGCGGATGGTCGGCATCGCGCCAGAAATTGACGATCCGCCCATACATCTGGCCCGGCATTGGAATGCGATCCTTGGCCGAGGCGATGGCCAATGCCTCGCCATAGAAGGTCTGATAGCGCGGATCGTTCTGAAGCCGCGGCAGGGTCTTGGCATTCTCCGCCTCCACCCAGGACAGGGCCTTGGCGCCGTCCTTGTCCTCCAGCCAGATATAGGGATCATTCTCGGTCATCTGGTTCGTCTGCGCCATCGCCGCTCCCGTCGCAATCTGGCTGGCGAACATCGATCCCGCCAGCATCCACCGCCATCCCTGCATCCGTTACGCTCCGTCCTGTGCTCCGATGGGCGGGAATGTGACTTCATCACGCGACACTGGCAATGCGTTACGGCAGCTTTATCGTCATGGCGGCCTCTGCGCCGCGAAGAACCACGAAAATCGAAGCGATTCGATCGACATGTGCTGCCACCGCCCGGACGGAACGGCTTATCGGGCGGTCCGTTCACGCTGCACCTTTCCCGCACGAATGCTCAGGAGCAGACGATGCCATATGTGAAGACGCGCGACGGTACCGATATCTATGTCAAGGATTGGGGCGAAGGTCGCCCCGTCGTCCTGCTCCATGGCTGGCCGCTATCCGCCGACATGTGGGATGCCCAGATGATGGCGCTCGCCGAGGCGGGCTTCCGCGCCATCGCCTATGACCGCCGCGGCTTCGGGCGTTCCGGCCAGCCTTGGTCGGGCTATGACTATGATACGCTGTCGGACGATCTGGCCGATGTGCTGGAGGCGACGGGCGCCGAGGATGCGGCGGTCATCGGCTTCTCGATGGGTGGCGGCGAGGTTGCGCGCTATATGAGCCGCCATGACGGCAAGGGCGTGATCGCCGCCGGGCTGATCGCCTCGGTCGTGCCCTATATGCCCAAGACGGACGACAATCCCCAGGGCACCGACCAGTCGGTCTTCGACCAGATCGGCCAGGGGCTGCGCGACGACCGCGCGCATTTCCTGCGCCACACCTTCTTCAAGCAGTTCTTCGGCGTCGGCTATATCACCAGCCCGGTCAGCGACGAGGTGCTCGACTGGGCGACCAATGTCGCGATGCAGGCGGGGCTCAAGCCCACTTTGGCGTGTGCGGAGGCGTTCAGCCAGACCGACTTCCGCCCGGACCTGCCCGCCTTCCGCGTGCCGACCCTGATCGTCCACGGCACCGGCGACCAGACCGTGCCGATCGACCCGGCGGGTCGCGCGGCGGCGGCGGGCATCGCCCATTCGCAGCTTGTGGAGTATGACGGCGCGCCGCACGGCCTGAACGTCACGCATGGCGATCGCCTCACCAGCGACCTGCTGACCTTCCTGGGTCGATGATAGGGAAAGGGCGGCCTCGCGGGGCCGCCCTTCTCATTTCAGCGGAACGATGACCTCGTCCGGATGGGCGACGTTCAGTTCCTTGCGCACCATCTCGTCCACCATGTCCGGATTGGCATGGTCGGGGTCGAGCAGGGCGACGCGGTTCTTCAGCACCGTCCGCTTCTTGTCGAGCGCGGCATAATCCTGCTCACGCTTCACCAGCTGGCGCTGATACTCGCCATAAGCCAGCAGACCGTTGCGCCCCAGCACCGCATAGGCGCCGAAGAACGCGACGATGGTCAGCCCAAGGGCGGGCAAGGCTGCCCGCCGCATGGTCCGCATGAAAGGCGTCGACTTTCTGGTCACAGCGGCCATTGTCGTACCGACGCCCCTCGATTTCAAGCGCGGATCAACACGTCACGACCCGCATAGCGCGCCGCATCGCCCAACTCTTCCTCGATCCGGATCAGCTGGTTGTACTTGGCGAGCCGGTCCGAGCGCGCGAGGCTGCCCGTCTTGATCTGACCGCAGTTGGTGGCGACCGCCAGATCGGCGATGGTCGAATCCTCGGTTTCGCCCGAACGGTGCGACATGACGGCGGTGTAGCGCGAGCGCTGCGCCAGCGACACGGCCTCCAGCGTCTCGGTCAGCGTGCCGATCTGGTTGACCTTGACCAGCAGCGAGTTGGCATAACCGCCGTCGATGCCCTGCTTCAGGCGCTTGGGGTTGGTGACGAACAGATCGTCGCCGACCAGCTGGACCTTGTCGCCGATCAGGTCGGTCAGCGCCTTCCAGCCTTCCCAATCGTCCTCGGCCATGCCGTCCTCGATCGACAGGATGGGATAGCGGCGGGTCAGGTCGGCGAGATATTCGGCCATCTCATGGCTCGACAGAATCTTGCCCTCGCCCGAGATGTTATACTTGCCGTCCTTGAAGAACTCGGTCGCGGCGCAGTCGAGCGCGATCATCACGTCGTCGCCCGGCTTGTACCCGGCCTTCTCGACCGAGGCCATGATGAAGTCGAGCGCTTCGGTGGTCGACGCGATGTTGGGCGCGAAGCCACCCTCGTCGCCCACACCGGTCGCCAGGCCCTTTTCGTGCAGCGCCTTCTTCAAGGTATGGAAGATTTCCGAGCCGCAGCGGACCGCCTCCATGATGCTGTCCGCCCCGACGGGCATGATCATGAATTCCTGGAAGTCGATCGGATTGTCGGCATGCTCGCCGCCGTTGATGATGTTCATCATCGGCACGGGCAGCAGATGCGCCGAGACGCCGCCGACATATTTGTACAGCGGCAGGCCACGCGCTTCCGCCGCGGCCTTGGCCGCCGCCAGGCTGACGCCTAGGATCGCGTTGGCGCCCAGGCGGCCCTTGTTCTCGGTACCGTCCAGCTCGATCATCGCGCGGTCGAGATCGGCCTGATCCTCGGCGTCGAGGCCGATGATGGCGTCGGCGATCTCGTCATTGACCGCCTCGACGGCGGCTTCGACGCCCTTGCCCATCCAGCGGCTCTTGTCGCCGTCACGCTTTTCGACCGCCTCATGCGCGCCGGTCGACGCGCCCGAGGGCACGGCCGCGCGGCCAAAGCTGCCGTCTTCGAGCAGAACGTCCACCTCGACCGTGGGATTGCCGCGGCTGTCCAGGATCTGGCGCCCGTGGATGTCGATGATTGCGGTCACGTAACGATGCTCCTACATCAGCCTTGAAGGTCCCGGCGGGCTCTATCGTGTGACCGCACGAAGGGCAATTGCGCGAAAGCATGGAACCGTCGTTCCGCCGCCGGGGTTAAGAGGCGAACTGCCCGGTCATCCGGGCCAAAGAGGAAAGGATTCCCCATGGCCGACACGGACAATATCTTCCCCCCATCGCAGGGTAGCACTCCCGGTTTCGCGACCAACACCGCCGTCGCGCCCGAAGTTGCGGCCCCCAATGCCGCGCCCGAGGCGTTCGGCACGGAGGACGCCGCCAAGAGCACGAACACCCTGTCCGACGCCAAGCAGCAGGTGAAGGAAGGTGCGACCAAGGTTCAGCAGCAGGCGGTCGACAAGATCCATGCGCTCGCCGGCGACGGCAAGGCCAAGGCCGGGTCGGCGCTCGATCAGGTGGCACAGCTCCTGAACGATGCCGCCGTTCAGGTCGACGAGAAGCTGGGCAGCCAATATGGCCAATATGCCCGCTCGGCCGCCGACACCGTCACGTCCTTCTCGGGTGCGATCAAGGACAAGGATGTCGAGGAACTGATCGACGATGCCCGCGCCTTCGTGACGAAGAGTCCGGCGGTCGCGATCGGCATCGCAGCCGCGCTCGGCTTCGTGCTGGCGCGCGTCGTCCAGTCGGGCGTCGAGACCCGCCAGTCGGTCGACGCGGCCGCGTGACCCGCGTCACCGCTCCCCTGTCGGCGACGAGATCGGACCCGGAGACGCTGACGTCGCTGGTATCGCAACTGGTCGATGACGGCCGGTCCTATATCACGGCGGAAATCGATCTGGCCAAGGCGCGCGCCTCGGACAAGATCGGGCGCTATCGCAGCGCGGCGATCTTTGTCGGGGCGGCTGCCGTGCTGGCGCTGGCGGCGTTGATCGCGCTGCTCGTCGGGCTGATCTTCGCGCTGACCCCTATGACGGGGCCCTTGGGCGCGACGTTGATCGTGGTCGGCCTCGTGCTGGTCGTCGCCGGAATCCTGGCGATGGTCGGCAAGTCCCGCCTGTCGGGAGGGAAGGCATGACCGTCGCCGAAGCCGAAGTCCGGGCCGCGGCCGCTCGTGAGCGGATGAACCACACCGTATCGCGTCTCCAGGCGCGGTTGGAGCCCCAAGCCCTGGCTGCGCAAGCCAAGGAAGCCGGACTGTCCGCCGCCAAGTCGAGCCTGGACTGCGCGAAGAGCAATCCGGCGACCGTCGCCGGCGGCGTCGCGGTTCTCGGCCTGCTGCTCAATCGTCGGCGGATCGCCCGCCTGTTCAAGCGCAAGCGCTGATTTGGCCCGCCGATGGGCGACCATCGGCGACATAGCCCAGAAGGATGTTCGCAATGACCACCGAAACCCAGAACGAACAGCAGACCGACCGCCTTCGCGAGAAGCTGGATCATGGTCGCGAAACCGCGTCGCAGGCTTATCACGATGCCAAGGACAAGGCCGGTGAACTGGCGCACAAGACCGCCCAGACCATCGAGGCCAACCCGCTGGGCATTCTGGTCGGCGGCCTGGCGGTCGGCGTGATCGCGGGTGCGATGTTGCCGCGATCTGCGCGTGAGAAGGAATTGCTCGCCCCGCTCGGCAAGAAGCTAGGCGAGACGATCCGCCAGGCGACGCAGGCGGCGCGCGAGACGGGCCTGCGTGAGTTGGAGAATGCGGGCCTGACCAAGGACGCGGCGAAGGATCGTGCCCGCTCGCTCCTCGACGATGTCGTCAAGGTCGCCAGCAACGCCGGCTCTGCGGCAGCGAAGGCAGCGACGAACAAGCCGACCGACACCGCCATCTGATGACGTCGAAAAGGCGCCCGGTGAACCGATAGGATCGCCAGGCGCCTTTTCCTTCATGCGGCGATGGACGGTGGCTTGCGGGCGACGGGCGGGCTTTCTACCAAGATGGCTTGTCCGCTTTTGAACGGGATATACGCTTGCGCCACCCTTCCCTCGCCGCCCTGCTCCTTTCGCTTACCCTCCCCGCCACGCCACTAGCCGCACAGGCCATTCCCCCGTCCCCGACCCTCCCCGGCGAAGGGCAGCAGGACGCGCGGCTAAAGCAGCTTTTCCACGACAGCGACGAGGCCAGTCTGGTGCGCAGCCCGATCAACGGGCTGTTCCGGGGCGATATGCGCCAAGCCGACCGGATCGGCGATTTCTTCTCGGACGCCTGGATCGCAGCGGAGCGCGCGGCAGCGGAAAGCGATCTGAAGCGCCTCGGCCAGGTCGACCGCGCCAGGCTGACCCCGACGAACCAGATCGCCTATGACGTGTTCCACCAGCAGACCGAAACGACGCTGAAGGGACTCGATCCGTCGCTCGTCGCGCTGACCATCGTGCGGCCGATGGACCATTTCTTCGGTATCCAGACCTTCTATCCCGAATTCGCTTCGGGCCAGGGCGCGGCCCCGTTCAACACGGTGGCGGATTACGACAATAACCTGAAGCGCAACTTCGAATATGCCCATCTGCTGGACGAGGCGATCGAACGCTTTCGGCAGGGTATGAAGAGCGGCGTCGTGCAGCCCAAGCTGGTCGTGCGCAACATGATCGCGCAGTTCCGCAATCTGCTGGCGGTGCCGGTGGAGGACTCCACCTTTTACGGACCGCTCAAGCGTTTCCCCGCCACGATCCCGGCCGCCGAGCAGACCCGGCTGAAGGCGGCCTATGCGACCCAGATCCGCGACGTCATCGTCCCCGCCGAAAAGCGGATGCGCAGCTTCCTGGCCGATACCTATCTTCCCGCCGCGCGCGACTCGGTGGGGCTTGTCGGTATGCCGGGCGGCGATAAGCTCTATTCCTATCTGATCGAGCAGAACACGACCCTGCCGCTCAAGGCGGAAGACGTGCACCAGCTCGGCCTGTCCGAGGTCGCACGTATCCTGAAGGCGATGGAGGTTCAGAAGCAGGCGGTCGGGTTCAAGGGCAGCCTGCCCGAATTCTTCACCTTCCTGCGCACGGATGCGCGTTTTCAGCCCAAATCGGCGGCGCAACTGCGCGAAGGCTATGAGGCGATCGGACGGCGCGTCGATGCGCGCATCCGCGAGCAATTCTCGCTGATCCCCAAGACCGCGCTGGAAATCCGGCCCGTCCCCGCCTTCAAGGAGAAGACGGACGCGGGCGGCTCCTATCAGGGCGGCACACCGGACGGGACCCGGCCGGGCGTATTCTACTACAACACCTATGATCTCCCCTCGCGCTATATGTGGGAGATGGAAACGCTCTATCTGCACGAGGCGGTACCGGGGCATCATTTCCAGATCAGCCTGGCGCAGGAAAATGCGGCGCTTCCCGCCTTCATGCGGTTCGGCGGCAACACCGCCTATGCCGAAGGCTGGGCGCTCTATGCCGAGACGCTCTGGCCCGAACTCGGAATGGAGACCGACCCCTATCAGCGCATGGGCGGCCTGAACGACGAGATGTTGCGCGCGATGCGGCTCGTGGTCGATACCGGCATTCACGCCAAGGGTTGGACCCGCGATCAGGCGATCGACTATATGCTTGCCAACTCCCCCATGGCGCGAACCGACGCGACCGCCGAGGTGGAGCGCTATATCGCCATTCCGGGTCAGGCTCTCGCCTACAAGATCGGGCAGTTGACCATCAGCCGCCTGAAGGCCCAGGCCAAGGCGGAGTTGGGCGCGAAGTTCGATCCGCGTCGCTTCCATGCGGAAGTGCTGGACACCGGCGCATTGCCCATGCCGGTTCTGGAAAAGAAGATCGCCGACTGGATCGCCGCCGAAAAGAAGCGCTGATACCTGTCTCAATTCCTCCCCTGTAAGGGGAGGTGGCAGGCCGGAGGCCTGACGGAGGGGTATCCCGCTCGATGAGCCGATACCCCTCCACCTGCCCTATGGAACGTGGCGCTTCTCCAGCTTCCGGGCCAGCGTCCGGCGGTGCATGCCCAGCCGACGCGCGGTTTCGGAAATATTGAAGTTGGTTTCGGCCAGAGTCTCGTTGATCCGCTCCCATTCCAGCGTCTTGATCGAACTGGGCCGGTCGGTGATCGCGGTCGTCGTATCGCCACCTGCCTTGTGGAAGGCGGCTTCGATATCGTCGGTGTTGGACGGCTTGGCGAGATAATGGCACGCGCCGAGCTTGATCGCCTCGACCGCCGTCGCGATGCTGGCAAAACCGGTCAGCACGACGATCAGCATCTCCGGGTCGTGCGCATGGAGCGTCTGGACGCAGGCGAGCCCCGACGCCTGACCGAGCTTCAGGTCGACCACCGCATAGCGCGGCGTCGTCTCCGACAGGACCCCGACCAGCGCATCCGGCCCATGCGCCACCCACACACGATAGCCCCGCCGCTCGAAGGAGCGTTGCAGCGTGCGCGCGAAGGTCTCGTCATCCTCGACGATTACCAGGGACCGTTCCTCGTCCATCATGCCTCCCGATCCGATAAGCCGATCATGCTCAGAGGTAGTGTCAGGGTGACGACCGCGCCACCCTCCGGCCGATTGGCGGCCTCCACCCGTCCGCCCAGCTTGCGCACTACGCTGGAGACCAGGAACAGGCCGACGCCGTGCCCCTCCCCCTTGGTCGATTGCTGCGGACGGCCGACCTGCGACAGGGTGGAAGTGGTGAAGCCCGGCCCCCGATCGGTGACCCGGACGGCGACCGCCCCGCCCTCGCGCGTGACCGACAGCCCGACCCAGTGCGGCGACGCCTCCGCCGCATTGTCGAGCACGTTCCACACCGCCTGCTTGATCGCGGGATCGGACACGATCGCCGCGTCATCGTCGGTCCGCTGATAATCGAGCGCTACCTGGGCATGGCTTTGCCGCCACTCGCCGACGATCGTGTCGATGAAGCGCCCGACCTCGGACAGCTCCGCCGCCTCACCGCGCGGCTCTCCGGCGGACTGAAGGATGCGGGTGACGATGGCCTTGCAGCGCTGGACCTCGGCCTGCATCTCGGCGATCTCGCCCATGAGTTCGGCGTCGTCGCGAAGCTTGGGCACCCGCCGCCAATCGCTCAGGATCACCGACAGGCTGGCCAGCGGCGTGCCCAGTTCATGCGCCGCGCCCGAGGCGAGCAGGCCCATGCGGACGATATGCTCCTCCTCCGACGCCTGCTCGCGCAGATCGGCCAGCCGCGCCGCGCTCTGGCGGAGATTGTGGCTGATGCGGGTGACGAACAGGATCAGGAGGCCCGCGACGATCGCGAAGCTCAACCAATTGCCCAGCGTATGCAGCCCGGCGATGTCGCCGAACAGCCATGGCGGAAATGCCAGCGGCCGATGGTGGAGCGACAACAGGCCGAAGCAGACGCCGGTGATCCCCGCCAGCGCCCAGGCGGACCAAGTCTCCAGCAGGACCGCGCCCAACACCACCTGGATGAGATAGAGCGAGATGAACGGGTTGGTCGCGCCACCCGCCAGGAACAGCTGAAGCGTCAACGTGCCGACATCGAACATCAGTGCGAAGAGCAGCTCGGTGTTGGTGATCCGATGGAAGCGCAGGCGGAAATGGCTGAGCAGATTGATCGCCACCGCCATGCCGAGCACGCCCATCATGGCCACCACGGGAAGCTGAACGCCCATGACCCGGTTGACGAACAGGATCGTCACCAACTGTCCCGCCACCGCCATCCAGCGAAGGTGGATCAACTGGCGCATATTCGCCGTCCCCGCCGTCGCATCCGCTTCGCGCGGGCGGATGGTGAACGGCAGGAAAGGCGGGACGCCGGTCACTCGCGGCCCCGCCTCCACAGGATGACCAGCCCGACGACGGTCAGGATCGCCAGCGCGAACCAGGTCAGCGCATAGGACAAATGGCTGTTGCGGAAGGCGACGACCGTCAGCCCGCCGACCGGATAGCCGCCCGGATTGGGCGTGGCGTCGGCGTCGATGAAATACGGAGCGACGGGGCCCAATTGCTTGGCCGCCGCGATCGCCTCAACATCGCGCGAATACCAGCGATCGGCCACCGGATCGTTCGAGCGGAGGAACGCCCCTTTCGGCTCGCTGATCCGGACGAGTCCGGTGACGCGGACCGGTCCAGTCGGGCGGTCATGATCGGCCCGGCGCTCGGCGGGCACGAAACCACGGTTGACTAGGATGGTGAAGCGCGGTCCGACCAGCGGCGTCAGGACCCAATAGCCCGGTCCCTTCTCGGTAACCGCCTGGACGAACGTCTCGCGATCGTTGCGGAAGGTGCCCGTCGCGGTGACCCGGCGATAGACGTCCTCGGGACCGGCGGTCGGGGGAGCCGCGACCGGGGCGGCGTGGAGCCGGGCATCGACCTTGGCGATCAGGTCCAGCTTCCAAACCCGGCGCTGCAACTGCCACACGCCGAGCGACAGGAAAGCCGCGATCAGGGCCAGGCCGATCGCGGTCAGGATCGCCGGCACCAGCGGCGAGCGGCCGCGCCGCTCTCCGCTGACGCCAGCATCGGCCATTACATGCCGCCGCCCAATTGGGCGGCCATGTCCGGCATCATGTTGGTGTTCATGTGATACATGACCCAGATCGATCCGCTCAGCGTGATGACGACCAGGACAGCGGTAAACACCAGCGCCATCATCGTCCAGCCACCCTCCGACTTGGTGTTCATGTGGAGGAAGTAGATCATGTGGACGACGATCTGGACGAAGGCCAGGCCCATGATGACCAAGGCGGTCGTCTGGGTGTCGCCCAGCGCGCCGGTCATGACCGCCCAGAACGGGATGGCCGTCAGGATCACCGACAGCACGAAGCCGATCATGTAACCCTTCATCGAGCCATGGCCATGGGTATCGCCATGCGCGTGGAGATCATGGTCCAGATTGGCGTGGTCGCCATGACCATGGGGAGGATGAGCGCTCAACGGAGAACTCCCAGCAGATAGACAAAGGTGAAGACGCCGATCCAGACGACGTCCAGGAAGTGCCAGAACATCGACAGGCACATCAGGCGACGCTTGTTCGCCTCGATCAGGCCGAAGCGGCCCACCTGCACCATCAGCGTGACCAACCAGATCGAGCCGAAGGTGACGTGCAGGCCGTGCGTGCCGACCAGCGTGAAGAAGGACGACAGGAAGGCCGAACGCTGCGGACCCGCGCCCTCATGGATGAGGTTGGCGAATTCGTAGAGCTCGATCGACAGGAAGGCGAGGCCGAACAGGCCGGTGATGCCCAGCCAGATCAGCGTGTTCGACTTCTGGTTCTTCTCCATCGCGATCATGGCGAAGCCATAAGTGATCGACGATAGCAGCAGCATCGAGGTGTTGAGCGCGACCAGCGGGAGTTCGAAAATCTCCCGCGGGGTCGGCCCGCCCGCATAGCTGGTGCCCAGCACGCCGTAAGTGGCGAACAGGATGGCGAAGATGAGGCAGTCGCTCATCAGGTACATCCAGAAGCCGATGGCGGTCGAGCCACCGGATTCGTGATGATGATCCTCGTCCTCGACCAGATAATAGGTCGGGTTCTTTGCCGGATCGGCGCTCAGAACGTCGGTCGACATGGATCAGGCTCCCTGCCCGAGCAGGCGACGCCGCTCGCTTTCCGTTGCCACGACTTCCTCGACGGGGATGTAGTAATCGCGGTCATAGTTGAACGTGTGCCAGATGGCGACGACGACGACACCGATCAGCGCGATGGCCGCCAGCCACCACATGTACCAGATCATCCCGAAGCCGAAGGCGGTCGACAGACCGGCTATGATGACGCCGGTGCCCGTGTTCTTGGGCATGTGGATCGCGCGATAGCCCTCGATCGGCGCCTCGGCCTTCTTGTCCTTCATGTCGTACCAAGCGTCCAACTCGTGGATGACCGGCGTGAACGCGAAGTTGTAGTCCGGCGGCGGCGACGAGGTCGCCCATTCCAGCGTACGACCGTCCCAGGGATCGCCGGTCACGTCGCGCAGTTCTTCCTTCTTCCAGATCGACACGCCGATCTGGACCAGGAAAGCCCCGATACCGCCCGCGATCATCAACCCGCCCAGCAGGGCGATGACGAAGTAGATTTGCAGCGACGGGTCGTCGAAGTGATGGAGGCGACGCGTCACGCCCATCAGGCCCATGATGTAGAGCGGCGTGAAGGCGACCCAGAAGCCGATGACCCACAGCCAGAACGACACCTTGCCCCAGAACTCGTTGAGCTTGAACCCGAAGGCCTTGGGCCACCAATAGTTGATCGCGGCGAAGGCACCGAACAGCACGCCGCCGATGATCACGTTGTGGAAGTGCGCGATCAGGAACAGCGAGTTATGCAGCACGAAGTCGGCGGGCGGTACGGCCAGCAGAACGCCGGTCATGCCACCGATGGTGAAGGTCAGCATGAACGCGATGGTCCACATCATCGGCAGCTCGAACCGGATGCGCCCCTTGTACATGGTGAACAGCCAGTTGAAGATCTTCGCCCCCGTCGGGATCGAAATCACCATGGTGGTGATGCCGAAGAACGAGTTGACGCTGGCGCCCGAACCCATGGTGAAGAAGTGGTGCAGCCAGACCAAGTACGACAGGATCGTGATGACGATCGTGGCGTAGACCATCGAGGTATAGCCGAACAGCCGCTTGCCCGAGAAGGTCGAGGTCACTTCCGAAAACACGCCGAACAGCGGCAGGATCAGGATGTATACCTCCGGGTGGCCCCAGATCCAGATCAGGTTCACGTACATCATCGGGTTGCCGCCGAGATTGTTCGTGAAGAAGTTGGTGCCGACATAGCGGTCGAGCGACAGCAGGACGAGCGTGGCGGTCAGCACGGGGAAGCTGGCGACGATCAGGACGTTCGCGCACAGCGAGGTCCAGCAGAACACCGGCAGCTTCATCATGGTCATGCCCGGCGCGCGCATCTTGATGATGGTCGCGATCAGGTTGATGCCCGACAGGGTCGTACCGACACCCGCCACCTGCAAGGCCCAGATATAATAGTCGACACCGACATCGGGACTGAAGTCCAGTTCCGACAAGGGCGGGAAGGCCAGCCAGCCGGTCCGCGCGAACTCGCCGATGAACAGCGAGGCCATGACCAGCACGACGCCGCCCGCGGTCATCCAGAAGCTCAAGTTATTGAGATACGGGAAGGACACGTCGCGCGCGCCGATCTGGAGCGGCACGACATAGTTCATCAGTCCGGTGATGATCGGCATCGCCACGAAGAAGATCATGATGACGCCGTGGGCGGTGAACACCTGATCATAGTGGTGCGAGTTCAGGAAGCCCTGGTTATCGCCGAACGCGATCGCCTGCTGCCCGCGCATCATGAGGGCGTCGGCAAAGCCGCGCAGCAGCATCACGATGCCCAGGATCATATACATGATCCCGATGCGCTTGTGATCGACGGTGGTGAACCACTCCTTCCAGAGATAGCCCCACAGCTTGAACTTGGTGATGAGCGCCAGCACCGCGATGCCGCCGACCGCGACACCCAGGAAGGTGCCGACGACGATGGGCTCGTGGATCGGTAGCGACTCGATCGATAGCCGTCCGAAGATGGTCTTTATGATGTTGTCCATGATGGCGTGCCTCAGCCGCGACCCGCACCGGCATGACCGAAGGTCTGCGGGCCGGGGGTCTGCGGGATGGAAAGGAAGGACATGCGGCGGTTCTTCATCTCGCCCGGTTCCTGCGCACCGTTGGAGGGCACAGGCTCCTTGCTCTGATGCGGAGAGGTCTGAATCTCCTCGGGCGACTTTTCCAGCGCGCCCTTGGTCCGCTCGCCATGCATCGGGCCGGTATTGTTGACGGGCGGATTGCCCTCACCGACCTTCATCTTGTGCGGGTCGCCGCCACCGGTCATCCGGTCGTGCATCATCACGTCCGACATGCACGGCGTGTTCTCGGCGACGCAGCGATTGACGACGCGGTCGAACAGGCCGCCCTGCACGCCGTTGAAGTACATGGCGGGCACATACTCGCTGGGCTTTTCGACCGTCAGGAAGGTCGCGCGGGTCAGTTGCCCCTTGCCCTTGTCCTGACCGGCCTGCGAGCCGCGAACCTTCTCGACCCACTGGTCGAAGCCGTTCGACTGGAGCGCATAGACGGGGAAGTTCATCCCCGAGAAGCCCGCGCCGCTATAGTGCGACGACAGCCCCTTGAACGTGCCCTCACGGTTCATCACCGCGTGCAGCTTCGTCTCCATGCCGGGCATGGTGTAGATCATGCCCGCCATCGCCGGGATATAGAAGGCGTTCATCACCGAGGTTCCGGTCAAGCGGAACTCGACCGGACGATCGACCGGCAGCGCCAGTTCGTTGACCGTAGCGATACCCTGCTCGGGATAGATGAACAGCCACTTCCAGTCGAGCGCGACGACCTGCACCTCGAGCGGCTTGACGCCCGTGGCGATCGGCTGGCCCGGTGCGGTCCGCTCGATCGGGCGATACGGGTCGAGCAGATGGGTGCTGGTCCAGGTGACCGCGCCCAGGCAGATGATGATCAGCAGCGGGGCCGACCAGATCACCAGTTCGAGCATGGTCGAGTGATCGAACTCCGGATCATACTCGGCCTCGGTATTGCTCTTGCGATAGCGCCACGCGAACAGCACCGTCAGCGCCATCACCGGAATGATGATGAGCAGCATCAGGGCCGTCGCGATCAGCACCAGATCGCGTTGCTGCACGGCGACGTCACCGGCAGGGTTGAGCACGACCGCGTCGCATCCCCCCAGCATGGCCAGGAGGGGCAAGGCGGCCCAGCGAAGAGGGCGCAGGCGCGCAAGGCTCGACGAATGAGACATATGCCATGGCCGCTACGCCTTTGCTGCACGTGCGCACATTGGACAGTTTGTCCAATCCCCGTGGCCGATCGAAAGGCGCATAGGCACAGGAGAATGGCGGTCATGCGCGGTCTTTTTGCACTGCAACCGACCTGCCTCAATAACTTGGAAGAAGTCAGGACTGGCAGCCGATGAGCGCAGAGTTAACCGCATCGACCTCGACGCCCCTTGAGCGGGACGCGCGATTGGTCAATGCCCGCGATCCGCACCATGTCGCGCCGGGCGATATCGCCATCGGCGTCATCATCGGACGTACGTCGGAGTTCTTCGACTTCTTCGTGTACGCCATCGCCTCGGTGCTGGTGTTCCCGTCGCTGATCTTTCCCTATGTCGACGCGCTGACCGGCACGCTCTATTCGTTCGCGCTGTTCTCGCTGGCGTTCATCGCGCGCCCGATCGGCACCTTCATCTTCATGGCGGTCGACCGCAGCCTGGGCCGCGGGGTCAAGCTGACCATCGCGCTGTTCCTGCTCGGCGGGTCGACGATGGCGATCGCCTTCTTGCCCGGCTATCAGCAGATCGGGACGTCGGCGGCGGTGCTGCTCGGCATCTTCCGCATCATGCAAGGCCTGGCGCTGGGCGGCGCTTGGGATGGCCTCCCCTCGCTCCTGTCGCTGAACGCGCCGGAGCGCCGGCGCGGCTGGTATGCGATGATCCCGCAGCTGGGCGCACCGCTCGGCCTGCTCGTCGCCAACGGCCTGTTCGCCTTCTTCCTGACGACGCTGAGCACCGCCGACTTCCTCGACTGGGGCTGGCGCTATCCCTTCTTCGTCGCCTTCGCGATCAACGTGGTGGCATTGTTCGCGCGTCTTCGCATCGTGGCGACGCCGGAGTTCCAGCGCCTGTTCGAAACCCGTGAGCTTCAGCCCGCACCGGTCGGCGAGACGATGCGCACCGAAGGTCGCACCGTGCTGCTCGGCGCCTTCGCTCCGCTCGCCAGCTTCGCGATGTTCCACATCGTTACCGTGTTCCCGCTGTCCTGGGTCGTGCTGTTCAATCGTGAAAAGCCGCAGGACTTCATGATGATCGAGATCATCGGCAGCATCGTCGGTGTGATTGCGATCCTCGCCTCGGGCAAGATCGCCGACCGCGTGGGTCGTCGCACCCTGCTCGGCGCGTCGGCCGCCGCGATCGCCGCCTATGCCGGTTTCGCGCCGCAGTTGCTGGATCAGGGCGGCACGGGCGAGACGGTCTATATCGTCCTGGGCTTCCTGCTGCTGGGTCTGGCGTTCGGCCAGTCGTCGGGCGTCATCAACTCGGGCTTCTCGCCGCTGCGTCGCTATACGGGCGCGGCGATCACCTCGGACCTCGCATGGCTGCTGGGCGCGGGCTTCGCGCCGCTCGCCGCGCTGCTGCTGTCGAGCAATTTCGGGCTGCTGTCGGTCGGCGTCTATCTGCTCTCGGGCGCCATCGCCACGCTGGCCGCGCTGGGGATCAACAAGGAACTCGCCAAGCGCGCGTCCTGATAAGTCCCTTGGGTCCTGTTTTCGAGGCGGCCGGTGGAGCGATCCACCGGCCGTTTTGCTTTGCCCACTGCGCTCCCTACATTCCCGAAAGAACAGCAAAGATCGGGAGTTGAGCCGAATGAAGAGCAACTGGCGCAAGGCCGCGATGGCCGTCGCGGGTTCGGGGTTCGCGATGGTGGCGGGCGTGGCCGACGCGCGGGTTCCGGCGGGGATCTGGGCCAACCCCTCCAAGACCGTACAGGTTCGCTTCGCCCCCTGCGGACGAGGACGGGATGCGCAACTCATGTGCGGGATCGTCGTCTGGGCGAGCGAGCAGGCCAAGGCCGACGCGGCGCGCGGCGGCACGGATCGCCTGATCGGCACGCAGTTGTTCGCCGATTTTGAGGAAGAGGAACCCGGCCGCTGGGCGGGCACCGTCTTCATCCCGGATATCGGTCGCGAGGTCGAGGGCACGATTACCCAGGTCGACGCGCGCACCCTGGTGGGCGAGGGTTGCCTCTTCGGTCGGCTGGGATGCCGGGAACAGCGCTGGCAGCGCGTCAAATGACGGCAGTCATGGAACCGGAACCCGTCTGCCGCGTCCCGAACGGCAGGCAATAGGGAAGGAACGCCATGGCTGACGATGCACTGACGGTCATCAAGGATACGGTGGAGGACAATGTCTCCGATCGCCAGGTCGAGTTCGTGGGCGAGATGGAGGGCGAGGAATATCAGTTCGCCGTTCAATATGATCTGCTCGAAGCGCTGAGCGGCGATGTGCCCGATGGCGATGCGATCGAGATGTTCGAACGCTACTCGGACGACATTCTCGAAGCGGCGCTGACCGCACTGGGCCGCGACATGGAGCAGTCGCTGGTGGTCGTCAGCGAGAACGATCTCGACTGACGGGTCGCTCCCGGATCAACCGCCGAACAGGCGGTCGATCTGCTGCGCAAGTTCGGCCAGCGTGTAGGGCTTGCGCAGCAGGGCGAAGCCGTGGCTCCCCTCATCGGCGATGACCTGGCTATAGCCGCTGGTCAGAAGGATACGCAGCCTGGGGTGAAGGCGGCTGATGTCATGGGCGAAGTCGATCCCAGACTGACCGGGCATCATCACATCCGAAAATACGAGGTCAAAGCGTTCGGCATCCCGGTTCAGCTCTTCCAGCGCTGCGGCGGCATTTGTCGCGATCACCGTGCGACAGCCGAGCGTCTGTAGTGCCTCCACGGCGAAATGCCCGACCTCGACATTGTCCTCGACCACCAGCACGCAGCATTCGGCGCGCGACGGAGCGCCCAGCAAGGCGGCGTGACTGTCCGCAACCGGCTGGCCCTCGATCTGCGGCAGCAGGAGGGTGAAGGTCGCGCCCTTGCCGGGTGTGCTCGCCACCTGGACATCGCCGCCCGACTGGCGCGCGAAACCGAAAACCTGGCTCAGGCCGAGCCCGGTTCCGGCCCCCAGTTTCTTGGTCGTGAAGAAGGGCTCGAAAATCTGCTCCAGCCGCTCGGGCGGAATGCCTTCGCCGGTGTCGGAGATGGCGATCCGCACCTGCGGCTTGCCGTGCGCGTCCTGCTGCGAGCGGACGGATATGGTCAGCCTCCCCTGCCCCGCCATCGCGTCGCGGGCATTGACCGCCATGTTGACGATCGCGGTGTCGAGCTGGCTGCGGTCGACATGCGCATGGCAGGGTGTCGCGGGCAGATCGATGTCGAGTTGGACGCCGGGGCCCGACAGCGTCGTGATCATGTCGGTCAGGGTGGTGATGCTGGCGCCGACGTCCACGATCTCCGGGGTCAGCGGTTGCCGCCGGGCGAAGGCGAGCAGTTGCGCGGTCAGCTTGGCGGCGCGGTCCGCTGCATCGGCGATCGCGTCCATGTGGCGCTGACGACGCTCTGCCGGGAATTCGGGCCGGCGGATGAGATCGATCGAGCCCCGGATGACGGTCAGCAGATTGTTGAAGTCGTGCGCGACGCTGCCGGTCAGTTGCCCGATCGCCTCCAGCTTCTGCGCCTGACGTAGCTGTTCCTCCGTCGCGCGGAGAGCTTCTTCGGCCATCTTCTGTTGGGTGATATGGCGGCCCACCGCGAAGACTTCGTACGCGCTGGCCGCTCCGACCCAGGCGATCCATTCGTCATGGCCATCGGCGTGGCGCATCCGCAATTCGATACGCGAACTGGCCTCGGTCAGCGAGGTCGCCAGGGCCGCGCGGGCCGCGACGACGTCGTCCGGGTGGATGAAGGTCATGACCGATCGCCCGATCAGGTTGCCGACATCATAGCCCAGGATGGTATGCCACGCCGGATTGATCCGGTGGATGACGCCATCGAAATCGATCACCGCCAACAGGTCGGGCGACACGTCCCACATCCGGTCGCGCTCGGCGGTACGCTCGACGATCCGCTGCTCCAGCGTGACGTTCAGCGCGCGCAGTTCCTCCAGGGCGTAGGACAATTGCATCTGGCTTTCGCGCAGGGCGGCATCGGCATGGACGCGGGCGGTCGTCTCGTTGGTGAAGATGAACAGCCCGGCGACCTTCCCCATGCCGTCCAGCACGCGCGAATAGGAGAAGGTCCAGAAGGTGTGCGCCTCGCCCCGATCGGTGTCGAGCTTCCAGGGCAGATCGACGAAGCGCTGCGTCTGCCCGGCGAGCGCCGCGTCGATGATCGGTCGTGCCTGTTCCAGCGCGTCCGCCCACACCTCATCGAACCGCGCGCCCATCGCCCAGGGCAGGCGCGGTCCGAGCAGCGGAAAATAGGTTTCGTTGAAGAAGAAGTGCAGGTCCGGGCCCCAGGCCAGGATCATCGATTCCGGGGAATTGAGGACCAAGCTGATTGCCACCCGGAACGCCTCCGGCCACTCCTGCGGCGGCCCCAGGGGGTGGCCGGTCCAGTCCCGCGCCAGGATCAGGCGGGTCGCCTCACCCCCTCCCTCCAGAAAGGCAAGCTGCGGATCGAGCGGGAGCGCGTTCATCGTCATGCTGCTAGCAAGTCGAGACCGGGTTCGCCACCATAGTCCGGCAATTCCCGCCCCCCCTTAAAGTTCTTCGCCGGCCAGTGTCGCGGCGGCCTGAATAACCGCCAAATGGGTCAAACCCTGCGGCATGTTGCCCAGATAATGGCCGGTTTTCGGATCGATCATTTCCGCATAGAGCCCGCATCCCCGGCTATCGAGCGCCTCGGTCGCGGCGTCGAACGCCTTTTGCGCCGCCTCCGTCTGTCCCAGCATCGCCCGCGCCTCGATCATCCAGAAGGTGCAGGCAAGGAAGCAGCCTTCCTCCTTCCGCATCCCTGAATAGCGATAATGGAAGGCCCCTTCCGCCAGTTCGCGGTCCAGCGCATCCAGCGTACGCGCCAGCCGATCCTGCCCGTCGAAACGAAACCGCACCGCCAGCGCCAGGCTGGCGTCCAGCGCATCGCTGTCGGGATGCATCAGATAGGCGCCGCGTTTCTCCGACCAGCAATGCTCGCCGATCCATTGCTCGATCCGGTCGCGCTCGCGCGCCCAACGGTCGCGGCAGGTCGTCGGAATCTGCCCCTCATCGGCCAGTTCGACCGCCCGGGCCAGCGCCTGCCAGCAGCTGATCTTCGACATGGTGTAATGGCGCGCCTCGGGCAATTCCCAGATGCCCGCATCCGGCAGCCGCCAGCGATCGGCGCAGCTGTCCGCCAGATGCGACAGCGTCTCGGCACTGGAGGTATCGAGGAAGTTGCCGCACGCGACGAAGCGGCTCGCCGTCTCGAAGATATCGCCATAGATGCCGTGTTGATGCTGGCCGCCCGCCAGATTGCCGACGCGCACCGGGCGGGAATGGCGATAGCCGCTCACCGCGATCTCGCGTTCGGGCGGAACGGGTTGTCCCTCCAGCGTGTAGCAGACCTGCGGATCGCCTTCGCCCAGTCGCTTGAGCAGCCAGGTGAAGGCGGCCTTGGCCTCGCCATGCGCGCCGATGCGCAGGAAGGCCTTGATCGTGTAGCCCGCATCACGGACCCAGGCGTAGCGATAGTCGTAATTCTTCGCGCCCCCGATCCCCTCGGGCAGCGAGGTGGTCGCAGCCGCCGTGATCGCGCCGGTCGGCGAATAGAGCAGCAGCTTGAGCGCCAGCGCATTGCGCAGGATGCGGTCGCGGTGCTTCTCCGGCACCGTGAGGTTCTCCGACCATTGCCGCCATTCGAAGTCGGACAGGTCGATCCGGCTGTCGATCTGCTCGATGTCCTGGCAGACCAGCGGTTCGTCCTCGCCCGCGATGATCGCGATCCGCGCCCGGTCGCCCGGTCCGACCGCAGCGGTGCCCGTCACCAGTCCATCCTCGACATGATCGATCGTCACATGCGAGCAGTGGCGGAAAACACCCAGCACCCGGTCGACATGAAAGACATTGTGGCCGCCGGCGGGCGCGAAATAAGGGCTGACCGTGTCGGCGCGGCGGCTGAAGCGCAAGGTGATGGCGAAGCGGACATGACCGTCCAGCCCCTCCACCCGCCGCGCCAACTCCGCCCAGGGCAGTCGTCCGGCAGGGCCGCTGTTGATCGACTCGACCAGCTTGGCCCGGCCGCTCGCCGTCGTGAAGATCGTCTCCAGTACGTTGCTGCTCGGGCGATAGGTGCGCTCGACGGTAAAGGGCTCGACGGGTGTGATCGAGAAGAGGCCGCCCCGCTCCCCATCGACAAGCCGGTCGAACAGCGGCGCGGAATCCATATTGGGCACGCACCACCAGTCGATCGATCCATCCGCCCCGCTCAGCGCGACGCTGCGCCCGTCCCCCATCGCGGCGTAGTTTTCGAGATCCAGAAACCCGTCGGCGTCGCGGAGCGGATCGGCATGCTGATCGGGCAGGGTCACGTCGGCGCAAGCTCCGCAAATGTCGGGAATGATGCAGGTTAGGTCGTGGAAACTCGTCAGACGCGTTAAATCTCCGTGGGACCTTCCCGGCATTGGCGCGTTGCAGCACCCGAACCGTCATTTGGGAGTATCGGCATGAGCCTGGCATCGGCACTGGGATTCGGCACCAAGAAAATTCGCTACGCCATGGTGGGTGCGGGTGACATCACCCAGTCGGCGATGATGCCCGGCATCAGCCACACCGGCAATTCGGAGCTGACCGCGATCGTCACCGGCGACGCCGAGAAGGGCCGCCTGCTCGCCAAGAAATATGGCGTCGAGCATGTCTATTCCTATGCCGAGTTCGACAAGCTGCTGACCGCCAATGTCTGCGACGCGATCTATCTGGCGACGCCCAATTGGCGTCACGCCGAATTCGCCATCCCCGCGCTCGACGCCGGTATCCATGTCCTGTGCGAAAAGCCGCTGGAGATTTCGGTCGAGAAGGCCCGCACCATCCAGGATGCGGAACGTCGGTCGAAGGCGAAGCTGATGACCGCCTATCGCCTGCATTTCGAACCCGGCACGCTGGATGCGATCGACAAGATCCGTAACGGCGAACTGGGCGAACTGGTCGCCTTCACCTCCTGCTTCGGACAGAAGCTGGACCCCGACAATCACCGCGCCAAGCATGGGCTGGAGGCCGGGCCGCTGTTCGACATGGCCCCCTATCCGATCAACGCCATCCGCTATCTGTTCGGTGCCGAGCCGGTCGCGGTGGAAAGCGCCGTCGCCACGCGCCAGCCGAGCGCCGGGCTGGGCGATCTGGACGACACCTTCGCCGTCGTGCTGCGCATGCCCGGCGACAAGCTGGCCAGCTTCACCGTCAGCTATGCGATGAACAATGTCGACAGCCTGATCGTCGCGGGGATGAAGGGTTCGATCCATATGAGCCCGGCTTATGGCTTTCAGGCCCCGATCGAGCACGACGTTACCATCGGCGACAAGCAGAGCCATGAGACGTTCAAGCACACCGACCATTTCGGCGGCGAGATGCGCTATTTCTCCGACTGTATCCTGAACGATCGCGATCCCGAGCCCGATGCGGAAGAAGGCCTGTCGGACCTGCGGGTCATCGAGGGGATCGTGAAGGCGATGCAGACCGGCCAGCGCGTCGAGCTGCCCCCCTTCACCCGCACCCGCCGCATCGACACGGCCAGCCAGCGCCAGACCCTGTCGGCGGTCAGCGCCCCCGATCCGGTCAAGGCCAAATCTCCAACCGGCTCGAATTGATCGGAATCAAGCCGATTTCGGCGGAGCGGAACGGCGATATCAATCGTTACGCTCGCGATGACACATGGTGTGTCGGGCTAGGGAGATGACGGTGGAAGATCGGGAAGAGCAGCTTCGCCAGCGGGCCTATGGCATCTGGCAGGCCGAAGGTGAGCCCCATGGGCGCGATCGCGAGCATTGGGAAATGGCCGAACGCGACCTTACTCCCGCCCCGTCCGGAACGTCCGACACGCCCGAGGAGGTGACGGAGGACGCACCGAAGCCCGCCCAAAAGCCGGCCCCGTCGCGTCGTAAGAAGGCGGAGGCCGCCGCCATATCCGAACCCTCTGCCGAGGCGGAGCCCGCCGCCAAGCCGAAAGCGCGCAAGCCCCGCGCCACCAAGACGGGCTGACCGGATGCCCCGATGGCGATCTGATCGGCCATCGGGGCACTCCCCCATGTTTCCCGCAATCCTGCCGTGTTGACCTGTCGCATAGTCGTTCGACTTTTGCCGGAGACCTTCCTTGACCGCATTGCCCGACCAGATTCTTCCCGGCTCGCCGCACCCGCTGGGCGCCACCTTCGATGGTGAGGGCGTCAATTTCGCCGTCTTCTCGGCCAATGCCGACCGGATCGAGCTTTGCGTATTCGACCCGCAAGGCAAGCGCGAGTTGAAGCGCTATACGCTGCCCGAATGCACCGATGAGATATGGCATGGCTATCTGCCCGATGTCGGGCCGGGCCTGCTCTACGGCTACCGCGCGCACGGCCCCTACGAGCCCGAGGCCGGGCATCGCTTCAATCCCAACAAGCTGTTGCTCGACCCCTATGCGCGCAAGCTGCATGGCGAGATCAAATGGACCGATGCGCTGCACGGCTATCAGATCCGCTCCAAGAAAGAGGATCTGAGCTTCGACAAGCGCGACAGCGCCGCCGCCATGCCCAAGGCGGTGGTGGTGGACGACCATTTCGACTGGTCGCGCGACGTGAAGCCCAACACGCCCTGGTCGGAAACCGTCATCTACGAGGCCCATGTGAAGGGCCTGACCAAGCTGATGGAGCTGGTCCCCCCGCGCGAGCGCGGCACCTATGCGGGGCTCGGCCATCCGGCGGTGATCAAGCATCTGAAGCGGATCGGCGTGACCGCGATCGAACTCCTCCCGATCCACAGCTTTACCCAGGACCGGTTCCTTCAAGAAAAGGGGCTGCGCAATTACTGGGGCTACAACACCCTCGGTTTCTTCGCGCCCGAACAGGCCTATTTCGCGACCGATACCCAGGACGAGCTGCGCCGCGCGGTGCACAAGCTGCACAAGGCTGGGATCGAAGTAATCCTCGACGTCGTCTACAACCATACCTGCGAGGGATCGGAAAAGGGCCCGACCCTGTCCTGGCGCGGGCTGGACAATGCCAGCTATTACCGGCTGGTCCAGGATCAGCCGCGCTATACGATCAACGACACTGGCACCGGCAACACGCTGAACCTGTCCAAGGCGCGGGTGATCCAGATGGTGGCGGACTCGCTGCGCTATTGGGCGACCAGCTTCGGCGTGGATGGCTTCCGCTTCGACCTGGGACTGACGCTCGGGCGCGAGGCCGACGGCTTCGATCCGGGTTCGGCCTTTTTCGACGTGCTGCGCCAGGATCCGGTGCTCGGTCGGCTGAAGCTGCTGACCGAGCCGTGGGACGTGGGCCCCGGCGGCTATCAGCTCGGCAATTTCCCGCCGGGCTTCTCCGAGTGGAACGACAAATATCGCGACACGGTGCGCAAATTCTGGCGTGGCGACCCCGGCCAGCGGGGCGAACTGGCGGCGCGTCTGTCGGGTTCGGGCGACCTGTTCGACCGGCGGGCGCGACGTCCCTGGGCCAGCCTCAACATGCTCGCCGCACATGATGGTTTCACGCTTGCGGACACCGTCATGTACGAGGAACGGCATAACGAGGCGAACAAGGAAGACAATCGCGACGGCCATTCGGAAAATTACTCGCGCAACTGGGGCGCGGAAGGGCCGACCGAGGACGAGAGCATCAACGCCGCGCGCGGT
Organism: Sphingomonas sp. GM_Shp_1; assembly: GCF_026540895.1. GTDB lineage: Bacteria > Pseudomonadota > Alphaproteobacteria > Sphingomonadales > Sphingomonadaceae > Sphingomonas. The sequence goes on along the minus strand of NZ_JALNUR010000004.1, from coordinate 46,578 downwards.
CGCGTGATGCGATCGATGATGACGACCCTCTTCGCCTCGCTGGGCACGCCGATGATCGTGGCGGGCGACGAGTTCGGCCGGACGCAGCAGGGCAACAACAACGCCTATTGCCAGGACAATGAGATCAGCTGGCTCGATTGGAAGGCCGCCGCGTCCGAAGAGGGGGAGGCGATGATCGCCTTCACCGCGCGGCTGGCCGACCTGCGCCGCCGCTATCAGGTGCTGCGCGCACCGCAATTCCTGTACGGGCAGGATACGCCGGGTCATGGCATCAACGATATCGAATGGTGGGACGAGCGCGGCGAGCAGTTGAGCGCCGAGGACTGGGACAATCCCGAGGGGCGCGCGCTGATGATGCGCCGCGCCGCCGCGACCGAGGACGGCGCGGTGGAGGCGGTATCGTTGCTCCTTAATGCCTCGCCCGATCCGATCACCTTCACCCTGCCCCCGCCCCATGTCTCGCGCACCGTCCTGATCGACAGCGCCAAGCCCGAACAGGGCGAGGTCGAGATCGAGGACAGCTATGAGGTCGGGCCGCAGAGCGCGGTCCTGATCACCTGGCGGGACATGGTGTCGGCATGACGCATTGGGGCCCCGAGTTGCGCGACGGCGCTGATACCCGGTTCCGCCTCTGGGCGCCGGATCGGGACGCGGTGACGTTGGAGATCGACGGCGCGCCATCGGTGCCGATGACCCGCGACGGCGAAGGCTGGTTCACCGCCGAGGCCCCCGCCGGACCGGGCAGCCGATACCGCTTTCGGCTGGATGCCGATCTGGCGGTGCCCGATCCGGCTTCACGCCTCCAGTCGGGCGGCGTCCATGGCTGGAGCGTGGTGGTGGACCCCGGCTTCGCCTGGAGCGGGACCGAATGGCGCGGGCGGCCGTGGGAAGAGACCGTGCTGCTGGAGGTTCATGCGGGCACGCTGGGTGGCTTTGCCGGTATCCGCGAGCAGCTCCCCGCGATCGCCGCGTCGGGGATCACCGCGATCGAACTGATGCCGATCAACGCCTTCGGGGGGACCCGCAACTGGGGCTATGACGGCGTCCTGCCCTATGCCGTGGCGGAATCCTATGGCTCGCCGGCGGAACTGAAGACGCTGGTCGATACCGCCCATGGCCTGGGGCTCTCCGTCTTCCTCGACGTGGTGTATAACCATTTCGGCCCGGACGGGAATTACCTGAACGCCTATGCTGGAGCCTTCTTCCATGCCGAGGTCGACACCCCCTGGGGCGGCGCGGTGGCGGTGGATGCCGATCCGGTGCACCGGTTCTTCGTCGACAATGCCCTGATGTGGCTGCGCGACTATCGGATCGACGGGCTGCGCTTCGACGCGGTCCATGCCATCGCCAATGACGGCTTTCTCGACCGGATGGCGAGCGAAATCCGCGCCGCCCTTCCCGAACGCTGCGTCCATCTCGTCCTGGAGAACGAGAAGAACGATGCCGAACGATTGGGGCCGGGCCGCTATGACGCGCAGTGGAACGATGATTTCCACAATGTCCTGCATGTCCTGCTGACCGGCGAGACAAGCGCCTATTATGGCGACTTCGCCGAACGCCCCGCCGAACGGCTCGCGCGCTGTTTGAAGGAAGGGTTCATCTATCAGGGCGAAGGGTCGCCCAATCATGACGGCGCGACCCGCGGCAAGCCGTCCGGCCATCTGCCGAGCGCGGCCTTCGTCGCCTTCCTGCAAAATCACGATCAGGTCGGCAACCGCGCCATGGGTGAGCGACTGATCCACCTGACCGGTCGCGACAAGCTGCGCGCCGCGACCGCGTTGCTGCTGCTCGGCCCGCAAATCCCGCTGTTGTTCATGGGTGAGGATGAGGGCAGCGAGAGCCCCTTCCTGTTCTTCACCGACTTTCACGATGAGCTGGCCGATGCGGCGCGCGAAGGCCGCCGCCGCGAATTCGCCAAATTCGCCGCCTTCGCCGACGAGGAAGCGCGTAAGCGTATTCCCGATCCCAATGCCGCCGCGACCTTCGAGGCTTCGATCCCCAAGCCCGGCCCCGCCGCCGGGGAATGGCGCGCGCTGTATCGCGAGTTGCTGAGCCTGCGCCGGACGCACATCATCCCCCGCCTGAAGGGCGCGGTCGGGCTGTCGGCGGAGGTGCGGGGCGATGCGGGCGTCAAGGCACGCTGGTGGATGGCCGATGGTGCGACGCTGACCGTCGCGATTGACCTGAGCGATGTGCCGACGCTGCCTGAGGGCGAAGAGGGCAACCTGATCTACCGTGAGAGCGATCGGTTCGCCGCCTGGATCGCGACATGAGCGATCTCCACGCCCGCGCCGAAGTCGCCGGACTGTCGCTGCAATGGCAGGATGCCAAGGGAAAGACGCAGACGGTATCCGACGAAGTGCTGACGGCCATTCTCGAACGGCTGGATATCAATACGGGCAAGCCGACCTTCCTGTCCGGGGATGTCGGGCAGCCACTGATCCTTCCCCATGGCTGGACGGCTCGCCCCGCGCGACTGACGCTGGAAACCGGCGAAACTCTGTCGGTCACCTTGACCGGGGACGGCGAGGACGTTCGCCTGCCTGCCCAGACCCTATCGGGCTATCATCGGCTGGAGCAGGAAGGGCGGCAGGTGACGCTCGCCATTGCCCCGCCGCGATGCCCAGCGCCGCCAGCCGGGCGCCATTGGGGCAGCGCGGTTCAGATACCGTCCTTGCGCGAAGGCGGCGGTGCTTATGGCGATTTCGCCAGCCTCGCCACCGCCGCCTCGGCCTTGAGACAGGCCGGAGCGGCCGCGCTGGCGATCAGTCCGGTCCATGCGCTGTTCCCGGCGGACGCAACCCGCTTCAGCCCCTATGCCCCTTCCAGCCGCCTGTTCCGCAACATCTGGCTCGCCCCGGCGGGGGAGCCGGTGGTTCAGGAGGATGAACTGATCGACTGGGCCAGCGCCGCGCCCGATCGGATGCGGGATTTGCGGCTGACCTATGACCGGCTTCCCGAAGTCGAGCAGCAGGCGTTCGCCGACTGGCGCGAGCGGGCCGGAGAAAGGCTTGAGGCCCAGGCCCGCTATGACGCGCTCCACGCCTATTTCCACCAGCGGGACCGCGCCGCCGGATGGCCCGATTGGCCGAGCGCCTATCATGATCCCGCCAGCGGCGCGGTTGCACGGTTTGCCGCCGAGCATCAGGACGCGATCCGCTTCCATGCCTTCGCACAGTGGCATGCCGACCGTGCGTTGCAGGCCGCTTCGGATGCTGCGCGGGCGAGCGGCATGGCGATCGGCCTGATCGCCGACCTCGCCATCGGCGTGGCGGGCAACGGGGCCGATGGCTGGAGCCGACCGCAGGATCTGCTGACCGGCCTGTCGATCGGCGCGCCGCCCGACCCGCTGGGCCCGAACGGACAGAATTGGGGGATCACCGCCCTCTCCCCCTTCGCGCTGCGCCGACAGGGTTTCGCTCCGTTCATCCAGACGCTTCGTGCCGTCTTCGCCCATGCGGGCGGGGTGCGGATCGATCACGCGCTGGGGCTGTGCCGCCTGTGGGTGGTGCCGGATGGCGCCCCCGCCGATCAGGGCGCCTATCTGGCAATGCCCTTCGCCGACATGCTGCGCATCCTGAAGATCGAGGCGCACCGGGCCAATGACGGGCGCGGGGCGATCGTGATCGGCGAGGATCTCGGCACCGTACCTCCGGGCTTTCGCGATGTGATGGCGGACGCCGGGATGCTGGGGATGCGCGTCCTGCCGTTCGAGCGGGACGAGGATGGCGCCTTCACGCCGCCCGACCGCTGGAACGAACAGGCAATCGCGATGACCGCGACGCACGACATCCCGACCGTCGCGGGATGGTGGCAGGGGCGCGATCTGGAATGGCGCGCGCAAATCGCCGGGCATCCCGTCGCGCCCGAGGATCGCCAGACCCGTGCGGAGGAACGGACGGCGCTTTGGCAGAGCCTCGGCAAGGGCGAACCCGAACCGATGGACCCCGTTCCGGTCGTGGAGGCAGCCGTGCGCGGCGTGGCTTCGACGCCCTGCCCGCTCGCCATCGTTCCGATCGAGGACCTGTTGGGCCTGGACGAGCAACCCAATCTGCCCGGCACCACGGACGAGCATCCCAATTGGCGCCGCCGCCTGCCAAGTGAACTGGCCTCCGCTCTCCGCGATCCCGCCGTGTCGCGTCGGATCGCGATCCTCAACGCCCGCTGACCGGCCTCTCGCTCAAAAGGACTGCGCCCATGACCCCGCGCGCCACATACCGCTTTCAGTTTCACAAGGGCTTCCCCTTTGCCGAGGCAGAGACACTGATCCCCTATCTCGACCGGCTGGGGATCAGCCATGTCTATGCCTCGCCGATCACCACGGCGGCGGCGGGATCGATGCATGGCTATGACGTGATCGACCCGACCCGGATCAACCCCGAACTGGGCGGCGAAGCGGCATTCCGCAGCCTGGCCGAAGCGGCGCGTCGGCACGGCATGGGCGTCATCATCGATATCGTCCCCAACCATATGGGCGTGGCGGGCGGCGGCAATCGCTGGTGGAACGATGTGCTGACCCATGGCCAGGCCAGCCGCCATGCGCGCTTCTTCGACATCGACTGGTCGCGCAAGCTGGTCCTGCCGATCCTGGGCGAGCCGCTGACCAAGGTGATCGCGGACGGCCAGATCGCCGTCGAGCGCCGGGAGGGACGTGCGGAGGTCGTCGCTTATGGCGAACACCGCCTGCCGATCCGCGACGAGGATCAGGACGCGGCCGAGACCATCGCCCTGCCCGAATTGCTCGACCGGCAGCATTACCGCCTTGCGTCATGGCGCGTGTCCAACGACGAGCTGAACTGGCGGCGCTTCTTCACCATCAACGATCTCGCCGGGCTGCGCGTCGAGGACGATGCGGTCTTCGAGGAAACGCATGCGCTGTATTTCCGCCTGTATGAGGAAGGGCTGATAGACGGCGTGCGGATCGACCATGTCGACGGGCTGACCGATCCCATCGGCTATTGCCGCAAGCTCCGCGCGCGTTTCGACGCCATCGCCCGCGATGACGGCAACCGCGCCTATATCGTGGTGGAGAAGATCCTCGCCGCCGATGAAGCGATGGGCAGCGACTGGGGCGTCGACGGCACCAGCGGCTATGACTTCATGGAAGAGGTTGCCGCGCTTCTCCACGCGCCTGAGGGGACCCGTCCGCTGGGCGAGCTATGGGCCCAGTTGAGCGCTCGTTCGGTGGAATTCGCGCCGGAGGAATTGCAGGCCCGCCAGGACCTGTTGTCATGGCAGTTCGCGGGGCAGTTGGAACAGTGCGTTGCCGCCTTCGCAAAGCTCCTCGCCTCGGCGCCGGACCTCGAAGGGGCGATCACCAACGCGATGCTGCGGCGCGCGATCGAGCGTCTGCTCTGGGTCTTTCCCGTCTATCGCACCTATGGCCCCGACGCCCCCGCAACCGACGAACCGATCCGTGCCGGAGTGCGCCAGCGGGTCGCCCGCTTCGTGCCGCCCGGAGAAGCTTTCGTCGTGGACCGGATACTGGACTGGCTTTCCGGCGAAGGACCGGGCGACGAAATCCTTTTGGGCGAAGCGGTGCGGCGCTTTCAGCAATTGTCCGCCCCCATCGCGGCGAAGGCGGTCGAGGACACGGCCTTTTATCGCCATGCCATCCTGCTCTCGCGCAACGATGTCGGCTTCGATGCGGGCCGGTTGAGCCTGTCCGTCGCCGCGTTTCACGAACGCATGGCGGGTCGGGCCGAGCGCTTTCCTCATGCCATGCTGACCACGGCGACGCACGACCACAAGCGCGGTGAGGATGTCCGCGCGCGGCTCGCGGTGCTCAGCGCGATACCCGACCGATGGCGCGAGCAGGTCAAGCTCTGGGAGCGACAGACCATGGCGCTGTCCGAGGGTGTCGACCCGGCGGACTGGTATATGCTGATCCAGACGCTGGTCGGTGCCTGGCCCGAGCCCGACGACACGGCCGACTTCGCCGAGCGTATCGCCGCATGGCAGGAAAAGTCGCTGCGCGAGGCGAAGCTTCGTTCGTCCTGGGAAGCGCCCGACAGCGACTATGAAGCCCGGTGCAACGCGCTGGCCAAAGCGCTGATCGACGAGGAGGCCGGGGCGGAATTTCGCGACGGGATGACGCGATTGCTGGCCGATATCGCACCGGCGGCGCAGGCCAATAGCCTGGTGCAGGTCGCCTTGCGCTACACGATGCCCGGCATTCCCGATTGCTATCAGGGCACCGAGTTCGCCGATCTGAGCCTGGTCGATCCCGACAATCGTCGTCCCGTCGACTATGCCGCGCGCGAATTGGCGCTGGAAAGCGGGGGCGCTGCCAAGCAGGCGCTGATCGCCGACCTGCTTCGCCTGCGCCGGGCCGATCCCGACCTGTTCACGACTGGCTCCTATCATCCGCTGTCGATCACCGGACATGGACGTGACCGGGCGATCGCCTTCGAGCGGCGGCAGGGCGGTACCAGCCTGCTCTGCGTCTTCGGCCTGCGGTTGGCGGCCTTGATGGACGCGGATGGCCGGATCGACTGGCGCGATACAGAGGTCGCGCTGCCCGAGGGAACTCGGCGTCTGGCGGAGTTGCTGAACGACGCGCCGGTCTGGTATCAATTGCGTCCGGCCTGACGATGGACGAACTGCCCCCGGATTTCTATGCGCGTGACGTCGATGAGGTGGCGCGCGCGCTGATCGGGGTCACGTTGACGGTCGGGGGAGTCGGCGGCCCGATCGTGGAGACCGAGGCCTATGACATGGCCGACCCCGCCTCGCACAGCTTCATCGGTCGGACCGCTCGCAACGCGACGATGTTCGGCCCACCAGGGCATGCCTATGTCTATCGCATCTACGGCCTTCACCACTGCCTGAACATCGTCTGTGGCACACCGGGCAGCGCCGTGCTGATCCGTGCGATCGAACCGCGTCAGGGCATGGACGCGATGCAGGCGCGGCGGGGTGCGCGGATTGCGCCCCGGCTGCTTTGCGCGGGACCGGGGCGGCTATGCTCCGCCCTGGCGATCGACCGCGATCTCGACGGCGTGTCGCTGACGTCGCCGCCTTTCCTTCTGACCCAAGCGTCCGGGCAGCGCGATATGGTCAGCGGCCCCCGCATCGGCATTTCGCAGGCGGCGGACCGGGAACGACGCTATGGTGAGAGGCATTCGCCCTGGCTCAGCCGTCCCTTTCCGAACGAAAGTGCCGCATCGCAGCATAGATAAGCGCGATGTCCGACCGCAGTGCACAAACTAATTTCCTTGATCTTGGCCCTATTTCGACACAGCCTCCCGTCATAACAAGAAAAGGGCGAGTCGATGGAGTGGATCAAGGTCCTGGCGGTTGTCGCCATGGTCTATGGCATTTGGGCGGCCTATCGTTCGCTGGGCGCTCCTGTTCGCCATGACGGCGCCCGTTATTTCCGTCAGCCAGATGGTAGTTTCCGTCGCTGGTATGGCGGTCGGCGCTTTACCGCTTCGGAAGTCGGAATGCCCGATCAGGGCTGATTGACCGCCGGTCAGCTACTGTACACATCCGCCGGGTTAGGGGATGGTCTTTGCGGCCCGATCTTCGGGTCGATCGAGGACTTCGGCCTTCATGTTTGCCAATCCGGGCGTTCCCCTGCCCCTGGTCATCATCGTCATTGCGGTCGTCGCCGCCGGTATTCTGGCACGGCGGGTGCCGATCTTACGGGTGGCGATCAGTCTGGTCAGCTGGGTGTTGCTGGCAGGGCTGTTGTTCGTCGTGCTGCAACAGCGCGAGCAGTTCGATCCCTATATCCAGCGCGCGATGCAGATCCTGAATCTCCAGGATCAAAGCGTCGTCGGCGACACGGTGCGCATCCGCATGGCACCCGACGGGCATTTCTGGGCACGGGTGACGATCGACGGCGTCACCCGTCGGATGCTGGTCGATAGCGGCGCGACCCTGACCGCGCTTTCGACCGACACCGCCCATGCGGCGGGGATCCGTCCCGCCGCGCCGGTCTTTCCGGTGGTGCTGAACACCGCGAACGGAATGATCAGAGCGCAGACGGCACGTGTCCAGTCGCTGCGCATCGGTACGATCCGGGCGGACAATGTCCCCGTCGTCGTGTCGGCGGCATTCGGCGAGACCGATGTGCTGGGCATGAACTTCCTGTCCCGCCTGAAGAGTTGGCGCGTCGAGGGCTCGACCCTGATCCTGGAGCCCCATCATCCCCAGCCGCCGGCGGAGCCATCATGACGTGTCGGCGGAAAGCTGATGGAGATCAACGTGAATGATGCTCCTGCCGATTGACTTGCGGATGTAGCTTTTTCATGCCCGAACCCATGACCACTCCCCTGTCGCGCATGCTGTCGCTCCCGCCGCAGCTCGACCGATATGTTGCCCAGGCCCTGGATGCGGGCGACTTTCCCGATGAGCAGGCCCTGCTGCGCGCCGCGATCGAGCGGCTGCGCATGGAAAGCGGCCCCGTCGACCCCAAGGGCTGGCTGATCGGCGGCGGCGAATGTGGGCAGCGAGTGCGCGACCATGACTGGTCGGCGACGCCGCTCGGCCCGATCTGCGGCTGGCCGGGCGAGTTGCGAACCACCGTCGCCAACATCGTCCATTCGCCGATCGCCAAGGTTCTGATGTGGGGCGATGCCCATGTCATGATCTACAACGACGCGTATCGCGCGATCGTCGGCCCGCGCCATCCCGCGGCCTTTGGCGGGCTGGTGCCGGACGTCTGGCCAGAAATCTGGGACTGGAACCAGTCCATTCTGGACCGCGGCTTTCAGGGTGAGGACGTCGCTTATCGGGACCAGACCCTGATCGTCACGCGTGCGGGCGTCCAGGAAGAGGTGGTGTTCGACCTTTATTACACCCCGGTCTACGTCGAGCGAAATTCGGTCGGCGGCGTGATGTGCACCGTCGTCGAGAATACCGGGCGGGTCGCGGCGGAGCGCCGCCTGGCCGAGAGCGAGGCGGAGTTGCGGGTCATCACCGATTCGCTGCCGATGCTGGTCGCCTTCGTCGACCGGGATCAGTGCTATCGCTTCGCCAACGACTATTACCGCGATTTCCTGGGGGTCGATCCCCACGCGATGATCGGGACCCGGATCAGCGATGTCCTGACCGAAGAGGATTATGCCGAGCGCCTGCCCCTGATCGAGCGTGCGCTGGCGGGCGAAGAGGTGGTGGCCGATGTCCATATCCACCACCGGGACGGCAGCCGTCGCCGGGCGGAAACCCGCTATCTCCCCCGGCGCGACGCAGATGGCAGCGTGGTCGGCTTCCATATCCTGGTGTTCGACGTCGATGAGCGGATGCGCCATGCCGACGCGATCGAGCGGAGCAATCGCCGCTTCCGCGCCGCGATGGACGCGGTGCACGGCGTGCTGTGGACCAACAGCGCGGATGGCCGGATGATCGGCGAGCAGCCCGGCTGGGCGGCGATCACCGGCCAGACGCCGGAGGAGTATCAGGGCTTCGGCTGGGCGAACGCGGTGCATCCCGACGATGCCGCCGCCACCGTCGCCGCCTGGAACGAGGCGGTCGCCGCCAAGGGCCAGTTCATCCACGAACATCGCGTCCGCCGTCACGACGGCGTCTGGCGCACCTATGCCATCCGTGCCCTGCCCATCATCGGCGCCGACGGCGAACTGATCGAGTGGGTCGGGGTTCATACCGACATCACCGAACAGCGCGCCGCCGAGCACGCCCTGCGCGATCAGGCGAATGTGCTGGCGCGCCAGGTCCATCACCGCGAACGCGCCGAGGCACAACTCCGCCAGCTCAACGAGACGCTGGAAAGCCGCGTCATCGAAGAGATCACCGAGCGCCGTCAGGCCGAGATGAAGCTCGCCCAGGCGCAGAAGATGGAGACGATCGGCAAGCTGACCGGCGGCGTCGCCCACGATTTCAACAACTTGCTTCAGGTCGTGTCGGGCAATCTCCAGTTGCTGGGCAAGGACGTGGCGGGCAACGACCGCGCCGAACAGCGCGTCGCCAATGCCATGGCGGGCGTCTCGCGCGGGTCGAAGCTGGCGGCGCAGCTGCTCGCCTTCGGACGGCGGCAGGCGCTGGAGCCCAAGGTCGTCAACGTCACCCGCTTCGTGCAGGGCATGGACGACATGCTCCGCCGTGCGATCGGCGAGGGCGTGGAGATCGAGACGATCGTCGGCGGCGGTCTGTGGAACACCTTCATCGATCCCAATCAGATCGAGAATGCGCTGCTGAACCTCGCGATCAACGCGCGCGACGCGATGAATGGCCAGGGCAAGCTGACCATCGAGTTGAGCAACGCCCATCTCGACGACGAATACGCGCGCACCCATGACGAGGTGACGCCGGGCCAATATGTGATGCTGGCCGTGTCCGACACCGGCAGCGGCATGTCGGAGGAGATCATCCAGAAGGTCTTCGAGCCCTTCTTCTCGACCAAGAGCGAAGGCAAGGGATCGGGCCTGGGGCTGTCGATGGTCTATGGCTTCGTCAAACAGTCGGGCGGCCATGTGAAGATCTATTCCGAGATCGGCCATGGCACGACGATCAAGCTCTATCTGCCCCGTGCGATGGAGACCGAGGATGTCGAGGTCGCGGTCGATACCGGGCCAATCACCGGCGGCTCCGAAACGGTGCTGGTGGTCGAGGACGATGCCGAGGTGCGCGGGACCGTGGTCGAGTTGCTGTCGGACCTGGGTTACCGCGTGCTGAAGGCGGTGGATGCGCAAAGCGCGCTCAACGTCATCGAGAGCGGCATTCCGATCGACATCCTGTTCACCGATGTCGTCATGCCCGGCACGCTGAAAAGCCCCGAACTCGCCCGCAAGGCGCGCGAGCGGCTGCCCGATATCGCGGTCCTGTTCACCTCGGGCTATACCGAGAATTCGATCGTCCATGGCGGGCGGCTCGACAAGGGCGTCGAGCTTCTGTCCAAGCCCTATACCCGTGAGGCGCTGGCGCGGAAATTCCGCCATGTGCTCGCCAATCAGCGGCAGCGGCGCATGGCCCTACAGGGTACGGCACAGGATGCGGTCGCGCGGGATGCCAAGGCGACGGAGGAACCGACGCCGCGACCGCTGCATGACGGGCGGACGATCCTGCTGGTGGAGGATGACGATCTGATCCGCGCCAATACCGCGGAAACATTGCAGGAAGCGGGCTTCGTCGTGGTCCATGCGGTGACGGCGGAAGAGGCGATGACGGCGCTGCAAACCGCGCAGATCGACGTGCTGGTCACCGACCTGAACCTGCCGGGCGAGTCGGGTATCGAACTCGCCAAGCGCTCACGGCAGCTTCGTCCAACCCTGTCGGTCGTCTTCGCGACGGGGGATGGCGGTATGGCGGCGGAGGCGGCGGACATGAACGCCGCGCTGCTGACCAAGCCCTATACCGCGGATCGGCTGATCGCCGCGATCCGTGGTCAGCTGGAAATTATGGAGCAGGCGACCCGGGCTTGATCCGGGCCGCCTACCCCTTTTCGGTCGGGCTCATGCCGGAGGGGGGCGGCAGAGGAACCCTTGCGAAACCGTGTGTCGGTTAACGGGCCTTCCAGCCCTCGATAGCGGCGAAGGTGATGATCACCGCCAACACCAGCAGAGCACCCTGCAATTCCAGTGCGGTCAAATCGAACTCCATCGTCATCGGCTATCTCCCGAGTGATGTCCAAACCCCAGTGTCCGGATGGCTCTCCCCAAGGGAGAGCACGAACGCACACCAATTCGGCGAGCAGGATGATCCGACGCTGGGTCGCGGCGGCATCCTACCTCTTCGATCAGTAAATACGCTTTGAGTTTTGCTGTCGTGCAGCGAAAACGTGACAAATCATGTCCGACAATGCGGAAGGCGAATTTCAGCGCAAAGCCCGCCTTCCGCGCGGTTGGCCAGGGTCAGCACGCCGCCTTCCGCCGCGACCACCCGCGCGACGATCGACAGGCCCAGGCCGAAACCCACCGTATCGCGCCGCCGCGCGGTATCCAGCCGGACGAACGGCTCCAGCACCAGCTCCAGTGATTCCTCCGGGATACCCGGCCCGTCATCCTCGACCCGGATACGCACATCGTCGCCCGGATCGGTCCGCAGCGTGATGATCGCATGTTCGCCGTAATGCAGCGCATTCTCGACCAGATTGGTAAGCGCGCGCTTCATGCCGAAGCGGCGCAGGCGGCAATCGAAATGGTCCGGCCCGACATAGCGGACGTCGCGACCGTGATCGGTGGCATCGTCGGCCAGATTGGCGCACAGGATCGCCAGGTCGGTCAGTTCGGGTTGCTCGGCATCGCCCTCGCCCCCCAGAAACGCCATGAGGGAGGAGACCATCGCCTCCATCTCCTCGATATCCCTGCCGATCGCCTCGCGCACGTCATCGTCGCGAATGGCATCGGCGCGCAGCCTGAGCCGGGCGAGCGGAGTGCGCAGGTCGTGGCCGACCGCCGCCAGCGCCCGCGTCCGCTCGTCTATCAAGCGACCGATCCGCGCCTGCATCCGGTTGAAGGCGCGGGTCACATGGCGCACCTCGCCCGGCCCGCGTTCGGGGACGAGCAACGCGGCCCCCTTTCCGCCGCCCTGCCCGCGTCCCAACGTATCGGCGGCGCGGGCGAGTGTCCTCAGCGGATGCAGGATGCGCCCGATCAGCGCACCGCTCAGCAGCATCAGCGCGATCGCCGGGATCAACGCGAGCAGCACGCGCCCGAAGGCCAGGTCGAGCGTCCGGACCCCTTCGCGCATCCGGAAGCTCAAGAGCGACCCGTCGTCCAGCCGCAAATCCCCCGACACCACTGAAGTCCGCCCCGGCGAGGTCAGCCGAAGATGAATGTCCGTCGCCGCCAGCGAAGGCTCCCAATCGACGATCTGGCGACGCATGCTGTCCATCGCGGGCGCGATGGTGGGTCGGGGTGGTGCCACCGAGGACCAGCTGACGATATACCGGTCGGTGGTCAGTTCCTCCGCCACCTCGGGCCGCTCGAAGGCGGGCCGCTCGTTCAGGACGCGGCGCGCGACGATCAGATGCTCGGCCAGCCGCCGCGCCTCGTCATCGCGGACCGAGACATGGCTGGCCCGCTCGTAGAGATAGGTGGAGACCGCGAACTCGATCGTCACCGCCAGCAGCAGGATCGCGACGATCCGGCCGAGCAGGCCGACCGAGGGGCGGATCACCGCCGTTCCACCGGCACGTTCAGCATATAGCCGACGCCGCGCACGGTGACGATCGGCGCGGCGCCCCCGGCCCCCGACAATTTGCGGCGCAGGCGGCTGACCAGCACGTCGATGCTGCGGTCCGAGCTGTCGCCGATCCGCGCCCGCGACAACTCGATCAGGCGCTCACGCGCGACGACCCGCTGCGCATTGTCGAGAAAGGCGACGAGCAGATCGAACTCCGCGCCGGTCAACTCCACCTGCGCACCCGATGGCGACATCAGCTCGCGACGCGGCAGATTGGCGGTCCAGCCGTCGAAACCCAATATGCCCGCTTCCCGTTCGCCCGGCGCGTTCTCCAGCCCGCCGCGACGCAGCACGGCGCGGATCCGCGCCACCAGCTCGCGCGTGCCGAACGGCTTGGCGAGGTAATCGTCCGCGCCCAGTTCCAGCCCGACGACCCGGTCGACCTCGCTGCCCTTGGCGCTGATGAAGATGATCGGGACCGCGTTCTTCTGGCGGATCTGGCGACACAGATCGATCCCGCTGGTGCCGGGCAACATGATGTCGAGCAGGATCAGGTCGATCTGCCCGACCTCCAGCGCCTGCCACATTTCGGGCGCGGCATTGGCCAGCTTCACGGCGAAACCATTTTCCTGAAGCGCACGGGCGGTCAGGGTACGGAGGGCGGGATCGTCCTCGACGATCAGGATGGTGGGCGGTGTCACCCAGCTTGGCTAGGCAGGTGTGCCGCCCACGTCAACGACCGCATCGGCCTGATCCCCGTCAAGACGCTGCAAATGCGTGGCATATCGTGCCGCGCGCGCCGCATAGCCCTCGGCGGACAGGCGCAGCCTGGCGACCTGCTCCGGCTCCAGCGCGCGGACGGCGCGGGCGGGCGCGCCGACGATCAGGCTGTCAGGCGGAAACACCTTCCCCTCGGTCACCAGCGCCCCCGCCCCCACCAGCGATCCGGCACCGATCACCGCATCGTTCAGGATCGTCGCGCCCATGCCGATCAGGCATCCGTCCTCGACGGTACAGCCATGCAGGATCGCCTTATGCCCGATGGTGCAGTCCGCCCCGATGGTCAGCGGGCTGCCGGGATCGGAATGAAGCACCGCCCCGTCCTGCACATTGCTGCGCGCCCCGACGCGGATCGGGCCGTTATCGGCGCGCAGCACCGCACCGAACCACAGGCTGACCTGTTCCTCCAGGATCGCCTGTCCGACGACATCGGCGGACGGGGCGATCCAGGCGGAGGGATGAACGACCGGGCGATGCTCGCCCATGGCATAAAGCGGCATTCAGCCATTCTCCTGCTGTTTGGCGCGCCGACGATAAAGGTGGAGCAGCGGCTCGGTATAGCCATTGGGTTGCGCGATCCCCTCGAAGATCAGCGCGCGGGCCGCCTGCAGGGCCAGCCCTTCGCGGCCCGACCCGGTCATCGGGCGATAGGCCGGATCGCCCCGGTTCTGGGCATCGACCTTCGACGCCATGCGCCGCAGTGCCGCCTCCACCTGCTCGGCGCTCACGATAGCGTGAAGCAGCCAGTTGGCGATATGCTGGGACGAGATGCGCAATGTCGCCCGGTCTTCCATCAGGCCGATATCGTGCAGGTCGGGCACCTTGGAACAGCCCACCCCCTGATCGATCCAGCGGACGACATAGCCGAGCAGCCCTTGGGTATTATTGTCCAGTTCGCCGGCGATTTCCTCCGCCGTCCAGTCCGGCTGGACCGCGACCGGCGGGGTCAGCAGGCGTTCGAGCGCCGCCACGGGCTCGTTCGCGCGCTCGGCCTGGCGAGCGGCGACGTCGACGCGGTGGTAATGGGTCGCATGCAGCGTCGCGGCGGTGGGGGACGGCACCCATGCGGTGGTCGCCCCCGAGCGTGGATGCGCGATCTTCTGCGCCAGCATGTCCGCCATCCGGTCGGGCGCGGCCCACATGCCCTTGCCGATCTGCGCCCGCCCCGCAAAGCCGCACCCCAGCCCGACCTGGACATTGCGATCCTCATAGGCCGCGATCCACGGCGTCTCCTTCATCGCACCCTTGCGGAGCATCGGCCCGGCGTGCATCGCGGTGTGGATCTCATCCCCGGTCCGGTCGAGAAAGCCCGTGTTGATGAAGACGATCCGGTGCCGCACGGCATGGATACAGGCCGCGAGGTTGGCCGAGGTCCGGCGCTCCTCGTCCATCACGCCGATCTTGATCCGATGCCGCGCCAGGCCCAGCATGTCCTCGACCGCGTCGAACAGCCGGTCGGCGAAGGCGGTCTCGTCCGGTCCGTGCATCTTGGGCTTCACGATATAGATCGAACCGAAGCGACCGTTGCGCCGACGCTCTCCGTTCAGGCCGTCGCGCATCGCGATCAGGCTGGTGACGACGGCGTCGATGATCCCCTCCGGCGCCTCGCTGCCGTCCGGCAGGCGGATGGCGGGGGTCGTCATCAGGTGACCGACATTGCGGACGAACAATAGGCTTCGCCCCGGCAGCGTGAAGGACGATCCGTCGGGCGCCCGATAGGACCGATCGGCGTTCAGCGTTCGGGTCAGCATCCGGCCGCCCTTGTCGACTTGTGCGGTCAGGCTGCCGTCGATCAGCCCGAGCCAGTTGGCATAGCCAGCGACCTTGTCCGCCGCATCGACCGCCGCGACCGAATCCTCCAGATCGCAAATGGTGGTCAGTGCGGACTCCAGCACGATATCGGCGATCCCCGCCAGATCGGTGTGACCGATGGGATGCGACGGGTCTACGATGATCTCGATATGCAGACCATGATGGCGGAACAGCCAACCCTTCTCGCCGCGACCCCGATATTGGGTGGGGTCGCGAAGCCGGGCGGTCGCCGTCTCCAAGTCGGTCACGCTGTCCCATCCGCCCTCGATCGGAAGCGCCTCGTCCAGAAAGGCGCGCGCCCAGCCGATGACGGCCGCGCCGCGTTCCGGGTCATAGCCCGCCGCATCCGAGGGTGGCGCAAGGGCGTCCGTGCCATAGAGGGCATCGTATAGGCTGCCCCACCGCGCATTGGCCGCATTGAGCAGAAAACGGGCGTTCAGCATCGGCACGACGAGTTGTGGCCCCGCCAAGCTGGCGACCTCCTCATCGACACCCTCCGGTGAAATGGCGAAAGGTTCGGGTTCGGGCGCGAGATAGCCGATCTCGCTCAGGAAGCGCCGCTGTTCTGCGCCATCGACCGAGCCGCCCTGGCGGTACCAGTCATCGATCTTCGCCTGCAACGCGTCCCGGCGATGCAAAAGCGCGGCATTTTCCGGCGCGAAACGGTTCAGGATATCGGCAAGCCCGGTCCAGAAGCGTTGCGGATCGACGCCGCTCCCCGGCAGCGCACGCTCTTCCAGAAACCGGACGAGCGCGGGAGCGACGGACAGGCCGTGGCGATCGATCATGCTGCTTTCCTCAACCATGTGCCAACTCCGTTGCGATGGGGTCATGATAGGGTGTCGCCATTCCTCCCGGTAGTCGGCATAATCGAAGCGCTGTCGATCGCAGGAGGAACGAATGGACCCGGACATCGCGCTGTTCGTGGATGTGGTGCGTGAGGGCAGCCTTGCGGCGGCGGCACGGGTCTGGCGGCTGTCGCCCGCCATGGTATCGAAGCGGATCGCACGACTTGAGGCGCGGTTTGGAGTCCGCCTGCTCCACCGCACGACACGCCGGCTGGCGCTGACGCAGAGCGGAGCCGCCTTCCATGCCGAGGTCGCGCCCCTGATCGCCGGGCTTCGCGCCGCGCAGGATCGCATGGCGCAGGCCGCATCCGAACCGGCGGGGCCGCTTCATGTCACAGCGCCGACCTCCTTCGGTCGCCTCTGGATCGCCCCCTATCTGCCCGCGTTCCTGGAGCGACATCCCGCCGTGCGGTTGCGGATCGACCTGACCGATGATTTCGTCGACGTGATCGGCGGGGGGATCGACATCGCCTTTCGTATCACCGCGACGCCGCCCACTGGGGTCGCGACGCACCGGTTGACCGTCAACCGCCGCATCCTGTGCGCCAGCCCAACCTATCTGGACCGCGCCGGAGCGCCCGAAACCATCGAGGATCTGGCCGCGCATCGGCTGCTCGCCGCCTCCGGACAACTCCCTTGGCGGTTGGCGGGCGTGACCGTGACGGGGGAAAGCTGGATCGAGACGAACTCCAGCGAAGTCGTGCGCGAACTGGCGCTGGCGGGGGCCGGGATCGCGCTGCGGTCCTTGTGGGACGTGTCCGATGCCTTGGCCGATGGGCGGCTGGTCCGAGTCCTTCCCCGGCACGAGGGCGCGGCGTCGGTGGCCTTATGGGCACTGCATGCGAATGCGGGCACGCCCGCCGCCGTGCCCGCATTGATCGCGCACCTGACCGAATGCTGGCGGGACACCGCGTGGATGACATGACGCCCACGTCATTTTTCCGTGCATCGCCCCGCATCCGCCTCTAGGCAGGGCGAAAGGATCGATAGGGAGTAAAGGATCGATGGCAGGGGGTCTGGTCGCATTGCTGGACGACGTGGCGGCGATCGCCAAGCTGGCGGCGGCATCGCTGGACGACGTGGCGGGTGCCTCCGCGCGCGCCGGTGCCAAGGCGGCGGGCGTCGTCATCGACGATACCGCCGTCACGCCGCGCTATGTCGTCGGGCTGGCGCCCCAGCGGGAATTGCCGATCATCGGCAAGATCGCGCTCGGGTCGCTGCGCAACAAGCTGCTGTTCCTGCTGCCCGCCGCCTTGCTGCTCAGCGCCTTCGCGCCATGGGCGATCACCCCGATCCTGATGGCGGGTGGCGCATTCCTGTGCTTCGAGGCGAGCGAGAAGATCTTCGAAAGCCTGATGGGCGACCATGCCGAAGCCGAAGAGGCCGCCACCGTCGATGCCAAGACGCTGGAGGATCGCCAAGTCTCTGGTGCGATCCGCACCGACCTGATCCTGTCGGCGGAGATCATGGCGATCGCGCTGTCAGAACTGCCCGACCTGTCGATCGGGACGCAGGCGATCGCGCTGGCCTTGGTCGGGATCGCGATCACGGTCGGCGTCTACGGCCTGGTCGCCGCGATCGTGAAGATGGACGATATCGGCCTTCACCTGGCACAGCGGCAGAGCCCCGCCGCGCAGTCGATCGGTCGCGGACTGGTCAAGGCGATGCCGGTGGTGCTTCGCGTGCTGGCGGTCGTCGGCACCGCCGCGATGGTCTGGGTCGGCGGCGGGATCATCGTGCATGGCATGGAGGAGTTCGGCTTCACCACCCTTCCCCACCTGATCCACAACACGGCGCACCATGTCGGCGAGGGCGTGCCCGTCGCCGGATCGGCTGTCGCCTGGGTCGTCGGCGCGATCGGGTCGGCGATCGTCGGCTTGATCGTCGGCGGGATGATCGTGGGCGTGCTCCACCTGATCCCCCGCAAGGCCGCACACTAGGACCACTGCACGATCCTTATTCCTCCCCTGCAAGGGGAGGGGGACCATGCGAAGCATGGTGGAGGGGTGTAGCCAGCCGTGAGTTTTACCTACCTCGCCAACCGGGACACCCCTCCGTCAGGCCTTCGGCCTGCCACCTCCCCTTCCAGGGGAGGAATAGAGTGAATGTCGATCGGCCCTAGAACCGATCGATATTCGAGCGGAAGGGCTTCATTCCTCCCCTTCCGGGGAGGAAGTGGGCGAAGGTGCATTGGCCCCGGTCCGGTCAGGCACCGCGCACTCCTTCCGCCTCCATCAAGCCGGGAGCCAGCATCCGTCCGACGATGCAAACCGGTTTGCCGACATGATCGACCGGCACACGCGGCAATCGCAGTTCCAGTTCCCCGCCGCCATCACATTGCAGGATGAAGGCGCCGTGGCGGCGAAGCAGACGACCGGTGACGGTTCGCTCTGACGGGAAGAGGTCGTTATCCATCACCCTCATGCAATCGCCGACCCCCGCGCCCGGTTCCCGCGCCATCATGACGCCTGTCCTACCCGATCGCGACCCTCGCCCTTGGCACGGTAGAGCGCGTGGTCGGCGCGGCGGATCATCGTCTCGACATCCTCGCCGTTCCGCCACTGCGCCACGCCCGCGCTGAAGGTGACGGGGATCGCGCGATCGTCGACCCTGACGGGCCGCTCCGCCACGTCCCTGCGCAACCGCTCGACAATCGCCGCCGCCGCGTCGAGCGAGGCGGCGGGGAAGAGGATCGCGATCTCCTCTCCGCCATAACGCGCGATGCGGTCCGCGCTCCGAACGCCGTGACGCAGGCGGGTCGCGATCTCGATCAGCACCTCGTCCCCCGCACCATGTCCATATTCGTCGTTGATCCGCTTGAAATGGTCGAGGTCGAGCAGCGCGAAGGCGAAGTCGCCGCCCTCCCGAACCGCACGCTCCCGCTCGGCATCGATCGCGGTCATCAGGGTTCGCCGGTTGGCCAGCCCGGTCAGCGGATCGGTGCTCGCCAGCCGGTCGAGTTGCGCGTTGGCCGCACGCAGCGCGCCGGTCCGCTCCTCGACCATCGTCTCCAGCATGCGGGCCCGGCGTCGGATCACGGCGGTCACGAACCAGATGACCACGCCCAGCGACAGGATCACCAGAAGGGCAAGCCCGGCGCGCGCGGGCCAGGCCTCATACCATTCGGGCTTCACGATCACACGGATGCGACGGGTCACGGTCCGCGCGTTCAAGCCCGGCACAGACGCCCGCAACTCCAGATCATAACGGCCGGCGGGCAGATTGGTGTAGGTCGCGCTGGCGGGGGTACCGGAGGGCACGTTCATCCATTGCCGGTCGAACCCGTGCAGGCGATAGCCGTATCGGATTTCCTCCGGCGCGGCATAATCGGTCAGCGCGAAGCCGATGCGCACCGTCCGCTCGTCGCCGTTCAAACGCAGGGTGAAATCCGACGAGACCGGATCGACCGGCAGCGGACGCCCGTCTACCTCGGCCCCGCCGACGATCAGTTGCGCGGTATCGGCATGGGCCTTCTGCTCCAGCAAAAGATCGGGCTGGAGCACCAGCAATCCCTCGGGCGATCCGAACAGCAGCGACCCGTCCGCCGTGCGCGCCGCGGCCCGCTGGTTGAAGGCACTCATGGTCAGGCCGTCGCGACGGCTCATCACGCGGACCCGGCCGCCGGTCGGATCGATCAGCGAAATCCCACCGGTGCTCGCGGCCCACAAGCGATGGCGGTTATCCATGACGAGAGAGGCGACATTGTCCCCCGCCAGACCCTGCGCCTCGGCGATCGCCCGGAACCGCCAGCCGCCGGGCGCTGCCTGGCCATATCCCACGCCGCCATAGGTCCCGACCCAGATGTCGCGACCGGACGGGACGATCGAGCCCGCATAATCCTGCGGCAGGCTGTTCGAGTCCCCCGCCCGGCTCGCGAAATTGGTGAAGCGCCCGGTCCGCAGGTCGAGCCGACCGATGCCCCCCGGCGTCGCGACCAGTGCCGTCCCATCCGGCTGGACGACGATGTTGATCACTTCGTTGTTCGGCAGGCTGTGGGGGTCGACAATGTCGTGCTGGAAATGCCGAACCGCGCCATCGGCACGACGGCGGACGAACAGCCCCTTGTAGGTGCCGATCAGGAGGGCGTCCGGCGTCTCCGCCAGCGAGATGACGGGCAGGTCGCCCAACCCCGACACCGTGACGGGGCGTTGCCTCAGGCTCTCGGGATCGATCGCCACCACGCCGCGCGCGCCGACCAGGATCGTCCCGTCATCCGATTCCAGCAGCGCCTTGATATCCTGACCGGCGTGGCGGCCTTCCAGATTGACCCGGCGCACCTGCCCCGCCGCGCGGTCGAGCCGGTCGACCGCGCCCTTGCTCAGCCCCAGCCAGATCCGTTCCCGGCGATCGACCATGATCCCGCGAACATTGTCGTCCGACAGCGACATGCGCGGATCGGGCATCGCCGATCCGATGCGCAGGACCCCGCCGCCCGGCCCCGACGTGCGCGCGGCACCCAATTCGGTCGCGGCCCAGATCCCGCCCGCTCCGTCCAGCGCCAGCGCGCGGACCGTATCCCCCACCAACGACAGCGGATTGGCCGCCAGATGACGGATCGGCCAAGCCGCAAAGCCGCGCGCGGGGTCGATGAGGACGATCCCCAGCCCGTCGGTGCCCAACCATATCCGCCCCCGCGCATCCTGTATCAGCGCCCGAATGGTCCGGTGGCCGATCAGCGCGGACGCGCCATCCAGACCGGATACCGCGTGAAACGGCTCCTGCCCGTTCGCTAGGTAAAGCCCGTCCGCACCCGTCCCGATCCACAGCCGCCCCTCTCGATCGCGCAGGATCGACCAGACGTCGCTGCGGCCGTGATCGCCGCCCAGTTCGACCAGCGTGAAACGGCCCGTAGCGCGGCGGCGGACCCACAGGCCCTCCTCGCATCCGACCCATAGGGTCCCATCCGGATCGCGAAGGATGGAAAAGGACCCCAGCGGACGACCGTCCGCCGCATGGATCGTCTGGTCTGCCATCGGGTCGATGGCATCGGCACCCCGGACATAATGATGCGCGCCGCCATCCGAACTCAGATAGGCGCCCCCCTGCCCGTCCGGCGTAAAGCCGTAGACTCGGCTGCCGATCCGTCCCCGCATCGCCTTCAGGCGGATGAACCGACCGGTGTGCGGGTCATATCGCGCCGTCCCCCCGACATTGGTCCCGACCAGCATACTGCCGTCGGGAAGCGCGAGGAGCGAGCGGACATAATTGTCCGGCAGCGAATAGGGATCGGACAAGCGCTGCTTAAAATTGCGTACCCGCTGGCCGTCATAGCGGACCAGCCCGCCACGCGTGCCGATCCACATCGTGCCGTCCGCCGCACGCGCGATCGCGGTCGCCGTGATGTGCGGAAGCCCGGTATCGCCGCCCAGCCGCGTGAAGGCGGCCCATTGCCACTTTTCCCACGGATCCGCTCCGACCGCGCCCGCCAGCGATGGCAGAAGGGCCAGGAGAAGCAGGGCGGCGGCACCGAAAGATCGAACGGGGTTCAAGGGGATAGTCCGGGTCTTTTTTTGACATATGACAAGTTGAAAGGACGTTAACCCTGTTGCCGCCGTCCGCAATGAATTTAACCTATTGGCCCTGTTCGGGGTCTTGACCTATACGCATTGTTCCTGTTTCGTTTCCCGGCGCGCAGGAGGCGAGCAGCAGGACGATATGGGCTCCCCGGTGCCATCTCATTCCCCCGACACCGATCCGCCGGCGATCGGGCACGGACGCAAGATCATCCATGTCGACATGGACGCCTTCTATGCCTCGGTCGAACAGCGTGACGATCCGGCACTACGGGGCAGGCCCGTGGCGGTGGGCGGATCGCGGGCGCGGGGCGTGGTCGCGGCGGCGAGTTACGAGGCGCGGGCCTTTGGCGTGCGCTCCGCCATGCCCTCGGTCACGGCGTTGCGGCGGTGCCCGGAATTGGTGTTCGTGCCGCCCCGGTTCGAGGTCTATCGAGAGGTCTCCGGCCAGATCCGGGCGATCTTCGCGCGCTATACCGAATGGATCGAGCCGCTATCGCTGGACGAGGCCTATCTGGACGTGACCGAGGATCGCGCCGGACTGGGCTCGGCAACGGCAATCGCCAATGCGATCCGCGCCGCGATCCTGGCCGAAACCGGGCTGACCGCATCAGCGGGGGTCAGCTACAACAAGTTCATCGCCAAGCTCGCCTCGGACCAGAACAAGCCGAACGGCATCTGCGTCATCCCGCCATCGCATGGCGAGTCCTTCGTCGCGGGGCTGCCGGTCAAACGCTTCCACGGGGTCGGGCCGGTCACGGCGCGCAAGATGGAGGCCCTGGGCATACTGACCGGCCAGGACCTGCGCGACAGGCCGCTGGAATTCCTGCAACGCCATTTCGGCAGCTATGCCGATTATCTGTTCGGCGCCGCGCGCGGGATCGATCATCGCCCCGTCCGTGCCCATCGCATCGCCAAATCGGTCGGAGCGGAGCGGACGTTCGAGAACGATCTGAGCGACCGCGACGCCCTTCACGCCGCGCTCGACCGGGTGGTGGACGCCGCCTGGACCCGGATCGAGCGGAGCGGCGCCGCGGGGCGGACCGTCACGCTGAAGCTCCGGCATAGCGATTTCCGCACCATCACCCGCGCCCGCTCGCCGGGACAGCCGATCATGGACCGTGCGCTCTTCGCCGCCATGGGTCGCGAATTGCTGGATCAGCAATTGCCGGTAGCGGGCGGCGTCCGGCTTCTCGGGCTGACCCTGTCGGGGCTTCATCATAGGGAGGAGGACGACACGACGCCGCCGATCCAACCCGAACTGCCTCTTTAATCAGGCGGCCAGCCCGGTCTTTTCCCGGTCGCGTCCATCCAGGTCGAGCGTCAGGATCGCCACCGCCCCCGTGCCGCGCCCGGCGCTGCGAAGCTCCAGCGCGCCGCCCATCGCCGCCATGGAATTGGCGCACCAATGCAGGCCGAGGCCGCCCGACTTGTCGGTACGGGTCGAGAATCCGGGCAGGAAAAGCTGCGTCACCATGCCCGGCTCGAACCCCTCGCCGTCATCGATGATCCGAGTCGCGATCCGCCCATCGACGGGGGGCAGTATCTCGACCAGGATCGAGCCATGGCCCCGCCCGGTCGCCACGATCGCCTCGACCGCGTTGGACAGCAGATTGCCGATCACCTGGCTCAGGATCACCCGATTGGCCAGGACATAGGCGGAATGGGCCGGAAAGGTGAAGCCGATCGACACCGACTGGGCATAGCGGGCGATCGTCGCGTTGCGCGCGATGATGTCGGTGATGTCGCAGCGCTCCCGTCCGGGCCGCTCATGGGCCCGCGCCTGTTGCGCGCCGATGATTTCCAGCGTCTGGCGCATCGCGTCGCGCCCCAACTCCAACTGCCCGCGAACGGAGTCTCGCGCCATGGACTCGGCGTCCAGCGCCGTTCGGATGAAGGACACCAGCTTCGCCCGCCGTTCCGGCGCGATATCGTCCCGCGCCAGTTCGGCCAGCGCCCTGGCCATCAAGATCCGGTCACCCCGATCCTCCGGTGCCAGCCCTACGCTCAATATGGTGCCGAGCGGGGCCAGCGCGTTGCGGACATTGTGAAGCACCGCGACCGCGCTTTCGGATCGCCCGAGCGCGAAGCTCTGGATTTCATTCTGTTCGCGCAAATCCTTCAACTGGCTGAGCATCGCGTTGAAGCTGCGGCCGAGCGCTCCGAACTCGTCATCGCCCCGCCCGCCATCCTCGAAGGGCAGGAGCGCGCCCGATGCCTGGACGCGCCGCATATGCCGCTCCACCCGCCCAAGCGGGGCGAGGACGAGCGATCCCAGTGCCCGTCGCAGCATCAGCAGCATGAAGACCAGCAACAGGATCGATCCCGCCACCGCCAGCAGCAACACCCGGCGCCCAAGGAGCACGACCTCGCGCG
Source organism: Sphingomonas sp. GM_Shp_1 (assembly GCF_026540895.1). Taxonomy (GTDB): domain Bacteria; phylum Pseudomonadota; class Alphaproteobacteria; order Sphingomonadales; family Sphingomonadaceae; genus Sphingomonas. The sequence goes on along the minus strand of NZ_JALNUR010000004.1, from coordinate 22,163 downwards.
AAACCCGCAGGGTCGCCGTCGCGATAGGCCGCCCGTCTGCGCTGCGGATCGGCGAGGCGATCTCGATGACGCGTGCGTGAGGTCGGACGATATCGGTCCCGGCCATTGCCGGTCGGTCTATCCGCGTCGCCCGGCCGAGCACGCCCGAGAGATGCGCGGCGGTCAATCGCCGCGCCATCGCGACATGGCCGATGGTCCGGCCATTCCTGCCCATGACCGCTGCCAGTCCAACGGCCATCACCTGCCCTCCAACCGGCAGATAGAAGCCCGCTCTCGATCCCGTTCGGGCAAGGTCGATCCGGTTCAGTGCCTCCGCCAGCCCGACCGCCGTGCCAGCTTGGCCGTGCTCGTCCGCTCCTGTCCCGGGACGCACCGTCCAGTCTTTCGCGGATACCGGCCGATAGGCGACCGCATCGACCGCAAAGACCGACCAGGCCCAGGAATCGCGCGCGCGATCCGACGCCGCGCTTTGGGCATGCTCGCGCGCAATCCCTTTCATCGTCTCGGGAAATTCGGCGAGGACGGCTCGCAACCGGTTGCGATATCCAACCGTCGCCCGCTCTTCCAGCTCGGCGAATCCGGGCGAGATGACGAAGGCGAGCATCGCCGTCAGCGCCACCGCGCCACCGATCCCGGCCAGGGTCAGGACCGACACCATGGTATCGCGCAGCGATCGCGGCCGGACCCTCGCGCCCAGCCATCGCCGCACATGATCCATCCGGATCAGCTCAGCGCGCCTTCGACCATGGCCTCGCCCCCGGTGCCCGACGAAAAGGTCAGCCATTGTTGGGCCGCCAGCACGCGTGCCTCCTCCGCCGGAACCGGACGAGAGAAGAGAAAGCCCTGCAAATGGCTCGCCCCCGCGACGCGCAGCGCCTGGGCCTGCGCCTCGGTCTCGACGCCTTCGGCGACCACGCCCAGTCCCAGCGCGCGGCCCAGATGGATGATCGAATGGACGATCGCCGCCGACTCCCGCTCGCGCCCCATCCCGTCGATGAAACTGCGGTCGATCTTCAGACAGTCGAGCGCGAATTTGCGGATATTGTACAGGCTGGAATAGCCGGTCCCGAAATCGTCGAGGGCGATGCGAAAGCCCAGGCTGCGCAGTTCGCAGAGGGTCTTGGAGGCGCGCTCGGCATCGTCGAAGATTGCGGTTTCGGTGATCTCGATCTGCACCCGTCCCGGATCGACGCCCGCACGCCGGACGCTGTCCATGATATGGCCGACGAAGTGCGAGCGGCGGAACTGGATCGGACTGAAATTCACCGAGACATATTGCCCCGGCCAGTGGCGCAACTCCGCCAGCGCATGGTCGAGGACCCAGTCGCCCAGATCGTGGATCAAATGGCTTTCCTCGGCGATCGGGATGAAGATCGCCGGGCTGACCGTGCCGTGGTCCGGCGTGTTCCACCGGACCAGCGCCTCGAACCCGACGACGTCCAGCGCCCCGCGTCCGACGATCGGCTGAAAGGACAGGCTGAGCTCGTCGCGCGCGATCGCCTGGGTCAGCCCCGCCTCGATCTCGCGGCGGATGCGGATGCTCTCGTCCATATGTGTGTCGAACACCCGCACCACGCCCCGCCCGGAGCGCTTCGCATCGTTCAACGCCATGTCCGCCTGCCGCACCAGATCGGTCGGATCGCGGTCCCCCCGCGCGCCGCTCATCACCAGACCGCAGGACGCACCGCAGCGCACGGCATGGCCCAGGATGTTGAAGCTGGTCGCACAGGCCGCCACGATCCGTTCGCAGGCTGCGATCGCCTCCGCCTCATCCGCCGCATCGAAGAACAGCCCGAATTCGTCGCCGCCCAGCCGGGCGACCATCGTGCCCGACGGCACCGCATGCTGGATCGCGGCGAAGACCTCGCGGATCAGTTCGTCCCCGGCGAGGTGACCGAGCGTGTCGTTGACCATCTTGAACCGGTCGAGATCGAGCATCGCGGTGGCGAAATTGCGCGCCTGCCGGCCGCGCTCGGTCAAGGCACGCAGAAAGGCGACGCGGTTCGGGGCATCGGTCAGCGCGTCGTGCATCGCGATATGCATGGCGCGGCTTTCATTGGCTTCCAGCTCGGCGCTCTTTTCCTCCAGCGCCGCGACCTGCGCGGCCAACAGTCCCCGCGCGGCCGCCAGTTCGCGATCGATGTGCCAGCGGCGGGACAAGGCCAGCGCCATCTGCGATATCTCGGCGACCTCGAAGGGCTTGGGGATGTAGAAGATTTTGTCGGCGGGCCCGGCCACCTTGCTGATCTCGACCGGGGAGAAATCGGAATAGCCGGTGACGATCACCAGATGAATGTCGGGATCGAGTGCTCGGATCCGCCGTGCCGTCTCCCGCCCGTCGATGCCCGGCGGCATGCGGATGTCGATGAAGGCGACCGCGAAGGGGCGATCCTCCGCCACCGCCTGCTCGACCGCCGCGACGGCTTCCAGCCCCTGATGACAATGAAGCGGCTCGAACGTGACGGAGGCCTCGTCGTCGGCCTGTGCATCGTCATGATCGGGCGCGCCGAACAGGTCCGTCGCCATCGCGTCCAGCGCGTCGCGGGTTTCCGCCGGAACGCCGCCCCCGCCCGAAAAGCAGAAGGCGTAGCTGTCGTGAACCGCTGGTTCGTCGTCGACGATCAGAATGCGCATTCGGTTACCATCAGTCCCTCGTCACTCGACACGGGGACTAATGGTAACCGATCATGCTTAATCTGACGTAAACGGGCAGTTATTCGACCGTCACGCTCTTCGCCAGGTTGCGCGGCTGGTCGACATCGGTGCCCTTCGCCACCGCGACATGATAGGCGAGCAGCTGGACCGGCACCGCATAGACGATCGGGGCGATCAGGGGATGTACCTTCGGCATGGTGATCGTCGCGATACAGCCCTCGCCCGCCGCCTCGATCCCGTCATAGTCCGAAATGAGCACAACCCGGCCACCGCGCGCCTGAACCTCCTGCATGTTCGACACGGTCTTTTCGAACAGGGGGCCGGAAGGGGCGATGACGATGACCGGCACGGATTCGTCGATCAGGGCGATGGGGCCATGCTTCATCTCGCCGGCGGCATAGCCCTCGGCATGGATATAGCTGATCTCCTTCAGCTTCAGCGCGCCTTCCAGGGCCAGCGGGTAATCGGTTCCGCGCCCCAGATACAGGACGTCGCGCGCGCCCGCGATGGCACCCGCCATGCCCTCGATCGCCTCGTCATAGGCGAGCGCGCCATTGATCGCGGCGGGGGCCTCCGCCAGATGGCGGACGATCTGCTTCTCCTCATCGGCCGACAGCCGCCCCTTGGCCTTGGCGAGATTGGCGGCGAGCGCGGCCAGCACGCTCAACTGGCAGGTGAAGGCCTTGGTCGAGGCGACGCCGATCTCCGGCCCGGCATGGGTGGGGAGCAGCAGGTCGGCCTCTCGCGCCATCGAGCTGGTGGGCACATTGACCACAGCCGCGATCGTCTGCCCCTCGGACTTGGCGTGGCGCAGCGCGGCCAGCGTGTCGGCGGTTTCCCCCGACTGGCTGATGACGATCATCAGCCCGCCCGGCTCCATCACCGGCGCGCGGTAGCGGAACTCGGACGCGACATCGAGGTCGACGGGCACCCGCGCAAACTGCTCGAACCAATATTTGGCGACCATGCCCGCATAGAAGCTGGTGCCGCAGGCGACGATGGTGACGCGCTTGATCCCCGACAGGTCGAAGTCGGGAATGGGCAAGGCGATCCTGCCCTCCAGCCGATGGAGATACGAGCGCAGCGTCTGGGCGACGACGATCGGCTGCTCGTAGATTTCCTTCTGCATGAAGTGGCGGTGATTGCCCTTGTCGATCAGCGCGCCGGTGACGCCCGACAGGGTGACGGGCCGATCGACAGGGTTGTTGTCACGATCATAGACCTGCGCGCCCTCGCGGGTGCAGACGACCCAGTCGCCTTCGTCCAGATAGGCGATACGCTGGGTCAGCGGGGCCAGCGCCAGCGCGTCCGACCCCAGATAGGTCTCGTCATCGCCATACCCGACGACCAGCGGTGAGCCGAGCCGCGCGCCGATCAGCAGGTCGGGCTGGTCGCGGAACAGGATGGCGAGCGCGAAGGCGCCGTGCAGGCGGGGGAGCACTTCCCGGACTGCGGCGACGGGGTCCAGCCCCTGTTCGACCCTCTCGCTGACCAGATGCGCGACGACTTCGGTATCGGTCTCGCTGGTGAACACCCGGCCCCGCCCGATGAGTTCGTCGCGCAGCGCCTTGAAGTTCTCGATGATGCCGTTGTGGACGACCGCGACATGATCGGTGGCATGCGGGTGAGCGTTGTTGGTGGTCGGGCCACCATGCGTCGCCCAGCGGGTATGCGCGATGCCGATCGAGCCGGGCAGCGGATGCGCCGCCAGTTCCTTGGCCAGGTTGATCAGCTTGCCCGAGGCGCGCCGACGATCGATCCCGCCACGATCGATCGTCGCGATGCCCGCGCTGTCATAGCCGCGATATTCCAGGCGACGCAGACCGTCGAGCAGCCGCTCGGCCACATCCTCACCGCCGAGGATTCCCACGATACCGCACATACGCTTACTCCCCAGCCTTTTTCGCGGCCTTCTTGGCCATCATCATCTCTCGAAACCGCTTCGCCCAGCCGGGCTTGCTCCGACGCTCGGCCCGGACAAGGGCCAGGGCGTCCGCCTCGACATCGCTGGTGACGACCGAGCCCGCGCCGACGATCGCGCCCGCACCGACCTTGACCGGCGCGACGAGCGCGGAGTTGGAGCCGATGAACGCCCCCTCCCCGATTTCCGTGCGATATTTCAGGAAGCCGTCATAATTGCAGGTGATCGTGCCCGCGCCGATATTGGCACCCGCGCCGACCTCGGCGTCGCCCAGATAGGTCAGGTGGTTCGCCTTGGCGCCGGGCCCGAGCACCGCCTTCTTCATCTCGACGAAATTGCCGACCCGCGCCCCCTCTCGCACATCCGCGCCGGGGCGCAGGCGGGCATAGGGACCGATATCCGCGCCCGTCGCGACGGTCGCGCCCTCCAAATGGCTGAAGGCATGGATCGTCACCCCATCGGCGACCTGGACGCCGGGGCCGAACACGACATGGGGCTCGACCACCACGTCGCGGCCGATGCGGGTGTCGTGCGAGAACCACACCGTCTCCGGCGCGATCAGCGTCGCCCCCTCCGCCATGGCACGGGCGCGGGCGCGGCGCTGCCACTCGCCCTCGACCTGCGCGAGTTCGCCACGGCTGTTGACGCCCGCCACCTCGCCCGCATCGGTTTCGATGACCGCCGAGTGACGCCCGTCCGCCGCCGCCAGCGCGATGACGTCGGGCAGATAATATTCGCCCGCCGCATTGTCGTTGCCCACCCGGTCGAGCAGGCCGAACAGATCCGCGGAATGGACCGCCATCAGCCCGGAATTACAGAGGGTTATCGCACGCTCTTCGGCGTTCGCGTCCTTATACTCCACGATCCGGTCGAGCCGTCCGCTATCGTCGGCCACCACCCGGCCATAAGCGGCGGGATCGGCGGGACGGAAGGCGAGCACGACCGCCGCCGGCCGATCCTCTTCCCGCAGCCGATCGATCATCCGCCGCATCGTCGCGACCTCGACCAGCGGCACATCGCCATAGAGGATCAGCACATCGCCATCGAAGCCCGCCAGCGCCTCGCGCGCCTGCGCGACGGCATGCGCGGTACCAAGCTGCTCGGCCTGGAGCGCGGTCGCGATCCCCAGTGGCGCGACCGCCGCCTCCACCTGTTCGCGCCCCGCGCCGGTCACGACGACGACCCGCTCGGGCGACAACTGGTCCACGCTGTCGATCAGGTGGAGCAGCATCGGCCGCCCGGCGATCGGGTGGAGGACCTTGTGCAGGTCCGACTTCATGCGGGTGCCCTTGCCCGCGGCGAGAATGATGGCAGCGACCGGTCTTGTCATGATGGTTGCGCCTGCCATGCTTTTCCGGCCAAGGCCAGTCACAGAACGGCGACGGATAGGATCATGGACGCGAATTCACCGGACGGTTTTCCCTTTTCCATCGTCGGCTTCGACCTGGACGGCACGCTGCTGGATACCAGCGGCGATCTGGCGGCGGCGGTCAACCATGCGCTGGCGTCGATCGGACGGCCGCTGCTGAGCGTCGAGGCGGTGAAGCCGATGATCGGCGGCGGCGCACGGGCGATGCTTCGCCATGGGCTCGACGCCACGGGGGGCTATGATCCGGAGACGCTGGACCTGCTGCATCGCCGGTTGCTCGACTATTATGAAGGCCATCTCGCCATCCACACCGCGCCCTTTCCCGGTGCGCTGGCCGCGCTCGACCAACTGGCGGCGCGCGGCGTGACCATGGGGATCATGACCAACAAGCTGGAGCATTTCGCCCGCGCTATCCTCGATGCACTGGGGCTGACCGATCGGTTCGCGGCGATCATCGGCGGCGACACGCTGGGGGTCGCCAAACCCTCGCCGGTGCCGATCCAGGCGCTGGTCGAGCGATGCGGGGGCGGGACGGCGGCCTTTGTCGGCGATTCGATCTTCGACGTGCAGGCCGCCAAGGCCGCCGGGCTGCCAGTGATCGCCTGTTCCTTCGGCTTTCTGAGCCAGCCCGTCGAGACGCTGGGGGGCGATGCGATCATCGACGGCTATGGCGATCTCATTCCGACGCTGGCGCGGCTTTCCCCTTCCGCCATTTGATCCACAAATGTCGGGCGAGCAGCGGCAGCGGCATTCGGATGGCATGGGAGCGAAGATAGAAGGCGCCCCGTGTCACCGGGTGCCGCCCCCGCCCCCAACCGTCCCGCGCCAGCATCCGACGGCGATAGAGATGGTCGATCACGGTCGATCGCCGATAGGCGGGCGGTACCGGCGTGGCATAGATGGCATGGGCCAGGCGCAGGGCGCGGGCAACGGCGTCCGCAAGATCATGGCGCGCCGCCTGGCTTTCGACGCTGTCGCATCCGCGCTCCTCGATCAGGGCGTGGATATCCCATAGGTTGCGAAGCCCGCCGGTCAGATCGCCATCCGCGAACAGATGCGCGGCGGCGTGGACGATCATGTCGGCATGCGACAGCACGGCCAGCCCACCGTCCAGCTTTTCGGCCCGGGCGATCAGCGCCGCCGCATCCGGCTTGGGCGGTGCGGTCGGCGGCAGGATGGTATGGTGAACATCGAGCATCCGGTCCCGCTCGCGGTGGATCAGCGGCGGGAGTTCGTGCATCCACTCCCGATAATAATGATCGTCATAGGGATCGGCCTTCACCCATTCCCAGCCGGCCTGCGCCAACAGCGCCTCTGCCTCGGGCAAGGTCGCGCGCGGGACCAGGATATCGCAGTCGCCGATCGACCGCCCCCGTCCCGCCGCCAGTCCCGCCGCGACGAACGCGGTGCCCTTCAATAGAATGGTGGGAATCCCCAGCGGCGTCAGCGCCCGCGCCACCCGGTTCGCTTCCCATAGCGCCGCGCGGCGTGTCTCCTCCGCCTCGGCACGCGCATCGGCCAGAACCCGTGCCACCGGTGCTGGCAGTGCCAATCCGTCGACACGGTGGGCGAGCGTTCCCAACAGCAGCTCCGCGCGCGCCACGGTCAGCACATCGGTCCATTCGGTCAGTGACAGAGCCACCGCCCCGGTCGGCTCGCGAAGCAGCCCCACCAGCCGCTCGACCGGCGTCACAGCGCGTCCCACAACGCCTCCACCGCCGCTACACCCGCCGCACCGTCCGGATAGTCGAGCGCGACGGCGGGCACCTGGCTGCGCAAACGGGTGAGCGCGCGAAACCCCGCCTCGCCCATCGCGACATAGTTCGTCGACGCCTGGGTCAGGCGGACAAAGGCTTCGGCTGGGGGCAGCACCCGGCTGGCGGAGGGAAAGCCGAAGCGAGGAAAGACCAGCAGCGCCGGTCGCGCCGGACGATCCATCGCGGCGATCGCCGGCGCGTCGGGGGCGACATGGCGGATATCGCCCTTGGGCGTGCCGGTGAGCAAAGGGCCGGTGTGGCTGTCCGGCGGGATGACCGACAGGCTTTCATTCTTCAGGCTGATGGGGCGCGGAAAGGGACAGGCCAGCCCCGTCAGCGGGTCGATCAGCGCAAATTCGTCGCCCAGGAAGCGCCAGCCGCGCCGGGCCAGCAGCAGCGACAGCGTCGACTTGCCCGCACCCGAAATGCCGCTCATCAGCATCGCCCGGTCGTCCCGCGCGACCACCGCCGCGTGCAGCAGCAGATGACGGCGATGACCCAGCGCCATCTGAAGGTTCATCCCCAGTTCCGCCGCCAACAGCCCTTGCGCCAGCGGAAGAGGTGCCGCTTCGGGTAGGCGGTAATCGCCCGCGATATGGATGGATGGCCGAAACCAGCGACGCATGGGCGACGCCGCCTCCAGACGAACCGTGTAATCGGCGAAGTCGGCGCGCGGATAATCGCGATAGAGCGCCGTCACCGCGTCGATGGGATCGCGCCAGTCCGACCCGATCCGAAAGCCGACCGGCCCGACCCGCAAGGTGACATGATGCCTCACCGCGCGTCGATCAGCCCCGCCGCTTCCAATTCCTCCAGCCGGGCTTGCAACATCGCGGCCCCCTCACCCGCCGCGTCGCCCAGTTCGTAATCCTGCGACAGCCGGGCCAGCAGCGCCTCGGCGGTCAGAGTCTCCCCGGCGAGCACCTCCAATATCTGTGGCGCGGGTTCGGTCAGCAGATGCGTCATGCCCGAGGGCCGATGGAAGACGGCGGTGAACAGATCGAGCGGCTCGACGATCAGCAATTCCGCCGCCGCCGCGCGGTAGCGCGGGCCGCTCATGGCCTCAATTGCCCGGCATCTGCAACGAGGCATAGCAGGTGAAGCCGCCCTGCCCGCGCTGCAATCGCCGAATATAGTTGAGATAGGCCCGGTTGCTGAGGAAATTCGAGTTGGGCAGCATCCCGCCTTGCAGCGCCTGACGAACCTCCTCGCCCGTATAGGGGCGGCTCGGCGGCGCGAAGGCGCCCAGGGTACGCGCCGGGACCGTCGTTCCGTCGAGCGCGATATAGCTGCCCGCGCGCCCCGGATCGGGCACGGGGATCTGGCAGTTCAGCACCGATCCCGCCGTCTGCGCCAGCGCCGGGCGGATCGCGACCACCGCGCTCGCCCCGACGGCACCGAGCATCAGCATCCGCCGGCTGGTGACGGGCGACGTGCCGGCGACGGGCTCCACCCCATTGTCGGGGGCCGGATTTTCGGGGGATGGGGTCATGTCATCCATGACGGCGCGGTGTTCCATATTCGCGCCCGCCCGACAAGCACCCACGCGAACGGAGGCTGACCCAAGCTGGGAGGAAGACAGGCCGCACGCCGCCCGCTACATCGGCATGCCATGGGATTCGGCATTCGCACCTTATGGGCCATCGTCGTCATCGTCGTCGCCGCGATCGTGGTGTTCATGACCAGCGGCCCCGCCCCGGCGATCATCACCCTGGTCGGCGGCATCGCGGCTGCTCTCGTGGCGAGCGAAGGCGTGCCGCACAAGGATGAGGAGCAAGCCTCGCCCGAGGACGGGCGGGGACCGCTGTCGCCTCTGCTGGAGGAAGCGCTGGACGCGATCGTCGAGCCGGTGCTGCTGATCGAGAAGGGACAGGTCGTCCTCGCCAACCGGTCCGCCCGCGCCTTGCTGGGCGCGCATATCGTCGGGGAGGATGCCCGCATCGCAATCCGCCACCCCGCCGCCGCCGATCGCCTGCTGGCCCAGGGCGGCGTGACCGAGCCGGGTCAGCCGATCTCGCTGGTCGGACTGGGCTCGCTGGAACAACGCTGGGAAATGCGGGTCGCGGATACGACCGGGGGTCAGCGTATCGTCCATCTGATCGACCAGACCGCGCATGACGCCGCCGAGCGGATGCGCGTCGATTTCGTCGCCAATGCCAGCCACGAGCTGCGCACGCCGCTGGCCTCCATTCTCGGTTTCATCGAGACGCTGGGCGACGAAGCGGGCGACGACCCCGAAATTCGCGCCCGTTTCCTGAAGGTGATGTTCGACGAGGCCCGGCGGATGCAGCGGCTGGTCGAGGACCTGATCTCGCTCAGCCGGATCGAGGCGGACAAATACCGCCAGCCCGCCCAGCCGGTCGATCTGGTCGATCTGGTCGAGGATGTTCACGAGGAATTTCTGGACTCCGGCTCGCCCCGCGCGGCGGATATCGTGTGCGACCTCGGAGAGGATCTGCCGCCGGTCGTGGGCGACCGGGCGCAATTGTCGCAGATGCTCCACAACCTGATCGGCAATGCGATGAAATATGGTCGCGCCGACACGCCGGTCCGCGTGACGCTGGAACAGGACGATATCAAGCTGCGGCTGACCGTCGCCGATCAGGGCGAAGGGATCGCCGCCAATCACCTGCCCCGCCTGACCGAGCGCTTCTACCGCGTCGATTCGGGACGCAGCCGCAGTATCGGCGGCACCGGCCTGGGCCTGGCGATCGTCAAGCATATCGTCGAGCGCCATCGCGGTCGGCTGGAAATCGCCAGCGAGGTCGGCGTGGGCACGACCATTTCCGTGCGCCTCCCCATCGCGAAGACCGCCGCGAAAGGGGTTTCCGAGGACGCTGTCACAAAAGCGCAATAGAAATGTCACACGGGGGTATGGTGAACGTGGCAGCGGCCAGTTCGCACCCGTTCCGGTGGCCTGAGGATTTCGATGCGCCTGCCCTGCCTTCTCGCCGCGATGTTCGCGCTGGCGGCCTGTCACGATCAGGCCAATGGCGGCGGCGCGGGCGTGCGCGAGCAGATCACGGCGGTCGGGTCCTCGACCGTCTATCCCTTCACCACCATCATCGCCGAGCGCTTCGTCGCCGCCGATCCCGAGGCCAAGGCGCCGGTCATCGAGTCGACCGGCACGGGTGCTGGCATGAAATTGTTCTGCGCCGGGATCGGGGCGGGACATCCGGACATCGAGAACGCCTCGCGCCGGATGAAGGCGGGCGAATATCGCGACTGCGCGGCGCATGGCGCGGGGGAGGTGCTGGAAATCCCCATCGGGATCGACGGCATCGCCTTCGCCGAGTCGAAGCGCGGGCCGCGCATGGCGCTGACCACCGCCGACATTTATCGCGCGATCGGCGCGCATCCGGGCGGCAAGCCCAATCGCGCACGGACCTGGCGCGACGTGAACCCGGCGCTGCCCGCCATTCCGATCCAGGTCTATGGCCCACCGGCGACCAGCGGCACCCGCGACGCCCTGGCCGAACTGATCCTGATGCGCGGATGCGACGCGGTCGAGCCGCAGGCGCGGGCGCTGGCCGAGCGCGATCCGCTGGCGCACCATCTGCTCTGCACGCGCGTCCGCGATGACGGCGCCTATATCGACGCGGGCGAGAACGACAATCTGATCGTCCAGAAGCTCCAGGCCAATCCGGATGCGCTGGGCGTGTTCGGCTATTCCTATCTGGAGGAGAACCGCCAGACGGTGAACGGCGTCACCATCGACGGGGTCGCACCGACCTATGACGCGATCGCCGCCGATCGTTATCCGGGGTCTCGCCCGCTCTATATCTATGTGAAGAAGGCGCATCTCGACGCCATTCCGGGCTTGCGGCGCTTCCTGACGCTCTATGCCGCGAATTGGGGCGCGAACGGCCCCCTGACGCGGCGCGGCCTGATCGCGTCGCCCGCTGCGGTCCAGGCGCAGGCCCGCACGATCATCACCAGGGAAATTCCGCTCGATCCGGCACATCTGCCGTCATGAGCGGCGTGATCCTCCTCATCCTGATCCTGGGGCTGGGCATCATCGCCTGGGCCTCGACGCGGATGCGCGCGCTCGGCTTTCGGCGGCGGTCCAGCGCGCGGGTCAGTTCGCTGCCCCATCATCACGGCTGGTATGTCGCACTGTGGACCACGGTGCCGCCGATGATCTTCCTCGCCATCTGGTCGGCGACCTCGCCCGCGCTCGTCACCGACATGGTGCTGCACGTCCCCGCCGCCGCGCAACTGCCCGCGCCGGGTTTCGAGCGGGCGGCGATCCTGTCCGAGGCGCGCGCGCTGGCGGCGGGGCGTGCGCATGGCGCCTTCCACGCGCTGTCGAGGACGCTCGCCCCCGCCTATGACCGGGCGCAGACGCGGATCGACTGGATCGCCACCGCGATCGTCCTGCTGCTGGCGCTGGCCGGGGGGGCCTATGCCTATCTGCAGGTGAAGCCCGGTTTCTCGGCGCGCACCCGGATCGAGCGGGTGGTGCTGGGCCTCCTCCTCGCCGCTTCACTCATCGCGATCCTGACCACCGCCGGAATCGTGGCTTCCCTATTGTACGAGGCCGGACGCTTCTTCTCGGTCGTGCCGATCACCGACTTCCTGTTCGGCACCCATTGGAGCCCGCAGGTCATCGACCCGCGCGATCCCGGCGCGTCGCTGGGGGCGGTGCCGTTGTTCTGGGGGACCTTCTTCATCGGCGCGGTGATCGCCATGGCGGTCGCCATCCCCTTCGGCCTGATGAGCGCCATCTATCTGACCCAATATGCCGCGCCGCGCGTGCGCCGAATCATGAAGCCTGTGCTGGAGGTGCTCGCGGGCATCCCGACCGTCGTCTATGGCTATTTCGCCGCGTTGACCGTCGCCCCCGCCGTGCGGCAATTCGCGGTCGCGATCGGCATCGACTGGGCCTCGTCCGAAAGCGCGCTGGCCGCCGGGCTGGTCATGGGGGTGATGATCATCCCCTTCGTCTCGTCCATGGCCGATGACAGCCTGGCCGCAGTCCCCAGTTCGATGCGCGACGGCAGCCTGGCGATGGGCGCGACCCCGTCCGAGACGATCACCCGCGTCATGCTGCCCGCCGCCCTGCCCGGCGTCGTCGGCGGTGTCCTGCTCGCGGTCAGCCGCGCGATCGGCGAGACGATGATCGTCGTCATGGCGGCGAGCGGCGTCGCCACGCTGACCGCGAACCCCTTCGCCAGCACGACCACCGTCACGCGCCAGATCGTCGACCTGCTGACCGGCGAGGCGGAGTTCGACAGCCCCAAGACGCTTGCCGCCTTCGCACTGGGCCTGACGCTGTTCGTCATCACCCTGCTCCTCAACATCGTCGCACTGAGCGTGGTGAAGCGGTATCGGGAAAGCTATGAATAGGCCGCCCTCGTCCACAGACCGCTGGGGCAGCCCGGCGATGGCGCGGCGCTTGCGTCGCCGCTATGCCGCCGAGCGCCGGTTCCGCCGGATGGGCGCGGCGGCGGTCGCGCTGTCGGCGGCGTTCCTGGCGTTCCTCCTCATTACGATGATCGCCCAGGGCTTTCGCGGCTTCACCGAGACGCGCGTCACCTTGCCGATCGATCTGGCGGCGGCGGAGCTTCCCATCGAGCCCGTCCGGCTGAAGGGGCGCGGGGCCGATCTGGCACTGGCGGGTGCGGGGCTGGAGGACGCGGTCGACCGCGCGGCGACCAACGCCTTCGGGCCGGACGGGGTCGACCTGCTGTCGCCCGGCGCGTGGATCGTGGTCCGCGATGCGGTGAAGGCCGACCCTTCGCTCCTCCGTCGAACCAGTGATTTCAGCCTGCCCGTCGCCAGCGTCTATGACGTCGCCGCCAAGGGTGAGGGTACGCCGGAGGCCGAGCGGGTCGTCGCCCGGTTGCGCGCGCGCGGGCTGGTGTCGACCGGATGGAATATCGGCTTCCTGCGCGACGCCGATGCGACCGACCCGACGCGGGTCGGTATATGGGGCGCGGCCAAGGGGTCGCTGCTGACCATGCTGGTCACGCTGGCGCTGGCCTTCCCCATCGGTGTTCTGGCCGCGCTATACCTCGAGGAGTATGCGCCGAAGAACCGCTGGACCGACATGATCGAGGTGTCGATCAACAATCTGGCGGCGGTGCCCTCGATCATCTTCGGCCTGCTGGGGCTGGCGGTGTTCCTGGGGAGCTTCGGGCTTCCCCGGTCGGCCCCCTTGGTCGGCGGCCTGACCCTGGCGCTGATGACCATGCCGGTGATCGTCATCGCCGGGCGCAACGCGATCAAGGCGGTGCCGCCCTCGATCCGCGACGCCGCGCTGGCGGTCGGCGCGTCGCGGGTGCAGGTGATCTTTCACCATGTGCTGCCGCTGGCCCTGCCCGGCATATTGACCGGCACGATCATCGGCATGGCCCGCGCGCTGGGCGAAACCGCGCCGCTCCTCATGATCGGCATGCGCGCCTTCATCGCAGCACCGCCGCGCGGGCTGACCGATCCGGCGACCGTGCTGCCGGTGCAAATCTTCCTTTGGTCGGACCAAGTGGACCGGGGCTTCATCGAAAAGACCTCGGCCGCGATCATCGTCCTTCTCGTCTTCCTGCTCGCGATGAACGGGCTGGCCATCTACCTCCGCAATCGGTTCGAGACACGCTGGTGAGCACCCCCAAGATAAGCGCGCGCAACGTCAGCGTGTCCTATGGCGCCAAGCAGGCGATCCACGACATCTCGATCGATGTCGACATGGATCATGTGATCGCGTTCATCGGCCCCTCAGGCTGCGGCAAGTCGACCTTCCTGCGCACACTCAACCGGATGAACGACACCATCCCGTCGGCCAAGGTGTCGGGGGACATCCGGCTGGACGGGGAGGACATCTATGCGCCCGAGATGGACGTGGTGCAGCTTCGCGCCCGCGTCGGCATGGTGTTCCAGAAGCCGAACCCCTTCCCCAAGTCGATCTACGAAAACGTCGCCTATGGCCCGCGCATTCATGGCCTGGCGTCGTCGCGGACTGAGCTAGACGCGATCGTCGAGCGTTCGCTCAACCGCGCCGGGCTGTGGAACGAGGTCAAGGATCGGCTATCGGAAAGCGGCACCGCGCTGTCGGGCGGCCAGCAGCAGCGGCTGTGCATCGCGCGCGCCATCGCCGTCGACCCCGAAGTCATCCTGATGGACGAGCCGTGCAGCGCGCTCGACCCGATCGCCACCGCGCGGATCGAGGAGCTGATCCACGACCTTCGCGGCCGCTACGCCATCGCGATCGTCACCCACAACATGCAACAGGCAGCCCGCGTCTCCCAGCGTACCGCCTTTTTCCACCTCGGCACTTTGGTCGAGTACGGAAAGACGTCTGACATCTTCACCAACCCCAGGGAAGAGCGGACGAAGGACTATATTACCGGCCGGTACGGCTGAGGACGAGGATCATGGACCACACCGTAAAAGCCTTCGACAACGATATCGGCCGGTTGCGCGCGCTGATCAGCCAGATGGGCGGATTGGCCGAGGAGGCGATCGCCAACGCGATCAAGGCGCTGCAACGCTCCGACTTGGAACTCGCGCGCAAGGTTCGCGACGACGACAAGGCGATCGACCTGATCGAGGCCGAGGTCGAGCGGCTGGCCGTACGCACCATCGCCCTGCGCGCGCCCATGGCCAACGATCTGCGCGAGGTCGTCGCCGCGCTGAAGATCGCCAGCGTCGTCGAGCGGATCGGCGACTATGCCAAGAACATCGCCAAGCGCGTGCCGATGATCGAGAGCGAGGACCGGATCGAACCGATCTCGATCCTGCCTGCCATGGCGCGGATCGCATCGGCGATGGTGCATGACGTGCTCGACGCCTTCGCCGCGCGTGATGCCGAGGCGGCGGTGCGGGTCCGCGACAGCGACAATGCGCTGGACGATTTCTACGATTCCATCTTCCGCACGCTCGTCACCCATATGGTCGAGAATCCCAAGACGATCGGACAGGTCGCGCACCTGCTGTTCATCGCCAAGAATCTCGAACGGATTGGGGACCATGCGACCAACGTCGCGGAGATGGTCTATTTCGCCGCCACCGGCACCCAGATGGGTGAGCGGGACCGCGGCGGCACTTGGCCTTCTTGAGGGAACAGGCACCATGGCACGCGTAAAGATGTTGCTGGTCGAGGACGACGCCGCGCTCGCGGAACTGCTCGTCTTCCATTTCAAGCGCGAGGATTTCGAGGTCAATCATACGCCCGACGGCGAGGAGGCGCTGCTGCTGGCGCGCGAGAGCACGCCGGACATCGTCCTGCTCGATTGGATGGTCGAGGGGATTTCGGGGATCGAGGTCTGCCGCCGCCTGCGCCGCTCGCCCGAGACGGCGAACGTCCCGATCATCATGCTGACCGCGCGCGGCGAGGAAGAGGACCGGGTACGCGGGTTGGAGACGGGCGCGGACGACTATGTCACCAAGCCCTTCTCGCCGCGCGAACTGGTCGCGCGCGTCGGCGCGGTGCTGCGCCGTGTCCGCCCTGCGCTGGCGGGCGAGGCGCTGACCTATGCCGATATCGAGATGGACACGGTCGGCCACAAGGTCCGCCGGGCGGGCGAAGTCGTCTCGCTCGGGCCGACGGAGTTCCGTCTCCTCAAGCATTTCCTCGAACATCCAGGCTGGGTCTTCTCGCGCGAGCGGCTGCTCGACGCGGTCTGGGGCCACGACTCCGATATCGAGAGCCGGACGGTCGACGTGCATATCCGCCGGTTGCGCAAGGCGATCAATATCGGCGACCGGCCCGACATCATCCGCACCGTGCGCTCGGCGGGCTATTCGCTCGACGCGGGAGGCTGAAAAAAGCGTCAGGATCGGGTCGCAAGCGAAACGAGGGAGCCAAGTGCGGCATGGGACGTTCTGCCCACGCGCTAACGCACTTGCGCTTCTGAACAGGAGATTCGCATGAAGCTCGTTTTTCTGGCCGCCACCGCGCTGATGGCCATGCCCGCCGTGGCTCAGACCACGACCCAGACCGACACCACCGCCCAAGCGGGGGCCCAGACCGGGACCACGGACACCACGGCCCAGGCCGGGATGCAGGCGGGTGCCTCGACCGACACCATGACCGGCGATACCCAGGCCAATGCCGCCGCGTCCGCCGCGACGATGACCGCCGGCGGCTATCAGCCCGCCCAGCCGCCGATGGCATCGGCCCCGCCCCCGGGCGCGCCAGTCGTGTTCCAACAGGCTCCGAGCCCGTCGCAGGCCTATCCGGCCCCGGCTCCCCTCAAGAGCTACCCGATCTGCAAAAAGGGTCAGTATGACCAGTGCCGCCAGCGTGGCGGCAAGTAAGCGGCCCTTCACCCGGCTGTAGAAAAAGCGCCGGTTCCCCAGGGGACCGGCGCTTTTCTTATTCCTCCACCAGCTTCATCAGGCGGCGTTCGACTGGCGCCAGCACCGGGCCCAATTCATGCCCGCGCTTGAGGACCGCACCCCCCTCGCCGATCAGCGCCCACATGCCTTGGCGGTTGCGCAAGGCGGGGCGCTTCTCGATCCGGTATTCGGGCCGCTCGGCGGTTCGGCGAAAAGCGGAGAAAATCGCCGCGTCCCGCCCCAGATCCATCGCATAATCGCGCCAATGCCCCGCCGCCACCATCCGGCCATACAGGTCCAGGATGCGGTTGAGTTCGGTCCGCTCGAACCCGACCTGCCCCGGAGACTTGGGAAACGGCAGGACCCCCATCAGGCGCGGTCGCGCTTCTCTTCCTGCTCGGCCAACACCGCGTCCAGCCGCCGCCGCATCGTGTCGAGCTCGCATCGCAGCAACTCGATCTTCTGCGTCTGCGGATCGAACACATCCGAACAGGGCGTGCCATAGGGGACGAAACGCCGTTCGGGCGCGGCACCGCCCTCCACCACTGTCGGGCGCGCCGGGATGCCGACCATCACCGCGCCCTCGGGCACGTCGCGGGTCACCACCGCATTGGCCCCGACCCGAGCGCGTGGGCCGACGGTGATCGGGCCCAGCACCTGCGCGCCCGAACCGATGATCGCCCCGTCCATCAGCGTCGGGTGACGCTTGCCCGCCACGCCATTGTCCGGGCTGGTCCCGCCCAGCGTCACGCATTGATAGATGGTGACGTCGTCACCGATCACCGCCGTCTCGCCGATCACGACAAAGCCATGGTCGATGAAGAAATTACGCCCGATCTCGGCACCCGGATGGATGTCGATCGCGGTCAGGAAGCGGGTGAAGTGATTGACCAGCCGCGCCAGGAAAAAGGCACGCGCACGATAGAGGCGATGCGCGATCCGGTGACCGGCCAGGGCCCAGACGCCCGGATACAGCAATATCTCCGCCCGCGAATGCGGCGCGGGGTCGCGGGCCCGGATCGAATCGAGATAAGCGGCCAAACGGCTCGGCATGAGCATGTCCCCAGATGCGATAGGTGCATTTAAGCACGGAGGTCCTCGAAATCCAGATAGCGGGACAAAGCGGGCCCGCGCGACAAACTCTATCTTTGTTGCAGCGTTGGTGCCGACACGGCATGGCCCTGGCCGGACGACCCAAGGAGACATGATGGACCCGACCAGTACCGAGCTGATCCATATCCTGCCCTTCGTGGCGGTCGGCTTTGCCGCGCAGGTGGTCGATGGCGCTCTGGGCATGGCGTTCGGCGTGATCTCGAACACCCTGCTCATCAGCCTGGGCGTGCCGCCCGCCGCCGCGTCCGCAGGCGTGCATAGCGTCGAGACCTTCACCACGGCGGTCTCGGGGATCAGCCATGCGGTCCATCGCAACGTCAACTGGCGGCTGTTCTTGCGCCTGATGATCCCAGGCGTGATCGGCGGGGCGCTGGGCGCCTATGTCCTGTCGAATATCGACGCGGCAGTGGTGAAGCCGTTCGTCCTCGCCTATCTGACCGCCATCGGCCTCTACCTGCTGATCCGCGCCTGGCGGCACAAGGCGCATACGCGGGAGCCGAAAGTCGTCGAGCCGCTGGGCTTTCTGGGCGGTTTCCTCGACGCGGCGGGTGGCGGAGGCTGGGGTCCGGTCGTGACCTCCAACCTGCTGGCGCAGGGGGCCGCGCCGCGAACCACCATCGGGACGGTCAACACGGCGGAGTTCTTCCTGACCGCGACCATCTCGGCGACCTTCATCAGCCAGCTCGGCTGGGGCGCGTTCACCATGGCGACGGTCGGCCTGCTGATCGGCGGTATCTTCGCCGCGCCATTCGGGGCGATGCTCGCCAAGCGGGTGCCGCCGCGCATTCTGCTGACGCTGGTGGGCATCATCCTGACGCTGACCAGCTTCTGGGGATTGTATCAGGCGATTGCCGGGTAAATTCTCGGCAGGCCATGGGCCTGACGGAGGGGGTATCCGGCGGGAAACCCCCTCCACCACCGCTTCGCGGCGGTCCCCCTCCCCGTACCGGGGAGGAGTTTTAGGCGATGGCCGAGTGGACGGTCGCCACCGCCTGCATCACTGCAGCGATACGGACGGCGGTCTGGATGATCTCCGCCGAGGCACCCGCCTTCTTCAGCACCGCCTCATGCGCGTCGATGCACATCCCGCAGCCGTTGATCGCCGAGACCGCGAGGCTGAACAACTCGAAGTCGATCTTGTCGATCCCGGGCGCGCCGATCACGTTCATGCGCAGCTTGGCCGGCATGTTGCGATATTCTTGGTTCCCGGCCAGGTGGGTGAAGCGGTAATAGACGTTGTTCATCGCCATCACCGCCGCCGCCGCGCGCGCCGCATTGGCGGCCTCGGGCGAAAGCTTGGGCGCGCATTCGGCCTCGGCGGCCTCGACCAGCGGCTTGTGGCCGGTGCCGTGCGCGCAGGCGAGCAGCAGGCCATATTTGCGCTGATCGTTCAGCACCGTCTCGTTGAGCAGCGATCCGACATTCAGCCGAATGTCCTTGGCGAAGTCGGGCAACTGCCCGGCAAATTCCTTGAGCGACATGGGATATGCTCCGGATAAACGACGCCCCAGTCCGGGCCGCCGACCATTGCGGATCGGCAACCCTCGCCGGGGCGTCGGGAATATGGGGTCCGGGGACGCTACCGCCCCCGGACGACAGGATTACTCGGCCGCGAGCTGGAGGACGTCGTCACCCTTGTTCCAGTTGCACGGGCACAGCTCGTCGGTCTGCAGCGCGTCGAGAACACGCAGGGTTTCCTGCGGGTTGCGACCGACGTTCAGGCCGTTGATCGTGACGTGCTGGATGACATTGTCGGGGTCGATGATGAAGGTCGCGCGGTAGGCGACATGCTCATTCTTGTCGACGATGCCCAGCGCGTCGGCCAGGACGCGGCCATTGTCCGCGATCCAGGGGAAATCGGCCGCGGCCAGATCCGGGTCCGACTTGCGCCATGCCAGGTGGACATGCGCGGTGTCGGTCGACGCGCCGATCAGCACGGCGTCACGATCGGCGAAATCGTCCTTCAGCTGCGCATAGCCGACGATCTCGGTCGGGCACACGAAGGTGAAGTCCTTCGGCCAGTAGAACAGGACCTTCCACTTGCCCTCATAGGAGGTGTCGCTGATCGTCTCGCCGGCGGGCAGCGCGTTGGTGCCCTGCTGGACGGGGACGGTGAATGCGGGGAGCTTGTCTCCAACGGTCAACATGGCAATAGCCTCCATTTCTTCCCAAAAATTCGGCTTCAGCCATCCTCTCGCACGATCGGCGGTGGGCCGCCTGTATTCGTTGCAGCGACGGATATGGGGACTGGCGCGTTCGATCCAACAAGCTATTTGTCAAATCGCAATCGACTGAGACGATCAATGGCCGCGACCTATCTACCTACGTTGAAACAGCTGCAATATCTGGTGGCCTTGCAGGACCACGGCCATTTCGGACGGGCGGCCGATGCGTGCTTCGTCACGCAATCGACCCTGTCGGCGGGCCTGCGCGAGTTGGAGACGCTGATCGGCGTGACGCTGGTCGAGCGGACCCGGCGCGTCGTGCGCTTCACGCCGCTGGGCGAGCGGATCGCCGACAAGGCGCGACGCGTGCTGCGCGAGGCGGACGAGCTGGGCGACATGGCGCGCGCCGCCGGGCGGCCGTTGTCGGGGGAGATGCGCATGTCGGTCATCCCGACCATCGCGCCCTTCATGCTGCCCCGCATCCTGCCGCGCCTGCGCCGCGACTATCCCGATCTGAAGCTGTTCCTGCGCGAGGAGCCGAGCGGCCCGGCCTGCGAGCGCCTCCACAACGGGCGCACCGATTGCGTGCTGCTCGCTCTGCCCTTCGCTTGCGGCGAAGTGACGGCGGAGCCGCTGTTCGACGACCGGCTGTTCGTCGCCTTCCCGACCGACGAGGACCGGTCCCCGCCCGCCGCGTTTCCCGCCTCTGCGATCGACGAGGCCCGACTGCTGCTGCTGGAGGACGGGCATTGCCTGAAGGATCATGCCCTGGCCGCTTGCAACCGGCCCGAATTGCGGGCGGAGGCGACGATGCTGGGCACGTCGCTCCACACCATCGTGCAGATGGTCGATAACGGGCTGGGCATGACGATGCTGCCCGAAATGGCGCTGCGTGCGGGGATTTTGGAGAATACCAACATCACCGCCCGCCCGCTGGATGCGGAGAACGCCATGCGCAAGATCGCGCTCGTCTGGCGGCGGGCCAGCCCACGCGAGAAGGATTTCCGCCTGTTGGCGCAGGTCCTGGGCGAGGCTGCCTGATCGCCCGTCGCCCACCCATCCGCAACCGGAGCGTATCGCACGCGTCTTTGCTCCCGACCCCATTGCTTCAGGAGATGTGTCCCATGACCCTTACCGCACGACGCCTGCGGGCCGCGCTGCCGCTCGTCGCCCTGATCGGGCTTGGGGCCTGCGGACGAGGCGCAGACCAGAAGGCCGCGCCCGCCACCCCCTCGACCGCGGCGCCCGCACCCGCCGAAGCGCCGATGATGCCGGATCAGGCGATGGCGCCGACCCGGACGATCCTGGACAATGCCGCCGCCACGCCCTCGCTATCCTCGCTGGTCGCCGCAGTCCGTGCGTCGGGTCTGGCGACCACGCTGGCGGGACCGGGACCCTATACGCTGTTCGCACCGTCCAACGAGGCGTTCGGACGCCTCGCCCCCGGCGTGCAGGAGCAGTTGCTGCAACCCGCCAATCGCGATTCGCTCGTCCGGCTGCTTCGCTTCCATATGCTGCCCGGGACGGTCGGCGTCGCCGAGTTGCAGCGGCGGATCGCGGCGGGCGGCGGCACCGCGACGATCATGACCGTGCAGGGCGAGCCCCTGACCGTCACCATGACCCAGTCGGTCATCACCCTGACCGATGCGGGCGGCAACAAAAGCTATATCGAGGCGGGCGATCTGGCCCAGGCGAACGGGGTCATCCACATCGTCAACGGCGTTTTGGTGCCGAAACTGGATTAAGTGCGTTACCCCCCGCAGACCGGTCGTTTCGCTCACGCATCGCCGGTCTGCCCTTCACCATGCGGCGCGATGCGATCCCGCTCCGCCGCCAGAAGAACGGGAGTATGACTTTCATGTTGAAGACCTTCGCGATCCTCGCCACCGCCACCGCTCTGACCAGTG